>NZ_JBFBAJ010000011.1:199868-218107 GCF_040682215.1 Actinoplanes sp. NPDC051346 | reverse complement strand
CAAGTCGAAGGGTGCGGGCGCTGCGGCATCTCGGGCGGTGTGGGCGTTGCACCAAGTCGAAGGGTGCGGGCGCTGCGGCATCTCGGGCGGTGTGGGCGTTGCACCAAGTCGAAGGGTGCGGGCGCTGCGGCATCTCGGGCGGTGTGGGCACTGGGTGATCCGAGTGGTCCGGCGCTGTGGCATCTCGAGCGGTAGGGAGCGTCAACTCCGCAGTAAGCAGGACTAGGCGGGGTTGGGTGCGCTTGGCGTCGCTGGCGCGGTGGTGGCGGGTGGCGGCCGGAATCTGAGTCGAGATCATTGGCCTTGGGGGTGTCTTCCCCAATTGTGGCTACTTGTTGTTATCGGGAGGTGTCGGAGCGCGACTATCGCGGTGGTGGGAAGGTTGGTTCGCTGTATGCGTGCGGCCGCCCATTGTGATCGGGGCCTGACCTTGTAGGTTGTACGCGTTGAGGTGGCCCGTTCGCCGCGAAGGGAGAGGTGGACGTGACCGAGTGGGAACCGGCTACGGACGCCGAAGCCGCGATGCGCAACGCCCTGCGCACCGACGACCAGGAGTCCTACTTCCGTATTCTCGCCGGCGTCGACCTGCTCCTCCCCGTTTCCGAGGACGCCCTTGCCGGCCTCGCGCCGATGGGTTGGGGCACGTGGAGCACCGGCGGCCGCACGCATGTGCTCGCCTTTACGTCGTCTGCGGCTCTTCAGGCTTGTTTGTCGGATTACACCGGCACTGCGCGCCGGGTCGCGTACGCGGAGCTTGCCGAGACCTGGCCCAACCTCGAATGGTGGCTGGCGGTCAATCCCGGCCTGCCGATCGAGGGATACCTACCGGCCTGGTTCATCGCGCAGCTCAGCCGCGGTGACCTGCGTCTACCCACCCGCGGGCCCGCTCGCGAGGGTGGGGATGCCACCAGCCGGTTCAAGGACATGCAGGCGGCGGCGTCCAACGCTGGCCAGGGCTTCGCGTCGCCGGCTTCGGGCGGTCCGGTTCCCGCTGGCTATGGTGTCGCTGCGGGTGCTGCCAGCGCCGACCCTTATCACCGCGGCGGTGCGCCGGGGATGGACCAGGGTGCCGGCCGGCAGGGGAGCGGCTACGAATCCGCCGCCGTCGGCAATGCATCCGCTGACTCTGGCTATGGCGGCACTGCGCCTGGCTACGACTCCGCCGCTTCCGGCTACGGAGCCGACTACCGCGATGCTGGCGGTCAGGGTGCTGGCTACCGCGATGCTGGCGGTCAGGGTGCTGGCTACAGCGCTGCGGGCGGTCAGGGTCCTGGTTATGGCGCTGCGGGCGGTCAAGGTGCCGGTTACGGCGCTGCGGGCGGCCAGGGCGCGGGTTCCGAAAGCGCTGGTTATGGCGCGGCCGGCGGTCAAGGCCCGGATGCGACGCCAGGGTATGGCGGGCCGGGGGATCGGGGGTCCGCCGGGACAGCGGGTGTATACGGCGCTGGTCCGGGTGGTTCCGCTGCGGCTCGCTACGGCGAGAGCGGAATGCCCGGAACCTTGCCAGCTCGGAATCCTTCCGGGCCGTCAGGGAGCGGTCAGCAGCCCGGTGGGCAGCCTTCCGAGGCGCTGACGACCGGTCCGGGCGGGCTTCCCGTCCGCACTCCGGGGGGTGTTCTGCCCAGCGGACTGCCTTCGCGCGTGCCGACGACGCCGCCGGGGATGGGCGGGCCTGGGAGCGTTTCTTCCTTCAGTGGGTTCACGGTGGGCGCAGGCGGTCAGGACCGGGCGCAGCATCCGGAGTCGAGCATGCCTGCCGCGCCGCCGGCCCCGCCCGCCTCATCGTCGACCGCTCAGCCGGAGGAGTGGGCCTCTCCTGAGGCATCGAGGGCTTCCGCCGGCTCGGCGGTGACGCCCGGAAGTGCCTTGGACGCGCTTGCGAGCAGGTCAGGCACGACGGCTCCGGCGGGCAGTCCCAGCGCGTTGGACGCACTCGGAAACCGCTCCGGCGCTCAGGCCGAGCCGGACACCTCAGGCTCCTCGTCCGCCGGCCACCCCGCAACCTCGTCAGGCGGCGCCGGCACTCCGTCCAGCGACGCTGGCACGCAACCAGGCGCCGGCACTCCGTCCAGCGACGCTGGCACGCAACCAGGCGCCGTCCTGCCAGCAGGTGGCAGCGCGCAAGCAGGTGGTGGCACGCCGGCAGGTGGCAGCACCCAAGCGAGCGGTGGCGCACAAGCAGCGGGTGGCACGCAAGCGAGCGGTGACACGCAAGCAACCGCTACTGAGGGCACTCAGGCTGGCGTTCCAAGCCTGCCCCCTCTCCAACGACCTGACGCACCCCTGCCAACGCGTAAGCCGATGGCCCAGACCCCACCGCTACCCACCCACATCGCACCACCGCCCCAGTCCGACGCCGCTCCCACGCCGGGCGCCGCAGAGGACCAGGACGTCGCGACTGGCCAGGATGCTTCCGCTGCTAAGAGTGCGGCGGAGGACGCCAGCAGCGCGCCCGGCGATGGTTCCGCTGAGCGCGGCACGGATTCGTCGGCGGAGAAGGAGCATCTGGGTTCCGGCGGGCTTCCTCGGCGGCAGGTCACCTCGCCGTCCGAGCGTCCCGCCTCGATGGCGGCGGCCGCGCAGGCCCTCGCCGCCAAGGGCGAGGCGGGCGCTTCCGCTACCAAACCGCAGGACGTCGCAAGCCAGTCGAACCCCAGTGAGCCGGCTCCGAGCAAGCGGCCCAGCATCGTTCCGCCCGTCATCCCGGGTGCGGGCGGCGCCGTGAGTTCGCAGGAGCCCTCTGCACCGACGGGGAGTGGGCTGCCGACCAGGCCCGTTGCCGCGTCGGCGGCTCAGGCTCAGCGAGCGGCGGCCGGGTCCGAAGATGCCGTGCCGAGCGCCGCTGGGTTCGAGGGTGGGGCTGCGGTGGGACCGCGCTCCGGCGGTGGTGAATCGGAGAGTTGGGAACACGGGAAAGCCGCGCAAGCGGGAGAGCGCGCCGACGGGCCGGCGGACGATCAGCGCTTCGGACCCGGTACGGACCGGGCGCAGGCTCGGCCGATGCCTCCGGACTTGCCTGACGAGGACGACTTCGTGCCGGCCAACGAGGTCGAGCGGGATCTCTATCACGCCACCCTCGATCACAGCACCGACGCTTTCCTCTCCACCTTGCTGCTCGCCACCGTTCTCGTGCCTGTCGCGCCTGATTCGCGGCCGGGGAGTGCTCCCGGGGAGTCCGGGTTCCGGTTCCGGACCGAGGATGTGGACGGCGGTCGGTTCCTTGTCGTGTTCACCAGCCGTGACCGGCTGGCTGAGCACTACGCCGAGCCCGTCCGTACGGTGGCGGTCCGGTTTGTCGAGCTCATCCGGAACTGGCCCGACGCCGCCTGGTCTTTCGCGGTCAATCCCGGGTCCGCGGTCGGGGCGAGGTATCCCGGCCCGCAGGTCATTGCCCTCGCGAGTTGGGCTCTTGAGGCCGGCCTGGGCGATGATCCAGCCGACGCGGGCCTGCGGGACGCCGAGGGGGGTGTCGAAGGCGGAGCCGCGTTGGCGCTGCGGGAAGGGCGGCCCGAGGCCGAGGCGGTGCCTACCACGATGCAGAAGATGGTTCCTGCCGAGCAGGTCGACTACTACCTGGAGCGGGGATACGACCGGGTTGCCGGCTTTGTGCATCGCGCCGCCGAGGTCGAGCATCTGCGTAGTCCCGGGGAGATCTTCGCCGCATTGGGCCTGCTCCACGACGGGTCGCCCTATCAGGCCGACGCCAAGGAGGCGTTCGTGCTCCGCTGGCCGGCTTACCGGCCCAGCCTCTACCGCATTCCGTACGGCGGCCAGAGCGAGCAGGCACTGCGGGCCATGGACGGCTGGGTGATCGAGCGGGCGCCGTTCCGCGGCAACGGTTTCGCCCCGGGTGAGGGCAGCGACGTGATCGCCGAGTTCAAGGTGGACAGTGTCCGACTGCCGCACGGCGCGCAGTTGTGGCGCATCGACGCCGACGGCGGCGAGCGGGTCATCGCGATCTTCGACTGTGACGCTCCGATCTGGCGCAAGGTGGGCGAGGACGATGCGTGACGGGTACGTCGTGACGTGGCAGGGGCGCGAGTACGACGCCGCGCCCGATGGGCAGAACGTCCGCATCTATGCGCCGGAGCCGGGAGCCGACTTCGAGGAGGTGCGGCCGGGGCGGTTTGTCCGGGTGCTGCGGCCCGAGGAGTTCACTGACCTCGTGTACGTCCGCACCACCTGCTCGTGGCGCGGCCAGCCGTTCATCGTGCTGGCCGAGGCCGACAACTGGCTTCGGGTGGAGTACACGGGCGGCCGGGCGCCGGTTGCTCGTTCGCTGGGGCTGGAGGAGTTCGACTTCGGCGTGTATCAGGGCTGGGCTCCGGCTCACGAGGTCTCCGACCTCTACGAACACCGCGTCTGACCGACCCCGGGCGGAGCAGGCGCCGCGTCAGTCAGTCAACGCAGCCCGCAACCGAGCTGCGAGCGGGTGTCAGGCCTTCAGCCAGCGCAGGATCTCGCCGGTCACCACGTCAGGCTGTTCCAGATGCAGGAAGTGTCCCGCGTCCTCGATGAGCCGCCACTCGTACTGCGCGAGCACATAGCGGCCCGATCCCTGTGCGGTTCTCGGCAGCACCGCCGTGTCCAGAGCCCCGTGCATCTGGAGCGTGGGGGTGATCAACGGGCGCTGCATCAGCTTCACGAAGCGGTAGCCCTGCAAACGCAACGCCGAGCGGAACACCCACCGGTACGCCTCCAGCGCGCAGAACGCCGCCTGTGGGATCTGCATCGCTTCTCGGCAGCGGGCGGAATACTCCGCGTACTGCGGCGTGGCCGTCCACGTCGGACCGCTCCACCGTTCGATCAGTTCGCCGACCACTGCCGCGTCGTCCTTGGTCAGGACGTGTTCGTAGCGGGGGACCTGGAATTTGAGGGTCGGTGCCGTCGCCGCGATCTGGCCTCGGGGGTCGGCGAAGAGGGCGACGCGCAGCCGTAGCGGGTGTGCCGCGCCGAGGACGACGAGGCGGCTCACCATTTTGGGGTGGAAGGCGGCGGCCGTCCAGCCGATCATGCCGCCCGCGCCCGAGCCGACGATCATCGCCGAGCGTTCGCCGAGGGCGCGGATCAGTCCGGTGACGTCGGCGGCCATGGTGTAGCCGTCGTAGCCGCGGGGTGGTTTGTCGCTGGCGCCGTAGCCGCGGAGGTCGATCGCGACGGCCCGGAAGCCCGCGTCGGCGATCCGGGGGAGCATGTCGTGCCAGGCCCACCAGAATTCGGGGAATCCGTGCAACAGCAGCACGAGCGGGCCGGTTCCGGCCTCGACGACGTGGAACCGGCTGCCGTTGGCACCGACGAAGCGGTGGGTCCAGGGTCCCTCTGTCAGGACGCACGCCTCGTCCACCTGCGAACTCATGCGCTCCAGCGTACGGGCCTTCGGCTATGGGATCTGTTCCACGGCCTCCATCTGCATCTGGGTGCCTTCGCCGCAGTTGATGCGCAGCTCGGAGGGTACGAGGCGGACGCGGACGTGTGCGCCCTTCATCAGGGGGGTGCCGGCGTCCGAGTAGACCGCGTACGGCTTGCCGTCGACGTCGGCGAGCCCGTAGCAGGGGCCGGTGCCGCCGCGGGTGATCCAGCCTTCGGTCCAGCCGGGGCTTTTGATGATGTCGGTGGGGGTCTTCGGGATGCCGGGGGGCTTGCGCACGCCGGGCGGCGCTCCGGTGGCGACCGAGTTGTGGGGTGTGGCCTGCGGGGAGGACGGGACCGCTGAGGGAGCCGGCGGGGATGCCGCCAGCGCCGAGGGGGCCGCGCTGGGCGGGACGGGCACGGAGTTGCCGCCGGCGGTGGTTTCCGGGGCGGAGCAGGCGGTCAGAAACACGACGACCAGGGACGTTGCGGTGGCCGTACGGAAAAGGGACATGGTGTGGCACCTCCGTGAGTGAGACCCGATTTCGGCGTGGAGGGTTCCCGACTCTGCCGGGGGAAAAGGGTGACGCCCGGGGGCCGAGGCCCCCGGGCGTCAGGTGGTGCGGTGGATCAGGAAATCTTGATCTTGATCGAGGTGCCGTCCTGCTCGACAACCTTGATCTTGACGCCCGCGGCCGGAAGCTTGACGCCCACGGCCGGGAACTCGTCGTAGAAGTACTTCTTGGTGTCGTCGAAGGTCGCCTGCGCGGACTGGCCACGGACGTAGCTGGCCTTGCCGTTGATGTGCAGCGTCATCGAGTCGGCCTTGGCCAGGCCGAACGGGGCGTCGTACATCTGGATCCGCGAACGCCAGGGCTGGCCCTCGAGGTTGTACAGCGGCTCCGGGTGCGCGTCGATGATCAGGTTGCGGCCCGAACCGGGGTGCACGTTGGTGTTGTTGTCGGCGACCGACGTGTCGTTGTACGAGATCAGCAGACCCTGCTGGTACGCGAAGTGCTCGGCCCAGTCCGGCTTGGTGTCAGCCCAGCCGATGTTGTACGGGCCCGTCTTCAGGTACTTGTCGTACGACGTGTAGGTGCGGTTGCCGGCGATGTAGAAGTTGTCGTACAGCGCCGTGATCGAGTTGCCGACCACCTGGAACTTGTCCGCGGTCCACTCCGGGGTGCCCTCGGCACCGTCGGTGGAGACAGCGGCGCCGTCCGCCGTGATGGTCAGGTCGTCACCGAAGAAGCCGCCCGAGGAGACGCCACCGTCGGTGATGTAGTGCAGCCGGACCTGGATCTTCTTGCCGGCGTACGCGTCGAGCGGAACGTGGATGGACTTCCACGCGCCACCGCTGGTGCCGGAGATCGTCGGGCGGCCGGGCTCCGCGCCGTCCTTGCCGAAGGGCGCGCCGTCGATGGTGCCGTCGATCGGCGTCCAGTCCTTGCCGTTCTCCGAGGCCTCGACGTAGAGGTAGTCGTAGCCCTCTTCGATGTTGTAGCGGCCCTTGAGGTCGAACGCGGCGCTGGTCTTGCCGGTCAGGTCGACCGCCTTGGACAGCGCGGTGTTCAGGTCGTCCTCGTTGCCGGAGAAGTACTGCTTGGTGCCGGCGAACGGGGCGCCGAGGTCGGTGGTGACCTCCTTGTCCGGCAGGACGACGACAGCGGCCTGGGCCTTCTTGCTGTTGTACTCCTGCGGGCCGAGCTCGAGGGTCTTCTTCTGACCCGCGACGACGGTCTCGTAGTCGAGCCAGCCGAGCTGCATCTTGTTCCAGGCGCCGAGGTCGCCGGGACGCGTGCCGAGGGGCTCGCCAGCGGCCGACAGGCGGCTCTGCGCCATCAGCGTCCAGTACTCGCTGTTCATGTTCGAGCCCTTGCCGGACGTGTCGTAGTCGTCCGGGAGGCCGAGGTCGTGGCCGTACTCGTGAGCGAAGACGCTCAGGCCACCGTTCTCGGGCTGGACGGTGTAGTCACCGATCCAGACGCCGGTGTTGCCGATCTGCGTGCCACCGGCCTTGTTGGTGGCCGGGCCGGTGACGCCGGCCGAGGTGTTGTACGCGTACCAGCGGTGCGCCCAGATGGCGTCCTCACCCTGCTGCGGGTCGCCGTCGGACTGGTCGCCGCCGGCGTGGACGATCTGGAAGTGGTCGATGTAGCCGTCGGACTCGTTGAAGTCGCCGTCGCCGTCGAAGTCGTAGCGGTCCCACTGGTCGAAGGACTTCATGTCCGCCGCGATCTGGGCGTCGGTGCGCCCGGCGGCCTTCTGGTCGGCGACCCACTGGTTGGCGGCGTCGGTGACGAGCGCCCACATGTTGGTGTCGGTGCAGAGGCCGGTGACGTCGCAGTCGCGACCGTAGCGGGCCTCGTTGTACTTGACCTTGACCCAGTCGGAGACCTTGCCCTCGACGCTGTACCGGCCCGAGGACTGCGCCTCGTAGTAGGTCTTCAGAGACTCGACGTTCTTGCCCTCGCCGAAGTACATCTTCTGGAAGTGCGCCCGGTTGTAGTCGGGCTGCCACACCGTGGTGTTGTCCTTGGTGCGGTCGGGCGACGGGATCTTGTTGTGCAGCGGGCCCTCGAACGTCGTCGGACCGGGGGTCTTCGGGTCGCTGTCGACGTCGGGGTAATTGGCGTGCCGGTCGTTGCCGAACTCCGCCAGGATCACGAAGATCTTGTCGGTCTTCTCACGGCCGAGCTCGACGTACTGGTCCTGGCCCGACTTGGCGACGCGGCGGTTGGTCTCGCCACCGCCGCGGGTCTTGCCGACCTTGACAACGGTGCTGCCTTCGCGCTTCTGCGTCTTGGCCTCACCCTTGAGGACGGCGCTGACGGCCTCCTCGCGCAGTTCGCGGCGCTTGTCCTCGAACGGGTTGGGGAGCTCGTCAGCGGGGTCCACCTTGCTGGCGTTCGAGACTGTCGGCTCCACCGGGGGCGCCGCCTGAGCCACAGTCGGGAGCAGGGCCCCGAAGCTGGTGACCATCGCGGCGCCCAGTAGTCCAGCGACTACTTTGCGCACTACGTACCTCCGTTGAACAAACCGCTCGGCCCACGCAGCGAGCGGTATAGCTGGCCCTTGATCGGGCTTTGGTGAAGGTATGCAAAAAAATGGATGTGTGGAAGACCTCAGAAAAAAGTTTTTTGTAAACGAGGCGGCGCCCGGGGAAAATCCCCGGGCGCCGTTCCTTATGTCCCTAGATCACCCGATCTTGATCTTCATCGAAGTGTTATTGACATCGACGACCTTGATCTTGACGCCGACCGCCGGAAGCTTTACGCCGTGGTTCGGCAGCTCGTCGTAGAAGTACTTCTTGGTGTCGTCGAACTGCGGCTGCGCGGCCTGGCCCCGGATGTAGCTGGGCTTGCCATTGATGTGCAAGGTGAACGAATCCGCCTTCTTCAGGCTGAATGGTGCGTCGTATACCTGAATGCGCGCCCGCCAGGGCAGCCCCTGCAGGTTGTAGAACGGCGCCGGGTGCGCGTCGATGATCAGGTTGCGGCCCGATCCCGGGTGCACGTTGGTGTTGTTGTCCACCTGCGAGGTGTCCCAGTACGAAATGAGCAGACCCTCCTGGTAGGAGTAGTGGTCCACCTTGTCCGGCAACGTCGGCTGGTAGCCGAAGAAGTACGGGCCGGTCTTAAGGTATTTATCGTACGAAACGTAGCTGCGGTGCCCGGCGATGTAGAAGTTGTCGAAGTCCTCGGTCGAGGAGGCCCCGACGATCGAGAAGCCGTCGAGCTCCCAGGCGGTGTCACCCTCGGCGCCGTCCACCGACACGACCGCGCCGTCCGCGGTGATCGTGACCTCGTCACCGAAGAAGCCGCCCTCGGCGACGCCGCCGTCCGTCAGGTAGTGCAGGCGGAAGGCGATCTTCTGGCCCGCGTACGCGTTCAGCGGAACCGCGATGTCCGCCCACGCGCCGCCGGTGCTGCCGGTCAGGGCCGGCGTGTTGCTGGCGTCCCGCGGGAACGGCGCGCCGTTCACCGTGCCGTCGAGCCGCGTCCAGGTGCTGCCGTTGTCCGTCGACGCCTCGAAGTAGAGGTAGTCGTAGTCGGCCTCGATGTCGTACCGGCCCTTGAGCGTGACGCCCGCGGTGGTCTTGCCGGTCAGGTCGATGTCGTGCGACATGGAGTTGTTCAGATCGTCCGCGTTGCCGGAGAAGAACTGGCCCTCACCCGCGAACGGTGCGCCGAGCTCGGTGGTGACTTCCTTGTCGGGCAGCACCACCACGACGCCCTGCGCCTTGGCCGTGTTGTATTCCTGCGGCCCGAGCTCGAGAGTCTTCTTCTGGCCGGCGACCACGGTCTCGTAGTCGAACCAGCCGAGCTGGAGCTTGTTCCAGGCACCGAGGTCACCCGGGCGGGTGCCGATGGCCTGGTCGGTCGCGGCGGACAAGCGGCTCTGGGCCATCAGGGTCCAGTGCTCGTTGTTGTTGTCGCCGCCGCCGGAGGTGTCGTAGTCGTCCGGCAGGCCCAGGTCGTGGCCGTACTCGTGGACGAAGACGCTCAGGCCGCCGTTCTCCGGCTGGATGGTGTAGTCGCCGATCCAGATGCCGGTGTTGCCGATCTGCGTGCCGCCGAGCAGGTTGCCCACCGGGCCGGTGCGACCCTGGTCGGTGCCGTACGCGTACCAGCGGTGGCTCCAGATCGCGTCCTCACCCTGCTGCGGGTCGCCGTCCGCGGCGTCGCCGCCGGCGTGGACGATCTGGAAGTGGTCGATGTAGCCGTCGGCCTCGTTGAAGTTGCCGTCGTTGTCGAAGTCGTAGCGGTCGTACTGGTCGAACGACTTCATGTCGGCGGCGATCTCGGCGTCGGTGCGGCCGGCCGCCTGCTGGTCCGCGACCCACTTGTTCGCCGCGTCACGCACGAGCGCCCAGGTGTTGCTGCAGACGTTGCTGCCGCAGAGGTCGCGGCCGTACCGTGCCTCGTTGTAGTTGACCTTGACCCAGTCGGTGACCTTGCCCTCGACGCTGTAGCGCCCCGACGACTGGGTCTCGAAGTAGGTCTTGACCGATTCCTTGTCCGCGCCCTCGGCGAAGTACAGGTCCCGGTAGTGCTGGGGGTTGTAGTCCGGCTGCCAGACCGTCGAGTTGTCGACGGCGCGGTTCGGTGCGGGGATCTTGTTGTGCAGCGGACCTTCGAACGTGGTCGGTCCGGGCACGTTCGGGTTGCTGTCGACGTCCGGGTAGCTCGGGTGCCGGTCGTTGCCGAACTCGGTCAGGATCACGAAGATCCGGTCGGTCCGTTCGCGGCCCAGCTCGACGTACTGGTCCGTGCCGGACTTTGCGATCTTGCGGTTGGTGACACCCGATCCCTGGGTCCGGCCGACCTTGACGACCGTGCTGCCGTTCCGCTTTATCGCTTTCGCCTCGCCGCTGATGACGTCGGCGACCGCCTGCTCGCGCAGGGCGCGGCGCTTGTCCTCGAGCGGGTTGGGGAGATCATCCACATGTGTCGCGTCGGCCTTGACCGCCGGTCCGGGATCGACCGGGGGTGCAGCGGTGGCGCCGGCCGGAATGAGGATTCCGACGCTGGTCACCATCGCGGCGCCGAGCAGTCCTACGACCACCTTGCGCACTACGTATACCTCCGTTGGCATGACCGCGCGCTGTTGTGCAGCGACGGCGGTGGACCGCCTCGGGTTCGAGGCTCAGGTGAACGTATGCAAATGGAGCGATGCATCGGAAGGGTCCTAACGGATTGATCATGGTTGATTGCTTTCCGTGGATGGGGCATCGCGCGCATTCCGGCAAACGGCAGAAAATGGACCGTCCACATGAAACAGCGGCAGATCCGTCGCCGGATCCGCCGCCGTTAATGGACAGTCGTCTATGTCAATCCTCGGACTTCGAGCTCCGCATTCCCTGCGAGATCAGGTCCATGACCGCGGAGTCCTGAAGGGTCGTGACATCGCCCAGGGAACGGCGCTCAGCGACGTCCCGCAGCAACCGACGCATGATCTTGCCGGAACGGGTCTTGGGCAGCTCGGCCACGAGCATGATCTGCCGCGGCTTGGCGATCGGTCCCAGCTTCTTGGCCACGTGGGTGCGCAGGTCGCCGATGAGCTTCTCGCCCGCTTCGCCGTCGGTGTCCACGTTTCCCCGCGGAATCGCGAACGCGACGATGGCCTGTCCGGTCGTCGGGTCCGTCGCGCCCACCACCGCGGCCTCGGCCACCGACGGGTGGGAGACCAGCGCCGACTCGACCTCGGTCGTCGAGATGTTGTGACCCGAGATCAGCATGACGTCGTCGACCCGGCCGAGCAGCCAGAGCGCGCCGTCCTCGTCCTTCTTCGCGCCGTCGCCGGCGAAGTAGATCCACTCCTCGCCCGTACCCGCGCCCTTACCGAAGCGCGACCAGTACGTGTCGAGGAAGCGCTGGTCGTCGCCCCAGATCGTCCGCAGCATCGACGGCCACGGCTCGCGCAACACGAGGAAACCGCCGCCGCCGTTCGGCACCGATTGCGCCTGGTCGTCGACCACGTCCGCGGAGATGCCCGGCAGCGGTGTCATCGCCGAACCCGGCTTGGTGCTGGTCACTCCGGGCAGCGGCGCGATCATTCCCGCGCCGGTCTCGGTCTGCCACCAGGTGTCCACGATCGGGCAGTTGTCATGCCCGATGTTCGCGCGGTACCACATCCAGGCCTCGGGGTTGATCGGCTCGCCGACGCTGCCCAGGATGCGCAGCGAGGACAGGTCGTACTTGGCCGGGATGTCCTCGCCCCACTTCATCATCGTGCGGATGAGAGTGGGCGCGGTGTAGAGGATGGTGACCTGGTACTTGTCGATGACCTCCCAGAACCGTCCCTTGTGCGGGGTGTCCGGGGTGCCCTCGTACATGACCTGCGTAGCGCCGTTGGAGAGCGGGCCGTAGACGATGTACGAGTGCCCGGTGACCCAGCCGACGTCGGCGCTGCACCAGAAGACGTCGGTCTCCGGCTTCAGATCGAACATCGCGTGATGCGTGTACGACGCCTGGGTCAGGTAGCCGCCGGTCGTGTGCAGGATGCCCTTGGGCTTACCCGTCGTCCCGGAGGTGTAGAGGATGAAGAGCGGGTGCTCGGAGTCGAACGCCCGCGGCTCGTGCTCGACGCTCGCCTGCTCGACCGTCTCGTGCCACCACAGGTCCTTCTCGCCCCAGGCGACGTCCTCACCGGTGCGGCGTACGACCAGGACGTGCTCGATGCTCGGGCACTGCGCGACCGCCTCGTCGACGGTCGGCTTGAGGGCGGACGGCTTGCCCCGGCGGTAGCCGCCGTCGGCCGTGATCACCAGCTTCGCGTCGGCGTCCTGGATGCGGGTGGACAGCGCGTCGACCGAGAAGCCGCCGAAGACCACGCTGTGCATCGCACCGATCCGCGCGCAGGCCAGCATCGCGACCGCGGCCTCCGGGATCATCGGCAGGTAGATCGCCACCCGGTCGCCGGCCGTGACACCGAGCTCGGTCAGGGTGTTGGCCGCCTGGCTGACGCTGCGCAGCAGGTCGGCGTAGGTGATCGTGCGGGTGTCGCCCGGCTCGCCCTCCCAGTGGATGGCGACCTTGTCGCCGTGGCCGGCCTCGACGTGCCGGTCGACGCAGTTGTACGCGATGTTGAGCTCGCCGCCGACGAACCATTTGGCGAACGGCGGGTTCGACCAGTCCAGCACCTGGTCCCATTGCTTGGCCCAGGTGAGCCGCTTGGCCTGCTCCTCCCAGAACCCCAGCCGGTCCGCGCCGGCCCGCTCGTAGGCGTCGGCCTTGACGTTCGCCGCGGCGGCGAGCTCGGCCGGCGGCGGGAACTGCCGCGTCTCCGAATACAGATTCTCCAGGGTTTCGCTCATGAGGGCGGCTCCTCTGCCGTGACCGTTTTGCTTGTTGTGAACACTAGTTCCGCCCCACCTGCCCGGGCGAGTGCGGAGTGGCATCGCGTGCGCAGTACTTTGCTCGCTCCTGCGCGAATCTTGCCACTTCCAAGCCCAATTGTGCAGTGCCACCTGACCGCTACGGTTAGGCCTGTGACGAACGATCCTCTGGCCCCGCTGCTCGGGCTCGCCGATGTCGAGCCCGCCTTCGCCGAGGCCCGCGCCAAGGTCGACGCCGCCCTGCGGCACCGCGCGCTGCGCCGCAACGGCGGACAGGTGGCGGCCGAGGTCGGCCTGCGCGCCGCGGTGTCGAGCGCCGCCCTCGAGGACCACCGCCACGACCTCGCCGAGGTCCGCGCCGGCACGGTCACCGACCCGGTGGTGCAGGGCGCGCTGCGGGTGTCCGAGGGGCTCGACGGGCTCGCCGATCTCTGGCCCCGCGCCCCCCGCCAGGTGCTGGCCCGCCTGCACATGCTGGCCGCGCGCGGTGCGGTGGCCGACGGCGACCTCGGCCGGCTGCTCTCCGGAGCCGAGCGGATCGACGCGCTGGCCGGACTGGTGGCCGGCAACGAGCGGACGCCGCCGCTGTTGCTGGCCGCCATCGTGCACGCCGAACTGCTGACCCTGCGGCCGTTCGCGGGTCCGGCCGGCGTGGTCGCGCGGGCCGCCGCGAGGCTCACCCTCGTCTCTCGCGGCTTCGACATCCGCGGTCTCATCGGCGTCGAGCGGGGGCACCTGGCGCGCGAGCCCGAGTACGTCGGCTCGGCGGGCGCGTACGCGACCGGCACCCCCGACGGCGTCCGTTCGTGGCTGCGCCACTACGCCGCGGCCGTGTCGGCGGGCGCGGAGGAACTAGAGGAGATCGGGAACGAGGTCCTGACCCCTTCGGGCAATTAGGCGCTCACCCGCAATCGTCCCCGGCCCGGTTGGCATACTCGGGAAGGTGGGAAACGAGTGGGTTCGCCCCTACTCCGTCGGGACCGGCCGCTGGCTGGTCATCGGCTGGGAGGCGGTGGCATTCGGGCTACTGGGCTGGGCGAGCATCGGACTCTTCGAGCTGACCGGCGTCGGCATCCGCGTCCTCGCCGTACTCATGGCGGCGGTCTGGGTGATCGCCGGCTGGCGCATCCTCGAGATGGGCGTCTACGTCAGCCCCGGCGCCCTGCGCATCCGCGGGCTGCTGCGGACCCGGACCCTGCGGTGGGACGACATCGCCCACGTCCGCCTGCACCGGCACGCCAACAAGATCGGCCGCTGGGAGCTCGAGGGCGGCATGACCGTGCTCATCGAACGCCGCGACGGATCCACCGTGAACACCGAGCTGTGGGCGCAAGGCGTCGACTTCCACCGGCGGCCGCAGCTGTTCCGCGAGGTCTACCACGAGCTGCGCAACCGGCATCTGGCTTTTCCCCAGCGGGCGGAAATGTAAGGACGGCGTCTCACAGGTGAGACGCCGCCGCTTGCGCGTCCGGCCGGGTTATCAAGCGTGCACCTGGGTCGTTGTCGACAGTCCCACCGGAATCCGGTGGGTCCCGCCGCAACGTGCCTGCCGTGGCTGATCGCGCGTGGGTTCCCGGTGGCCGTGCACGGAACCCGCTGGTGGTTCTTCGGGGTCCCGCCAGTCCTTTCTACGCCGTGCCGCCCTTGATCACCAGGGCAAATGCTACTAACCGCCATTAGTCAGACGCTTGTCGCCTGCGCTTTCGGGCGCTTCTCGCCCGCGGCTCAGACGCTTGTCGCCTGGGTTTCGGGCGCTTCTCGCTTGGGTTTCAGGCGCTTGTCGCCCGGGTTTAGGTCAGCGCCGCCCGCGTTCGCCGATGGCGGCCATAGATCGCGATGCCGATCGCCACGCCTACACCAACGCTCAACGCCGCGGCCGTGAGCGGCACCGCCGGCCGCTCCCGCAGCCGCCGCCCCAACGGAACCGGATGCCGGAACTCCAGCACCGGCCAGGCGCGTTCCAGGGCCACCCGCCGCAGCCCCCGATCGGGGTTCACCACACTCGGGCGCCCGACCGCCTCCAGCAGCGGCAGATCACTGCTCGAATCCGAATATGCGTAACACTCCGCAAGGTCGTACCCCCGCGACCGTGCCAACTGCCGCACGCCGTAAACCTTGCTGGACCCGGCCGCGTAGAACTCGACCTCGCCGCTGTAACGCCCGTCGACGATGCCCATCCGCGTCGCGATGATGTCGGTGACGCCCAGCAGCGCGCCGATCGGACGGACCATCTCGTCCCCCGACGCCGACACCAGCACGACGTCACGCCCGGCCGCCTGGTGCTCGCCGATGAGGATGGCTGCCTCGGCGTACACGTACGGGTTGATCAGCTCTTCCAGGGTCTCCGCGACAATCTGCCGCACCTGCTCGACCTTCCAGCCCTTACACAGCGCCGCGAGATAGTCACGCGTGCGCGCCATGGTCTGCTCGTCGGTGCCGCCAAGCCGGAACATCAGCTGCGCGTAGGCCGACTTCACCACGTCACGCCGGCTGATGAGCCCATCGCGATAGAAAGGCCGTCCGAAAGCCAGCGCACTGGACTTCGCGATGACGGTCTTGTCGAGGTCGAAAAACGCGGCACTCTGGCCCACGGGCCGAAAGTGTAGCCGCAAGACGCCCACAGTCACGCTTTCGGCGTCACGTGTGGGCTTTCTGGTGACACTGGGTACTCGACGGTGGCCCGCTACTGAGGCATGCTTGTGTTGCGACTGGGATTCATGTTGCCCGCACGCGGGCGATATCGGCTGCGTCCCGTGGACTCCGCCGCGGTCGCATTCCCGCACAGGATTCTCGGTGGTTGCGCCCCCCGCGATCATCGAGACCGATTCGGCTCGACCCCCCCGGAGCCGAATCTTCGGACGGCCCCCGTCGCCCCCGACGGGGGCCGTTCCTTTCGCTCTTTTTCGGGTACGGACACAGCGCAGTGGGACCAGCACACCCGCGAAGCGACCATCCGGGCGGGAGCGGTGGTCCGGCCAGGGGCTGGAGCGCCACGGCGGGCTCTGCCTGCCCCGGTCGGCACGCCCCGGACCTGGGGCGCCGCGGTCGGCTTTCCTGGCGCGGTGCCGGTGTGCGGCCGGTGTGCCTGGCGCGGTTCCGGGGGGCGTTTCGGGGCGCTGCTCCGGTGGATGGCTTTGGGGCGCTGTTTCGCCCGGCTGGCAATCCACGTTCCACCCGGCCGGGTTCCGTCCGGCCAGCTTTCCCTGGCGGTGTGGTGTCCGGCCAGCTTTCCGTGGCGGTGTGGCGTCGGCCAGCTTTCCGTGGCGGTGTGGTGTCCGGCCAGCTTTCCCTGGCGGTGTGGTGTCCGGCCAGCTTTCCGTGGCGGTGTGGTGTCCGGCCAGCTTTCCCTGGCGGTGTGGCGTCCGGCCAGCTTTCCCTGGCGGTGTGGCGTCCGGCCAGCTTTCCTCGGCGCTGTTTCGTCCGGCCGGCTGTCCTGGCGTCCGGCCGGGTTTTTCCTGCTCGGGCGGGGGTGGTTAGGCGCCGGTGGCCTGGCTGAGGTCGGCTGACCCTTCGTGCTCGGGCATGCCGAACAACTCGCAAAGCCCGGTTACCGACAGCACACGACGAAAGCCGGGGCTCGGATTCGTAACCACGAAACGACTCTCCGTCTCGTTCGCCGCCCGGTAACCCTCGATCAGCGCGCCCAACCCGGTCGAATCAATGAACGTAGCGTCCGACAGGTCGATCCGGATCTCCTCGGGCGACCACTCCACAACCGCGTCCCGAATCGTCTGGGCGACCTCGTCAGCGTTGGAAAAGTCAACCTCACCCAGCACGATCACGTGGGCGGTGCCGTCCTCGCCGAGCGCGCGCCGGATCGGGTTCTCCATGCCAACTCCATCGCTCCGTGTCGCCAAACAACATACCCAACGAAAGCCCCATCCACTCCCCAAGTCTGTCGCGCGCCCGACGCCTGTGTGCCCCTTGCCGTCCTAGCAGATCAGTCCCGTGAGGAACGGGTTGTCCACAACCCCGCCAGTTATCCACAGGCAAGCGACCGCCGGTTGATGTGCGACCCGTCCGCCCGCCACGGTGGGTGCCCGGCCGCCCGTTAGGGCGGAAGCACCGTGAGTCACCGGCCGCCTCCCGGGGCGTGCTTCGTGGTTCGCCTCGGCGGGTGTTCTGGCTGCCTGCCGGGTGTGCTTCGTTGCTCGCCCCGGTGGGAAGCCCACCGTCTCGCCGCACTATTTGGAGCCGCGATGTCCGCCCCCACCTCTCCGCCGCCTGCCCTGCCGCTGCTGGTAACCGGCGACCCCGACCTGCTCGACGACCTGCTCCGCCTCGCCGCCACGGCCGGCACGGAGATCGAGGTGGCGGCCGACCCGACCGCGGCCCGCCCGCGCATCACCCACGCACCCATCGTCATGATCGGAGCCGACCAGGCGGCGGCCTGCCTACGCGCCCGACTGCCCCGACGCCCCCGACTGATAATCGTCGGCCACGAGCCGATCGCGCTCACCACCTGGAACCTGGCCGAGCCACTCGGCGCGGAACACATCGCCCTGCTCCCCGCAGCCGAACCATGGCTGACCGACCGCCTGGCCGCATCCCGCCGCCTCAACCCACCGCCCCAGGGCCGCGTCCTCGCCGTCCTAGGCGGCCGCGGCGGCGCGGGCGCAAGCACCCTGGCAGGTGGTCTAGCCGTGACCGCCGTCCGCGAAGGCCTACGCACCCTGCTCCTGGACGCGGACCCGCTAGGCGGCGGCCTCGACCTGGTGCTCGGCTGGGAGCAGGTCGACGGTTTGCGCTGGCCCGCCCTAACCGAGGTAGGCACCGACCTAGACCCGTCAGCCCTACTCAAGGCCCTCCCACAACGCGGCGACCTGGTCCTACTCTCCTTCGACCGCGACGCCTCACCACCACCACCACCGCCACCGCCACTGCCACCGGCGTCCCCGTCGCCATTCCCAGCTCCGTCGCCATTCCCAGCTCCGTCCCCACTCCCAGCTCCGTCCCCACTCCCAGCTCCGTCCCCATTCGCATCGCCGGCGCAATCGCCGCGGTGGCAGTCGCCGCCATCTTTGTCGCCATCAGCGTCCCCATCGCCGTC
>NZ_JBFBAJ010000011.1:89148-199770 GCF_040682215.1 Actinoplanes sp. NPDC051346 | reverse complement strand
GCGTCCCCATCGCTGTCGTCCCCATCGCTGTCGTCCCCATCGCTGTCGTCCCCATCGCTGTCGTCCCCATCGCTGTCGTCCCCATCGCTGTCGTCCCCATCGCTGTCGTCCACGCAGTCGTCGTCGCTGTCGTCCCCGTCGCCGTGGCCAACGCCGCTGGCGTCATCACAGCTGCCGCCGTCGCCACTATCGGAGCCGGGCTTGCCGTTCTCGTCGAGCGACCCGTCCTTCTCCGGTGGCCCGTTTGGACCGGAAGATCCGTTCTGGCCAGACGAGCGGCACTCACCGGCTGGGCCCTTCTCATGGTCTGTGCCAGCCGACGTGATGGCGGTGACAATGGAGGCCGCCCGAGCAGGACGGGACCTGACAGTCGTGGACCTGCCAAGGCACCTGGACGACGCGGCAACGGTCGCCCTCGGCGCGGCCGATCGCGCAATCCTGATCGTCCCCGCCGAGCTGCGCGCGACCGCCGCGGCGGCCCGGGTAGCAGCACGGGCCAGAATGCATTGCCCTCACCTGTCGGTCGTCGTGCGCGGCCCCGCACCAGGCCGGCTGAAGGCCCGGGAGATCGCCCGATCACTCGGACTGCCCCTGGCCGGCTCCCTGCGCCCGGAACAGTCGATCTGCCAAGGCATGGAACAGGGCGAACCCCCAACCGCCAGCGGCCGAGGCCCCCTCGCCGAGCTCTGCCAGCGCCTCATCGCCGAGCTGTCCTCAGCCGGAACGACGGAGCAGGCCTAACCACACCCGGGCGCGGCCTTGACTGGCTGGCACCCTCCCTTGCTCGCGCTCTGGCCGGCCGACACTCTCACCGGCTCGCGCTCTGTCTGGCCGGTACTCGCGCAGGCTCGCGCTTTGGCCGGCCGGCACCTCACCGGCTCGCGCTCTGTCTGGCCGGTACTCGCGCAGGCTCGCGCTTTGGCCGGCCGGCACCTCACCGGCTCGCGCTCTGTCCGGCTGGCACTCGCGCAGGCTCGCGCTTTGGCCGGCCGGCACCTCACCGGCTCGCGCTCTGTCCGGCTGGCGCTCTCACCGACCCGCGCTTTGGCGCGCTGGCACTCGCTGGCTCGTGCATGGCCGGCTGGCGCTCTCGCTGGCTCGCGCTCTTACGGCTAACACTCGCGCTAGGCCGCCTGGCGCCCCACTGGCTCGCGCTGAGGCCGGCTGGTACTCGCCTGGAGCCGGCGTCGCCATGCTGGTCATCACGCGAAGGCTCGACCGGACGCGGTCGACCTCGCCGCACTCGCCGCCGCGGCCTGCATGGCCGCCGGAATCGTGCGCAAGGCGGAGACGAGGCCGGCTCTTTGCCTCAGGGCGCGGCTCTTTGCCTCAGGGCACGGCGAGCGCTCAGAGTGAACAGCTAACCCGCACCTTCGGTACCCAAACTGAGCACCCACGAAGCAGTCTTCCAGACATCGTTGATCGAAGTGCGATATCCACAGAGGACCGGTTGTCCACAGGCTGGCGTTGGTCGGTTGAAGGCGGTTCGCCGTTCCGGCGATGGTGTGCGCATGTCCGTCAACTCCGTGCTTCCGGAGGGCGCCATGCCCGTTCAAGCTTTCATCTCACGTCGCTTTGGAAGGTTCCCTCAAGCTAAGTCTCGTGGTCGGTCCGTCGCCATCGACGCACTGTCCTTCAAAGACGCTGAGTGCTTCGATGCGTGACGTCATCGGCGGTACCGCACGGCCGGGCATCACCGAGAAGGTGCGGCGGAGGCTCGCGTTCGACGGCGTAGACCCCACGGCGGCCGCAGTGGTCACCGCGGTGCGGGAGGACCATTCGATCTCTCTGCTCGGCGATACTGCGGTGCGACGGCTCGCCGACCGTGTCCGCCAGCATCTGGTCGGTGCCGGCCCGTTGGCGTCGCTACTTGCCGACCCGGCGGTGACTGATGTTCTCGTCAACGGCACCGAGGTGTGGGTGGACCGCGGCGCCGGCCTGCACCGCACCACCTTGACGTTCACGGATCACGATGAGGTGCGCCGCCTCGCGCAGCGTCTCGCGGCCAGCTGTGGAAGGCGGCTGGACGACGGCCAGCCCTACGCTGACGCTCAACTGCCCGATGGCACTCGACTGCACGCGGTGTTGCCTCCGGTCGCCACCTTCGGGCCGTACCTATCATTGCGCACGTTCCGGCAGCGGCCATTTACCTTGAGCGACCTCATTCGGTGTGGAACGGTGCCGTCGGAGGCCGGCCCGCTGCTCGAAGCCGTGGTGGCGGCCCGGCTTGCCTATCTGGTCGTCGGTGGCACCGGTTCCGGCAAAACGACCTTGCTCGGCACGCTGCTCGGCCTCGTGCCTGCGACGGAACGGATCGTCCTCGTGGAGGACGCGGCCGAGTTGCGGCCCGCCCATCCGCACCTGGTGGCCCTGCAGACACGAACGTCGAACGTCGAGGGCGCGGGCGCGGTTCGGCTCACCGACCTGGTTCGGCAGGCGCTCCGCATGCGACCGGACCGACTGGTGGTGGGCGAGTGCCGAGGGGCCGAGGTAGCCGATCTGCTGGCCGCCCTGAACACAGGTCATGAGGGCGGCGCCGGCACTCTGCACGCTAATGCCCTGACCGACGTGCCGGCACGACTCGAGGCGCTGGGTCTCCTCGGCGGTCTACCCCGCGCAGCCCTGCATGCTCAAGCGGTCGCCGCGCTTCAAGTCATCATCCAGGTACGCCGCATCACCCGCGGCCGCGTCCTGGACTCGATCGGGGTGCTGCTACCGACGGGGGAGCAGCACCTCGCCACGGTGATCCCGGCCTGGCAAAGAGGGCGAGGCACCGGCCCAGGCGCACCCGCCCTCGCCCGCATGCTGACCGAGCGCGGCGTGGCAGTCCCTCCGCTCCTGAGCTCGGATGCGACTTCACCCACGCCATCGGCCGCGTTGCCGAGCTCCGCACCGTCGTCAAATAGGTCGTCGGTTTCGCCAGGTTCGTCGCGGGCCTCGACTGTGTTGTCCTGCCCACCCGGCTCATCGAGGGTGTTGTCTCGCTCACCCGGCTCATCGGGGGCGCCGACTGCGTTGTCCCGCTTACCCGGCTCATCGGGGGCGCCGACTGTGTTGTCCCGCTCATCCGGCTCGTCGGGGGCGTCGGCCGTGTTGTCCTGCCCGCCCGGCTCGCCGTGGTCATCTGCCCTGTCGTTCCCCGGGCTGGATCCGTCGACCGGTTCGTCGAGGACCGCCGGAGTGCAGTCATGACAGCGCCGGCGTGGCTTTCGGCCGTGTGGCTCTGGCTTGGTGTGGCGTGGCCATGGGCCCTGGCGGCAGTTTTGCTGACGGCCGCCGCAGTGGTCGCCGTGTGGCCCTTTAGGCGAGGCCTGAGCAGGCTGTCCGGCCGGCGACGCCGGACTTCGCCGGTCCCAGATCTTGCCGCCGTGGGTGCGCATGCGATCCGCTCGCCCCGGCTTTCGGTCAGCGCGGCAGCCGCGGCTGCCGCGGTATTCGGCATGGCCCTCGGGGGACCGGTAGGCGCATTCGTCGCCGGCATCTACGCAGCCCTGGCGGTCCGCGCGCTTATTCGCCGGGCCGTGCGTAGACACGCTGCCGAGGTGCGCGCTGAGACGCTCGACGAGCTCAGTGCCTTGGCCGCCGACCTGCGTGCCGGTCTGCCGCACCTTGGCGCGACATCTGCCAGTCTGCCCCGCCCGTCCGCAACCTCGGCTGGTCTGCCTCATCTGGCCGCTACCTCGGACGGCCTGTCTCGTCCGGCCACGCCATCGGCGGGTCTGTCCCGCCCGGCCGCAGCAAGGGCCGGCGGACGGCGCTCGATCGCATCCGTTGCCGGACTGGCGCGACCGGCCGGGCGTCCGGCCGAGCTTGCGGCGGCGGCCGTCCGCCTAGCCGAACGCACGGGTGCCCCCACCGCGGATCTCATCGAACGCATCGAAGCCGACGCCCGCGCCGCCGATCGGGCTCGCGCTACCGCTGCGGCGCAGGCGGCGGGCGCCAAGGCAACGGCCGTCCTGCTAGCCGCACTGCCGCTCGGCGGCGTCGCCCTCGGCTACGGCATCGGTGTCGACCCGCTGCGGGTCCTCCTACACACCCCGGCCGGTGCTGCCTGCGCGGTAGGCGCAACCCTGTTGCAGGTCGCTGGGCTGCTGTGGACTGACCGCCTCATCACGGGTCCGGCGGAACCCTCCGACGATCCGACGCTCGCACCCGGTGGTCCGCTGTCTCGCACCCTGCCTGCCGCAGTGGCGCCTTCCGCCGAGGCGGACCGGGACGCTGCCCTGGGCCGCCGGCCTGGCACCGTGGCTGGTTCTCCTATCGAGCCTTGGGATGCCGCTCCGGCTTGCTGGCCAACCAGCGTGAGCGGTTCTCCTGCCGTGGCTTGGGGCCCTCCTGCAACCGACGCGCCTGAGTCCGAGGCCGCGCGGTCGAGTGCCGCCGTGGTGCCTCCTGTCTATCGGTCGCGTCGTGAAGGGCCGCCGCGATGACCGCTTCCACTTGCGGCGCCGAATCGATCATTCGCAGGGGCGGCCCGGTGCGGATTCCCCTTCAGCCGTGCTGTGTTCTCGCGCTGCTTCGAGCCACGCGGATGCCGCGGCCGCCTATGTCCGTGGTCTGCCCGTCACGCGCTGGTCTGAACGCACTGATCGCCGCTGCCATCGGTGCTTCCGAAGGGGGCGCATGATGAGGCGCATCTTCATCGCCTTGGCCTGCGTGATGGCGGGCACCTGCTACGCCGGGCACTGGTGGGGAGTGCTGCCGGCGGTGGTCGCGGCGTACGGTATCGACCGCTGGCTGCGAAAGCAGGAGCCCGCCGCCGTGCGTGCCCAGCGCGCACGGGCTCAGGCGGACCTGCCGCTCGCCGCGGACCTTCTCGCCGCGGCGCTGCGTGCCGGCGCACCGGTCGACCGTGCGGCGTCCGCCGTGGCGGAAGCGCTCGGCGGTCCGCTGGGAGAACGCATCGACCGTGTCGGCCGCGCACTCCGTCTCGGCGCTGACGCGGAAGCCTGGACCCATCTAGCCGACGTGACGGGCTCGGCACGCCTGATCGCGGCTGCGATTCGGTCGAGCACCAGCGGCGGTGCGCTGGCGGGAGCCTTCACCCGCCTCGCCGACGACCTGCGGGCCGACCGCGCGGTCACGGCGGAATCGGCCGCCCGCCGCGCCGGCGTCCTGATCGTTCTACCGCTCGGGCTGTGCTTCCTCCCGGCTTTCCTGCTGGCCGGCCTGGCGCCGGTCGTGATCGCAGTTCTTGGCGACGTCCTGTGACGGCCGCCCGCTTTCGCCAGTCGCGGTCCGCTCGCCCGGCACGCCAGGGGTGGTGGCGTAAGCGTCAGGGGTGATGGCCCACGCAGAGCACCGAGCTGCTCGTTCTGCCGCTGGGCGGAATTGCTACTTACCGGCCTTCGGGCCGGTGCCAGTCGCCGGGAAGCGGCGACATCCACAACGAAGAGGAGTTCCCATGAATCGACTGATCGCCCGCCTCACCGGCCCGCGTGCCGACGAAGGAATGAACACGGCGGAATATGCTGTCGGCACCTTGGCAGCCGTGGCCTTCGCGGGCGTCCTGCTCAAGGTCCTGACGAGTCCGGCCGTCCAGCAGTCTCTCGCCAGGGTCATCAACGAGGCACTGAATTGAGATCGCGCCGGCAGCCTGGCTCGCCGCTGAGCCGTTTCCCAGCGGACGGTCTTTCGGCGGATGACCTTCCGATGGATGCTCGCTCGGGGGATGGTCTTCCGCGGGGGGAGACGTCGTTCCAGAGGGCGACCTCGACGGATGGTCTCCTGACGAGTGGTCTTGTGATGAGTGGTCTCCTGGCGGATGGCTCTCGCCGGGTTGACCTCAGATCTGGTGCTTCGTCGTCGACCGGCTCGCAACCAATCGTCCTGCTGGGTTCTGGCCGCGACGCCGCTGGCCGGGGACCGGCCGCTCCTGGTTGGTCCGCTGCCGCGATGACCGGCGGCAGAGCAGCCGGCGGCGGGCTGGCTGGCGGCAGAGCAGCCAGCGTCGGGATGGTGCGGGGCGTGATCGCCGGCAGCAGGACGGCAGCGCTGTCGTTCGAGCGTCGGCTGTCCCGCGACGGCGATCGGGGATCGTTCACCGCGGAACTCGCAGCCGGGCTGCCGGCGCTCATGCTTCTGTTGTTCGCCGGCCTTACCGCAGTCGGCGCGATGACCGCTCAGGGACGGTGTGTCGACGCCGCGCGTGAAGGTGCCCTCGCCGCGGCCCGCGGTGGCGCGGGCGCGGCTGAAGCGGCACGCATCGCTCCGTCGGAGGCACGCATCGAAGTCTTGGACGGCGTGGACACCGTGACGGTGACCGTCCGAGCTCCTCTGGAAGTCTTCGGCGGCCACCTCCCGATGATCGTTGTCGAGGCGACTGCCGTGGCCGCCCGGGAACAGGGCGGTCGGCCGTGAAATGGTCAGGCGGACGGCGCTGGAAATGGTCAGGCGGACGGCCCTGGAAATGGTCAGGCGGACGGTCCTGCGGGCGATCCTATGGCGGTCCAGTGGCGACCATGGAATCCCCGACTACGCCCAGCCGGTGCCCGCCGTCGGAAGGGAGCTCTCTGTGGGATCGGAGGCGTGATGTCCAGCTACGCGGTCACCCCTCGCGGGCGGCGGACCGTGGCGCCGCGTCGATCTTCGTGCTGGCGGTAGGGCTGGTCCTAGTTGCCGGTGGGGTTGCGGGGGCGGCGGTCGGCGCCGCGAGGGTTGGACGGCACGAGGCGCGGACAGCCGCCGACCTCGGTGCGCTCGCGGGCGCCATGCGGGCGATCGAGGGGAGGCAGGTGGCCTGCACGCGGGCCACCGAGCTTGTCACGGCCAATGACGGTCGTGTGACCTCCTGTCGCCTCGATGGCCTGGACGTCGTCATCGAGGTCGAGACGGACGTGACCCCGCTGCCGGGCCTCACGACCCACGCCTCGGCCACGGCGCGGGCAGGTCCGATCCGAGGCTGAACGAGTACACGTCGGTGGTCGCTCCGCCCACATCGTCGACGTGAAACGGCCACGGTCGGCCGGCTTTCCAGGAACCAAATCTGTCCAATAAGGAGGTAGCGATTAGGCGCTGAATTCGCCGTTCAACCGCCTCGGCGCGGATTGGTGCCCTACTTGTGCTGATCCTGGGCCGGTAACCGGGATGAGTCCCTCGTCGTGGCCGGTAGCGGTCAGTCGGCGGGAGTCCTGGTCCGACGAGTGCGCAGATCCGACCGAGAGAGATGCGTCCAGCTCAGGGCACCTATGGAGCGGATCGCTACCGTGTTTGCCATGACGTCGGACTTCACTGTTGCGCTGCGCGGCTACGACCGGGACCAGGTGGATCGGCTACTCGCCCAGACGGATGTGGCTCTCGCCTCATCGGATGAGGCACTGCGAGCATCGGCGCGGAATCTGCTGCAAAGTCCAGACTTGGTGGTAGTCCTACGCGGCTATGCGCGTGACCAGGTAGATGCCGCTATCCGGGATCGGTTGGGCCGGTTGGGTTTGGCAACCCCTGACAATCCGCCGCGTGGTTACGCGTCGTCCCCATTCGTCGTGGTGTTGCGTGGTTACGACATGGCGCAGGTGGATGACGCTCTCGGGCGGGTCGAGGCGGCTACACGGTCGGACGACGTATTCGCGCGGGCTGCGGCACGCGATGCGCTGCGTGTCGCCGACTTCAGGGTGCGGATTCGCGGCTACGACCGGGCCCAGGTTGACCGCGCCGTGCGAGAAGCGGTGAATCGGCTTTCGTGAGGCGTCAACAGGGACTTTCGTGAGGCCTCAAAAGGGGCCTTCGTGAGGAGGCAAGAAAGGCCCTCGTGAGGCGTCAAGAGGGAAATGGCCAGTCTCGAGTTCGTGGTCAGACCGCTGCCGCCCTCTTCCGGCGTGCGCCCATCAGCCCGTTGCGAGTCGTCCGTTCGCGTAGGCCGAGATCGGGTCCTGGCGTCAGGGGCGTGCGGCGGTGAGGGCTGCGTGGGCGGCGTCAGGGGCGTGCGGCGGTGAGGGCTGCGTGGGCGGCGTCAGGGGCGTGCGGCGGTGAGGGCTGCGTGGACGGCGTCAGGGGCGTGCGGCGGTGAGGGCAGCCTGGACGGCGTCCAGGACCGAGATCGCCTTTTCCTTGTCCAGCGGGTTGTTGCCGTTGCCGCATTTCGGGGACTGCACGCACGATGGGCATCCCGTCGTGCACCCGCAGGACGCGATCGCCTCGCGGGTGGCGCGGAGCCACTCCGTCGCCGTGCCGTACGCGCGTTCCGCGAAGCCCGCTCCGCCCGGGTGCCCGTCGTAGACGAACACCGTCGGGCATTCGGTGTCGGCGTGGTTCGCTGTCGACAGGCCGCCGATGTCCCAGCGGTCGCAGGTGGCGATCAGGGGGAGGAGGCCGATCGCCGCGTGTTCCGCGGCGTGCAGGGCGCCGGGGATGTCGGCCTGGGGCACGCCCGCGGTCTGGAGCTCGCGCGGTGAGATCGTGAACCAGACCGCCACCGTACGCAGCTCGCGCGGTGGCAGGTCCAGCGGGCGGGTGTCGATCACCTCGCCGGAGCCGAGGCGGCGGCGCTGGTACGAAACCACTTGGCTGGTCACGTCGACGTCGCCCAGGAACAGGCCCACCGGGCCGGCGTCGACGTATTCGCGGACCGCGACCACCGACAGGTCCGTCACGTCGCGGGCGTGGGTCGACCATTCCGGTTCCTCCGCGTGGACCAGCGCGACCGACTCGTCCAGGTCGAGGTCGTCGACCACATGGGAAGTCCCCTGATGGAGGTACACCGCGCCGGGGTGGAGCATGGCGTGAGAGGAGCCCTGGTCCACCGTGCCGAGCAGGCGTCCCGTCGCCGACTCCACCACCGCGACCGGCGCGCCGCCGGTGCCGCGCAGGTCGACGTCCGGGCGGCCTTGATGGGTCCAATACCAGCCGGTGGGGCGTTTGCGTAGGGCGCCCGACCGGGTCAAGGCCTCGACCGCCTCCCGGGCTGCCTCCGCGCCGAACAGGGACAAATCCGCCGGGCGCAGGGGAGCCTCCGCGGCGGCGCAGCAGAGCTGCGGCCCGAGCACGTACGGGTTGGTCGGGTCCAGCACCGTGGCCTCGACGGGCCGGCCGAACAGCGCCTCCGGGTGGTGCACCAGGTATGTGTCCAGGGGGTCGTCGCGGGCCACCAGCACCGCCAGCGCCTCGCCGCCCGCCCGGCCCGCGCGGCCCGCCTGCTGCCACAGTGACGCCCGGGTGCCGGGATAGCCGCAGATGAGCACCGCGTCCAGGCCGACCAGGTCCACGCCGAGCTCGAGCGCGTTGGTCGACGCCAGCGCGAGGAGGTCGCCCGACAGCAGCGCCTGCTCGATCGCGCGGCGGTCCTCCTTCAGGTATCCCGCCCGGTATGCCGCCACGCGGTCGCCGAGCCCCGGCACCGCCTCGTCCAGCGAGCGCCGGGCCATCGCCGCCACGACCTCCGCTCCTCGGCGTGAGCGGACGAAGGCCAACGTCCGGGTGCCAGCCACGACCGCGTCGGCGAGCAGGTCCGCCGTCTCGCTCAGCGCCGAGCGTCGGGTTCGTGTACCCGCCGCGTCGGCGAGCAGGTCCGCGTCACTCCGCCCGCAATGCAGCGACTGCCCGGAATGCAGCGACTGCCCGGAATGCAGCGACTGCCCGGAATGCAGCGACTGCCCCGAATGCAGGGTCTGCCCGGAACGCGGGGATTGCGCGCCTGCCGCCGCCTCGGCGAGCTGCTCCACGGTCTCCACCGCAGGAGGCAGCAACGGCGGCTCCCACAACGCGAACGTCACCGCCCCGCGAGGCGAGGCGTCCTCGGTCACCGCCGTCACCGGCAGCCCGGTCAGCCGCGCGGCCGCGTCAGCTGGATCGCCCGAGGTGGCCGAGGCCAGGATGAATGTCGGCGAGCTGCCGTACTGCGCGGCCAGGCGGCGGAGGCGGCGGAGCACGTGCGCCACGTGGGAGCCGAACACGCCCCGGTAGCTGTGGCATTCGTCGATCACGACGTACGCAAGGCGGCGGAGGAAGGGGGCCCACCTGGCGTGACCGGGTAGCAGAGCGTGGTGGAGCATGTCCGGATTGGTGAGCACGAAGCGTGAGTGTTGACGGACCCATTCGCGTTCCTCGCGGGGCGTGTCTCCGTCGTATGTGGCCGGCCGCACCCCGTCGATTCCGAGGCGGATGAGGGCCCGCAGCTGGTCCGCCGCGAGGGCCTTCGCGGGCGAGAGATACAGCACGGTCGCGCGTGGGTCGTCGAGCAAACGGCTCAATGCCGGCATTTGGTACGCGAGCGACTTGCCGGACGCCGTGCCCGTGGCGAGGACGACGTGCTGCCCGGCGTGGGCGAGTGACGCCGCGGTGGCCTGGTGTTCCCACGGCTGGAATCCATATGCGTCGCGTAACGGCTCCTGCACCCAGGGCGGCCACGGTACGGTACGCCCGGCGCGTGACGCGACGTGCTCGATGTGGGTGATCGGCGAGTCCTCGGCGGACGAGCCGCGCGCCCGCAACCGGTGCAGCAGTTCCGCAGGTCCGAGTGCGTCGATTGCGCCGCGCGCGGCCGGAATGCCCGGGACGGTCGTGGTCACGTACTGCACTCTGACATCGGTATGCCCGAACCTCAAACGGGTACGACGGTGGGTGCCCACGCGTCAGGGGATGACAGTCGGTGGTTAGATTCGCTGGGGAGATCGGCTGCCTGAGGGCTTGCCCGGAGGGAGGAGGACCGATGGAGCTTTCGCTGACGACCCGGACCGTCGGCGAGCACACGGTGCTCGACGTCGGCGGTGAGGTCGATGTGTATACCGCCCCGCGGCTGCGGGAACGCCTGGTCGAGCTGGTCGACGGCGGCTCCCGGCATGTGGTGGTGGATCTCGGCCGCGTCGAGTTCCTGGATTCCACCGGCCTCGGTGTGCTGGTCGGCGCGCTGAAGCGGCTGCGTGCCGCGCACGGCACCTTCGGCCTGGTCTGTGCCAAGGAGCCGTTGCTCAAGATTTTCCGGATCACCGCGCTCGATCAGGTGTTCCCTATCCACCCCTCGGTAGAGGCGGCCACCTCGACGTCGTCCGGCGATCGCGACGACAACCCCCCGGCAGCGTGATGGCCACGGTGCGGCTGTCGTTCTCCCCGGCGCCGGTGCACGTGCGTACGGCGCGGCTGGTCGGCGTGGCGGTGGCTCGGCGCGCGGGGGTCGCCGAGGACCTGCTTGATGAGGTACGTCTGGCCATCGGTGAGGCGTGCACGAGGGCAGTGGCTTTGCACAACCAGTACGGCCTGCCCGACCTCGTCATGGTGGAAATGTCCGACTCGGACTTGTATACGGTTCGGGTGATCGACCGTGCGCCGATCGAGGCGAGCGTCGGCCTGACCAAGCTGCCGCCGGACGAACTCGCCGACGAGTCGCTGACCGACGAGGCCCTGACCACCGGCGTGGGTTTCGCCCTGCTGGCCGGCTTTGTCGACGACCTCCAGGTGCGCCCGGTCGACGACGGCGCGGGCACCGAGGTCCGCATGGTCTGGCCCGTCACCCGCCGCTGACCACCAGCACCAACCCAGCACGCGGCAGCCAAGAGGTAAGAAGCCAAGAAGCTCGCCCATAGCGTCGCCGAAGCGCCCTGTGGCGCCGCAGAAGCAGCGTGCGCCACCGAGAAACAGCGCCCAAGGTATGCAAGCGCAAAGCCGGCGGCGCGCACAAGCGCGAAGCCAGCGGCCCCCGGAGGCACGCAAGCGCCAAGCCAGCGGCCCCGGGAGGAACGTAGGCGCAAAGCCGGCGGCCCCGGAGGAACGTAGACGCAAAGCCGGCGGTCCCAGAGGCGCGAGTGCAATGCAGTAGACCCAGAAGCGCACCGAAGCGCAAGAACCTGCTCGATCGGGCGAAGTACACGAACCGCGTTAGACGAACCGCGAAAGTCGACCGCAGAACAGCAACAACTCAAAAAACTCGGCCTGTCGCGCGCGAATCCCGCCCCGCCACGGCACAAAATGGACACACCCCGGCATGAGCGGCCGGGAAACCGCAGGTCTGTCGCGGTGGAGCCTAGAGGTTCATCAGCGTCGATGCCAACCGCTAACACAGCGGTAAACATCACCACGACACGGCCGGATGCAGGTGTGACCATTGCCACGTCTGGCCGCTACAGTACGCCGGTAATCAGCTACTGCTCCCCGGTTCCGCGCCCCGCGGGACCGGCTCTGTCGTCTCCCCGTTGCGGGGATGCGCCCGGCAGTCTCGTCCGCTACCGGGTGCGATCGGTCGTACAGGAGGACATTGATGTCCGGGACCTCTATGAGCCTCGCCGCGGAATCCGGCGGGGTATCCCTCAGCGGTGACAATGTCACATTTGTGGTTGTCGCAGTGGTGTTTGCGCTGGTCGCGCTGGCGTTCGCCGCGATGTTCGTGCAGTCGGTGCTCAAGGCCGGGCGCGGCACCACCAACATGCAGGAGATCGCCGGCGCGGTGCAGGAGGGCGCGTCGGCCTATCTCTTCCGGCAGTTCAAGACACTGGCGATCTTCGTCGTCATCGCGGTTGTGCTGCTGTATCTGCTTCCCGTGCACGGCTCCGGTGACAACGAGACCACGGTGAAGATCGGCCGGTCGCTGTTCTTCATCGTGGGTGCCGTCTTCAGCTCGTTCATCGGTGGCGCCGGCATGGCGCTGGCGACGCGGGCGAACCTGCGGGTGGCCGCGGCGGCCGGTGAGTCCGGTGGCCGGGAGAAGGCCATGGGCATCGCGTTCCGCACCGGCGGCGTGGTCGGCTTCCTCACGGTCGGTCTGGGCCTGTTCGGCGCCGCGCTGGTCGTGTGGATCTACCGCGGCGACGCGCCGACCGTCCTCGAGGGCTTCGGCTTCGGCGCCGCGCTGCTCGCCATGTTCATGCGCGTCGGCGGCGGCATCTTCACGAAGGCCGCGGACGTCGGCGCGGACCTGGTGGGCAAGGTCGAGCAGGGCATCCCCGAGGACGACCCGCGCAACGCCGCGACGATCGCGGACAACGTGGGCGACAACGTCGGCGACTGCGCCGGCATGGCCGCCGACCTCTTCGAGTCGTACGCGGTCACGCTGGTCGCGGCCCTGATCCTGGGCCAGGCGGCGTTCGGCCAGGACGGCCTGATCTTCCCGCTGATCGTCTCCACGATCGGTGTCGTCATCGCCATCGTCGGTGTCTTCATCACCCGGCTGCGCGCCTCGGACCGTAACGGCCTGACCGCCATCAACCGGGCGTTCTACATCTCCGCGGTGCTGTCGGCGATCATCGTGGCGATCGTCGCCTTCGTCTACCTGCCGAACACCTTCGCCGGGTTCGAGGACTCGACGCTGGACGCCGGTGTGCTCGCGAGCGGCCGCAACCCGCAGTTCGTGGCGATCGGCGCGGTCGTCATCGGCATCGTGCTGGCCGCTGCCATCCAGGCGCTGACGGGCTACTTCACCGAGGTCGAGCGGCGTCCGGTGCAGGACATCGGCAAGTCCTCGCAGACGGGCGCGGCCACGGTCGTGCTGGCCGGCATCAGCGTCGGCCTGGAGTCCGCCGTCTACTCGGCGCTGCTCATCGGCGCCGGCGTGTTCGGTGCGTTCCTGCTCGGCGGTTCGTCCATCACCCTGTCGCTCTTCGCGGTCGCGCTCGCCGGCACCGGCCTGCTCACCACGGTGGGTGTCATCGTGGCGATGGACACCTTCGGTCCGATCTCGGACAACGCGCAGGGCATCGCCGAGATGTCCGGTGACGTCGACGAGCGTGGCGCGCAGATCCTGACCGAGCTGGACGCGGTCGGCAACACCACGAAGGCGATCACCAAGGGCATCGCGATCGCCACCGCCGTGCTCGCCGCCACGGCGCTGTTCGGGTCGTACACGAACACGCTGTCGTCGTCGATGGCCGACGCCGGGGTCAGCGCGGACCGCATCGGCACGGAGATCCTCGGCCTGCTGAACATCTCCAACCCGCGCAACCTGGTCGGCCTGCTGATCGGCGCCGCGGTGGTCTTCCTCTTCTCCGGCCTCGCCATCAACGCGGTGTCCCGCTCGGCGGGCGCGGTCGTGATGGAGGTACGCCGTCAGTTCCGCGAGTTCCCCGGCATCATGGACCGCACCCAGCGGCCCGAGTACGGCCGGGTGGTCGACATCTGCACCCGGGACGCCCAGCGTGAGCTGCTCACCCCGGGCCTGCTGGCGATCATGGCTCCGATCGCGGTCGGTTTCGGGCTGGGCGCGGGTGCGCTGGCCTCCTACCTCGCCGGCGCGATCGGCGCGGGCACGCTCATGGCCGTCTTCCTGGCGAACTCCGGTGGTGCCTGGGACAACGCCAAGAAGCTGGTCGAGGACGGCGCGTACGGCGGCAAGGGCTCCGACGCCCACGCCGCGACGGTCATCGGCGACACGGTCGGCGACCCGTTCAAGGACACCGCCGGCCCGGCCATCAACCCGCTGCTCAAGGTGATGAACCTGGTGTCGCTCCTGATCGCCCCGGCGGTCGTGGCCTGGAGCATCGGCACCGAGCAGAACACCCCGCTGCGGGTCAGCATCGCGGTCGTCGCGGCGCTGATCATCGTGGCCGCGGTGATCTGGAGCAAGCGCAAGCCGATCTCCATGGGCGAGGAGGCCCCGGCCCCCGAGTCCACCCCCACGCGCGTCAGCGCCTGATCCGAAGTGGTCAAGAGGGCGCCCGGCACTCGCCGGGTGCCCTCCGCCGTGCGTTGGCCGTACGCTGCAATCCATGCGCACGGCCCGCACCATCCCCCTACTCATCGTCTGTTCGCTCTTCGTGACGCTGAGTGCTTGTTCGAGCGGCCCGGCTCCCCGCGCCTGGGCCGCATCCGTCTGCAAAGTGCTGTCCCCCTGGCGCACGGAGATCGGTACGCTCGCCACCCGCACCCAGCAGCAGATGACCGCCGCGACGACGCCCGCCCAGGCGAAGGAGAACCTCATGCGGCTCTTCGGCGGCGCCCAGGCGGCGAGCGAGAAGGCGAGAGCCGGGGTGCAGGACGCCGGCGTCCCGAATGTCGACGAGGGTAAACGCGTGGCGGAGAGCTTCACGGCCTCGCTGGGCGCGATGCGCGACGCGTACGGTCGGGCCAAGACCGGCATCGAGGCGCTCGCGACCAGCCCTTCGAAGGACTTCTACCACCGGGTCGGCACGGTCGTGGAGACGCTCAACACCGAATACAAGGCCAGCGAGCTGGATACCAGCAATCTGTCGTCGGTGGAGCTCAAGGAGGCGTTCGACGCCGTTCCGGAGTGCCACTGACCATGGCCGAGCCCGGGTGGCCGCTGATTCCGCGCGAGGTGCTGCCCGCGCCGGTCGAGCCCACCCGCCCGCGGCCGCGGCGGGCGGCCGCGACCACGCCAGCGGGGCGGCAGCTCTCGGTCTTCGGGGTCGAGGCCGTCGACCCGTCGCTGGCCGATCTGGCGGGTTTGCTCGCGGGCCCGGGACGGCTGGGCCGGATGGGGGGTACGGCGCGCGTCTCGGTGCGGGTCGACGCCGCCTGGCGGGTGCACGTCCTCGTGGGGGAGCTGGTCAGCCGCGGTCTGGTGGTCAACTGGCACCCGGTGCCGGAGGAGCCTCGGGAAGACCCGGTGGCGGAGCTCACGTTAGAACCGGTGGATGAGGAGCCGGTGAAGGCGCGGACGGTCGCCTTCGACGTGGCGACCGCGTACAGCAGCCGCCTGAACGGCCTGGCCCGGCGCTGGCCGCCGCCGGACGCAAGGATCTTCCTCGATGGGCCGAGGCTGCGGCTGTGGGCGGCCGCCGCCGGGGAACCCCGGCCGCAGGGCTACGCCCTCGGTCTGGATCCCGACGGGATTCTTGACAAGGCGGTCGACGAGGCATTGACGCGGATCGGTCTCGCCGGCACGGTCCAGGCCGGTCCGGCGTACGTGATCGCAGGTCGCAGGCGTCTCACCCGCCTCGCCGAAATTATCGGTGAACGGCCGGCCGCGGCACCCGAAAGACTGTGGCCGGGCGGCGCCGCTGCGTGATCTTCCCCGATTGTGTGCGACATGACGGCATGTTCCCGGTGTACGGTGTCGCCGTCGGACGCGTGCGGTGGCCGGGCCGTTACCATCCGACTTCTGTGTGCCCGGGGAATGCGAGCTAGTCCGGCGCGTTACGTTGAACGTCCGCGTGTCCGCCGTCCGCGACGGGCCGCGCCGAGTGAGTCCGATGTTTGGGAGTGCCGTGCCGAGCAACGCCAGGACGACCCGTCTGGTCATCGTCGAGTCCCCGTCGAAGGCCAAGACGATCGCCGGCTACCTGGGGCCCGACTATTTCGTCGAGGCCTCCTTCGGTCATGTCCGCGACCTGCCGAAGAACGCCGACGAGGTCCCCGAGAAGTACAAGGGTGAGTCCTGGGCGAGGCTCGGCGTCGACGTCGACAACGGCTTCCAGCCGCTCTACGTGGTCTCCAGCGACCGCAAGCAGCAGATCGCCAAGCTGAAGCAGCTCGCCAAAGAGGTCGACGAGATCTTCCTCGCCACCGATGAGGACCGCGAGGGCGAGGCCATCGCCTGGCACCTGGTCGAGACGATCAAGCCCAAGGTCCCGGTACGCCGGATGGTCTTCCACGAGATCACCCGGCCGGCGATCCAGGCGGCGGTCGCCAACCCGCGCGAGATCGACAAGGACCTGGTCGACGCCCAGGAGGCGCGCCGCATCCTCGACCGGCTGTACGGCTACGAGGTCAGCCCGGTGCTCTGGAAGAAGGTCATGCCGAAGCTGTCGGCGGGCCGGGTCCAGTCCGTGGCGACCCGCATCGTGGTCGAGCGGGAGCGCCAGCGGATGGCCTTCCGCACGGCCGAGTACTGGGACATCAACGCCCAGCTCGCCATCCAGGAGAAGGTCGAGGGGACGCGCTCGTTCTCGGCGACGCTGATCGCGCTGGGCGGCGACCGGGTCGCGACCGGTAAGGACTTCGAGCCGACCACCGGCCGGCTCAAGCCGGGTGCCGCGGTCGTGCACCTGGACGGCGACGGCGCCCGCGGGCTGGCCGCCCGTCTCGAGGACCGGCCGTTCACCGTTACCCGGGTCGAGGAGAAGCCGTACAGGCGCCGGCCGTACGCGCCGTTCATCACCTCGACGCTGCAGCAGGAGGCCGCCCGCAAGCTGCGGATGTCGTCGGCACAGACCATGCGCACCGCGCAGCGGCTGTACGAGAACGGTTACATCACCTATATGCGTACCGACTCGGTGAACCTGTCGGAGACGGCCATCGCGGCCGCCCGCCGGCAGATCGCCGAGCTCTACGGCGAGCGCAGCGTCCCGCCGGAGCCCCGCCGCTACACCGGCAAGGTCAAGAACGCGCAGGAGGCGCACGAGGCCATCCGCCCCGCCGGAGACACCTTCCGCGCCCCGGGCGAGCTGGCCAACGAGCTCTCCGGCGAGGAGTTCCGGCTCTACGAGCTGATCTGGCGGCGTACGGTCGCGTCGCAGATGACCGACGCGGTCGGCAACTCGATCTCCGTACGCATCCGGGCGGTCTCGACCGCGCAGGAGGAGGCGGACTTCGCCGCGACCGGCAAGACCATCACCGACCCCGGCTTCCTGCGCGCCTATGTCGAGTCGTCCGACGACGAGAACGCCGAGGCCGAGGACGCCGAGCGCCGCCTGCCCAACCTGGTCAAGGACCAGCCGCTGACCGCGGAGGAGCTCGCGGCCGTCGGTCACCACACCAGCCCGCCGGCCCGCTACACCGAGGCGTCGCTGGTCAAGGCCCTGGAAGAGCTGGGCATCGGGCGCCCGTCGACCTATTCGTCGATCATGCAGACCATCCAGGACCGCGGGTACGTGGAGAAGCGCGGCCAGGCCCTCATCCCGACCTTCATCGCGTTCGCGGTGATCGGCCTGATGGAGAAGCACTACCCCCGCCTGGTCGACTACAACTTCACCGCGGCGATGGAGAACGACCTCGACGGCATCGCCGGGGGCGAGAACGCCTCGCTGGACTTCCTCAGCGCCTTCTACTTCGGCAGCCAGAACGCCGACGCGGAGGACTCGATCGCCCAGGCGGGCGGGCTGCGCAAGCTGGTCACCGACAACCTCAGCGCCATCGACGCCCGGTCGATCAACTCGATCCCGCTCTTCGACGACGAGGACGGGCGGCTCATCGTGGTGCGGGTCGGCCGCTACGGGCCGTACCTGCAGCGACAGCAGCCGGAGGGCGCCGAGGAGTCGCCGAACGACCGCGCGTCGCTGCCGGAGGGCATCGCGCCCGACGAGCTCACCCCGGAGAAGGTCAACGAGCTCTTCCTGGGCGGCGGTGGCGAACGCAGCCTCGGCGACGACCCCGTGACCGGCGGCGCGGTGGTGCTCAAGTCCGGCCGCTTCGGTCCGTACGTGGAAAGTGGTGACCGTCGCTCGTCGCTCTTCCGCACCCAGTCGCCGGAGACGCTGACGCTCGAGCAGGCGTTGCAGCTGCTGAGCCTGCCCCGCGTGGTGGGCAAGGACGCCGAGGGCGCCGAGATCGTCGCCAAGAACGGCAAGTTCGGCCCGTACGTGCAGCGCGGCACCGACTCACGGTCGCTGCAGGGCGAGGATCAGCTCTTCACCATTACCCTGGACGAGGCGCTGGCACTGCTGGCCGCCCCGAAGATCCGCCAGCGCGGCGCGGCCAAGCCGCCGCTGCGTGAGATGGGCCCGGACCCGGCCACGCAGAAGCCGATGGTCATCAAGGACGGCCGGTTCGGCCCGTACGTGACCGACGGCGAATTCAACGCGTCGCTGCGCCGGGATCAGACGCCGGAGGAGCTGACGGTCGAGCAGGCGTCCGAGATGCTCGCGGAGAAGCGCGCCAAGGGCCCCGCCCCGAAGAAGAAGGCCGCCGCGAAGAAGGCCCCGGCGAAGAAGGCCGCCGACGGCGCCGAGCCCGCGAAGAAGACCGCCGCCAAGAAGGCCCCGGCGAAGAAGACGGCGGCCAAGAAGGCGACTCCGGCCAGGAAGGCCACCCCGGCCAAGAAAGCCACCCCGGCGAAGAAGGCGACCGCACGGAAGGCGGCCCCCGCGAAGGCGGCCGCCACCACCGAGTAGGACTCAGCTACCCAGCACGCGATCCAGGTAGGCGTTGGTGAAGACCCTGCCTGGATCGAGCTGGTCGCGCACCGCGAGGAAGTCGTCGAATTTCGGGTACGCCCGGCGCAACGACTCCGCATCCCGGTAGTGCATCTTGCCCCAGTGCGGGCGCCCGCCCAGCGACTCGCACACCGCCTCGAACGCCCGGAAGTAGGGCTCGTAGGGGCTGCCCGAGTACTGGTGGATCGCGATGTAGGCGGAGTCGCGCCCGTACCCGTGTGAGAGCCAGATGTCGTCGGGCCCGGTGAAGCGCACCTCGACCGGGAACTGCACCTTGAACGGCAGTCCCTCGATGATCCGCGGCAGTGCGGACAGCGCCTCGGTCACGCACTCGCGGGGGATCTCGTATTCCATCTCCACGAAGTGGACGCGGCGCGAGGTGCAGAACACCTTGTCGGACCGGTCGGTGAACGTGCGGGCCGTCAGGGCCCGCGCCGCGAGCGCGTTCATCGGCGCGACGGCCGACGGGAACCTCTGGCCCACCTTGCAGACGCCCTGGAACACGGTGTTGGACAGGAAATCCTCGTCCAGCCAGCTCCGGAACCTCGACAGCGGTCGGTCCGACGCCGGCACGTGGTTGTTGCGCTTGAGCTGCGCCCGGTCGGTGTAGGGATACCAGTAGAACTCGAAGTGGTCGTTGGCGGCGATGTGCTCGTCCAGGCCGGCGAGCACCTCCGCCAGCCGCACCGGCCGCTCGTCGGCGAGCAGGACGAAGGCCGGCACGCAGCGCAGCGTCACCTCGACGAGCACCCCGAGGGCGCCGATGCCGAGCCGGGCGGCCTGGAAGAGCTCGGACGACGAGTCGATGTGCAGGACCGCCCCGGAGCCGGTGACCAGGGTAACGGCTTCCACGCCGGAGGCCAGGGTGGAGTGTGCCCGACCGCTGCCGTGGGTACCTGTGGAGATGGCACCGGCGACCGTCTGGTGGTCGATGTCACCCAGATTGGGCATCGCCAGTCCGTGCTCGGCCAGCAGCTCGTTCAGCCGGAAGAGGGGCATACCAGCCTGAACCGTGACCAGATCACCAGCAACGGAGATCAGGTCGTTCAGCCGGTGCAGCACCAGCCGCTGGTCGTCGGCGACCGCGATGCCGGTGAAGGAATGGCCGCTGCCGACCGCCTTGACCCGGCGCCCGGCGGTCGCGGCCTCCTTGACCAGGGCCGCCACCTCCTCGGTGGTGCCGGGTGCGAGGACGTCGACGGCGACGGACTCTTGGTTACCGCCCCAGTTCCGCCAGCGACGGGAGGCGAGGGGAAGCATTTTGTCACTGGTCATTACGGTCCTGTCCTCCCGACGAGCGGACAGTCGCACAAAACCGGGGATGCCACGCGTCCCCCGCGTCCCGTCGATGCGCCTCGCTCGTTGATCCGAGTAACGTTCTTTTATCACTGCTGAGAGGGAGTGGCGACGCGTGTCGACACCAACCGTCACCACCGGACCGCTGCGGCGGGTGCCGGTGCAGGGCAGAAGCGTTGCCCGGGTCCAGCGCATGCTCGACGCCTGCGCCGAGCTGGTGGACGAGGTCGGGTACGAGGGCCTGACCACGACCCTGCTTGCCGAGCGGGCCGAGGTGGCCATCGGCTCGGTATACCAGTTCTTCCCGGACAAGCGGGCCATCGTCCAGGCGCTTGCGATGCGCAACATGGACGCGTATTTGCAGAGTCTGTCGGCGCGCTTCGGCAACGAGACCTTCGCCCACTGGTGGGACGGAGTCGACGCCGCGATAGACGTCTACATCCACATGCACCGCAGCGTGCCGGGATTCCGGACGCTGCACTTCGGTGACGTGGTCGACCTGCACCTGCTCGACGCCGAGCGGGACAACAACACGGTCATCGGCGACCGGATCGCCGAGCTCCTGGTGGACCAGTTCCAGCTGATGGACCTCGTGCGGCTGCGCTTCGCGCTGCTGATCGCGGTCGAGGCGGCGGACGCGCTGATCAAGCTCGCCTTCCGTCGCGACGCGGCCGGCGACGACGCCGTGCTGACCGAGGCGAAGGCGCTGATCCGCGAGTACCTGCACCGCCACGTCCCGGCCTGATTTTCTAGCCGAGGAACGCATGTCCCTCTCCCCGATACGTCGGGGCCGGCGTCGCGGTGTCGCCGTCGACGAGGTGCACCTCGTTGACGTGCTCGCACAGCTCGCCGGCCTTGGCGTGACGGAACCACACCCGGTCGCCCGGCCGGAGCTGGTCGGCGACCTCGCCGATCAGCGGCGTCTGCACCTCGCCGGCGCCCTCGTCGGAGCGGAATCGCAGCCCTTGCGGCAGCCACGGCGTCGGCTGCCGGGACGGCCCGGTCGGTCCCGAGGCGATCCAGCCGCCGCCGAGCACCGTGGCGATCCGCGGCGCCGGGCGCCTGACCACCGACAGGGCGAAGAACGCCGCCGGGGTCGGCCGCCAGGCCCGGTAGGCGTCGAACAGCGTGGGCCCGAACAGCCCCGAGCCCGCCGCGACCTCGGTCACCGACGGATCGGCGGCGGTGGCGGCCATGCTCCCGGTGCCGCCGCCGTTGACGAACTCCAGGTCGGCGTGCTCGCGTACCGCCCGGACCGCGGCCATCCGGCGCTTGAGCAGCTCCGGCAGGGCGCGGCGCTGGATGGCGCGGATCGCCCGCGCGCGCAGCGCCTGCCCGGGCGGGGCGTCACCCAGGCCGGCGATGTGTGCCTCGTACGCCATCATCGCGACCAGCGTGAAGCCCGGCCGCGCGACCAGCCGGCGGGCCAGCGCGCCCGCCTGCGCCGCGGAGTGCACGGGCGAGCGGCGTACGCCCACGTGCAGCGGGCCGGCGGGCCGCCATGAGGCGTCCAGCTCCAGGCAGATGCGTACCGGCGGGCGGCGGCCGGGGGCGGTGACCGCGTCCACCAGATCGAGGTGACCTGGGTCGTCGACCATGATCGTGATGGCGGCGGCGAGGGTCGGGTCGGCGGTCAGCTCGGCGATCGCCGTGCGGTCCACCGTCGGGTACGCGACCAGCACGTCGTCGCTGACTCCGGACCGGACCAGCCAGATCGCCTCGGGCAGCGTGTAGGCCATGACTCCCGACCAGCCCGGCCGCTGGAGCACCCGCTCGAGCAGGGCCCGGACCCGCACGGACTTGCTCGCCACCCGAATCGGCTTGCCGGCCGAGCGCACGCTCAGCGCCGCGGCGTTGGCGTCGAACGCGGCCAGGTCGACGGCGGCCACCGGCGTCTCGAGGTGGGCCGTGGCCCGGTCAAGACGTTTCTGTTGGGCGCTGCTCTCGGCGGTCACGCCAGCAACCTATCCGCTTGTCGGCCAATGCGAAATACCTTCATCTATTCGCCACCCGGACGAGCGCGCACGGTCATCGGGGTCCGCCCGTTAGAGTGCTTCGGGCAGTGACTACCGGGAGGTTAAGGGCCATCGACACCGAAGCCAGCACGGCACGCAAGGACGCCGGCCCCGTGGACCTCTCCGGGATCGCGGCGATGCGTTCCGTGCTGCAGATCCGCCCGTTCCGGCGGCTCTGGCTCGTCCTCAGCGCCGCCACGTTCGGCGACTGGATCGGCATCCTCGCCACCGCCCTCTTCGCCTCGCAGCAGGTCACCGGCAGCGTCGCGCAGGGAAGCGCGTTCAGCAGCACGATCGCCATCCGGCTCGTCCCGGCCCTGATCCTGGGTCCCATCGCGGGCCTGCTGGCCGACCGGTTCGACCGGCGCTACACCATGGTCATCTGCGACCTCCTGCGCTTTCTCGTGTACGGGTCGATCCCCGTCGTGGCCCTGGTCAGCGACTCCGGCGGCTTCATCGTGACCTGGGCGGTCATCGCGACCTTCCTCGGCGAGACGATCACCCTGATGTGGATCCCCGCCAAGGAAGCGGCGGTGCCCAACCTCATCCCCAAGGGGCGACTCGAGGCCTCCAACCAGCTCACGCTGATCACCACGTACGGCGTCACCCCGATCCTCGCCGCCCTGGTCCTCGCCAGCCTCGACGGGTTCCGCGGCTCCGTCGGCGGCCTGCCACCCTGGGCGTCGCCGGTCCAGATCGGCCTCTACATCAGCGCGCTCTCCCGGGCCGCCACCGCCGCGGTGGTGTTCTTCGGCATCAAGGAGATCAGCGCCGGCCGGCAGGAGCGCCAGCAGAAGAACGCCGAACAAAGCATGTTCCGGCAGTTCGTCGAGGGCTGGCGATACATCGGCAACACCCCGTTCGTCCGTGGCCTGGTGCTCGGCATGTTCGGCGCATTCGCCGGCGCCGGCATCGTCGTCGGCACGGCCCGCTTCTTCACCGCCTCGCTCGGCGCCGGCGACGCGGCCTTCTACCTGCTGTTCGCCACCCTGTTCATCGGCCTCGCGGTCGGCGTCGGGCTGGGCCCGACCATCGTCCGGGAGCTGTCCAGGCGCCGCTGGTTCGGCATCAGCCTGGTGCTGGCCAGCGGCGCGGTCGCCTTCCTCTCGGTCGCCTTCCACCTGTCCATGGCGCTGTTCGGGGCGCTGTTCGTCGGCGCCGGGGCGGGGATGGCCTTCCTCGCCGGTATCACCCTGCTCGGCGGCGAGGTCGACGACCAGATGCGCGGGCGGGTGTTCGCCGTCGTCCAGATCGGCGCGCGGCTCGTGCTGCTGCTCGCCATCTCCCTCGCCGGCGTCTTGGTCGGCCTCGGCAGCTCCCGCAAGGTCCAGCTCGGCGACCTCGACTTCGATATCTCGTCGACCCGCGTGCTGCTGCTCGTCGCCGGCATCATCGGCATCTGGACCGGAGTCAGCGCCTTCCGGCAGATGGACGACAAGCGCGGCGTGCCGGTCCTCGCCGACCTGCTCGGCGCGATCCGGGGACGTCCGCTCTCACCGGCCGAGCCGTTCACCCGTACGGGAATCTTCGTGGTCTTCGAAGGCGGCGAAGGCGCCGGCAAATCCACCCAGGTCACCCGCCTGTCCGAGGAACTGCTCGCGGCCGGGCACGACGTGGTGGTCACCCGCGAGCCCGGCGCGACCGCCATGGGGTCGCGGATCCGCAGCCTGGTCCTCTCCCACGGCGAGGTTGCCGACACCCCGTCCCCCCGTGCGGAGGCCCTGCTCTACGCCGCGGACCGGGCGCACCACGTGGCCACAGTCGTCCGCCCGGCGCTGGAACGGGGCGCGGTGGTGATCAGCGACCGGTATGTCGACTCGTCGCTGGCCTACCAGGGCGCCGGCCGTACGCTTCCGGTCCAGGAGATCTCCTGGTTGTCGTCGTGGGCGACCGGCGGTCTCAAGCCCGACCTGGTCGTCCTGCTCGACGTCGACCCGGGTGTCGGGCTGAGCCGGGTGGACAGCCGAGGCCAGGGCACCGACCGGCTGGAGAGCGAGTCGCGCGCCTTCCACGAGCGCGTGCGGTATGCGTTCCTCGACCTCGCCTCGGCGGATCCGAAACGCTACCTGGTCCTGGACGCGGCGCGACCGGCCGACGAGATCGCCGAGGCGGTGGCCGCACGATGCAGGACCCTGATGGGCGTCGGCGCCGACGACGCCGGACCGGAGTCCGATCCGTCCCGGACGATGGTGGTGTCCACCGGGGGTGACTCGTCGTCGACGATGGTGGTGTCGAGCGGGACGGATCCCGAGGAGACCATGGTTGTGCGGGTCGGTGCGAAGCCGGGCCCGGACGAGACGGTGGTCGTGCGGTCTGTGCGCGGCCCCGACGAGACCGCCGTCATCCTGCCCGCCGGAACGCCGACGTCCGCGTCCCCGCCTCCCTCGCCCGACGTCACTCAGGTGGTGACGGCGTCGGATGTGACTCAGATCGTGTCGCCGCCGGACGTGACCCAGGTCGTGTCGTCCTCGGACGCGACCCAGGTGGTGCCGCGAGCCGAGGATGAGCCGGGTGGGCGACCGCCGACCGGCGAGCGAGAATCGACGCCATGAGTGTGTTCGCCGACCTGGTCGGGCAGGACGAGGCCGTCGAGACGCTGAGCCGCGCCGCCGCGGCCGCCGCCCGGATCGTCGCCGGCGACACCGCCGGATCCGTCGGCGCGATGACCCACGCCTGGATCTTCACCGGCCCGCCGGGCTCCGGCCGCTCCGTCGCCGCCCGCGCCCTTGCGGCCGCTCTGCAATGCGAACGCGGCGGCATCGGGTGCGGAGAGTGCCACGGCTGCCACACCGCACTCGGCGGCACCCACGCCGACATCCGGTTCGTCGTGCCCGAGGGCCTGTCGATCGGCGTCAACGAGATGCGGGCGCTGGTCCTGCGCGCCGGCAGCGCCCCGTCCGGCGGACGCTGGCAGGCCGTCGTGATCGAGGACGCCGACCGGCTCACCGAGGCGGCCGGCAACGCGCTGCTCAAGGCGATCGAGGAGCCGCCGCCTAGGACGGTGTTCCTGCTCTGTACCCCGTCCACCCACCCCGACGACATCTCGGTGACGATCCGGTCGCGCTGTCGCGTCGTACCGTTGCGGCAGCCGTCGGCCGAGGCCGTCGCGGAAGCTTTGGTACGCCGGCACGGCATCGCCCCCGACGTCGCGGCCTGGGTCGCGGCGGCCGCCCAAGGTGACGTGGGTCGCGCCCGACGGCTCGCCACAGACCCCGACGCCCGCGACCGCCGGGAGGCGGTCCTCACCGTGCCGCGCAGGCTGACCGGCGTCGGCGCCTGCTTCGACGCGGCGTCGGCGCTGATCCAGGCGGCGGAGGCCGAAGCGGCGGCGGCCTACGCGGAGGCCGACAGCGCCGAGCGCGCCGCCCTCGAACAGGCCCTCGGCGCCGGAGGCACCGGCCGAGGAGCGGCGGGCGCGATGCGCGGGGCCGCGGGGCAGATCAAGGACCTCGAAAAGCGCCAGAAGTCCCGCTTCACCCGCTCCCAGCGGGACGCCCTCGACCGGGCCCTGGTCGATCTGGCCGGCTTCTACCGCGACGTCCTCATCACCAACCTGCGAGCGCCGGTCGGCGTGGTTCACACAGACACGGCCGCACAGTCGGCGGCAGCGGCGGGAAAGTGGACGCCCGAGAGCACGCTGCGACGCCTCGAGGCGATTCTCGCCTGCCGCGACGCCATCGAACAGAACGTCAAACCGAAGATCGCGGTGGAGGCGATGATGCTCAGCCTCTGGCGCGGCTAGGGGTTATCCACAGCGGACTCCACAGGGGATGCGTCGTGGTCGCCGGACCGGTACCTTCGGTGCCGTAACGCCACCAAGGCGCCACGCCCCGTAAGGAGCCGACGGATGCCGCGCGAGATCGACGAGACGTGGATCGACGAGGCGATAGAGCGATACCGCCGCCTCGACGTGCTTCGGGCGGAGTTCGACAAGGCCGTCGCGGCGCACGTCGTGACGGTCCACTCCCCGGACGACACGGTGGAGGTCCTGGTCACGGCGGCGGGCGACATCGCCGACGTCCGGATCAGGGGCGACCTGCGGCAGACGAACGCGACAGAGCTGGCACGAGAGGTGCAAGCGGTGGTCACCAACGCCAAGGAAGCGGCCCGCTGGGCGCGGGAGAAACTGCACGACGAGATCTTCGGCGCCTTCCGGACCGTGGGGGAGCGATGATGAAGCAGCTCGCGGAGAGCCTCGAGGCCACCGCAGACGCACTCACCACTGTGGAACGATCGCTGCCCCACCACGCGGTGTCCCCGGGAGCCTTCGGCGCGGACGACGCCGGCATGCCGGGTCGCCTCGGACAGCAGCTGCACGACCACTGGCGTGCGGTGCTCAGCGCCCGCTCCCGGGAGGCCGCGGACACAGCGAGGCGCCTGCTCGACATCGCGGCCGACATCCGCGCGACGGAGAAGACCTACGGCGAGACCGACGACGAGACGGCCCGCCGCATCCGACGGAGGACCTGATGGACCGGCTCGAACAGCTCCTCGCCACCGCAGGCCCCCTCCTGCGCCGCGTCGACGCGCTGCTCGCTGGCGGGGCGCCTCCCGACCATGAGGTGTGGCGGCAGCTCCGGCGCGTACGGCTGCTTCCCGGAGACGCCGCGCACGCGGTCGCCGCACTGCGCCCGGACGACCTGGGCGACGCGGCCCCGCAGTTGCGGGCGGAAGCCCGCACCTACGCGACCCTGGCGGCGTCGCTGCCCGCGCCGGAGGAATGGTCGGGCTCGGCGGCCGAGGCATACGACGAGGCCCGCAGGCGAACGGCCACCCACCTATCCGGCGGTGTGGACAGTTTGGACGATCGCCTTCACGCCTCGGCCGACCTGATCGACGCGCTCACCACCTGGATGCAATCAAGCCGAGAGTCGCTGGCACTGACCCTGGCCGAGACTCTGGGCTCCACGGAAGCAATTGCCCTGTCCGCGAACAACGGAGACATTCCGGCCCCCAGCGAGCTCGCGGCCGCGGCCGAGGTGGCGGAAACCGTCCTGCGAACCGTCGCTGACGCCTACGACCGCGGCGCCGATCTGCTGCATGCCTCATCGACGCTGGCCGAGCCGCTCGCCATGGCCCGCTAGCGTGACCTGCCGCGCGAGCCTGACCGGCCACGCGAGCCGAAGACGAGAGCGGCCGTACCGGCGATCAGCAGAGCCACACCGCTCAGCGCGATCACGTCCACTCGAGGTCCCGTGATCGGTAAACCCGCCCCACCCGCGGCGCCCGCGTCCGACACCCCGCCGGCTACCGATTCGGGTGCCACCGCGGCGGCCTCCATCACGCCCATGTCGAAGGCGAGCGCGACGCTGTCGCCGTACCCTGCCTTGGTGCGACCCTGGGATGAACCGTGCGTGACCGTCACCGATAGCGCGGTCGCTCTGGCCGCGATGGCGCGCCCGCGGGCGGCCTGCCGGACGTCGCCGAGAGAGATCCGCACCTTGGTTCCCGGCTCCGGGGTGGGTGTGATTTCCTGGTCCGGCTGGGGCACCTCGGGCACGCCCGGCACGTCTGGCAAGGGCAGCGATCCACCGGAACCCAGCACCTGACCGACGACCGGCAGCTTGCCGATCAGCCCGGTGATCCCGGGATCGTCCGCCTTCTGACCACCTGCGTCACCGTCCCGGGCATCCTCGCCCTCACTCTTGCTGTCGTTCTTGCTGTCGTTCTTGCTGTCGTTCTTGCTGTCGTCCTTGCTGTCGCTCTTGCTGTCGCTCTTGCCGTCTTCAACGTTGATCTCGATGGAGTCTCCGGCCGTGTCGAGCCGCTCGGTCTGGAAACCTCGCCCCGACACCTCAATCCGCGCCGGGATGTACCGGACCTCTCCACCATCCTTGATGGACATTCTTGCCCACAGCGAAGGCGCCTTGACGATCCTCACGCGCACCGCACCGTCCAGCAGCTCAAGGTCTCCGCCCCGCAAACCGGCCGCGGCCACGGTGGTCGCCGCCGCGCCGCGCCCCTCCAGCTTTGTCGTGCTCTCGCTCTCCACCTTTCCGGGTACGCGAACAAGCCCCGCACCACCCTCGGCGAGAATCCCGGCACCCCCCAGCCGCGCCGCGGCCCGGGTGACGTCCCCGTCCGCTGCACCGCAGGCCATGCCAGCGTCCCACTGCGCATGCGTGGTGAGCGATCCGTCGCCTAGGTTGATCGGCCCGACGTCAGCGGCCTTCGTTGCTCGCCGGTCAGCCTTCTTGTTGGTTGGCGGGGCCTGCTGATGCAAGATGTCGGACAGTCCCTTGGGCGCACCGCCACCCTCGACGTCAGTCATGCGTGCGACCGCCGCGGAACTGATCTGCGCCTGGGCGACCATCGCCGACTTGGCCTCGCCGACCCGCATCCCCTGGCCGCCAGCCCGCTTCGACCCGACGGCGAGGTGGGCGAGCCGCAGAATCTGGCTGCCGGACTGCGCCGAATACCGTTGCGCCTGCTCACAGGGAGCCGGCGCGGCACCCGCGGGCAGCGGCACAAACAGCAACCCGACAATGCCAGCCATACCGCCCGCGACAAGACTCCGTCGCCGTCCTGCGCCTGACTTGCCGCGAGAGCGCTCACTCAAGATCTCGTGTGCGCGGCCTTCTGGTTTGTCGCCGCTCGGTGCCGAGCGGGCGAGACCGTCGCTGGCCGGCGCTTCCCCGCCGACTCTTTCCTTGCCGACCGCCCGCGTGCCGGCGACTGCTCGCGTCTCCGCGACCGTGGGTATGTCGACTCGGGTGCCTGCGACTGTGCGTGTGCTGTCTCGGGTGCCTGCGACTGTGCGTGTGCTGTCTCGGGTGCCTGCGACTGTGCGTGCGCTGTCTCGGGTGCCTGCGACCGTGCGTGCGCCGTCTCGCCTTCCGGCGACTGTTCGCGCGACCGCTCGCGTCCCGGTGGTGGCCTGCGTCCTGGCGACCATTTCCGCATCAGTGGTCGTTTCCGCGCTACTGACCGCTTGCGTGCCGGCGATTGCCTCTCTGGCGGTGGTCGTTTGCCCGCCGATGATCAGCAGCTTTGCGGTGATCGCCGCCTTGCCGAGGGCTAGTTGGTCGTTGTCGGCGAACGCCTCGCCGCCAGCGGCCGAGCGCTGACCACCAGCGGTCGAGTGCTGACCACCAGCGGTCGAGTGCTGACCACCAGCGGTCGAGTGCTGACCGCCAGCGGTCGAGTGCTGACCGCCAGCGGCCGAGTGCTGACTGCCAATGGCTGGGTGCTGACTGCCGGCAGCTGGGCAGTGACCGCCCGCCGCCGAGTTCTCACCGCCAGCGGCTGAGCGTTCCGCGGCGGCCAATTTGCCGAGCTGCCACCCTCGGGTAAACGTGACGATGACGGGCGTTTCGGTCATCCAAGGTCGCGCGAAACGGGCAGGCCGAACAGGCTCCGCAAGATCATCCGGTACGGATATAGCGCGCATCAAAAGTCCTCCCCCAAGGATTGCCGCGGCGAGCGGCTCTACGGGACTGCCCAACGAGGTTCGATGCGGGAGGGTTGCGCAGATCTATGTAGTTCTGTGCCGTTTCGCACGCCCGGTCCGTCGCCGTAGGGTGGGTGCATGGGCATGCTGTGCGCGGTCAGCTTCACCCGATACGGGCGCCTCTACTACCTCGACCCTGGCGAGTTCTCGCCGCAGGTCGGCGACCGTGTGCTGGTCCCGACCGATGACGGTCCCGAGGTGGCGGAGTGCGTCTGGGCAGCGCAATGGGTCAGTGAGGACACCGAGGGTTTCCCCAAGGTCGCTGGTCTGGCCGACGAGCACGACCTGCGTCGGGACGACCTTCTGAGGAAACGAAAGGCCGAGGCGAAGGTCGCGGCCAAGAAACTGATCAAAGCCCATGAGCTGCCGATGAAGGTGGTCGCGGTGGACCACGTCTTCGAGCAGGGCGGGACGGGTGGAAACCGTACGACGATCTACTTCACGGCCCCGCACCGCGTCGACTTCCGCTCCCTGGTCCGCGACCTCGGCGCGACCCTGCACTGCCGCGTCGAGCTGCGTCAGCTCTCGGCCCGTGACTCGGCCCGCGTCCAGGGCGGCATCGGCTCCTGCGGCCGAGACCTCTGCTGCGCGACCTTCCTGACCGACTTCGAGCCGGTCACGATCCGCATGGCAAAGGACCAGGACCTCCCCCTCAACCCCCTACGCATCTCTGGCGCGTGCGGGCGGCTGATGTGCTGTCTCAAGTACGAGCATCCGCTGTATCAAAAGTTTCAGTCCTCAGCGCCGGCCGTCGGCACGCGAGTCACGACCCCGGACGGCGACGGCCGAGTGGTCGGCCACAGCGTCCCCAAGGACGCTGTCGTGGTGCGCCTGGACGCCGACGGATCGCGATGCTCCTGCAGCAGGGCATCGGTCTGTGGGCCGCGCCAGGCACACGACGAGCAGTACAACTGACAGATCCGCCGATCGCTCAGCGGCAAGCCCATGCACGGACCGCCTCGATCATGGCCAGTCCGTGTACGCGCAGGTTCACGGCGAAGGGGTCGAGACGCTGCGGTACGCGCCGCCGGTGCGACTCATCCGCCGCCACCTTTCAGCGCGAAACGTGAAGTGATTGGGTGGCGCGCTGTCCATGCCCGCAAGTTCGCCGAGACGCACGAGCACCCGCGCACTGGCGCACCTGCGAACCGCTAACCGGCGCACTCGCGCACTCGCGCACTCGCGCACCCGCGCACTCGCGCCCCCGCGCACTGGCGCACCTGCGCACCGCGAACCGCGAACCGGCGCATCTGCGCACTGGCGCACCCGCGCACCCGCCGTACAGGGTCGGTTGATCGCCGTCATCGCGTCGCTCGGGTGTCGCCTCTCGCTAGCGGGCTTCCGTCGTTGGTCCACTCGGCGCAGGTGCGTCCACCACGATCGGTGGTTCGATCGCGTGGACCCGCAGGGTCTCGGCCGGGTGGAACCAGGACGTGTCCGGTGCGCCATCGGGGTTCGGCTTCCACTTGTGGCAGATCTTGTCGACGCCCAGCGGGTGGATGGTGAGCGTGCCGTCGGCGGCGATGTGCATTCTCAGGAAGGACTTCGAGTCCTCGATGCCCTGTCCCGCGAACAGCTCGTTGACGTTTACGTCGAAGAGGCTGGCGATCAACAGGTACAACGCCAGGAGCTGGGTGGCCAGGAATGCGATCACCGGCCCGTACAGGATGGCCGCGACCACGAGCGGGCCCGGCCAGGACCAGTCGTGGAATGGCAGGCGCACCCACAGCCAGCTTCCCCCGGCAGCGAGGGCGATCTGGGCGAATCCGTGCAGCAGGCCCAGGATCCAGTGCCGGGCGTGTTTGTCCTGATTGGCGTCGGGCGGCTGGGCGAAGAGCACGGCGCCGAGCAGAATCAACACCATCATGAAGATCAACGGGATGCTGAACAGGCGCTGGAAGATCCCGGCCTGGCCGGCGGCGCCCGCCATCGCGAGCATGGTCAGGGTCTGGATGATGCCCAGCATGGTCGCGAAACCCGGGTTGCGGGCGGGGATCTTGCGGAAGGCTCCCCACGCCATCCGACGCGATTCGCCGGCACTCGGGAACCGGGTCGTCAGGTCGTAGTCCCTGCTGCGGCTCGCATTGCGGGTCAGCGTGTCCTTGGGCGGCACGGTCAGCTTCTCCGGCAAGTGGTGCGTCCCCAGCAGGTACGCCCCGCCGCCCCCGCAGGTGATGAGCTCGCGGTCTTCGCCGGAATAGCGGGCGTAGTGGTGCAGGTCGCCGGAGACGAGCACCCGCACCTGCGCCCCGGTCGGGGCCAGAATCGTCCGGATGAAGTAGTCGACGGAGTCGTACGCTCCGGGCTTCTTCGCGGACTTGACCCACGTCGGCGACGGCGTCATCAGAATGATCCGGTCCTCGGGCCCGAGCCCGACGGCCGCCTTCTCGAAGTAGACCAGCTGGGGATCGTCGATGTACGCCCCGAACTGCTCGTCGATCGCGAACAGCCACCAGTCCGCGGGCAACTCCACGGCAAAATACGACCGGCGCTGCTGGGTGCGCCACCCCCCGATGTTGCCATCCTTGCGGCGGGCGAAGAGACGCAGGAAAGCGGTCAACCCGTCGTACCAATCATGGTTGCCGGGTAGGGCGAAAAGCGCAGGTCGCGGACCGGTGGCCGGAGGCTCGGGAAGCGCGGCGCGGTAGGGGCCCTTCATTCGATTCTCATATCCGTCGCCGTTGGCGAGCGGATAGACCTGGTCGCCACCCATCACCAGCATGTGGCCGCGCGGCAGCGTCCGGCCGCCGACGTCGAGACCCGGCTGCGCCAGCAGGTACGCCACCGAGTACGTCGCGTCGAAACCGTCGCCGAGGTCCGACACGTAGTCCAGCCAGAGCTCGCCATAGGTGCCGGGCTGCTCGAACGACTCGCCGGGCAGAGCGTTCTGCAGCTCCCGCTTGTCGAGGTAGGCGCCGAAGAGAATCGCCATCAGCGTGCGCAGCCCGGTGTTGAGCAGCAGCAACGGCGCCAGCCACCCCACCGGCCGCTGTGGCGTGAAGCCGAGCTGCTGGGGATCCATGCTGACCGGACGACGCGCGGTCGAGGGCTCGGCCTCGGCGGACCGGCGCCGGGGGCGCGGGGCAGGCTCTGTGGTCACGCAGGAAGATTAGTCCCGCGGTGTGACAGGATCGGCCGGTTTCCGGCGCGTCTAGGAAGACCCCTCGCAGGAGGGGCGGTCGGCATACCGTACACTGACTGATCGTTGCCGCCTTAGCTCAGTCGGCTAGAGCGACGCACTCGTAATGCGTAGGTCGACGGTTCGATTCCGTCAGGCGGCTCAACTGGATAGTGGCAGTGACCAGGCGTTTCGCACTCTGTGCGGGCGCCTGGTTCTCGTTATGGGCAGGGTTGACTGGGCCCTTGTGAGCCCGAAGTGAGCCCGCCAACCCTCTGGCGGTCTGCCTAGGTACGAGTTGGGCTGCCGCTTCTGCTGCTGCGCGGGCTGCCTCCGGCAGGACGCTGGTGTAGGTGTCTGCCGTGAGCGACTGCGACAAATGGTCCCAACATATTCTGAATCACCTTCATGTCCGCGCCTGCTGCGTGGGCCGGGGTCGCGGCCCGTGCCGCAAGTTGTGTAGCCGGATCGGTGGTAGTCCCGTCGTCGAACTAGGCGCTCGAAGTGGTCGGAAAGCCACCCGGGCGCTACCCATGAGCCGTCCACGCGGGTGAGGACGCGACCGGTGTCGATCCATGCGTCGTTCGCGTCAAGCTGGGCCATGAGCTGTCGAGTGCGGTGCCACCGAAACGCCGTAACGGACTCCGCGTCGAGCGCGACGGATCGGCTACCCGCATCGCTCTTGGGCTCGCTCTCGTGGACTCCGCCCTCGTACTCGACAAGTTGCGTTGCCATGGTGATCGTGCGGGCGTCAAGGTCGACGTCTCCCATCGCAACCCGCATGCCTCGCCCCGGCACAAGCCACGGAACGTGATGAGGTGGAGGAGGCAGTACAGCGGGTTGCCGCTGATCGCATCCAAGAACCGGCAGATTCAGACAATCGATAGGAAACCCAGGTCGCGGTGTTCGAGGAGTGTTGGGGCTGGCGCTGCTGGGTCACCAGCCTGCACTGGTCACTTCATTCCGTCAGGGACACCGGCCTTGGGACGCCGAGGGGCGCCGCCACCTTCCGGAGCTCGCGGACGAGGTCGCGGACGGCCAGGGATTGACGGGTCGCCGCGGTGGTGACGTGCACGATACGACGGGTCGGTGGCCGTTCGCCCAACGGTACGGCCGTGACGCCGGCCGGCGGTGCCGTCAGGGTCAGACGCGGCAGGATTGCCATACCCAGACCCTGGGCCACCATGGACAGCACCACCCCGTCGTCGGCGACCTGCAGGGTGGCGGGCGGCAGCCAGTCCTGACGCGACCACCACTCACGGGTGTACGACGAGCAGTTCTCGGGCCAGTCGATCAGTGGCAGATTCCGCGACGACGGATGGCCGGCCGGGTAGACCAGTAGATAGGGCTCGATGAGCAGGGTGTCGGCGAGCAGCCCGGGCGGAGGGTCGGCGTCGTCGCCGAGGGTGGCGATCGCGAGGTCGGCGCGGCCCTCGGCGACCTCCCCGGCCGTCCCGGCGCCCAACTCGGGCACGATCATGACATGCGGGCTCAGGCCGGGATGCCGGGCGGTGAGCCGTTCCAGCGCGGCAGGCAGTAGGTGCAGGGCGACGCTGCGGAACGCCGCGATCGCCAGTGGCCCGCCGGTCGTGCCGGTAGCGGCGCCCTGAGCGTCGGCCCGCATCTGCTCCAGCTGGCGAAGAATATGTCCGGCGTGCACTAAGACACGCCGGCCCGCCGGGGTGGGGCGCGCACCCGCGCGGCCTCGTTCGAACAGGACGACACCGAGCTTGCGCTCGCAGGTGGTCACGGCGTACGAGACCGCGGACTGGGTAAGACCCAGCCGGCGGGCGGCGGCGGTGAAGGTGCCCGCCTGATCGACCGCGAGCAGTAGCCGCAACTCCGGCGGGGTCAGGTCGGCACTCGGCATCCCGCCACCCTACGAGGGCCATGAACCACATTCATAGATAGGGGCGGTCCCATCGACGCGCGACCCTGCCCGAAGCTGGCCGTCCCGCATAGCGTTCCGATCACCTTTCATGACCCGAGGGAGATCGTCATGCAACGCAGCTACACCGTCATCCGCCAGGTACGCCGCCCGCATGGCACACCGCGCCCGGCGGACTTTTCCCTCACTTCCCTACCGATGCCTCGCCCCGTCGCAGGGCAGGCGCTGGTCGAGAACATCTACCTATCCGTCGACCCGTACATGCGGGAGCTGATGGACGCCGGCGGATGGGACATGGGCGCCGGGCTGGAGGGCCGCACCATCGGCCGGGTCATCAAGTCGTACGAGCCGACGCTGCCGGTCGGCGCTCTAGTCTTCCACCGACACGGTTGGCGTACCCATGCATTGCTCGCTGCCGGGGAGGGCCGGCTGCTGAACGTGCCGGACGGGGTTCCGCTCAGCGCCTTCCTCGGCATTCTGGGTGGCACCGGGTTGACCGCGTACATCGGCCTCACCCGGATCGCTCATCTCCAGCCTGGCGAAGATCTGTTCGTGTCGGCTGCGGCCGGCGCGGTGGGCAGCGCTGTCGGGCAGATCGCTCGACTGCTCGGAGCTGGCACCCTCATCGGCAGCACCGGCTCCGCGGCCAAGGCTGAGCACCTCACCCACCGGCTCGGTTTCGACATCGCCATCGACCGGTCCCGCGGTCCGATCGCGGATCTCCTGGCAGAAGCCGTCCCCAAGGGCATCGACGTGTACTTCGACAACGTCGGCGGCGACCACCTCGCCGCGGCGATCGGCGCCTTGCGGGCTCACGGCAGGGTCGCCTGGAGTGGCGCGGTCGCACAGTACGACAGTCTCGACGCGCCGCCACCGGCCCCGCACAACCTCTTCGACGTGGTCGGTAAGAGTCTGCGCATCGAGGGCTTTCTCGTCCGCGAGTACACGGACGTCCAGCCGGAGTTCGAACAGTTCCTGCTCCCTCACGTCCGTAGTGGGCAGGTCCGGGTGGACGAGACCATCGTGGACGGGATCGAGCACACCGTCGAGGCGTTCATCGCCATGCTCCGGGGCGACAACACGGGCAAGATGCTCGTCCGCGTCGCCCAAGTGTGAATGCGAGACCATCGCCACCCGGAACGAGGAGAAGCTCGCGCCGGTCATCAACCGGCGAGTACCTGCCCGGATCACATGTCGTCAACGCCGTACGCGCCGCCTTCGAGGGACGCGTACCTTCCGACGAGAGAACGCCTGGAGGAAAGGGCGATCCGCAGCACCGTCGAGTTGGCGATCTCCTCTCCGGCCGGCGACGTCGCGCTCGCCGGAGCCGGGGTCATCCTCATCCTCACAGGCGCCTGGTATGGCCCGCTGCGCAGAAAGGCCTCGGCTCGCAACGAGGGCCGCCTGACCCGATGGCGGGATTCCGCGGTCGGACCCGAAGCCACCGCGGGCGGTGTCGTCGCTGTCGCCTTGTTCGCCGTACTCCTGGAGATCGCCACGATGTTCCCGTACCTGTCGGCCATTGAGGCCATCGGCGGGAAGCCGGTGGCTGTCCGCGCGGGTCTGCTCGCGCTGTACTGCCTGACCATGCTGGCGCCGGCCCTGCTCGCCACGGTGCTGCGGGTGGTCTCGGCGCACCTGGTGCAGCCGGCACTGCGCCGCACGGACCGGTGGCTGCGGGACGGGGCTCAGGAGAACACCGCCTGGGTGCTGGCAATCGCTGGCTTCCTCCTGATCACGAACACGTCCTGGTTCCAACAGTTCGCAGAGTCACGCGTGAACAACCCGTGACCTGCCCGCGCGGACGTCGCACGCCAATGGCCGACGGTGCCCCTCGTTTACCGCCGAAACCCCTGCCATGGGTCGGGCGGCTCAAGCAGAGGCCCTGGCCAGCAGTCGCTGGTCAGGGCCTCAGTTTGCCGTGCGGATCGGATCGCCGCTCAAATCAAGCCGGCGTCCGGGTCAGTACCGGTCGACCGTGGGGATCCTCGGGACGCTCGGGTCGTATTCTCCGGCGGAGACCTTCCATGCCCTCGCGTAAGAGCCGTCCTCGAACGATGCCTCGAGGGTGTCGTTGATGAAGTTCCGGAAGGCCTTGTCGCCCTTCTTCACGCCGATGCCGTACGGCTCGTCGGTGAAGGCGGTGCCGGCCAGCGCGAATTCGCCCTCGCTGGTCGCGATGAAGCCGGTGAGGATGACGTTGTCGCTGGTGACGGCGTCGACCCGGCCGCTCTTCAGTGCGGTTACGCACTTCTGGTAGGTGTCGAAGAGCACCAGCTGCTTCGTCTTGTTCTTGAGGTACTTCTCGATGTTGATCGCCGGCGTCGAGTTGATCACGGAGCAGACCTTCTTCGTGCCGTCCTCGAAGGATTCCGGACCGGTGATGTCGGTGTTGTCGACCTTCACCATGAGGGTCTGGCCGGCGATGTAGTAGGGCCCGGCGAAGTCGACGACCTGCTTGCGCTTGTCGGTGATCGTGTACGTCGCGACCACGATGTCGACCTTGTCCTGCTGGAGCACCTGCTCGCGGATGGACGACGGCGTCTCGGTGTACTCGATCTCGTCTTCCGGGATGTCGAGCTGAGCCGCGATGATTTTCGCGATCTCGACGTCGAAGCCGTCCGGCTTGCCGCGGAGTTGCTCGAGGCCGAAGCCGGGCTGGTCGAACTTGGTGCCGACGCGGAGCTTTCCCGCGTCTTTGAGCTTCTGCATGGTCGAGCCGGCTGCGAAGCTCTTGCTCTCGCCGGTGGAATCGGCATCGTCCCCGCCGCACGCGGACGCGGCCAGCGCCAGGGCCAGCGCCCCAGCCGCCGCGATGGCTCGGGTCTTGCGCATCGTCATGCTCCTAGTGCTGATACGGCGATCCGATGAAATTTGCTCGGGTTAGTCGATTTCGTCGAGAGAACTGTAAAGACCACGTCCCCGACGCGTCCTCGGCCAAACGGTGGATGCTCTTGGACCCGGCCCCAGGCCGGGCGTGGGTCCTCGGGTCGATTCCGCCTGAAAATCCTCGGACGCGCGGCCCTGAGCAGGTAAAACGCGGATCTGGGCCTCGAGTTTATCTATGTAGTTCTGAATCCCGCCGGCTGCTTGGCGCGATCAGGGATCACATTGCCGCATTGCGGGCGAGCGCCGCCACCCCGCCCACTCCTCATCAGGCGGGTCAAACCCAGGCCGTCGCTGCGAATCAGGTGTTCAGAAACGGCCCTGACCAGCGTTTCCGCCGTTCAGGGCCGTCCTGCGAGGGGGTAGCCGATGCCCCGCTCAGAGTGTCACTGTCAGCCGATGACGGTCGCAGCCATGGAAGCCTGGCTGTCGCTGGCCCGGTAGGCGACCACCTGGTAGCGGTTGCCCGGGGCCCACGCGCCGTCGGTCCAGCCCTCGGTGTTGGTGCCGGCGACGATGCCGACCCGGTCGATGAGGTGCTGCTGGTTGGCGAACGAGTTGTCGATCACGAGGAACGGCTCGGCCTTCACCGCACCGGTCGGAGCCACGAAGGCGTACGACGAGGTGACCCAGTTGCCGGTCGAGGCGAACGTGTACTTGTTCGTGGGCACCGCCACCTGCCCGAGCGCCTTGTTGGTGGCGTCGCGCCAGGTGATGCCGGCGCGGACCATCCGGCCGCCGCTGGTGACCGCCTTGTACGAGGCCACCGAGGTGTAGGTGGCGCCGGCCGTGACGGGGACCGCCGGGCCGTTGGCCGTGACCGTGCGGGCGGTGGCGCCGGTGGTGACGAGCATCGAACCGTTGCCGATCGCGGCGTCGCCGGTCTTGGGCGCGACGGTTCCGCCGGAGAGGGTCCATCCGGCGACGCCGGACTCGAAGCCGGACTGCGCGGCGGTGAGCAGGTTGCCCGGGATGACGGGGCTGCCGACCGGGTAGGAGGCCACCTCGACACCGTTGCGGTAGACCCGGTAGCCGGCGATCGGGCTGTACTTCGACGGGTCCTGGGGCACCGACTCAGACCAGGTGAACGCGCCGTTGGGGGCGGTCAGGTTGGTCGGCGCGAGGGCCGCGAAGGCGCCGTACTTGCGCTGTCCGCCGAGCGTCCGACTGGTGACGTTCCAGCCCTCGCCGTTGGCGTCGGTCAGCTGGATGTTGGTGACCGCGATCTTGTCGCTGCCGCTCGAACCGATCTGCATGCCGTACCAGGTGGTGGGCCATTCCTGGTCGTCGACGATCGTGTTGTGGTGCACCTTGTCGCCGTTGCCGATGCCGATCGCGATGCCGACGTGGTCGTAGCCGGAGTACGAGGTGGAGCTGGTGTCCAGGCCGACGTTGGTGATCAGGTTGCCGGTGATGGTGTCCGGGGCGTTCTTGTCCGCGGTGTTCGAACCGTTGATCAGGATCGCGCTCTTGGCGGTGTTCGTGATCACGTTGTCGGTGATCGTGTTGTTGCCACCGGGGTAGCGGGTGTGCGCGGGACCGTTGGTGTAGTCGTCGTAGTTGGCGGTCACCGCGGTGTTGAACGTGTCGCGGATCCGGTTGCGGGTGACCACGACGTCGCGGGTGTTGGTGACGTCGAGGTTCTCGCCCTCGTGGAGGTATCCGGAGTTCGAGTCGAGGACGATGTTGGCGCCCTTCAGGTCGTTGTCGCTGACGGTGCCGCCGACCACGGACTCCAGGTAGACGGAGCCGTAGCCCGCCACCTTGCGCAGGTCGGCGTAGTACCGGTTGGCGACGACCTTGTTGTTGCGGAACGTCACGTTCTCGGCGTGGGTGAAGTCGAAGGTGTTGCCCCGGATCGTCTGGTCGAACTGGTTGTGCTCGATCACGGTGCCGGTGTTGCCGCTCCCGCCGCCGATGTTGTCCTCGTCGCCGCTGCCGGCGCCACCCCAGTTGTCCCACCGGTTGTCGATGATGTGGACGTCGCGGGTCTTGATCACCCACAACCTGAAGTAGTTGAAGTTGGTGAACCGGACCTGCTGGATGGTCCAGCGGTGGCCGGCCTTGAGGCCGCCGCCGGCGTTGTTCTGCGTCGTGGCGTCGCTCTCGCACCCGGACTTGGTGTCCAGGATGGTCGGCTCTTTGCTTCCCGTCTCGGAGTAGGCGCCCTTGCCCTTGATGCACCGGCCGTTGAGGGTCAGGTCGGAGACCGCGTTGACACTGCCCGGCGAGGGGTCCGGATTGTCCAGGTCAATGTTCACCGAGGGCCGGACCATGAAGTTGTAGCTGAAGTTGCTCCACGGCGCGCTGTCGTCGATCTTGATGGCCGTCGTTTTGATGCTCGCGCCGCGCAGGTTGACGTTCGGCGGCAGCTTCAGCGGCAGGGTGACCGAGTACGTGCCCTCGCGCAGCAGCACCGTAGCCGGGACGGCAGGGGTGACCACGGTGCCGCTGGCGTCCACGACAGCGGCCTGTGCCCGGCCGCCGGCAAGGGTCAGCTCGTTCTGAAGGTAGCTCCAGTCGTCGCCACCGGACGGGAGGTCCATGAGCCGACACAGAACGTCCGTGCCGCAGTCGGTCAAGGGAGCCGGGCTGACGGTCGCGTCCAGCGAGTACGGCGCATCCGGCTGCGCGGTCGCGGCGGTGGCCGGACCCGTGCCGACGGGTAGCGCGGGTGAGGCCGCGGCGACCAGGACGGCCGGCAGCACGCGCAGCGCCTTCCGAAGCGGGCGTCGTGGTTGGTGAGTCAATTCCACTCCAGGGGTCAGTTCCCGGCCAGGGTCCGGCCGAGGGCTTCGGTCCTGAAGCAACGGCCGGCCTGACCGGAATCTGAGCCTCGAGAGGTTGATGTGGGATGCCGGACTAGTCGTTCTGCCGACTGGTCGGCGCGCTCCCTCCCCCTGTCGGGTGACGCCTGGCCGACAACCGGATGACCTCGTAGCTGCACCCGTCCTGCTCCGTCGGGTCCGCGTGGGAGGACTGACTTAGAGAGCTTCCGCGCTATCTGCCATATAGCAGACTGAACCATGGCGATCGGACTGGTGGCTGTGGTTGACTTGCGCAGGCAGTCAGGGCGAGTTCCGGATGGATGACGCGGCAGGTGGCGGCAACCGGCTGTCGCGTCGACCGGATCTCCGGCGTGAGGAGCGAGGCGGGAATTCTCTCCAGTCGCGGTCGCGCGGCCAGTTCCTTCCTTGCCGACAGTGCGGAAGGAGTTCGTACGGATGCGCACCTACTATCACGGTCCGGATGCAGTGGTGACCGAAAAGTATTTTGTCTGGCGCACCAATCCCGCCAAAGTTTTCGTCATCGAGGAATTGCGGGACATTGAGCTGGTACGGGGTCGGCCCGGTGGGTGGGGCACAGGCGAGGCCCTGGTCGCGGCGGCTGCCGTCGTCACTCTTGCGAGCGTCGGCTGGACCCTCGGGGGAGTGGTTGTCGCTTTCGTGGCCGCGACCCTGGGAAGCGCTCTGGCCGCGACTCTGGTGGCGACGCGTCGGCGGGCGACCCGATCGTGGTACGTGCAGGCATACCGGCACGGGGGGCGGGTAACCCTCTACTCGGCAGTGGACGCTCGCGTATTCAACCAGGTCACTCGGGCGCTCCGGCGAGCGGTGGAGGACTCTCGGCGCCCTCGTGACGTCCGCGGCTTGGCAGTGGCCTGATCACATGCTGTTTGCGGCTCGTGACAAATATCGTTTCGATGAATCTTGCGCGCCCGGACGCGCCATCTGATAAGACCATGGTTAGGCTGACGCGCGACCTCGCTGACTGCCTGCTGGCAGGCAGCGAGGTTGCATGTTGCATGCTGGACGCTATCCGACTTCGACGCTGAAGGACTCATGGCTGAGGTTGTCTCGCCTACCGTCGCACGCAGGCGCGTGCGTCTGGCGCTGCGCGAGGCGCGTGAGCAGGCCAATCTGACGCAGCAGCAGGTTGCGGACGAGATGGAGTGGTCGCTGAGCAAGGTCATCCGCATCGAGAACGGCGACGTGACCATCGCTCCCAACGACCTTCGCCCGCTACTCAACTTCCTTCAGGTGAAGGACAAGTCGGTGATGGCCGCGCTGCTCATCGACGCCCGGATCGCCAGGACGCGGCAACGGCAGGCCTGGCATCAGAAGCCGCAGTTTCGCGAGGTCCTCAGCGACGCGCATCGGAAATTGATCGAGTATGAGGCCGAGGCGACGGCGATCAGGTATTTCTCGATCTACTTCATTCCCGGACCTCTGCAAATTCCGGCATATGCCCAAGCCCTGATGCAGTTGTATGTCGGCGAGATGCCCGAGGACAGGATCCAGGGCGTGCTGGACGCGCGGCAACGCCGGCGAGAGGCATTACTTTCCCGGGTCGGCACCGTTGAACTGTTCGTGCTGCTGGACGAGTCGGTGCTGATGCGCCCGATCGGCGGGGCCGCCGTCTTCACGGATCAACTCCGGGAATTGCAGCGGCTGGCGGACGAAGGCGCGATCAAGCTTCGCATGGTGCCGTTCACGTTGGATGCGCCGGTGACCAACAATGCGTCGTTCGATCTTCTTTCCCTGGATGCGAACGACGAGGGAATGCTGCTGTATCACGAGAACGGCCTCTCCGACGAGGTGATCGAGTCCAAGACCACCACCATGCGTCACCGCAACCGGTACGACCGGGTGTGGCAGGAAGCTCTTGATGAATCAGACACAATCGACTTCATCCGCAAGAGGATAGACCTGGAATCGGCCGCCACAGGCCGCCGCCAGGAACCCCGATAACTATGAGCCCGCGTGCTCATAGTGGATCACGCGGGCAGGCTGCAGTGTGAGAGGCGAACGATGAACGGCGTCAGCGTGCCCGCGTGGCGAAGGAGCAGCAAGTGCGCGAACAGCACCTGCGTGGAAGTGGCCCGGGTTGAGGACGACTATCTGATCCGTGACTCGAAGAGGCCTGACCTTCCTGCCCTCTCGTTCACGAGAGAAGAGTGGGTGGCCTTCCGCGACGGCATGCTGGCGGGTGAATTCGACCTCTGAATGGATCACACCTCGTCGCACGGAAGACGTGTCAAAGCGGGCGTAGGGCGGTCAAAACCACCGCCCAAACAGCCCTATTAACCGCGATTCGGCACAGTCATCGTGGTTCACTCATTCTTGCCTCCTGCCGTGTGGAGCGGCTGTCGCCTACCGTGGATTCGGGAACCGACTCTCAAGGAGCAGGCATGAGTGACCGAACGGAGCAGACGGTTGTCTGGCGTCGAGCCAGCAGATGCGGAACCACCAGCTGCGTCGAGGTTGCCAAGATCGGACACGATTTCGTTGTTCGTGACTCCAAGAATCCACAGCAGGCGTGCCTGCGGTTCACGGCCGAGGAATGGTCCACATTCGCTTCCGCGGTCAAGCGGGGAGAATTTGACCTCCGCTGAGGGGGCCTCACCCCCGATCTCGTGAAGATTGCCTGATCAAGCGACCGCGGCGGCATACTTCTTCCGTGGGGAAGTCCGAGCCGTCACTTGATCCATACCGTTGCGAGCTCACCGGTCGAGCGCGGTACCAGGTGCTTCATGAAGCCGCTGAAGTGCTGCTCGACGAGCTGGCGGATGAATACGTGGTGGACCGGCGGGAGACCAAGGAACCCGTCGGTCCGTCGCCGTACGCCGAACACGTGCGTACCGTCAGGCTGATTCCCCGGCATCCGGCGGCCGGGCCGTTGTCGATCGCGTTCACCGACGACCCGGGCATCGTGCTGCGGCTCGGCCGGTGGTTCGTCGAAGCCTGGCCGCGCGACGAGGACGGCGACGCCGACCCGGCCGAACTGATCGCCGGCCTCCGGGCCCGGGTGGACGCCCATGTCGAGGGCGGGCTCTGGGAACGCATTCGCCGGGGAGTGGTGACTGGGTCCTGGTGCGAGACGCGGCTGATCGGCCGCGGCCTGCGGATCAGCCACCGGAAGCCGGTCGACGGCCGCGAGGCGCGCGACGCGCGCCGCGACGGCTTCGCGGCGGCCGTGCGGTGGGCACCGTGGTCGCGGCGCGCACCTCAGGGCACCGGCCGCCCCTGATATCGGCGCGTCGCCCGTGACATCGGCCCGCTCGGCCGCGGGGCGGACGCGGCGACGCTGGATAAACTCCGGTCGTGGTGGCGGACTGGGACGTGGCTGTGGTCGGTGCGGGACCGGGCGGCCTGGCAGCCGCCCATGCGGCGGCGTCGGCCGGGGCTAGAACGATCGTGCTCGAGCGCGCCGAACACCCCCGTTACAAGACCTGTGGTGGCGGACTCATCGGCACGTCGCTGTCCTGGGCCGCCGCCCGGGTGTCCGTGCCGGCCCGGGACACGGTCAGTGCGATCACGTTCACCGATCGCGGGCGCCGGGCCTTCACCCGCCGGGCGGCGGATCGGCCCCTGCTGACGATGGTGCGGCGGGACGACTTCGACTTCGCCTGGTATCAGGCGGCGGTCGCCGCCGGCGCTCAGGTTCGCCAGAACGCGCTGGTGCGCGCGATCGATCAGGACGCCACGGCGGCACGTGTCACCCTCGCCGGCGGTGAGGTGATCGCCGCCCGTATGGTGATCGGCGCCGACGGCTCGGCCGCGATTACCTCCCGCCATGTCGGGGTCACCTTCGACCAGCAGGATCTGGGCCTCGAGCTGGAGCTGGCGGCGACGGCCGAGGATCGCGCCGCATACCGGGGCCGGGTGGTGCTCGACTGGGGATATGTGCCCGGCTCCTACGGCTGGGTCTTCCCCAAGGACGACCAGCTCACGGTCGGCGTCATCATGGCCAAGGGCAGGGGCGCCGAGACGAAGCGGTACCTCTCGCGGTTCGTCGACGCGTTGGGCCTCACCGATCGTCCAGTGATCCGCGACTCGGGCCACCTGACGCGGTGTCGCCGAGCGGACGCGCCGCTGCGCAGGGGCAGGGTGATCGTGGTCGGTGACGCGGCGGGCCTGCTGGAGCCGTGGACCCGCGAGGGCATCAGCTTTGCGCTGCGCTCCGGAACCTGGGCCGGCGAGGTCGCGGCGCGGGCCCGGACGCCCGAGGACCTTTCCGGGTACGAGCTTCTGGTCGCCGAGCGGCTGGGGCCGGAGATGGCGGCGGGTCGCAGGCTGCTGCGACTGTTCACCAGGCATCCGCGGCTCATGCACGCGGCGATGGCGACGCCGCCGGGTTGGCGCGCCTTTCAGGCCTCCTGCCGAGGCGAGCTGTCGATGGCCGAGGTGTTGCGCCGGGCCCCGATCCGGGTCGCCGTCGGCTTGCTGAGCGGGTCAGCCTGACCGGCTGGCAGTGCGCGCGACCTCGAACCGACGTCGCGCGCACCCCGTGCACTTCAGATCACTCGAAGGCGAACTGCCCCTCGTTGACTCCTCGTACGAACGCCGTCCATTCCTCCGCGGTGAAACTCAGGGGGGCGATGGCGGGGCTCTTCGAGTCGCGGATCAGGTAGTTGTCCTTGACTCGAGCGACTTCGACGCAAGTTGCGTTGCTGCAGTAGCTGCTCTTGCGCCACTGGGTCGCCTCGATGGTTTTCAATATTCCACTCCGATTCTTCGTCCGCGTCATTACCGTCTTCGTGACAATTGGTGATCGTGTCGCCAACTCCCCGCCAGGCCTGCCCGGTGTGCGAGCGCGGCGGGGTCGTGGTGAGGAACGCGAAGTCGATCGTGTCGACTTCATCGATCGCTGTTCCGCAAGCTCGCTGGTCCGGGCGGGATCGCATGCCGGTTACGGCGTCCTGCCCGTCAGCGAAGACAAAGTGGTGCCGACCCTCGGCGACCTGATTCAGGGTGAGGGCGGTGGGCGTGAGTGTGTCGCACGAAGTCGTACGCACGATCGTGCGTACGGCGGTTGGCGAGACGACCTCAGCCATAGGTCCTTCGACGTCGAAGTGAGGCGGTGACGAGAAACAAAGTGCCACCTCGCTGGTTGCCATAAGGCACCCAGCGAGGTCGCCGCTTACTCTGCCACTGTCCTATCAAAACGAGCAAGGAGCCGTGCAAGTTTCATCGAAAAGAGACTTGTCACGCTCTCCAGTGGCCGTGAAGTGTCAGGCCGCCGCGAAGTCGTCCCAGGAGGACGGCGGCCGGGCGTCCTCGATCGCCCGGCGCAGGGCCCGGCTCACCTGGTTGAAGACGCGTGCGTCGGTGGACGCGTACAACTCCACGGTCTGCCCGCGGTAGGTCGCCTGCAGGAGCCATGACCTGGGCCGGTTTCGCCGCACGAGGGCCGCGGCGGCCAGACCGAAGCCGGCCAGGCCGAGGAAGCCGATCGCGTACAGCGGCGAGATTTTCCACAGCGGCAGGGCCGCTGCCAGCAGGATCGCCGTGCCCCCGGCCAGGGTGACGATGGGCGTCCCGGGCTCCTCGGCGCTGGTGATGCCGACATCGCGGAGGTCGCGGATCAGGAACGCCCTCGTCGACGTGGGTGTGCGGTGGACGAAGTGCTCGCTGGTCACCATCGCGTCCGGACCACGGTAGTAGAGGCGCATGACGAACTCCCCCTCCCGACTCCTTGCGAGGAGGAGGAAAGGCGAGCCACCATTGGCGCAGAGAGAATTCCCCGCCTCGCTCGTGTGTCACAGAGCTGAACTCGTGCGTCGCGAAGTGGAAAGCCGTCAACGGCACCCGGTTGCCGCCGGGTGCCGTTGCTTGTCCGCCTTCAGCTCCGCTTTTTCTTGCCAGACTCAGTACAGCACGCCACCCGGCTGTCCGCCACAATTCAATCTGCCATATCGCAGTCTGCGTACAGGCCGAGTGAGCCCTCAGCGCGCCAGCAGCGCCGGCACGAGCGCGAGGACACCGGGGATGACCTGCACGAACAGGATCCTGCGGTTGGCGGTCACGGCCCCAAAAATTCCGGCGACGATGACGCAGCACAGGAAGAAAATTTGGAACTCCACACTTCCGGTGACCAGGCCGTAGATCAGCCCGGCCGCCAGGAAGCCGTTGTAGAGACCCTGGTTCGCGGCCAGTGGAGCGCTCTCCGCCGCGAACTCGGCGGTGGTACCGAACGTGGCGCGCACCCTTTCTGTCCGCCACAGGAACATTTCGAGCACGAGGATGTACACGTGGATGAGGGCCACGAGGCCCACGAGGATCTTCGCGGCTGTCTCCATGGCCACACCCTAGCGATCATCGACGGATGTCACCGGATGGACCGCGCGTTTCATCGATACATCGGCCGGGTAGGCCGGGTGGGATCGAGCGACGATGCTGGGAGAAGGAGGGTCAGGGCATGGAGAGCCGACTCAGTATCGCCGGTCAGGCGGTGCAGCCCGTCCTCGTGATGTTTCCCCTGGGGCTCTTCGCGATCGCGGTGCTCTTCGACCTCGGTAATCTCCTCGGCGGCCCCGACATCTTCGGCGCGCTCGCCTACTGGAACGTCGTCGCCGGCCTGCTCGGCGGCGTCATGGCCGCGCTTGCCGGTGCGATCGATCTCATGCTCATGCCGCACGGCCCGGCGAAGCGGGTCGGTGTCCTGCGGAACCTCGCCAACGTGGGGGTGTTGATCCTCTTCGCGGTGACCCTCATGGTCCGCATGCGCAGCCCCGACCGGGTCGCCGGCGGCGGTCTGCTCGCGATCGAGTTCCTCGCCCTGGTCGGTGCGGTTCTCGGCGCCTGGTACGGCGGCGGACTCTTCCACCGCCGAGCCGCCACGTTTGCCCGCCCCCACCCCGGGAACCGAAGCTACTGAACGAGTCAGTGACGCCGAGAGGAAGGGGGCCGATCATGGCCACCTCGATCAAGGGCAAACGCGTGGCGTTCCTCGCGACCGACGGCGTGGAGGAAATCGAATACACCCAGCCTCGCAAGGCCGTGGAGGCCGCCGGGGGCAAGGCCGACCTGGTGTCCATCAAGGCCGGCGAGATCCAGGCCGTCAACCACCTGGACAAGGCCGGCACCTACCCGGTGGACAAGCAGGTGAAGGACGTGGACGTCGATCAGTACGACGCCCTCGTGCTGCCGGGCGGCGTCGCCAACCCGGACTTCCTGCGTACCGATCCGGATGCGGTCCGCTTCGTCCGCGCCTTCTTCACGGCGGGTAAGCCGGTCGCCGCCATCTGCCACGGACCGTGGACCCTCGTGGAGGCGGGCGTCGTCGACGGCCGCACGCTCACCAGCTGGCCGAGCCTGCGCACCGACCTCGCCAATGCGGGCGCGACCTGGGTCGACGAGCAGGTCTATGTCGATCAGGGCCTGGTGACCAGCCGCAAACCGGACGACCTGCCGGCCTTCTGCGACAAGATGATCGAGGAGATCGCCGAGGGGATCCACGACCGGCGAGACGCCGGCTAGGTCAAGCGGGCCGGGATCACTTCACCACCATGCGGCCGGTGCTCTCGAAGGACGCCAGATCCGCCAGTGTCTCCTCGATGATCCGCGAGTGCGGGCCCGGCAGCGCGTCGAGCGGGAAGAACCCGGCGTCGATCGACTCCTCCGTCACCTTCTGCAACTCGCCCTCCCAGCTGTGGATCCGGAAGGACATGAGGATCTGCTGGTAGGTGTGGCCCCACCCGTTGGTGAAGGTGTAGGCGCTGTAGAACGCGAACGGAGTCAGCTCTGTCGCGCGGAGGCCGGTCTCCTCCCAGACCTCGCGGATCGCGCAGTCCTCCATGCTCTCGCCGAGCTCCATCGCGCCCGCGGGGATCGCCCAGCGGTGGTTGTCGGAGCGCTGGATCAGCAGCAGCCGTCCCTGCTCGTCGAAGATCACCCCCCGCGCTCCGACGAACAGCAGCGTGTCGGCGTCGCCGACGGTGGTGCGTACCCGACCCAGATAAGACTCAGCCCACGTCAATCCCACGGGACCAGATTAATCATGCGGACTTCTTCGCCTGCTTCTTCACCGGCGTCGCCTTCTTGGCGGCGGTGGTCTTCTTGGCCGGGGCGGCCTTCGTGGCGGCCGGCTTGGCGGTGGCCTTCTTTGCCGTGGTCTTCTTCACGGGCGCGGCCTCGGCACTCTCACCGCGGGCCTTCTTCGCCCGCTCGACCGAGGCCTTCAGCGCGGCCATCAGGTCGACCGCGGCCGCCGGTGCCTCCTCAGCCTCCTCAGGGGCGATCACCTCCCGGCCCTCCACCTTGGCGTCGATGACCTCCTGCAGCGCCGCCCGGTAGTTGTCGGTGAACTCCTCCGGCTTGAAGCTGCCGGCCATCGAGTCGATCAGCGAGGCGGCCATCGCGAGCTCCGCCGGGCGGGTCTCGATGTCGTCGTCCAGAAAGCCGAAATCGGGAGTGCGGACCTCGTCCGGCCAGAGCATCGTGTTGAGGACCAGGACGTTGTCGTGGACCCGCAGGGTGGCGAGCTGCTCACGTTGACGCAGCGCGATCTTGACGATCGCGACCCGGTCGGCCTCGGCGAGCGCGTCGCGCAGCAGCACGTACGGCTTCGCGGCCTGCCCTTCGGGCTCCAGGTAGTAGGACTTGGCGAAGAGCAGCGGATCGATCTGATCGGCGGGCACGAACTGCAGCACGTCGATCGCCCGGGACGTGGTCAGCGGCAGCTCGGCGAAATCCTCGTCGGTGAGGATCACCATCTCGCCGCCGCCGAGGTCGTAACCCTTGGCGATGTCGTCGTAGCTGACCACCTCGCCGTCGATCGAGCAGGTGCGCTGATATTTGATCCGGCCACCGTCGGTGCGGTGCACCTGGTTGAAGCGGATGTCCTTCTCCTCGGTGGCCGAGAAAAGTTTGACAGCGATCGACACCAGGCCGAATGAGACCGCGCCCTTCCAGATCGCCCGCATTGTCGCCTCCTAGCCCCGTGAGCAGCCGCTCGATCAAGGATGGCATTACTGAGACGCCTGCGTAAGGAGTTCGTCTTTGCCTAAGGTGATCGAGTGCCGGGTGCGCCGCTGTCTCCCATGCTCGCCACGGCGGGACCGCTCCCGGTCGGCGCCGGATGGAGCTACGAGTTCAAGTGGGACGGCGTCCGCGTCCTCTCCTCGTTCGACGGCGGGCCGCCGCGGCTGTGGGCGCGTTCCGGCACGTCCGTGACGCTCGCCTACCCCGAGATCGGCTCCCTGTCCCTGCCGCCGGATTCGTTGCTCGACGGCGAGATGGTGGTGCTGGACGCCGCCGGGCGGCCGTCCTTCACGGCCCTGGCCGAGCGGATGCACGTGCGGGATACCGGCAAGGCCGCGCGGCTCGCGGTCTCACTGCCGGTCAGCTACATGATCTTCGACCTGCTTCGGTACGCCGGCGAGTCGCTTCTCGACCTCCCGTACTCGCAGCGGCGCGCTCGCCTCGAGCGGCTCGACCTGGGTCAGGGGCCCTGGATGGTGCCGCCCGTCTTCGCCGACGGGCCCGCCACCGCGGCGGCCGCCCGGGAGAACAGCCTCGAGGGCGTGGTCGCCAAGCGGCTGGACACGCCGTACGTGCCGGGCGCCCGCTCGAGCGACTGGGTAAAGGTCAAGTTCGATCGCACCGGCGACTACATCATCGGCGGGTGGCGGCCCGGGGCCCGCCGGCTCGGCGGGCTGTTGGTGGGCATACCGGGGCCGGACGGTGCGCTGCGCTTCCGCGGCCGGGTCGGCGGCGGCATCGGGGCCGCCTCGGAACGGGAGCTGCTGTCCGTGCTGGCGCCGATCGCCAGCACGAAGTCGCCGTTCGCGGCGGGTGCGGTGCCGAGGGAGGATGCGCGTGGCGCCCACTGGGTAAAGCCGGAGCTGGTGGTCGAGGTGCGCTACGGCAACCGTACGCCCGACGGGCGGTTGCGGTTCCCGCGCTTCCTGCGGCTCCGCCCGGACAAGACGCCCGCCGAGTGTGTGGAGGACGACGACGATGGCTGAGTCGCAGCGAATCGCCGTCCAGATCGAGGGGCGGGACCTCGAGCTGTCGAACCTCGACAAGCTCATGTATCCGGAGACGGGATTCACCAAGGGCGAGGTCGTCGACTACTACACGCGCGTCGCGCCGGTGCTGCTGCCGCATCTGCGGGATCGCGCGTTGACCCGGATCCGCTATCCCAACGGTGTCGACGGAGCCCACTTCTTCGAGAAGAACGCGCCCGGCGGAACCCCTTCCTGGGTACGTCTGGAAACCCTGCCCGTGCCCGGCTCCACCAAGTCCCGCGAGACCATCGACTTCGTGGTGGTGGACGAGCTGGCGACGCTCGTCTGGGTGGCGAACCTCGCCTCGCTGGAGCTGCATACCCCACAGTGGCGCATCGGCGAGCATCCCGACCTGATGGTGGTGGACCTCGACCCCGGAGCTCCGGCCGGACTCCAGGAGTGTTGCGCCGTGGCGATGCTGATGCGCGACCGGCTGGGCGAGGACGGGCTCAGCGCGTACCCGAAGACTTCCGGGAAGAAGGGCATGCAGCTGTGCGTGCCCATCTCCGGCACGCAGGATTCCGAGGTCGTCTCCGGGTATGCCAAGCGGGTGGCGGAAGAGCTGTCGAAACAGGTGCCGGGCTCGATCACGGCGAAGATGGCACGCGCCGTGCGGCCCGGGAAGGTGTTCATCGACTGGAGTCAGAACGCCGCGGCCAAGACCACGGTGGCGCCGTACTCGCTGCGGGCCCTCGCGTCCCCGACCGCTTCCACCCCGTTGACCTGGGAGGAAGTGGCGGCCATGGCGCTCGGGGACGAGCCCGCCCGGCAGCTCGGCGCGGCCGAGGTGCTCGAGCGCGTCGATGCGTACGGTGATCTGCTCGGAGATCTGCTGGAGCCCGGGCCGCCGGTGCCGTAGGCGTCTTGAGGCATCTTGCGACGCAAGGTACCGTGTGCCGCATGGCAGACGTCGCGCAGCTCTCGACCGGTCTGCGGCGCGGAACCCTCGAGTTCTGTGTGCTCGCCATGGTGGAGCACGAGGACCGGTACGGCACGGAGATCGTCCGGCGCTTCGGCGACGAGACACACCTCGCCGCCTCCGAGGGCACCCTCTACCCGCTGCTGTCCCGGCTGCGCCGGGTCGGCTGGCTCGACAGCAAGTGGAGCGAGTCGCCGTCGGGCCCACCCCGGCGCTACTACGCCCTCACCGACAGCGGCCGGTCGGCACTCGAGCACTTCCGTACCGAATGGGTTTCCTTCCGACAGACCGTCGACCGTCTCGTAGGGACCGGTGGGGAATGAGCAACGACCTGTACGACGCCGTCGTCGCCGAATACCTGCGCGAGGTCGAGCAGCGGCTGCACGGCCTGCCTGTGCTGCAACGCCGGGAACTGCTCGGCGACCTCGAGGCACACATCGCGACCGAGCGGGCCGAACGCGGCATCTCGTCGGAGACCGAACTGCTGCACGTCCTGGAGCGCCTCGGCACGCCGGCGGTCGTGGCCGCCGCCGCCTACGAGGAGGCCGGGCTGCCGCTACCGCCGGTCCCCGCGGCGTCGGTGGGATCCGCGTCGGGCTCGGGAAGCGTCACGTTCGCGGCCTCCTCCCGCTTCACCGGGCGGGCGGAGCGGACAGCCCCGATCGTCGGCACGCCGGTGCCGGCGTACGTGCCGCCGGCGCCCGCCCCGGTCATTCCGCCACCCGACGACCCGCCCGTGGGACGCCGGGGCCCGTTCCCGCCGAACGGACCGGGCCGGCCGGGTGGCTTCGTTCCGCCGCCGGGCCCGCGTCGGACCAGCGGCTTCGGCCCGCCGATGCCACCGACTTCCGGCAGGTCGGGCGGCTTCGGGCCGCAGGCTCCGGGCCGGCCGGGCGGCTTCGGGTCGCCGGCTGGCTTCGGGTCGCCGGTTCCGGGCAGCCGTCCCGGCTCCACCGCCTGGGTCCGGGTGCTGATCGCCGGCGCCGTCCTGCTGGCCGCGATCGTCGCGCTCGGCTGCCTGGCCGGCGCGTTCCTGTTCCGCGGCGCTGAGTCGGACTCCGTGTCCCCTGCTGTGCCCGCTCAGCCGATCGCGTCGATCGGCCCTGCCGATCCGCCCACCCTGCCCCCGCTGCCCACGCCGTAGTCGGGCGCTCAGTCGATGTGGGGCAGCGGCGGGCCGAGGACGTCGTCCGCGTCGACGATCGTGTACGCATACCCCTGCTCCGCCAGGAAGCGCTGCCGGTGCGCCGCGTACTCGGTGTCGATCGTGTCCCGCGACACCACCGTGTAGAAGTGGGCCTGCCGCCCGTCCGCCTTCGGCCGCAGCACCCGTCCGAGGCGCTGCGCCTCCTCCTGGCGCGAGCCGAAGGTGCCGGACACCTGGATGGCCACCGCCGCCTCGGGCAGGTCGATGCTGAAGTTGCCCACCTTCGAGATGACCAGCGTGCGCAGGGTGCCCGCGCGGAACTCGTCGAAGAGCCGCTCGCGCTCCTTGTTGGTGGTGGAGCCCTGCACGATCGGGGCGTCGAGATATTCGCCCAGCTGGTGCAGTTGGTCGATGTAGCCGCCGATGACCAGGGTCTGCTCGTTCGCGTGCCGCTGCACCAGTGCCCGGACCACGGGCAACTTCGTGCGGGCGGTGGCCGCGACGCGGTAGCGCTCCTCCGCCTCGGTCACCGCGTACGACATGCGCTCCGCGTCCGTCAGGGTCACCCGGACCTCGGTGCACTCGGCCGGTGCGATCCAGCCCTGCGCCTCGATGTCCTTCCAGGGCGCGTCGTAGCGCTTGGGCCCGATCAGGGAGAAGACGTCACCTTCGCGGCCGTCCTCGCGGACCAGGGTCGCCGTGAGGCCCAGGCGGCGGCGGGCCTGCAGGTCGGCCGTGAAGCGGAAGATCGGGGCCGGCAGCAGGTGCACCTCGTCATAGATGACCAGGCCCCAGTCCCGGGCACCGAACAGGTCGAGGTGGGTGAAGGCGCCACCGCGCCGTGAGGTCAGGACCTGGTACGTCGCGATGGTGACCGGGCGGATCTCCTTGCGCTCGCCCGAGTACTCGCCGATCTCCTCCTCGGTCAGCGACGTGCGGGCGACCAGCTCCCGCTTCCACTGGCGGCCCGCCACCGTGTTGGTCACCAGGATCAGGGTCGTCGCGGACGCCACCGCCATCGCGGCCGCGCCGACCAGCGTCTTTCCGGCGCCGCAGGGCAGCACCACGACGCCCGAGCCGCCCGCCCAGAAGCCGTCCACCGCCTCCTGCTGGTACGACCGCAGCTTCCACCCGTCCTCGGCGAGCGAGATCGGGTGCGCCTCGCCGTCGACGTACCCGGCGAGGTCCTCGGCCGGCCAGCCCAGCTTCAGCAGGGCCTGCTTGAGCCGACCGCGCTCGGAGGCGTGCACGACGATGGTCTCGTCGTCGATGCGGGCACCGAGCATGCCGGCGAGCTTCTTGCTCTTCGCCACCTCGATCAGGACGATCTTGTCCAGTCCGCGCAGGACCAGCCCGTGCGTGGGGTCGTTGACCAGCTGGAGGCGGCCGTACCGATCCATGGTGTCGGCGACGTCGACCAGCAGGGCGTGCGGCACCGGATAGCGCGAGAACTTGATCAGCGAGTCCACGACGCTCTCGGCGTCGTGGCCGGCGGCGCGGGCGTTCCACAACCCCAGCGGGGTCAGTCGGTAGGTGTGCACGTGTTCGGGCGAGCGCTCCAGCTCCGCGAACGGCGCGATGGCCATCCGGCACGACTGGGCGTCGGGGTGGTCGATCTCCAGCAACAGGGTCTTGTCGGACTGCACGATCAGGGGTCCGCCGCTCACCAGGTGCCCTTCCACGAACGAGAGAAGACCCTCCAGTCTGACACGGCCCGTCACTCGTGAAGGACCGCCGCCGTCACCCGGTGCAGGGCGAAGGTGTGCAGCGTCTCCGTCCGCTCGTCCTCCGCGCGCAGGTAGCCGGCGCTCAGCGACACCGGGCGTACCAGCCTCGACAGCGTCGCGCCGTGCGAATCGACGTACCCGACCCAGACCTGGGCCTTGTCCCGGACGGCCTGCTGCAGCACCGCCATCGCCTGGGTGTGCGCCTGCACGGACGTGAGGCCCGGCACGCTCTGCCCGTTCGCCGCCCGCACGGTGACGGGCGCGCGGCGGGCCGCGCGGGTGGCGAGGTCGCCGCGTCGGATCTGCTCGACCACCCCGGCCAGGAGGGGGCCGGCCAACGCGGGGGGCCCGGCCTGGTCGCCGATCCGAGAAGACACGGGGGTACGGGTGGGAGCACGCCGCACCTTGGGCCGCGACAGCACGGCCGCCCCCGCGGCGTCCTCGGCGACCGGGGCGAAGCCGGCGTCCCGCAGCACTCCCAGCAGCCGAGCCAACTGGAAGGGGCTGACCAGCACCGTCGATGCCAACCGGTGCAGGGAGGCGATGGACAGACGCTTGTCGGCCAGCACCTCCGCGACCAGGGCCTCGTCGTCGCTGCGCAGGTAGGAGCCGGCGGAACCGGCGCGCAGGCCGCCGTGTTTGCGGGCGGCGTCGTCGATCAGATAGGTGAGCGCCTGCGGCACCGGCGTGCGGGACCGGCGGCGCAGGAGCGCGTGCAGGTCGGTGGCCGCGTACCCGACGTCTAGGGCGCGTCGGACGCTGGCGGCGGTGACCCGGTGGACGCTCGCCCCGCCCGCCGACTCCAGCTCGGCGATGACATCGAGCTCGGCGGCGAGCTCCGGCTCGGGCGGCCCCGGCACCACCACCGACAGGTCCGCCTGCACGAGGAAGTGATCGACCGGTGCCGGCAGGAGAGAGTCGAGGGCGCGGACGGCCTCGGAGGCGCCCGGCATGCGTTCACCGCCGGGTCCGGCGCCCAGCGGGTCGTGCTCGGCCGGATCGTCGCCGGCGTGCAACAGGCGTCCGTACGAGGTGAGCGCGCCGAGCCCGGTCAGGCCCAGCGCCGCCGCGCCGGCCAGGGCGTCGCGGTGCACCAGCTCCCGGCCGCGGGCCCGGCGCGGCGCCTGCCAGGCGAGCAGGCCGAGCAGATCCTCCGGCCGTGGGGCGGTTCCCTGGGGCAGCTCGAACAGCGCGGCCAGGACCTCCCGGCGCGCCTGCGGGGCGCCCGCCCGCTCGGCGTCCGGCGCCAGCGCGTTGATCGGGCGGTCGCGGTCGTCACGCTGCCCCACCAGGCCGGGCTGACGCGTCATGGCCAGCCAGGAGTTGGCCAGCGCCTCCCAGCGCTGGGCGATGCTCAACGCCCGCCACAGGTCGAAGGCTCCGGTGGGAAGGAAAATCTCGTCGGCCGCGCCGGACGCCCTGCTGGCCGTGACGCCGCGGCCGGTGCCCGCCACGTCGGACTCGCCCAGCAGGCCGGCGGCGTGCGCGACCTCCAGCAGCAGGGCCGTGCTGCCCTCGTCGAGGCCGGCGGTGCGGGCCAGGCGCTTGAGATCTCGGACGCCCAGGCCACCGGTCTTGAGCACCGTGGCGGGCTCGGCCGCGAGGGCCTCCAGCAGCGTCTCGGTCGTGCGTACGGTCTCCATGGCCTGCCCGGCCCCCGCCGAGTCGACGGCCTTCGGATCGCGGACCGGCCCGTCCGGGGCCGGCGGAATCGGCCGGAGCGGGCCGAGCGGTCCCGAGTCACGGCGCAGCAGCTGCCCGATCTCCCGGGGCAGTTCGACCAGCTCACCGTCGGGGCGAGGGGCCCGCCCGGCCTCGGTGACCGGCACCAGGATGTGGTTGTCGATCAGCCACTGCACCGGCTCGGCGACACCGCCGCCCGAGGTCAGCGCCCCGACCGGCGGCCCGGCCGCGAGGCGGTCCAGCACCGCCCGGGAGCCGGCGGGCGCGGCCAGCACCGTACGACGGAGCTTGGCCTTGTCCGCGCAGAGCGCCGCCGCCTGCGCGTCCAGGTAGTCGGCGGGACGGCCGAGACCCGCCGGGTACGGCGAGGTGACCTCGTCGACCGCGCCGACCACCTGCATGCCCTCCTCGGGACCGTGCAGCAGGAAGCGGCTTCGCAGGCGGCCGACGGCGACGCGCACGTCGTCGGGCGGGGCGGCCGAGGCCAGCGCCAGGATGGCGGAGACCGAGGTCAGCGCCGTGTCCTCGGCCCGGCTGAGCCGTGCCGCGTCGAGCACGGCGAGGGTGAACTCGTCCAGGGCGTCCAGGCAGCGAGCCACCGAACCCCGGGACTGGGCGCGGACGGCGAGCGCGGAGACGTCGGACGGCACGGGTACGACGAGATCGGGGCGCAACTGGATGAGCGCGCCCAGGGCGTCGTCGGAAAGCGACCGGAGCTGGTCGGCGAATGCGGTGGCCATCGCAGTCAACGCTAGCCGCCATGGGACCATTGGCGGGGGTCCGGGGCGTGGCCGGACCGACACAGAGACCAAGGGGAGTGACCTGTGGGGGCAAGCAACAAGATGCCGGGTACGGCGGTTCCGGCCGGTCGGGCCACCCAGAAGCAGGGCCGGGAGTCCTCGATCAAAGAGGGCCACCTAGCCGTGTCGGAGCTGGTGAGCGACCGTGCGGCCGCGCCGTCGCCGTTCGGTGACGACCAGACCTTCCCGCTGCCGGTGGAGCGCCTGACCTACACGCCGACCACCACGCCGTGACGCAGGTCTCCCGGTCAACTTGGTTGTCTCGGCCTTTCCGGCGTCCTCAGGGCTCTCGGCGCTCTCGGTCATGACGGCGGCGGTCGGGTTCGACCTGGACATGACCCTGATCGACTCCCGGCCTGGCATTCACGCGGCCTACCGGGCGCTGACCGCCAAGACAGGCGTGCACGTCGACGCCGACCTGGCGGTCACCCGGCTGGGGCCACCGCTGCGCACAGAGTTGCGGGAGTGGTTTGCCGAGGCGGACGTGGAGGAGGCGGTCAGCACCTACCGGGCCCTCTATCCGGACTACGCCATCGCGCCGACCGTGCCCATGCCGGGGGCGGTTGCCGCGCTGGCCGCCGTACGCGAACAGGGTCTTCGGGTCGTGGTCGTGACCTCCAAGCTGGGCCGCCTCGCGGAGCTGCACCTCGCCCACCTCGGCATGGAATATGACGAGCTGGCCGGTGACCTGTTCGCGGAGGGCAAGGCGACGGCGCTCGCCGAACACGGCGTGCGCTGGTACGTGGGCGATCACGTGGCCGACATGGTCGCGGCAACCACGGCCGGGATCCCGGGAATCGGCGTGACGACCGGTCCCTGCACGTCGGAAGACCTGGCCGGGGCGGGCGCGGCGCACGTGCTGCCGGACCTGACCGGGCTGCCCGTTCTGCTCGGCGAGATTACGGTTGGGTCCTGACCCGGCCGGTCGATAACCTAGCCGTGAGCAATCGAGTCCATTGAGTGAAGTTGAGGTCAGCGTGCCCACGGGTCGAGTGAAGTGGTACGACGCGGCGAAGGGGTTCGGGTTCGTCACCAGCGACGAGGGCGGGGACGTGTTCCTGCCCAAGGGCGCCCTGCCGGCCGGGGTCGCTGACCTGCGGGCAGGTCAGCGCGTCGAGTTCGGGGTGGTGGACAGCCGTAAGGGAGCCCAGGCTCTAGGCGTGAAGGTGCTGGACGCCCCACCGTCGGTCGCCGAACTGAGGCGTCGACCGGCCGACGAACTGCACGGCCTGGTGGAAGACATGATCAAGGTGCTGGAGGCAAAGGTCCAGCCGGACCTGCGGCGCGGGCGGTATCCGGACAAGCGGACCGCGCAGAAGGTTGCCCAACTCGTGCACGCGGTGGCGCGCGAGCTCGAAGTCTGAGGTTGTAGTTCGCTTGGCGAAGGCCGCCCTTCGGGGCGGCCTTCGTCGTTCCCGGCTATCCCAGCAGGCTCGGGGTCGTGGGCGTGAGGCCGGCCGCGGCGGCCCGGCCCAGTAGGGCGTCCGCCGCCGCGAGGCCCTCCTTGCCCAGGTCGAGGGTGAACTCGTTGACGTAGAGCGCGATGTGCCGCTTGACCACGTCGGGCTCCATCTCGTTGGCGTGAGCCAGCACGAACTCCCGGCTCGCGTCCGGATCGGCCCACGCCATGCTCACCGACGCGCGGATCCAATCGGTGGCGGCTCGCGGATCGACGACGCCCTTGCGGGCGAGGATCGCGCCCAGCGGAATGGGCAGACCGGTGTCCGACTCCCACCACTCGCCGAGGTCCGCGAGCGCGGTCAGGCCGTAGCGCGGATACGTGAACCTCGCCTCGTGGATTACCAGGCCGGCGTCGTACGTGCCGTCAGCCACGCCCGGCATGATCCGGTGGAACGGCACGACCTCGATCCGCTTCGGCGCGTTGTGCTGCGACCAGAGGCGGAAGAGCAGATAGGCCGTCGTCCGGTCACCGGGAACCGCGACGGTGGCATCGGTGAGATCACCGTCATGGCCGTCCCGGGTGAGCACGAGCGGGCCACAGCCTCGCCCGAGCGCCCCGCCGCAGGGCAGCAGCTCGTAGTCGTCGAGCAGCCACGGCAGGGCCGCGTAACTGACCTTGACCAGGTCGAACTCGCCCCGCTCGGCCGCGGTGTTCGTCACGTCGACGTCCGCGAACGTCAGATCGACGGTTGCGGCGCCGGGGATCAGGCCGTGCACGAGGGCGTGGAATACGAAGGTGTCGTTGGGACAGGGCGAGACCGCCAGTGAGAGCGCCACGTCTCTCACGGTAACGACGGGAGCGGTGGGAAACCCGTACCGGACGGTGTCTGCATCGCCACACCGTCGCCGGCTTCGGTAGATCCGGGAGCTTGTTGGCGATCGGCTGGATCGGTCGGCGGCGTCGCGTCGGTCAGACAGCCGTCGCCCGATTAGCGCGGGAGGCGCCGGATTGGCGCGGGAGGGGTGTCGCCGGATTGGCGCGGGAGGGGTGTCGCCGGATTGGTGCGGGAGGGGTGTCGCCGGATTGGTGCGGGAGGGGTGTCGCCGGATTGGTGCGGGAGGGGTGTCGCCGGATTGGCGCGGAAGGGGCGTCGCCGGATTAGCGGGACGGGTATCGCTGGATTAGCGCGGGATGGTCGTTGCCCGATCAGCGCGGGCCAGGCGTCGCCGGGCAGGCGTCGCGGGTTCGTCCACAGGGCTATCCACAGGGTTATCCACAGGCCTTCGCGGCGGCGGCGGTGAGGGCGGAAAATGCTTCCTTGAGGCGCCAGGAGGCCCGATCGCGGGGACCGATCGGGTTCGAGATCGTCCGCAGCTCGGCGAAGGGCACCCCGGCGGCCCGGGCGGCGCAGGCTACTCCGTAACCCTCCATCGCCTCGGCCACCGCCCCGGGGAAACGGGCGCTCAGGGCTGCGGCCGTCCCGGCGGTGCCGGTGACCGTGGCGAGGGTGAGCACGTCACCGATGACGGCGTGCGGCAGAGCGGCAGAAAGGGTGGCGAGCAGGGCGGCATCGGCCTCGGCGATGCTGCTGCCGAAGCCGAGCTCTTCGATGGGCAGGAAGCCGTCCGGTGTCTCGGCCCCGAGGTCGGCGGCGATGCTGCGGGCGGCCAGGACGGTCGCGCCCACCTCCACCCGCGAGACGAAACCGCCCGCGATGCCGGCGCTGAGCACGGCCCGGTAGGGGACGCCGCGCGCCTCGGCAAGCGCGAGCAAGCGCGCGGTGCCGGCGGCCGCGGCGGCGGGCCCGACCCCGACCGGCGCGACGTCGACGGTGACGGAACCGCGTCCGGCTTCCGGCCCGGAATGGGGACCGGGACCGGGTCGGAAGCCGGCGGTGGGATCCGAGCCGGGGCGGGGGCCGGGACCGGGTCGGGAGCCGGTGGCGGGATCCGAGCCGGGGCGGGGCCCGGGATTGGAGCCGGGCCCGGGATTGGAGCCAGGCCCGGGATTGGAGCCGGGCCCGGGACTGGGGCCGGGACTGGGGCCGGGACTGGGGCCGGGGCCGGGACTGGGGCCGGGGCCGGGACTGGGGCCGGGAGCGGGATTGGAGCCGGGCCCGGTTTTGGCATCGACTCCGGCCCTGACTGCGGCTGCCTCGGCCTCGACCGCAGTGACGATGAGCAGGCGTGGCGTAGTCATCGTCTGGTCTCGGGCGTTGGCGGCCCGCTCTCGGTTGACGTTGTTCATCGACCGGCCTCGTCGGGGTGCGCCTTGTCTTTGACGGACGACGGCCGGTAGACGTGGAAGCCCGGCGGAGCGAGGTCGTCGTGAGGTTGGTCCGGGGCCGGCGCCGACGGCGAGGACGCGGACGCGGGCGCCGATGGCGGGGACTCGGACGCGGGTGTCGATGGCGCCGCAGAGGTTGCCGATGGTGGATGTGCGGGTGGCGACAGGTCTTGGGGGGCGGCGCTGGAGCGGGAGAACAGGCGGCGCTTGCGGCCGGCCGGTTTTCTCGGCGACGGGGGTGCGGCCGGACGGGATGCCGGGGACGCGGACGGATGTTGCGGGGATGGGGCCGCTCCTGGGAACACCGGGATCGGTTCCGTGGGTGGTTCGGCGGTCCTGGGTGGTTCGGAGGCCCTGGGTGGTTCGGGGGCCCTGGGTGGTTCGGCGGCCGTGGGTGGTTCGGCGGCCGTGGGTGGTTCGGCGGCCTTGGTGGGTTCCTCCATTGCGAGGGTGTCCTCCGCGGCGATGTCTGGGCGACCGTGCAGTCGCTCGCCGCGGAGGCGGGTTGCCGCGATCGTGCCGCGGATCGCCGCGGCTACTGCGAAGAGGGCGGCCACGAGGATGCCCAGGCGGCCGTTGAGCGGGATGATGCCGACCGCGCCGCCGACCACCCAGGCGATCATCAGCACGGTTTCCGAGTGGGCGAACGCGCTGGCGCGCAGGCGTTCGGGGACGCGTTCCTGGATGCTGGCGTCGACGGCGAGCTTTGAGATGCCGCTGAAGACGGACGCCACCAGGGACAGCAGGGCCACCATCGGCAGGGTGAAGAAGAGCGCGGTCAGCACCGCCACGGCGGCCGTGATGGTGAGGCCGATTGATTGCAGGGCTGCCGGGCGGTGGATGTGCAGCCGGGTGCCGATCGCGGTGGCGAGGAACGTGCCGACCGCCAGGGCGCCGCCGACCAGGGCCACAGCTCCCTGGCTGCCGATGTCGCGTCCGAAGAGTTCGGTGCCGAGGCCCTCGGCCTTCACCGCGAACGCGAGATAGAGCAGGAGGAAGCCGTACAGGCAACGGAAGCTGGCGCTGCCGATCAGGGTGCCCACGACCAGGCTTCCCGACAGCGGCCGGTCGGGGCCGCGGCGCAGGCGCAGCATGGCGCGGAACGGGCGGGGCACCTCCTCGGGGGGATCCGAGTCGGCCCTCGGCGGCAGGCGCAGCGCGATCACCATGGCGACCAGGAAGATGATCGATGAGACCCGCAGCGGCCACTGCGGACCGATCTTGAACGCGAGCAGGCCGACTGGTGCCACCACCGCGCCCGCGAAGGTGCCGTAGACGCTGGCCCGGGCGCCGACCTGGGAGAGACCGACGCCTTCCGGCAGGAGGCGGGGGACGGCCGCGGACCGGGCCACACCGTACGCCCGGGAGAGCGCGAGCACGCCGAATGCCGCCGGATAGAGTCCCCAGCCGAGCAAATTGTCGGAGATGACGTATGCCAGGAATGCGCGGCCGAGCATCGCCGCGGCGAGGGCATACCGCCGGCCGTGGCGGAAGTGGTCGAGCAGCGGGCCGACCACCGGCGCCAGCAACGCGAACGGCACCATCGTGATGAGCAGGTAGAGCGCCACCTTGCTGCGTGCCTCGCCGAGCGGCACGTTGAAGAAGATCGTCCCGGCCAGGCCGATGGCGATCAGGGTGTCGCCGGCGCAGGAGAGCGCGTGCAGGTCGAAGAGGCGGATCATGCCGATCTCGCCGGCCGCGCCACGGGCTCGGGCGGCGCCCACCCGGCGGGTCGCCCAGGCGCTGCCGCGCAGCCCGCCTCGCACCAGCATCCGCAGAGCCTTGATGCCGGTGCCGACGGTGCGTCCGAGTGTAGGAAGCAGCGGCATCGCCCCATCCTGTCGCATCGCCGCGACCCGCGTCGCCTCCCCCTGCCCGACCCCGCGCCCGCGCCGGGCGTCCGCGCCGTCGCCGTGCCATACCCCAGTGCCGGACGTCTGCGCGTGGTCTCTGAGCCGGACTCCCGTGCGTGGCCTCTGGGCCGGACTCCTGCGCTCGATCCCCGCGCTCGATCCCCGTGCTCGATCCCCGCGCTCGATCCCCGTGCTCGATCCCCGTGCTCGATCCCCGTGCTCGATCCCCGTGCTCGATCCCCGTGCTCGATCCCCGTGCTCGATCCCCGTGCTCGATCCCCGTGCCAGACCCCCGTTCAGACGTCTGTGCTGTTGCCGTGCCGGACACCCGTGTGGGACGTCTGCGTCGATACCGTGCCGGATTTACGCGGCCGGTCCCGGTGCCGGGCTCCCGTGCCTGGCGTCTGTGGTTGCCGTGCCGGACGCCTGCGTTTCCGCCCTTGCCGGGCGTTCGCGGAGAGCGCTCACGGCGTGCCGGCACCCATGTGGGGGAGTCGTTGCCACGGAGGTTGGTCGGTGGGGGACAATGAGCCGGTGACGACCAGGACCGCTGCGAACCGTGCCGCTCGACTCGACCAGGTCTGTGCCGACGCGGTCGGTGTGGCGCGAGGTGCCATCACCGATGTGGACCAGGCCGACATTGGCGAACATCTGGAGGCGGTGGCCGAGGGCGACCGGATCGTCACCCACTTCTTCGAGAGTCACCTGGCCGGTTATCAAGGCTGGCGGTGGGCGGTCACCGTGACCCGGGTGCCCCGGTCGCGACACGTCACCGTCTGCGAGACCGTGCTGCTGCCCGGCCCCGACGCGCTGATGGCCCCGGGCTGGGTGCCGTGGAACGAGCGGGTGCAGCCGGGCGACCTCGGTGTCGGCGACCTCATGCCGACCTCGCCCGATGACGACCGGCTCGCGCCCGGCTATGTGCTCAGTGACGATGCCGCGGTCGAGAGCGTCTCGTGGGAGCTCGGGCTGGGCCGGTCCCGGGTGATGTCGCGCGAGGGCCGCATCGAGACGGCTCAGCGGTGGTACGAGGGCGACTCCGGCCCGGAGGCCCCGATCGCCACCGCGGCGCCCCGCAACGCCCGCTGCGGCACGTGCGGCTTCTACCTGCCGTTGGCCGGGGCCATGCGGTCGATGTTCGGCGTGTGCGGCAACCTGTATGCCCCCGACGACGCCCGGGCGGTCAGTGCCGACCACGGCTGCGGCGCCCACTCGGAGGCGCTGCTCGGCGCGGCGGAGCAGCCGGTCGAGGAGCTGCCGACCGTCTACGACGACAGTGAAGTCGAGGCGGTGGCCGTGAGCCGCGGCCACGGCTCCGTGGAGGCGAGCGAGCCCGCCGAGGACTACGGCCACAGCTGACCCCGGAGCCGGCCACAGCGAAAGCGCCAGCACCGTCCGAGGCAAGACCGGTCCGACCGCAGCGACTAAAGCCCGCACTGCGGCGACTAAGCCGGGGCACCGCAGCGGTCAAAGCCGGCCGAGGCCGGCGCCATGAGATCGGTCGGGCGTCATGAGATCGGGCGGGCGCCTTGAGGCCGGGCGGGTGCCAAGACGGGCGCTCAGCCCTGCTCGGTTACCTTGAACTCGGGGTGGCTCAGGGCACGCCGGCGACGGCGGTTGGCGTCGTGTCGGAGCATGGTGAGCAGGCCGGGGATGCCGAGGAGGAAGCCCGCCAGGCAGGTCCACTGCCAGTCGTCGGGTGCGTCGGCCAGGAGCAGGATCACCCCCACGACGGCGAAGGCCGCGATGCCGCCCAGGGCGAAGGGCACCATCGGCGGGTCGAGGGGTTCGGGCCGTGGCTTGGTGCCGGTCACCGCGTCCAGCCCGGGCACGTGCGACTCCTCGGCGGTGCCGGGTGGGGCTGCGTGCGGTGCGGGGGACAGGTCGGCCACGAGAATGAGGGTACGTCCCGTGAGATCGCCCGTCAGGAGTCGTGACGGTTGTAACAGTTCTGATCTTCTGTCGGGCCCGAGGTTCTGCTTCGATGCGCCTAACACCCGCTACTGCCGTGTGGAAGGGCTCCGATGTCCACTGCCTCCGCCGATGCGAATGACGACACTTCTCCGCGTACCCATCGCAATGGTTTTGATCGGTTTTTTGAGATCTCGGCCCGTGGTTCGAATCTTGGCCGGGAGGTCCGTGGCGGCCTTGCCACCTTCTTCACGATGGCTTACATCGTGGTGCTCAACCCGCTGATTCTCGCCGCGGGCGTGGACGCGACCGGTGCGCGGCTGCCGATCGCGGCCCTCGCCGCCGGTACGGCCCTGGTCGCCGGCGTGATGACGATCCTGATGGGCGTCGTGGCCCGGTTTCCGTTGGCGCTCGCGGCGGGGCTCGGGGTGAACGCGCTGGTCGCGTACGAAATCGCGCCCGAGATGACCTGGGCCGACGCGATGGGTCTGGTGGTCATCGAGGGCGTGGTGATCGCGGTCCTGGTGTTGACCGGGCTGCGGACCGCGGTGTTCCGGGCGGTGCCGACCCCGTTGAAGACCGCGATCGGCGTGGGGATCGGCCTGTTTCTGATGATGATCGGTCTGGTGGACGCCGGGTTCGTGCGGCGGATACCGGACGCGTCAGGCACGACAGTGCCGGTCGAGCTGGGCATCGGCGGCAAGCTGACGACCTGGCCGCTGCTGGTGTTCTGCCTGGGGCTGCTGTTCACGCTGATCCTTTTCGTCCGCCGGGTGAAGGGCGCGATCCTGATCGGCATCCTGGCGACGACCGTGCTGGCCGTCGTCGTCGAGGCGATCGCGCACGTCGGCCCGTCCTTCGTCGATGGGAAGCCGAACCCCGATGGCTGGTCGCTGAACGTTCCTACGCTGCCGGACAAGGTTCTGGCCGTCCCGGATCTGTCGCTGCTGGGCGAGTTCAACGTGCTGGATTCGTGGAGCCGGGCGGGCTGGCTGGTCGTCATCATGTTCGTGTTCACGCTGCTGATCACCGACTTCTTCGACACCATGGGCACGATGGTGGCCGTGGGTCAGGAGGGTGACCTGCTGGACGCGGAGGGCATGCCGCCGCGGACGCGGGAGATCCTGCTGGTCGACTCCGTCGCGGCGGCGGCGGGCGGCGCGGCGAGCGTTTCCAGCAACACGTCGTTCATCGAGAGCGCGTCGGGTGTGGCCGAGGGGGCGCGTACGGGCGTAGCCAACCTCGTGACCGGCGTGTTGTTCCTGCTGGCGATGTTCCTGGCGCCGCTGGTCACCGTGGTGCCGTTCGAGGCGGCGTCGACGGCTCTGGTGGTGGTCGGCTTCCTGATGATGACGGCGGTGCGGCAGATCGACTGGACGGATCCCGAGATCGCGATCCCCGCGTTCCTCGCCATCACGCTGATGCCGTTTACCTATTCGATCTCGAACGGCATCGGCGCGGGCGTCGTCTCGTACGTCGTCATCAAGCTTGCCGTCGGCAAGGCCCGGCAGGTCACACCGCTGTTGTACGGCGTGGCCGTACTCTTCGTCCTGTACTTCCTGCGTGGCCCGCTGGAATCGGCGCTGTTCTGAGCGCCGGGCCCGGTGACTACGGTCATAGTCGAATCAGATGTCGTTAGCCAAGCTCATTAGCTAGGCTAATCAACGTGATGGAGCGGTCGGTCGTGGAGCTTTCAGCCGAGCAACTGGCCATCTCGCTGCGCGAGGCGATCACCCGGCTCAGTCGCCGGGTGCGCCAGACCCGGCCCATCGGTGATCTCACGTTCAGCCAGCTCTCGGCGCTGACCAGCCTTCAGCTGTCCGGGCCGCTGACTCCGCGTGAGCTCGCCGATGTGGAGCGGGTGCAGCCGCCGACGATGACCAAGATCGTCGGCAAGCTGGAGGAGCGCGGCCTCGTGGCGCGTACGCCCCACCCGACCGATGGCCGTCAGGTGTTCCTGATGGCGACCGAGCGGGGCCGGGTCGTCTACGCGCAGTTCGAGGAAGCGCGCAACGAGTGGCTGGCGAGGCAGCTGGCCGAGCTCACCCCGGAGGAACGCGACACGCTCGAGCGGGCCGCGCGGATCCTGCAGCAGGTCGCCCGGTCCTGAAAGACCCCGCTCCTGTCGTTCCGTCACATGGCGATGACGCGTACGACACCGAGGGGGAGGCGCAGCCGAGTGCGGGCAGTGCTGAGCACGACATTCCGGTCCTTGCAGGTTCCTAACTACCGCATCTTCGCGACCGGTCAGCTCGTGAAGCTGGTCGGCGTCTGGATGATGTTCACGGCGCAGGACTGGCTGGTGCTCGACCTCTCCGGCAACTCGCCGGGCGCCCTGGGCCTGGTCACGGCCGTGCAGTTCCTGCCGGTGCTGCTGCTGACCCTCTGGGGCGGCAAGCTCGCCGACCGGTACGACAAGCGCGCCCTGCTGATCGTCACGAACGCGATCTTCGCAGTCACCGCGATCGTCTTCGCCGCCCTCGTGGCCGGTGGCGTCGTGGTGCTCTGGCACGTGTTCCTGTTCGCCCTGTTGCTCGGCGCCGCCAGTGCCGTCGAGACCCCGGTCCGGCAGGCGTTCGTGTCCGAGTTGGTGGAGCTGCCGCTGCTGCCGAACGCGCTGGCGTTGTCCGCGGCGACGTTCAACACCGCTCGGATCGGCGGGCCGGCGCTGGCCGGTGTCGCCCTCGCGCTGTTCGGCACCGGCCCGGTGTTCCTGATCGCCACGGTGCTGGCGATCGCGCCGGTGTTCAGCTACTGGCGGATGCGCCCGGCGGACCTCCACCGCTCCGGCAAGCCGGTCAAGGCCGGCGACGCGAAGATCATCGACGGTCTTCGGTACGTCTGGAAGCGGCAGGATCTGTTGCTGCCGATCGGGCTCATGGCGGCAATCGGCATGATCGGTTTCAACTTCCCGGTCACCCTGGCCGCCCTCGCGAAGATCAACTTTCATGCCGGGCCGTCGACGTTCGGCCTGCTGACCACGGCCCTGGCGGCCGGAGCGCTCGTCGGGGCGCTCGCCGGCAGCGGGCGGCGCAGCAGGCCGGGTGCCTACCGGGTGCTCGGCGCGGCGCTGGCCTTCAGCGTCTTCGAGGTGGCGGTGGGCTTCGCGCCGACGTTCGTCGTCGCGATGATCCTGCTCGTGCCCACCGGCTTCTTCTCGATCTACCTGGCCCAGGCCTGCAACCACCGCGTGCAGATGGGCGTGGACGCGCGCTACCGGGGTCGCGTGATGGCGCTCTACGTGCTGGTATTTCTGGGTACGACACCGCTGGGCGCGTCGCTGTCCGGCTGGTGGGGCGAGCACTTCGGGGTGCCGTCGAGCATCTGGGCGGCGGGCGTCTTCTGCCTCTTGGCGACCGTGGCGGCCCTGCTCTGGCAGCTGCGGGCCAGCGGTGACCGGTTGAGCGTGCAGGCCGACCCGCGGCCTCGGCTGACCCTGATCCGCACCCCCGAGGCGGAGGAAGACCGGCCCGCCGTCGCTGCCTGATCGCTCAGTGGGTGGTCTCGCAGGATGACGTGTACGAGGCGGCTTCCGCGGTGGCGATCGCGGCCTCTCCGGCGCGGATCGCCGCGAGAAGGGTGTGGTGCTCCTTGTATTCGTCCGGGCTGAGCGTGGCGCCGAAGTGGCCACGCAGCGACTCCCTGATCACCTGGCCCAGGTCGGCGTAGAGCTCGATCAGCACCTCGTTGTGGGAGGCCGCCACCACGGCCTGGTGGAATGCCGCGTCGGCGTCCACGAACGCGTCCCGCTCGCCCGCCGACCAGGCCCGCTCCCGCAGGGCGTAGAGCGTCTCCAGCCGGCTCAGGTCGTCCTCGGTGCGCCGGCGTGCGGCGAAGCCCGCGGCGGCCGCCTCGAGCGTGCCGCGGAGCTCCCGCACGTGGGCCGGGTCGGCGGTGGCGAACCGGCGTTGCATGACGCCAGCCAGCTCGCTGGTGGCCACGACGTAGGTGCCCGAGCCCTGCCGGATGTCCAGGAGGCCGTTGTGGGCCAGCGCCCGCACGGCCTCGCGGACCGTGTTGCGGGCCACGCCGAGCAGGGTGACCAGCTCGGGCTCGGTGGGGATGCGGTGGCCGACCGGCCACGCGCCCGAGGTGATCTGATGCCGCAGCTCGGCGATGACGCGGCCGGACAGTGATTCCGCTCTCGGGACCGGACCCAGATTCATCCCATGATTCTATGATGGGTCCATGACGTTGACCAGTACCGTCCGCCCGGTTGTCGGCAGCATTCCCGCCGCCGATAGCAGTTCCATCGCGAGCGGTGGTGGTGGCGGCCGCTTCGCGGTGCGCGGCCGGGGCCTGGCCATCGCGGCGCTGGTGCTCGCGGCGATCAATCTGCGTCCCGCCGTGGCCAGCCTGGGGCCGGTGCTTGCCGAGGTGCGGGAGAGCTTCGGCATGAGCGCGACCGTTGCCGGTCTGCTCACGTCCGTACCGGCGCTGTGCTTCGCGGTGGTCGGTGCGACCGCGCCCCTGCTCGCCCGCAGGTGGGGCACGGCCGGAGCCGTCGCCGTCGGCGCGACGGCCCTGGCGCTTGGATTGGCGGTGCGCCCCTGGGCCGGCGGCACGCCGCTGTTCCTGGCGATGTCCGCGCTGGCGTTCGCCGGGATCGCGCTTGCCAACGTGCTGCTGCCCGTCGTCGTCAAGCAATGGTTCCCGGACCGGGTCGGCGCCATGACGGGCCTCTATTCGGTCGCCCTCAACCTCGGCGCGTCCACCGCGGCCGCGGTCACGGTGCCGCTGACCGGGGCGTTCGGCGGCGACTGGCGGCTCGGCCTCGGCGTCTGGGCGGTGGCGGCGGCGCTGGCTCTGCCACTTTGGATCCGGCTCGCGCGCGACCGCACCCGGGAACGCCCGCTGCCGGCGGCCGCCGGAACCGTCGCGGCCGCCCGACCCGCCGGGCCGCGGCTGTGGCGTGAGCCCGTGGCCTTGGCGCTCGCCGTCTTCTTCGGGCTTCAGTCCACCGCGGCGTACGTGATCATGGGCTGGCTTCCCCAGATCTTCCGGGACGCGGGCCTGCCGGCGAGCACCGCCGGCCTGTTGTTCGCGGTCATCGCGCTGCTGGGAGTGCCGTTGTCGTTCGGGCTGTCCGCGGTGGCGGGTCGGCTGCCGCGCCAGAGCGGGGTCGCCGTCGGCCTGGGGCTGTTCGGCCTTGCCGGTTTCGCCGGACTGGCCGTCGCGCCCGCCGCGGCGCCCTGGGTGTGGGCGGTTCTGCTGGGCATCTCCAACAGCGCGTTCCCGCTCTCGCTGACGATGATCGCGCTGCGCGGTCGCGACGCCTCCGTCGTGGTGCGGCTGTCCGCCTTCGCGCAGAGCGCCGGATATCTGCTGGCGATCCCCGGGCCGATCGTCGTCGGCGCGCTCTACCAGCACAGCGGGAGTTGGCGGGTGCCGCTCGCACTCATGACGGCCCTCATGGTGCCGCAGATGATCGCCGGTTACCTCGCCGGCCGCGACCGTCGGATCGGCTGACCGCGGGAGGCGATGTCAGTCGGGAACCTGGCAGACCCAGTCATCCGAACGGCCCTCTCGGTCGCGGCCCACGACCGCCTAGCGTCATGCCGTGGGCATCACGCACCTCATGGTCGTCGCGGCGCTGCTGGTGTTGCTGTTCCTCCCGTGCGCGGTCGCCATTGTGGCCTGCGCCGACGGGCTCACCGGGCGCCGCTTCCAGGGCCGGGACCCTCGGCAGGAGACCCGCGCCCTGCGTAGCCTCGACCGCCGGCTCAACGCCGAGGACCCGCCGCTGCCGCCGGTGCGTGGCCCCGGCGTCGAGGAACTGGCCGCCGACCTGCGGCGCCTGGGGCGGCAACGACGCAGCGGTCCCACCGCCGAGTCCGCCGCCTGGTTGGCCGCGGTGATCCGGGCGTACGACCGCCGCCTGTCGCTGGCCAGTGAGGCCCTGGGCCTCCCGCATCACCTGAGCGCGCTCGACGGGATGGACCTCGACCTGGAGCGGATGCGGGTGGAGGAGGAGCTGCGGGCCGCGGGGATGCGCCTGCGCTAGGGTCACCCGCGTGCGACTCTTCGTGGCGATCTATCCACCGGACGACGTCCGCGGAGACCTGAGGCAGCGACTCGACTCCGCGGCGCACCGGGTCCGCCTGACGGCGGTGGAGAAATGGCATGTGACGCTCGCGTTCCTCGGTGAGGTGTCCGAGGAGTGCCGGCCCGGCCTCGAAGACGCCCTCGGCGGGGTCTCCGTGCCGCGCGGACGCGAGCTGCGCCTGCGTGGCGGTGGTGGATTCAACGGCCGGGTGACGTGGGCGGGAGTTGACGGAGAGCTGGGTGATCTCAGCGCGGACGTTCGAGCGGCCGCGCGAAGCGTCGGATTGTCACCGGACGACCGGCCGTACACACCGCATCTGACCGTCGCATATGCACACGACGACGCCCTGCGGCAGACGCTCGAGAGCTATGCCGGCTCACCCTGGACTCTCGATGAGTTCGCGCTGGTGCGCGTGGAGCCGGACGGCGCCTACACCACCCTGCGTGCCTGGTAGCTCAGGAGCTTTCGCGGGCCGCGGGGCCGCCGCCGAACAGCACGTCGTCCCAGCTCGGCAGGCGCTTGCGGGGCTTCGCCGTCTCCTCGGCGTCGGACTCGCCGGACTGGGCGCCCACGGTGCGCCTCGGCCGCAGCACGGCCAGGCTCGGCACCGCGGGAACCTCCTTGGGCAGGTCCGCGTCGTCGTCGAAGGCGGAACCGGCGCCACCGCCGAGCAGCGCCGCGGCGCCGCCCGCGACCGGGCGCCGGGACTCCTGCGCCGCCGGCTCGAGGCCGCGGCCGGGACGGTCGCCGCCCAGCGGGCGGTCGAGCGAGGCCAGCAGGGCGTCGCGTCCGGCGCGGATCGGGTCGCGCATCGGGCGAGGCGAATCCGCCGCCGCCGGCAGGCCGCGCCCGCCGCGGCTGGGCTCCGCCGTGCGGCTCGGACCGGGCAGGCCGTGCCCGCCACGCTCGTGTCCGCCCCGCTCGGGGGCGGGCTCCTGGCCGAGGATCTGGGTCGGACGCTCGGCGCACAGGTACTGCGCCATGTCGTCGTGCGGCGAGACGACCTGGCGGCCCTTGTCGAGGTCCCAGAGCGCCTGCGCGGTGGCCTTGCCGGACGGCCACGTGGCGACGATGCGCCAGGTGCCGTCGTCGCGGCGGAACGCGTCCCAGGAGATCTTTTCCGTGTCGATGCCGTGTTGGGCGAGGCGACTGTCGACCACCTCGGCCAGCGGCGCGCCGGAATCCGACGTCTTCAGTCGGGTGCGGCGGGCGTGCTGGGCAAGCATGGCCCGCTCCTGCAGCACCGGGCCGGCGTAGCGCAGTACCCGGTCGACCGGCACACCCGCGACGCGCGCGACGTCCTCGGCGGACTCGCCCGAGCGGATCCGTGCCTGGATGTCGCGTGGCGACAGTGTCGCCATGGACTCGCCAGACAGGGCCACCGCCGTGCTGTTCGGGGTCACGGTGCCGGCGCCGCCCTCGTGATGCAGGGCGCCGCTGACACGGTCGTCGATGGGGAGTGCCAGGAGCCGGCCGACCTCGTCGGCGAGCACCAGGGCCTGACCGTCCTCGGAGAGAGCGACGAAGCGTACTGGCCGCATGCGTTGCCTCCGTCCCGTCGCTGGCCTGTTCCCGAGAGTCAGCCACCCGGGCGCGATTCTCCAACACGGTACGCGCCTCGGTCACCCAATGGTGGTATGCCACGCCGTCGAAGTCATTGACCAGCGAAGATGATCTTCAACGGATAACGCCTTGCCCCGGTGCGGCGGGGGGCCTAGAAAGGCGGCATGACCGTCGAACTCCGCCCGGTGACCAAGGACGACTTCCGCGCCATCATCAAGCTGGAGGTCGCGCCCGAGCAGGCCGGGTTCGTGGCGCCGAACGTCGTCGGCATCGCCGAGACCCACATCTATCCCGAGGCTGAGCCGCGCGCCGTCTACGCGGATGGCGAACTGGTCGGTTTTGTACTGTTGCACCCCGGGGAGCGGCCTGGGGAACACGTCCTCGTCCGGCTGATGATCGACCACCGGTTCCAGGGGCGCGGGCTCGGGCGGCAGGCGCTCGAGGCCGCCGTCGGCTACGCCGTCCGCGAGCACGAAGCCGAGACCGTACGCCTCAGCTTCGTGCCGTCCAACGACCGCGCCCGAGCGCTCTATCTCTCGGCGGGCTTCACGGAGACCGGGGAGATCGACGACGGGGAGACCGTCATGGTCCGCAAGGTCACAGGCGACCGACGATGAAGTCGATGCAGCGGGTGAGCGCCTCGACGTCCGCCGGGTCCACGGTGGGGTAGAGGGCCACGCGCAGCTGGTTGCGGCCCAGCTTGCGATAGGGCTCGGTGTCCACGATCCCGTTGGCGCGCAGCACCTTGGCGATCACGGCGGCATCCACGCCGTCCACGAAGTCGATCGTGGCGACCGCATTCGAGCGCAGCGCCGGGTCGGCGACGAAGGGGGACGCCACGGCGGAGCGGTCCGCCCAGCCGTAGATGGCCGCCGCGCTCTCGGCGCTGCGTTTGCTCGCCCAGGCGAGGCCGCCCTGCGCGTTCATCCAGTCGATCTGCTCGGCGGCGAGGAAGACGGTGGCCAGCGCGGGGGTGTTGTAGGTCTGCTCGAGACGGGACTGCTCGATGGCGGTGACGAGGTCGAGGAACTGCGGGATGTAGCGGCCCGACGCCTTGATCTCGTATGCCCGCTCGATCGCCGCCGGCGACATCAGGGCGATCCAGAGTCCACCGTCGGAGCCGAACGCCTTCTGCGGCGCGAGGTAGTAGACGTCGGTCTCGGTGAGGTCGACCTCCAGGCTGCCGCCGCCCGAGGTGGCGTCGGTCAGCAGCAGCGCGCCCGGGTCGGCGCCCGCGACCCGCTTGACCGGCACGGCGACGCCGGTCGACGTCTCGTTGTGGACGCTCGCGTACGCGTCGACGCCCGCCTCGGCACTCAGGTAGGCCGCGCTGCCACCCGGCGCCTTGTGCACGGTCGGCTCGGCGAGGAACGGCGCGTCGGTGACCGCCTTGACGAACTTGGCACCGAACTCACCGAACTCGGCGAACTGGGCCTTGTCGCGGATCAGTCCGAACGTGGCGGTCTCCCAGAAGGCGCTGGTGCCGCCGTTGCTGATGATCACCTCGTATCCGTCCGGAAGGGAGAAGAACTCCCCGATCCCCGCACGCAGGCGGGCCACCTGCTCCTTGACCGATTTCTGTCGGTGCGAGGTGCCCAGGAAGGTCGTCGCCACCCGGCTGAGTGCCTCGACCCCCTCCGGGCGGACCTTGCTCGGCCCGGACCCGAACCGGCCATCGACGGGCCTGAGGTCGTCGGGGATGCGGATCGGATCAGTCACGGGGGGTCCTTCCAAGCGGTGGCGAAGCGATTACAGATTATGCGGGACCGCGTCCCAGCCCTCCACGTCCTGCGGCTTGCGGGTGGGCGGTCCGACATAGAGCGCACTCGGCCGCACGATGCGACCGAGCTTCTTCTGCTCCAGGATGTGCGCGCTCCAGCCGGCCACCCGGGCACAGGTGAACATCGAGGTGAACATGTGCGACGGGACCTCGGCGAAGTCGAGCACCACCGCGGACCAGAACTCCACGTTGGTCGCCAGCACCCGGTCGGGCTTGCGCGCCTGCAACTCGGCGAGGGCGGCGCGTTCCAGCGCCTCGGCCACCTCGAAGCGGGGAGCACCCAGCTCCTGGGCCGTGCGCCGCAGCACCCGCGCCCGCGGATCCTCGGCGCGATAGACGCGGTGGCCGAAGCCCATCAGGCGTTCGCCGCGGTCGAGGACACCCTTGACGTATCCCTCCGCGTCGCCGCTGCGCTCGACCGCCTCGATCATGTGCAGCACGCGGGAGGGCGCGCCGCCGTGCAGCGGCCCGGACAGCGCGCCGATGCCGGAGGAGATGCAGGCGGCGGCGTCCGCGCCGGTGGACGCGACGATCCGCGCGGTGAAGGTGGAGGCGTTGAGCCCGTGCTCGGCGGCGGAGATGAAATAAGCGTCGACCGCCTTGACGTGCCGGGGATCCGGCTCGCCCCGCCAGCGCTTCATGAAGCGCTCGACGATCGTCTGTGCCTTGTCGATGTCCTTCTGCGGCACCGCCGGCAGACCCAGCCCGCGAGCGGCCTGCGCCACGAACGACAGGGCGGTCACCGACACCCGCGCCAGGTCGGTGCGGACCTGCTCGTCGTCGATGTCCAGCAGCTGGGAGAGCCCCCAGTACGGCGCGAGCATCGCGACAGCGGACTGCACGTCGACGCGGATGTCGCCCGAGTGCACCGGCACCGGGAACGGCTCGGCGGGCGGCAGTCCCGGCCCGAACCGGCCGTCGACCAGCAGCGCCCACACGCTGCCGAAGGACACCTGGCCGATCAGGTCCTCGATGTCGACTCCCCGGTAGCGCAGGGAGCCGCCGTCCTTGTCGGGCTCGGCGATCTCGGTCTCGAAGGCGACGACGCCCTCGAGGCCCGGCTTGAAATCGGACACGACGCCTCCTGGGGAGTCCGGCTGGTCGAAGCCGTGGGTGTCTCATCTTGCCCGCCGGCGACCTGGCGGTCGACCCGCAGGAATGTGCTGTCTGCGACACCTATCCTTCCCGAGGGGACGCGGCGGCGTACACGACTTAGGTTCGTTGGGTCGATCGGGGGAAGGAACGCATGTGACGTCGGACCAGCAGTCACCTGCCGCGATGCGGCGCGACTACACCGAGCGCGGGGAGCTGCTCGAGAACGACCTGGCCGCGACCTGGCCGGAGCAGTTCTCCCGTTGGTTCTCCCAGGCGCTGGAGTACGCCCTGCCCGAGCCCAACGCCATGATCGTCGCGACAGCGGACGCCGCCGGCCGGCCGAGCGCCCGCACCGTGTTGCTGAAGGACTATGACGAGCGCGGCTTCGTGTTCTTCACCAATTACACGTCGCGCAAGGGCGCCGAGGCGCAGGCGAATCCGCAGGCGAGCCTGGTGTTCCCGTGGTTTGGAATGCAGCGGCAGGTCATCGTCTGCGGCGAGGTGGAGAAGGTGGACCGGGCCGAGACCGAGGCCTACTTCGCGAGCCGGCCGCGCGGTTCCCGGCTCGGCGCCTGGGCGAGTCCGCAGAGCCGGGTGGTGCCGGACCGGGCCGCCGTCGACGCGGGACTCGCGGCCGCCGCCGAGCGCTTCGGCGACAGCGACGTGCCCGCACCGCCGCACTGGGGTGGGCTGCGGGTCGTGCCGGAGACCGTCGAGTTCTGGCAGGGGCGCAGCAACCGCCTGCACGACCGGCTCCAGTATCGCCGTGCCGGCGGGAACTGGGTCGTCGAGCGGCTGGCTCCGTGAGCCAGGAGCCCGTCGAGGCCGCGGAGAAGGTCGTCGAGGAGCGCGACGGCAAGGGCTGGATGATCGACGTACGGCCGCTGCGCGAGCGCGCGTACCGGCGGATGTGGGTCGGCAACGGCGTCTCCTACTTCGGCTTTCAGTTCACCGCGGTGGCCGTGCCGGTCGAGATGTTCGCGATCACGCACTCGTCCGCCTGGGTGGGTCTGCTCGGCATCGCCGGGCTCGTACCCCTGCTGATCTTCGGTCTCTGGGGTGGCGCCGCCGCCGACGTGGTCGACCGGCGCAAGCTGCTGCTCGCCAGTTCGACCCTGGCCTGGCTGTCCACGGTCGGCCTGCTGGTGCAGGCGCTGCTCGGGGCGCGCAGCGGGGTGCTGCTCCTGGTGCTCACCGCCGTGCAGTCGGCGGGTTTCGCGATCAGTTCGCCGGCCCGGCAGGCGATCATCCCGCGGATCGTGCCCGCCGCGCTGGTGCCCGCGGCCAACACCCTCGCCTACACCACGACGACCGCGGGCGGAGTTCTCGGCCCGCTCGCCGCGGGCCTCATCTTCGGCACCTGGTCGACCGGCACCGGCATCACCATCGCGTACGCCGTGGACGCCGCGCTTTTCACCATCTCCTTCTGGGCGGCGTACAAGCTCCCGCCCATCCCTCCGGTGCATGACGACCACCCCGAGAAGCCCACCGCGGGTCTGCGCGGCATCGTGGACGGCCTGCGGTTCCTCGCCACCCAGCCGGTGCTCCTGCTCTCCTTCGCGATCGACATCGTCGCGATGGTCCTGGCGATGCCCCGGGCGCTGTTCCCGGAGATCGCCGAGGACCGGTTCGGCGGCGGTGCCGCCGTCGGCTGGCTGTTCGCCGCGATCGCGATCGGCTCGGTGCTCGGCGGCCTCACCTCCGGGTGGATCGGCCGGGTCCGGCGCCAGGGCGTCGCCTTGATCGTGGCGGTGATCGGCTGGGGCGTAGCGGTCGGCCTCGCCGGGCTGGCGACCTCGCTGTGGCTGATGGTGGCGTTGCTGGCGGTCGGCGGCGCGGCGGATCTCGTCAGCGCGGTCTACCGGCAGTCGATCCTCCAGGTCTACGCGCCGGACCGGCTGCGCGGACGGCTCCAGGGCGTCTTCACGGTCGTCGTAGCCGGCGGCCCGAGGCTGGGCGACCTGCGTGCGGGCGCCACCGCGGACTTCGCGGGACCGACGGCGTCCTGGGCGGGCGGTGGATTCGCCGCCGCCGGGCTGGCCGTGGTGCTGGCCCTCGCCTTCCCGGCACTCGGTCGCTACCGTCCCCCCGCCGACGCTGACGCGAACCGATAATGTCCCATGCATGACAGATGTCGTGGCGGCGAAGTCTGGGACTCAGTGGACGATCGAAGCGGACGGCCATCGGGCGACGGTCGCCGAGGTCGGCGGTGTGCTGCGCGGCTATGCCGTGGGCCCGGTCGAGGTGGTGGACGGCTTCGGGCCGGATGAGATCTCGCCCGCCTCGGCGGGTCAGCTCCTCGCACCGTGGCCCAATCGCATCCGCGATGGGCGCTACACCTTCGAGGGCACGACACATCAGCTGCCGCTCACCGAGCCGGGCAAGCACAACGCGATCCACGGACTGACCAACTGGTCCCGCTGGCGGCTCGCCGAGCGGACGCCGGAGTCCGTCACGCTCGAGTTCGATCTGCCGGCGCAGGTCGGATATCCGTGGTCGCTCACGCTGCGGACCCGGTGGAGCGTCGGCGCCGACGGGCTCCGCTCGGACCAGGAGGTCACCAACACCGGCGACGCCAACGCGCCGTGGGGCTTCTCGGTCCATCCCTACCTGCGGTTGCCGGGCGTGGCGGTGGACGACACCCTGCTGAGGGTGCCGGGCCGCAGCAAGGTGCTCACCGACAACAGGCTGCTGCCGATCGGCGCGGTCAAGGTGGCCGGCGGCGAATTCGACTACACCGAGCCACGCCGCATCGGCGCGGCCGCGCTCGACACGACCTGGGGAGACCTGATCGCCGACTCGGACGGCGGCTCGTCGGTCACCATCGCGGCGCCCGACGGCAGCCGGTCGGTGACCGTCTGGGGCGACGGGAGCTTCAAGTGGTGGCAGGTGTTCACCGGTGACACGCTGAGCGGCGAGCGGTTCCGGCGATCGTGCGCGATCGAGCCGATGACCTGCCCGCCGGACGCGTTCCGGTCCGGGCGTGACCTGGTGGTGCTGGCGCCCGGGCAAGGCTGGCGGGGGTCCTGGGGCATCCGGGTGGCGGGCTGAGCCGTGGAGTTCGACGAGGTCCTGCGCCGGCGCAGAATGATCCGCACGTACGACCCCGACCGTCCCGTGCCACCGGAGCTTGTCGACAAGCTGATCAAACACGCGCTGCGGGCGCCGTCGGCGGGCTTCTCCCAGGGCTGGGGCTTCCTGGTGCTTCAGCGGCCGGAGGACCGGGAGCTCTACTGGTCGGTCACCGCCGCCGAGGGGCTCGCGGACGGCTGGCTGCGGCGGATGAGCACCGCGCCGCTGATCATCGTGGCGCTCTCCAACAAGTCGGTCTATCTCGACCGGTACGCCCAGGCCGACAAGGGCTGGACCGACCGCGACGAGCGGCGGTGGCCGGTGCCGTACTGGGACGTCGACACCGGCTTCGCCGCGCTGCTCATGCACCTGACCGCCGTCAACGAGGAGCTGGGTTCGCTGTTCTTCGGCGTACCGGCGGATCGGGTCGGTGCCTTTCGGGAGGCCTTCGGCGTGCCGGAGGAGTTCACGCCGGTGGGAGCGCTGGCGGTGGGGTACCCGATGGCCGATAAGAGGTCACCGTCACTACGCCGTGGGCACCGTCCGGTGGACGAGGTGGTGCATCATGGCCGATGGAACGCCACGGGGGCGTCTGGTGGGAACAACACCTGAGCACAGGTGACGGCGTCGAGGACGGCGCCGGTCGTTAGGCTGGCGGCTCGCTAGGCTGACAGGCGTACCTGCCCGTTTGCCGGGTAAGGCCAGAGCGAGGACCTGAGGGGAGCGTGCCGTCGTGATCTTCAAAGCGGTGCGGGACGGAGCGCCGTACCCCGACCATCACACGACGCTGAAGGCGTGGGCAGAGATCCCACCCCGGCCGATCCGGCTGGCCGACCTCATCACCACCAAGCGTGAGCTGGCGCTCGACAAGCTCCTCGCGGAGGACTCGACGTTCTACGGCGACCTGTTCCCGCACGTCGTGGAGTGGAACGGCGGCCTCTATCTCGAGGACGGGCTGCACCGCGCGTTGCGGGCGGCCCTGCAACAGCGCAACCAGATCCACGCCCGAGTACTCGTCATCGACAACTAACGCTGTTAGTTTTACTCCATGGCCGTCTCACCACTGGATCTGCTCGACCTCGACGAACTCCTGAACGACGAGGAACGCGACGTCCGGGCGCTGGTGCGCCGGGTCGCCGACGAGCGGGTCCGCCCGCACATCGCCGACTGGTACGAGCGCGGCGAGGTGCCCGTCCGCGAGCTCGCCCTCGAGTTCGGCAAACTCGGCCTGCTCGGCATGCACCTCACCGGGTACGGCTGCGCCGGCGCCTCCGCGGTCCAGTACGGCCTCGTCTGCATGGAGCTGGAGGCCGCCGACTCGGGCGTCCGGTCCCTGGTGTCGGTCCAGGGCTCCCTGGCCATGTATGCCATCTGGAAGTTCGGCAGCGAGGAGCAGAAGCAGCGGTGGCTGCCGGGCATGGCCGCCGGCGAGCTGATCGGATGCTTCGGACTGACCGAGCCCGATCACGGCTCCGACCCGGGCACGATGGCGACCCGGGCCCGCCGCGACGGCGACGACTGGGTGCTGCACGGCGGCAAGATGTGGATCACCAACGCGCCCCTCGCCGACGTGGCGGTGATCTGGGCCCGCGCGGACGAGGGCGTGCTCGGCTTCGCCGTGCCGACGACCACCCCCGGCTTCTCCACGCGCGAGGTGAAGAAGAAGCTTTCGCTGCGCGCCTCCGCCACCGGTGAGATCACCCTCGATGACGTACGCGTGCCAGACTCCGCCCGGTTGCCGCTCGCCCGCGGCCTCAAGGGTCCGCTGACGTGCCTCACCGAGGCCCGGTTCGGCATCGTCTGGGGTGCCCTCGGCGCGGCCCGGGACTGCCTGGAGACCGCCATCGCGTACGCGGGGGCCCGCGAGCAGTTCGGCCGCCCGATCGCCGGGTTCCAGCTCACCCAGGCGAAGCTGGCCGACATGGCGCTGGAGCTGCAGAAGGGCTACCTGCTGGCGCTGCACCTCGGCCGGCGCGCCGATCTCGGCGGGCTGCGGCCCGAGCAGGTCAGCGTCGGCAAGCTCAACAACGTCCGGGAGGCGATCAAGATCGCTCGGCAGTGCCGGACGATCCTCGGCGCCAATGGGATCAGCGGTGAGTATCCGGTGCTCCGGCATGCCAACAACCTCGAAAGCGTGCTCACGTACGAGGGAACTTCGGAGATCCACCAGCTCGTCATCGGGCAGAAATTGACGGGTTTGAACGCATTCGGAGGTTGAGCGGCTGCGACTGTCGTACCCCTTCCGTACCTTGGGAAGCAGGGCAGCGAGAGGAAGAGGTGTCCGGCGATGGCAAATCCGTCCGGCGTCGACGAGCCGACCAGCGAATATCCGGCCATCGAGGAGCCCACCTCGGTGACCGCGCCCACGACAACATCGCCGACCGAGGCTCCCGCGGCCGAGCCGCGAGGACCCGGCGCGTTCGCCCGGGTGGTCATCTTCACCGGGGTCGTCTTCGCGCTCATCGTGGCGCTGTGCCTCGGCCTTCGGGCGATGAACGTGCTACCCGGCTTCGACAACCCGTTCTCCGACAAGACCACCGACCGCAGCCAGCCGGTCCTGCTGCAGTCGATGCGCGACCTGAGCCGCTACGTGGCCGCCGACGGCACGTTCCAGGTCATCGTCGACCTGCAGGAGAACAAGGAGAACGTCCCCGACTTCCTGCTCAACAAGCGCACACTCTTCGTCGGCTCCGGCACTGTCGAGGAGTACGTCGACTTCGGCCAGCTCTCCTCGGGCGCCCTGACGGTCGACGAGGAGAACAAGACGGTCCACCTCAAGCTGCCGGCCCCGCAGCAGGGGCAGGCTGCCCTCGACATGCAGCGCAGCTATGTGGTGGCGGAGGAACGGGGTCTGCTCAACCGGATCGGGGACGCCTTCTCCAGCGACCCCAACCAGCAACAACGGGTCTACCAGCTCGCCCAGGAGCGGATCACCGAGGCCGCCCGGAGCAGTGGGCTCGACCAACGTGCCCGGCAGAACACCGAGAGGATGCTGGTCAGCCTCTTCGAACGGCTCGGCTATACGAAGGTCACCGTCGAGTTCACGAGTCCGTGACCCGATGACGACGGTGGCCGACGCCCGGGGAGGGACGCCGGCCACCGCGCGGGTGTTGCGCCGGCCGCGACCCGTCAGGCGACGCTGCCCGGGACGCGTTTACTCGGGCGGTGAGCTGGACGAGTGGCAGGACGCGTTTGCGGTCACTCGTTGGGGAGCATGGCCCACAGGACGAGGTAGACGAGGAACTGCGGGCCGGGCAAGAGGCAGGAGATGACGAAGATCAGGCGCATCGTGCCCGAGCCGATGCCGAAGCGGCGGGCGAGGCCGGAACACACGCCGGCGATCCATCGGTCGTCGCGGGGGCGAGCCAGACGGCGGGCCATGTCATCCACTCCTTCAATGTCGGCCGGGCGGGGTGCCTGACCTGCAATCCACAGTACGAGCGCGCCGCCGCCCCGACCTCGGTCCGCAGGGGGAGAAGGCGGCTCGCGTTCCCGTAAGGGCTCCCCGTAGCCGGCCCTCGCCGCTGTTAACATTCGGGGCGAATGCCGCCCCTACTCTCTGCGACTGGGCGGTTCTGGTGGGAGGGATGCCGCGGTGACGCTCGCCGTGTTGTGCGGCAGCGCCGGCAACGATCTCGACCCGGCCGCAGCCGCCAGGCTCGCCGGCGAGCTCACCGCCGGACTGACCGCGGCCGGAGCCTCGGCCGTGCTGACCGTGGGCGGTGATGATCTTCCGCAGCAGCTCAGGGAGATCGCCAGGATCGTCGCCGAGGCCGGCGAACCGGTCCTGTTGTGCGCCGACGACCTGGTCGCGCATCCGAGTCTGCTCTGGACCCTGGCTACCGAGCCGGCCGGGCGCAGCACCGCCCTCGTCGTCGCTACGGAGCGTGGCACCGGAGGCGACCTCAGGGAGGATCGGGGTCGGCTGGTCGCGGCCACGGACGGCCCCACCCGATTCATGGGCGCGCTCTACCTCGCACCCGGTGACCTCCGCCTCACCGCGGCCGCCGCCGAGAAGGCGATCTCCACCGCCGGAGCCGCGGTCGGCGCAAACAACGCCGCCGGGAATGGCGCCGCCCGGACCAACGCAGCCCGGACCAACGCGGTGGGGGTCAGCGGGGCTGGGGCCAACGCCGCTGGGAGCGGTGTCGTGGCTGGGGGCGGCGGCGCGGGCGGCGGGAACGCGCTCGACCTCCTGCTTCCCGCGCTGCTCGATGCTGGGATGGTGCCGATCGCGACCCGGGTGCGGCTGCTGCGTGCCGCGCGGGTGCGCACCGACGCCGAGCTCGCCGCGGCGAGCTCGGCGGTCGAGGCCGTTGACGAGGACAAGGCCCTGCTGCGGCTCGCCGTCAAGGAGAAGGACGACTTCTTCACCACCTATGCGGTGAGCTCCTGGTCCCCGCTGGTTACCAAGCTCTGCGCCCGCGCCGGTCTGACACCGAGCGGCGTCACCGCGCTGTCCGTGCTCTTCGCCGTGGCCGCCGCGCTCGCCTTCTGGCAAGCGTCGCGTCCCGCGATGGTGGCCGGCGCCGTCCTGCTCTATCTCGGTTTCGTGCTCGACTGCGTCGATGGCCAGCTCGCCCGATACACCCGCCGGTTCGGGGCTTTCGGCGGGTGGCTCGACACGATGGCCGACCGGGCCAAGGAGTACGCCGCCTACGCCGGGCTGGCCGCCGGTGCCGACCGGGTGGGCCTGCCGTACGCGTGGCCGCTGGCCATCACCGCGATCGTGCTGCAGACGGTGCGGCACATGACCGACACCTGGTATGGCGCCCTGCACGACGAGGCCGCGGCCCGGCAAGCCGTGGGCACCGCGGGCAATGCCGACGCCGGTGGTGGGGTGGGTGCCCGGCTCAGCCGCGCCTCCAACAAGGTGCAGGCGGACACCGGGTCGGTCGCGTACTGGCTGAAGAGGATCGTGGTTTTTCCGATCGGCGAGCGCTGGGCGTTGATCGCGATCCTGGCGGCTCTGACGAACGGCAGGGTGGCGCTCGCCGCCGTGGTGACGTGGGGGCTGCTCGCCGCGGCGTACACGTTGGCGTTGAGGTCTCTGCGCTCGCTCTCGATGCGCGTCGGTGTGCTGGAGACGGTCGACACGTCGCGGCACCGCGACGACGGCAGGTTGGTGCGCGGCACCGTGAGCGCGGCGGACCTGTCCCGGCCGCTGCTCTGGAGCATGGTCGCGGCGGTCGCCCCGCTGGCGCTGATCGCGGCCGTGGGCTTCGGGTGGGTGCCGGGTGGCACGCGGTGGGGTTCGTGGTGGGGCGGGGCCGCGCACGTCGAGCTGGTGCGGGCGGGCGAGGCCTCGGTCTGGCTCGTGGCGGTTGCCGCGCTGGTGCTCGGTGCCGGGCTGGCGGCCCGGTCCCGGCACGACGGGCCGCTCGACTGGCTCGTGCCGGCCGGGCTGCGTGCCGCGGAATACCTGCTGGCGGTGGCCGTCGCGGTCATCTGCGCGGTGCCGCCGCCGGTCGTGTTCGCGCTGCTCTTCGCGCTGGCGCTGCATCACTACGACCTGACGGCCCGGATGGAGAAGGCCGCGCCTGACCTGGAGGCGAAGCGCGCCCTGCTGGGCTGGGACGGGCGGGTCGTGTTGCTGGTGCTCTTCGCGCTGGCCGGTGTCGCGACGGCCGGCGAGTTGCTGATGGCGGCCGGCGTCGGCCTGCGATTTCTCACGGGAGCGGTCCGGGACTGGCGGACCGGGGGGAACCGATGACGCTGCTCAGCGTGGTCGTGCCGGTCTACAAGGTGCAGGGCTACCTGCGGCAGTGCCTGGACTCGCTGGTGGGGCAGAGTTTCACCGACTTCGAGATCGTGGCGGTGGACGACAGCTCGCCGGACAACAGCGGCGCGATCCTCGCCGAGTACGCCGCCCGCGATCCGCGTGTGCGGGTGGTGTCGCTGCGGGAGAACGTCGGCCCCGGCCGATCCCGCAACGCCGGACTCGAGCACGCGGTGGGCGATTACGTGTGGTTCGTCGACGGCGACGACTGGCTCGCGCGGGGCGCGCTGGGCGCGGTCGCCGCCCGGATCGCCGAAACCGCCGTGGACGTGCTCGTCGTCGGATTCGACAGGGTGCACTGGGACGGCCGCGTCGAGAGCCAACAGGACGGCCGGCTGCTCGCCGAGGCGCCGCAGATCTTCACGGCGCGGGAATACCCGCGCATCATGAACGTGCTGCACGTCGCCTGGAACAAGGTCGTGCGCCGCGAACTGTTGCTCAAGCTGGAGCTTCGCTTCGACGAGGGCTGGTACGAGGACGTCTCCTTCACCTTCCCCCTGCTCGCCGCGGCGCCGAGGATCAGCAGCCTGAGCCGGATCTGCCTGCACTACCGGCAGCGCCGGACCGGGGCGATCACCCGTACCCTCGACGATCGGCATTTTGAGATTTTCGGCCACTGGGCGCAGGCGATGGCGCTGGTGGACGGGCACGCCGACCAGGCTGAGGCGCTGCGTCCGGTGCTCTTCCGGCGCATGATGTGGCACTACTTCGTCGTGCTGAGCAACGCCCAGCGGGTGCGGAAGGCGTCGCGCAAGCGCTTCTTCGACCGGATCACCGAAGACTTCCACCGCTACCGGCCCGTCGGCTACCGACGCCCGGCCGGGGCGATGGGGCTGCGGCACAGGTTCGCGGCCCGTGGCTCCTTCTTCTCGTTCCAGGCGATGCAGCGGGCCATCGGCCTGATCCGGGCCGTCGACCGGGTGCGCCGCGCCCCGGTCGTCAAGGCCGTGAGAACCGCCAAGCGGGTACGGCAGGCCGCCTACCGGTCCTACTACCGACTGCAGCTGCGGCTGCCGGTGGACGAGAAGCTGGCACTGTACGCCGCGTACTGGTATCGCGGGGTGAGCTGCAATCCGGCGGCCATCGCGACCAAGGCCGCCGAGCTCGTGCCCGGTATCCGCACGGTGTGGGTGGTCGGCCGGGGGCGGGAGAAGTCCGTGCCGCCCGGTGTGGAGTATGTGGTGGCGGGCTCGCCGGCGTACTTTCGCGCGCTGGCCCGTGCCCGCTGGCTGGTCAACAACGTGAACTGGCCGAACTGGGTGCGTAAGCGGACGGGCTCGACGCACCTCATGACCCATCACGGCACCCCGCTGAAGATGATGGGCATGGACCAGGCCGACCATCCGGCGGCGGCGAAGGACCAGAACTTCCACGCCCAGATGCGCCGCGCGGACCGCTGGGATTTCAGCGTGAGCGCCAACGCGCACACGACGATCGCCTGGGAGCGCGCTTATCCCTGCCGGTACGAGACGCTCGAGGTCGGCTATCCGCGCAACGACCGGCTGGCGTGCGCGACGGCGGCGGACACCGCGGCTGTCCGGGACAAGCTCGGCCTCGCGCCGCACGAGCGGGTCGTCCTCTACGCCCCTACCCACCGCGAGTGGCTGCCGCTGGACCGGCAGGTGCTGGACGTGGAGGCCTTCGCCGACGCGCTCGGTCGGCATACCGTGCTGCTGGTCCGCGCCCACTACTTCGCCGTGTCCGCCGACCAGGTGCCGACGCGGCGGGGGCGCATTGTGGACATGTCCCCGTACCCGGTGGTGGAGGACCTGTATCTGGCGGCGGATGTGATGGTGACCGACTATTCGTCGGCCATGTTCGACTTCGCCGTGCTGGACCGGCCGCTCGTGATCTTCGCGCCGGACTGGGCGGTGTACCGGGAGCTGCGCGGGGTGTACTTCGACCTGATGAAGCTGCCTCCGGGCGAGGTCGCGACGACCTTCGGCGACCTGGTCGACGTCTTCCGAAGCCGGACCTACGAGGGCGCCGGCGCGGCGACGAAGCGCGCCCGGTTCCGGGAGCGGTTCTGCTATCTCGACGACGGTAGGGCAGCGGAGCGGGTCGTTCGTCGGGTCCTGCTCGGGGAGACCGCGCATCGATAGCTGTGACGGCGCGGTGACGGGCGGTCAATAGCCGTTCACCCGATGGCAGTCCTGCATGCGTCTGGTCACGCTAGGCCATCGTCGCAGCTCGCATGCAGGAGGTTGACGGTGTCCACCGTCGCGCTCAAGGACGTCACGAAGATCTGGCCGGACGGAACGGTGGCGGTCGACAAGGTCGACCTCGAGGTGCGGGACGGCGAGTTCCTGGTGCTGCTCGGCCCTTCGGGCTGCGGCAAGTCCACCATCCTGCGGATGATCGCCGGCCTGGAGGACCCGACGGCGGGCAGCATTCTGCTCAACGGCGAATCGGTGGCGGAGCTGGCTCCCCGCGACCGCCAGATCGCGATGGTCTTCCAGGATTTCGCGCTCTATCCACATATGACGGTCGCCGGCAACATCGGCTTTCCGCTCAAGCTCTCCGGTGTGGAATCCGGTCCCCGTGGTGAGCGGATCGGTGACGTGGCCGCCGCCCTGGGCATCGGCGACGTTTTGGCCCGCAAGCCCACGCAGCTATCCGGCGGCCAGCGTCAGCGGGTGGCGATGGGGCGGGCGATCGTGCGCCGCCCGGGCCTGTTTCTCATGGACGAGCCGTTGTCGAATCTCGACAGTGGGCTGCGGGCCGAGCTGCGTACCGAAATCACGGCTTTGACCCGGGAACTCGGCGTCACCACCATGTACGTCACCCACGACCAGGCCGAGGCGCTGACCATGGCGGACCGGGTCGCGATCCTGCGCGGGGGCGTGCTGCAGGACGTGGGCACCCCGACCGAGGTGTACGGCCGCCCGGCCACCCTCTATGTCGCCGCGTTCCTCGGTTCTCCACGGATGAACCTGCTCGAGGCGTCGGTCTATGTGCACCTCGACCGCTATGTCGTGCTCGACCTTGGTGAACAGGTGCTCTACCTGCCGTGGAGCGACATCCGCGCCCGGGCGATCGCGCGCTATCACGGCGAGCGGATCGTGGTCGGCATGCGGGCCGAGGCGCTCACTCCGGTCGCTCCCGACGCCCCGGGCGACGTGCTCCGCGGCAGGATCCGATATCTGGAGCACCACGGCCACGAGTCGCTGGCCTTCCTCGACATCGGTGCGACCGCGATCGTCGTCGACGAGGCGGGCAAGGGTGTGGCCGACGCCGTGCCCTCGGGTGGGGCGTTGAGCCGCGTCGGCGGTGCCTTGCAGCGGCTTGCCGGGCGGTCGGACCGGGCCGTGCGCGAACGCCCCGAAGCGCAGCGGGTCTCGGTGCTCAGCGACCCGGGACGGCATCACCGGCGGCCGGCCGAGGTGGCGGTGCGGCTGGCTCCGTACCCGGCCGTGTCGCCCGGACATTCGCTGGCGGTCGGCGTACGGATGGATGCATTGCATTTCTTCGACGAGCGCGGCGACCGCATTGATGTCGGTTGGCGCTGAGAACGACATTTCGCTCATTCGGATAAGACGGTTCCGTGTCGTTGACACGGTGTCGTATCGTTCGCCGCACGTCGGTGCGAGGGCGTATCGACGTCACAACCCGAAGGGTGGCGGGCATGGCGAACGCATCCGGATTGCTGGTGATCGAGCGGATCCTGCGTGACAGGCAGGGGATCTGGCAGCAGGTCGTCGAGGATCGATCTCTGTCGAAGCTCACCGGGCAGATGCTGATCAGTGCGGTGATCGCCCTCGCCTGTTACGGCGCGGTGCTGGGTTCCTTCCACAGTGTGCTGATGGCGCTGACCTCGGCGGTGAAGCTGCCGCTGCTGTTCCTGGTCACGCTGGCCATCTGCCTGCCGACGCTGTACCTGTTCAACCTGGTTTTCGGGGCGCGGTTGTCCGTACGCCAGTCTCTCGCCCTGGTCATGGTGGCGCTGACCGTGACCGCCATGCTGGCGCTGGCGTTCGCCCCGATCGCGCTCTTCTTTCTGATCACCGCGCCCGACTACGGCTTCTTCAAGCTGTTGAACGTGGTGATTCTGGCGCTGTCCGCCCTGGTCGGCCTGCGGTTCCTCACCGGCGGCATGCGGGTGCTCAACGAGAACGGCCTGCTGGCGCCCGAAAAGAAGGAAATCCCGGCTCCTCAGCCGGCCACCGCGCCGGCCCCCGAGCCGGTCCCGGTGGGTGCCGCCGCGAACGGCACGCCGGCGGCGAACGCCGCGCCGGCCGCCGCCGCGCAGCCCGTCGTCTCGGTGCCGCCGGGTTACATGCTGACGCCGATCGGACAGCAGCGCCCCGCGCCCCAGCCGGTGCGGCAGCCCGCGCCGCCCAGCATGACCCTGCTCTATGTCTGGATCCTGCTGTTCGGCTTCGTGGGCACCCAGCTCGCGTGGACCCTGCGGCCGTTCTTCGGCAGCCCGGGCATGAAGTTCAGCCTCTACCGCGACATCGACGGAAACTTCTACGCCGAGATCCTGCGCACCCTGTCTCACCTGTTCTGATCTTGAATCTCGCGCTTCGGCAACTGCCACGGAGGCGGTACACAGCGTAGGCTGCTCGGCGGTGGAGGAAACCGTCGGCCACGAGGTGCTGCGTCCGGCTCCGGGCAGGGAGTCGTCGGACGCTCCTTCATCGCAGGCAAAAAATGGCGGCGTTCTCCTCGACCGGGTCTTCGGCCGGGACGACATCACCGTGCTGCGTCACGAGGTCATCCAACAGCTCACGCCGGGCCTGCTGGGCGACCGGCTGGATGGCTTCGTGCTCGCGGTCAACGAGGTGATCACGAACGTCGTGCTGCACGCCGGCGGAAGCGGGCGGCTCCGGCTGTCCCGCACCGCGACGTCGCTCTGGTGCATGGTCACCGATTCCGGGCCGGGCATCCCCGAGGAACACCAGCGGCCACCGGCGGCGCCCGAAGCGTTCGAGGACGGTGGCCGGGGCATCTGGCTGGCGTACCAGCTGTGCGACGAGGTCACCATGGCCACCGGTCCGATCGGGACGACCGTCGGCCTGAGGATCGATCTTCCCGGTCGGGTTTCCGCCTCTGACCTGCTGGACGGGGTAGCAGCCGGCGGTTGAACCCGGCATGAAACGCCGTGGAAATGTCGTCATCGGCATTCAAGCGTGTTCGTCATCCGAGGCGACTACATTAGGCCGGTGCTCGGACTACCTCCTCATGTGACGGCATGCCTTTTCGATCTCGATGGCGTGCTGACCCAGACCGCCCTGGTCCACAACGCGGCGTGGAAGTCGACCTTCGACGCCTACCTGGAAAGGCGGGCGGCCCAGCTCGGGCAGCCATTCGTGCCGTTCGACCCCGGTGCCGACTATCATCTGTATGTCGACGGGCGACAGCGCGCCGACGGTGTCCGCACCTTCCTCGCCTCGCGGGGCATCACCCTGCCCGAGGGACTGCCGGCCGACGGTCCTGACGAAGAGACCGTCAACGGCATCGGAAACCGCAAGAACCTGCTTGTCTTGCAGAAAATCTCTGAAGGGGCTGTGCAGGTCTACCCCGGTTCGGTGGATTACCTGCGCGCCGCCGAGCAAGCGGGACTGCGCCGGGCCGTCGTGTCGGCGAGCGCCAACTGCAAGGACGTGCTGGAGGCAGCCAAGATCGACGGCTTCCTCGAGGTACGGGTGGACGGCGTCACCGCACGTGCGGAAAACTTGCCCGGTAAGCCCGCGCCGGACACGTTCCTGCACGGAGCGAAGCTGCTCGGTGTCCCGCCGGAGAATTGTGCGGTCTTCGAGGACGCCCTTGCCGGCGTCGCGGCCGGCAGGGCCGGCGGGTTCGGCATCGTGATCGGTGTGGATCGCGTGGGCCAGGCCGACGCGTTGCGCGCGAACGGCGCCGACATCGTCGTGCAGGACCTCGCCGAGCTCCTCCTCACCCGGTAACCCCCCATCTGACTTCTTCTTCTCAGTTGCGAGAGGCACCACCGTGATCCGTGAACGGGCTTACCCCGTAGACCCCTGGCACATCCGGGAAACCCGGCTGGACCTGGAACTCATGGCCCAGTCCGAGTCGGTCTTCGCCCTGGCCAACGGCCACATCGGCATCCGCGGCAACCTGGACGAGGGCGAGCCCCACGGCCTGCCCGGTACCTACCTGAACTCGTTCTTCGAGCTGCGGCCCCTGCCGTACGCCGAAGCGGGGTACGGCTTCCCCGAGTCGGGTCAGACGATGGTCAACGTCACCAACGCCAAGCTCATGCGCCTGCTCGTCGACGATGAGCCGTTCGACGTGCGCTACGGCGAGCTGCGCTCCCACGAGCGCACCCTCGACCTGCGCGCCGGCACCCTCGAACGCATCGTCGAATGGGTGTCCCCGTCCGGGCAGGCGATCCGGGTACGCACCCTGCGCATGGTGTCCTTCACCCAGCGCGCCGTCGTCGCCTTCCTCTACGAGGTCGAGCCGATCGACTCCACGGCCCGGCTCATCCTGCAGTCCGAGCTGGTGGCCAACGAGCAGCTTCCGCCGACCAGCAAGGACCCGCGCGTCGCGGCCGTGCTGGACCACCCGCTGCAGGCCGAGGAGATGCTCGAGCAGCGCACCGGTGGCCTGCTGGTGCACCGTACGAAGGCCAGCGACCTGCGCATGGCCGCGGCGATGGAGCACCTCGTCGAGGCGCCCGGCAAGCACGCCGTCACCACCGAGGGCCACCCCGACTGGCTGCGGACCACCGTCGCCTGCAAGCTCGAGCCGGGGCAGAAGCTGCGGGTCGTGAAGCTGGCCGCGTACGGCTGGTCCAGCAACCGCTCCCTGCCCGCCGTGCGGGACCAGGTGGGCGCCGCCCTCGCCAGCGCTCGGCTGGACGGCTGGGAGGGTCTGATCGAGGCCCAGCGGGAATTCCTCGACGAGTTCTGGGACCACTCCGACGTGCGCGTCGAGGGCGACCCCGAGGTGCAGCAGGCGGTGCGCTTCGGGCTCTTCCACACGTTGCAGGCCGGTGCCCGGGCCGAGAAGCGGCCGATCGGCTCCAAGGGCCTCTCCGGCCCGGGCTACGACGGTCACACCTTCTGGGACGCCGAGACGTTCGTGCTTCCGGCGCTGACCTACACCCAGCCGTCGGCGGCCGCGGACGTCCTGCGCTGGCGGCACTCGACGCTCGACCTCGCCAAGGAGCGGGCGCAGACGCTGGGCCTGCAGGGCGCGGCGTTCCCGTGGCGCACCATCCGCGGGCAGGAATGCTCGGCGTACTGGCCGGCCGGCACCGCCGGATTCCACATCGGCGCCGACATCGCCGACGCGGTCCGTCGCTATGTCTCGGCCACGGCCGACTGCGACTTCGAGCGGGAGGTCGGCCTCGAACTGCTCGTCGAGACCGCCCGGCTGTGGCGCTCGCTGGGTCACCACGACCGGCACGGCCGCTTCCACATCGACGGGGTGACCGGTCCCGACGAGTACACCGCGGTGGTCGACGACAACGTCTACACCAACCTGATGGCACAGCAGAACCTCATGGCGGCGGCGGACGCGGTCAACCGCCACCCCGACCTGGCCCGCAAGCTGGGGGTGGACGACGAGGAGTCGGCGTCGTGGCGGGACGCGGCGGCCGCGGTGCACATCCCGTACGACCGGGAGCTGGGGGTGCACCAGCAGTCGGAGGGGTTCACCCGGCTGCAGGAGTGGGACTTCGAGAACACTCCGCCGGAGGCGTACCCGCTGCTGTTGAACTACCCGTACTTCGACCTTTACCGCAAGCAGGTCGTCAAGCAGGCCGACCTCGTGATGGCGATGTACGTGCGCGGCGACGCCTTCACCCCGGAGGAGAAGGCCCGCAACTTCGCCTACTACGAGGCCCGGACCGTACGGGACTCGTCGCTGTCGGCGTGCATCCAGGCCGTCATGGCCGCCGAGGTGGGCCACCTGGAGCTGGCCCACGACTACCTCGGCGAGGCCGCCCTGATGGACCTGCACGACCTGCACCAGAACGCCCGGGACGGCGTGCACGTGGCGTCGCTGGCGGGCTCCTGGATCGCGCTGGTCGCGGGCCTGGGCGGCATGCGGGACTACAACGGCCGGCTCTCCTTCTCGCCGCGGCTGCCGAGCCGGATCAACAGCCTGGAGTTCTCCCTGTTGTGGCGGGGGCTGCGGGTGCGGGTCGAGGTGACGCCGGACGAGGTGACCTATTCGCTGCGCAACGGCGGCGGCTCCGCCCGGCTCGAGCTGCTGCACCACGGCAAGGAGGTGACGGTGACGCAGGTCAAGCCGGTGGTTCTGGCTATCCCGCCCGCGCCGCCGACCGGTCCGGCCCCGACCCAGCCTGCGGGCCGGGCGCCGGTGCGCCGGGCCAGCCACCAGTAGGAGCCCAGCAGAGAGCCCCCGCCTCCTCATCGATCAAGGGGAGCGGGGGCTCTTCGCGCGCGTGGTGCCTGGCTACAGCATGGATATGTGCACGTGGTCCGTGTGGTCGCTGGCGCCGGAATACGAGCTCCAGCCGGTCGCCGGGAACCAGATCATCTTGTTCCAGATGACGTACAGGATTCCGAGCCGGTCGGCGTTGCGGACCGCGAAGGCCATGAGGTTGTTGCCGTACTCGCGGGTGTCCTGGTTGTGCCAGGGCGAGAATCCGCTCTTCTGCAGCGACCAGTCGCAGGCGCGACCCTTGGGATGCTCGAACGGCCCGCCGGGGCGGAAACAGCCCACAAAGCGGGTGAAGCCGGCCTTCCTGACTTCCTTGTACATGTGCATCGTGCGGGCGGTGATGCAGCCGCCCGTCGTCTCGTCGTCGACGTTGCACGACTCCGAGCTGAACTCGCCGTCGCGGTTGCGGGGCGCGGGCGCGGCCACCTTCGACTTGAGATTCACGAAGCCACCCGTCACCGTCTTGCCGCCGACGAGTTGGAGCGCCTTCTCGGCGGACTCCTTGTTCTTCTCCATCGCTTCGAGGTTCTGCTTCTGCGACTTGATCTCTTGGTCCAGGCGAGCCTTGGAGGTGGCTACCCGGTCGATCGCGGCCTCGAGCTCGCTCAGCTTGCCGTCGTTGACGGAGTTGATCTCCTCGAGCGAGACGGCCTTCTCGAGGAAGCCGTCCGGCGACCGCACGTTGAGCAGGAAGCCCATGGTGGTCAGGCCGCCCGTGCGGTACTGCTGGGCCGCCACGGCACCCACCTGGGGCAGCAGGGCGTCGCGCTGAGCCTCCGCGTTCCTCACCTGCACGGCCAGGTTGGCCTGTGCCTTGGTGGACTTGGCGACGGCGGCCTTCGCCGCCAGATAGCGCCGACCCGTGCTGTCGAGCACGTCGTTGAGCATTGGGTTGTTCTCGCCGTCGTCGGGGGTCGACGAGTTTCCGCCACCGGGCGCCGCGGTCGCGGGGGCGCCGGGAGAGACGATCATGGTGATCGCGATCAGCGGTGCCAGGGCGAGGACCAGCCACCGGCCGGGTCTTGCCGTCATGCAGTTTCCTTCCGTGTTGCCGCCTACCGGGTTAGCTGACGGGTTCGGGACGGAAGCGATCCCTACCGCTGGTTCAGCGGATTCACCCCATTTTCCAGGTGGTTCCCCGGTTCGTCTTTCGGCGATTGAGCGGTGGTCCGCCGGCACCTTGGGGGCGGTGCCTTCTTGGCGGTGACCGGCGGAAAGCTTACCTGACTTCGGGCCTTGCATCAGCTGTCTAGAGGGGGAGAAAACTGTTACTGGACAACGACTTTGCGTTACTTTTCGATGAGTTGACGCAGGTCGTGGTCGGTGGCGGCGCATCAATGTGAGTCGTTCCACTCTCCCGGTGGAATAACTGTTTGTGTGCACTCGAATGCGCAGAGTGCGACACCTGTCGATGACGCGATTCCCTGGGTAGTCTTCGTCACGGTTCCATCACGGAACCGCCGCTCAATCGCCGAAAGGCGAGCCGGGGACCCAACCGGTAATGGGGTGAATCCGCTGAGTCAGCGGTAGGGATTGCTTCCGTCCCGAACCCGTCAGCTAACCCGGTCGGCGGCCGACGGAAGGAACGCACGTGAGGCTCGACCCTCTCCGCCGACGATTAGCGACCGTGCTCGCGGTCCTCGTCGCCACCTCGGGGCTGGCGCTCGCCGCTCCGGCAGCGGCCATGGCCGCACCCCGCCCGCTCGCCGCGCCGGGAGATTCCGGCGATGACGGGGAAGGTGGTTCGAAGTCGCTCGTCGAGCAGCTCGAGGCCGCCTCGAAGGGCTTCGTCGAGGCCAGGGAGGCGCTCGACCGCTCGAAGAAGCGCCAGCAGCAGATGACCGCGAAGCTCAAGGCGCTCGACGCCGAGCTCGGTCCCAAGCAGGGCGCCCTCGACGACATCGTCCGGCAGTCCTACCGCACGGGCCGGCTCGGTCCGATGAGCGCCCTGATCACGGCCGACTCCGCGCAGGGCCTGCTGGACCGTGCCGCGACGCTGGAGACCGTCGCGGTGAAGCAGGATCACGCGATCAAGGAGCTGAAGGACGCCCGGGCGAAGCAGGCGCAGGCGAAGCTCGCCATCGACGCCGAGGTCCGCGACCAGCAGCGCCAGGTCACCATCATGGCCAAGCGCAAGGCGCAGGCGGAAAAGGCGCTGAAGACGGCGAACGCCGCGGCCGGCGGTCCGAGCAGCGGCGCCTCCGGCGGCGGCAACAGCTCGCAGGCGGCGGCCGCCCGGCGCAACTCGGACGGTTCGCTGCCCGACGAGTCGTGCAGCGGGAACGACCCGACGACCAGCGGCTGCATCACGCCCCGCACCCTGCACGCCATGCAGGAGGCCCAGGCGGACGGCTTCACCCGCTTCGTCTCGTGCTTCCGCCCGCAGGGCAGCGGCGAGCACCCACTGGGCCGGGCCTGCGACTTCGCGTCCGACAAGACCGGCTTCGGCGGCGTCGCGACCGGCAGCAGCAGGGACTACGGCGACCGCCTGGCGAACTACTTCATCGACAACGAGGGCCGGCTGGGCGTGCTCTACGTCATCTGGTTCAAACGGATCTGGTTGCCGAGCAGCGGGTGGCAGCCGTACCTACGCGGCAACGGCGATCCGTCCAGCGACCACACGAACCACGTGCACCTGTCGATGCGATGAGGTCCGGGGCCTACGTCATTTCTTGACGTAGGCCTCGTACTGCTTGAGCACCTCGTCGGTCGGGCCGTCGGCGCGGATCAGCCCGGACTCGAGCCAGATGCTGCGCTCGCAGGTGTCCCGGATCGACTGCTCGCTGTGGCTGACCAGGAAGACTGTGCCGGCCTCGGCGCGCAGGTCGCGGACCCGCTGCTCGCTGCGCTTGCGGAACTTCGCGTCGCCGGTGGCCAACGCCTCGTCGATGAGCAGCACGTCGTGCTTCTTCGCCGCCGCGATCGAGAAGCGCAGCCGGGCGGCCATGCCGGAGGAGTACGTCCGCATCGGCAGCGAGCTGAAGTCGCCCCGCTCGTTGATGCCGGAGAAGTCGATGATCTCCTTCACCTGGGACTTGACCTGCTCCGGGGACATGCCCATCGCCAGGCAGCCCAGCACGACGTTGCGCTCGCCGGGCAGATCGTTCATCAGGGCCGCGTTGACGCCGAGCAGCGAGGGCTGGCCGGCCGCGTAGATCGCGCCCTTCTCGACGGGGAGCAGGCCGGCGATGGCCCGCAGCAGGGTCGACTTGCCGGAGCCGTTGGTGCCGATCAGGCCGATCGCCTCGCCCTTGTACGCGACGAAGCTCACGCCCTTGATCGCGTGCACCTCCCGCAGCGTGGCGGGCTTGGCGCCGGTGACGATCCGTTTGAAGGCGGCGACCGGGCTGTGCGTCCCGGCGCCACCGGCCTGGTGCACCCGGTAGACGACGTGGGCGTCGTCCACGATCACGGTGGGTTCACGCTGGTCAGCCACGGCCGTACCCCTTCTCTCCGCGCCAGAAGTAGATGTAGCCGCTGACCCCGACCACGAGGGTCCAGGCGATGGCCTCCAGCCACAGCACCAGCGGGGACGCCGCGAGCTCCACGTTCTCCATCAGGGCGTGCCGCATCAGCTCGATGAAGACGAGCAGCGGGTTGGCCTCGACGACCGCGAGCTTCCAGCCGTCGAGCTTCTCGGCGAACACGCCCACCGGGTAGAGGACGGCGGAGCCGTAGAACCAGATCCGCATGATGAAGGGCACGAGCTGCTTGAAGTCGGCGACCTTCGAGCCCAGCCGGGCCACGAACATGGCGAGACCGGCGTTGAAGATCGCCTGGAGCAGGAAGATCGGCACGATCAGCAGCCACTCCAGGGTCACCGGCTCGCGGAACCCGAGGGTGATCAGCAGCAGGACGGACATCGAGGCGAGCGTGTTGCGCACCTCGATCGTGGTGATCGCCAGGGGCAGGCTCGCGCGGGGGAAGTGCAGCGCCCGGATGAGCCCGAGGTTGCCGCTGATCGACTGGATCCCGGCCTGCACCACCGACTGGGTGAACTGGAACAGAAAGACACCGATGCACAGGTACGGCACGAAGTTCTTGATGTCCCGGTCTGTACCGAGGACGAACCCGAAGATCACGAAGTAGACGGTCGCGTTGATCAGCGGCGTCAGCACCTGCCACACCAGGCCGAGCCGGGTCTTGCCCAGCGACGAGGTGACCTTGGCGTTGGCGTACGACGCGATGAAGTGCCGGTAGGACCACAGCAGCCGCGTGTACGCGGGGAGGCTCGGCAGCTTGCCCGCCGCCGAGAGGCCGTGTCGTCGGGCCAACTCTCTCAGCGAGAGGCCGGTGTCGGAATCGGCGACCGCCGTCTGGGGCATGGGGTAGCGCTCCGATCTCGTCGGTCCGTCGGGGGTGGTGGACCTGGGTGGCTTGCGCGGGAACACAGTAATCAGTCTGCCGCGATGAAACGCCAGCGTATCGACGTTAGCTCGAAATGTAGCCGAAGGGACGTCGAAACGCAACCGTTGCGTCCTCGCGTATAGTGTCTCCCGTGGCAACAGCGAAACGTGCGCCCGCCGGGGCGGCAGTGCTCCGCGGCGACATCACCGCGGCGATCCGGAACGCGGTGATGAACGAGCTGGCCGAGGTCGGCTACGGCCGTCTCTCCATCGAGGCGGTGGCGCGCCGGGCCGGCGTTGGTAAGACCGCGGTCTACCGCCGGTGGAGCAACAAGCTGGAGATGGTCCTCGAGATCGTCTCCGGTGTGGCGGAGCGTAGCGTGCCAATGCCCGACACCGGAAGCTTCGCCACCGATCTACAGCTCTTGATGTTCGTCGTCAGCAAGGCGCTGCAGCACCGCATCGCCTCGCAGATCATTCCGGATCTGATGGCCGAGGCGGCCCGAAACCCCAAGATCGCCGAGACGCTGCAGCGGGCCCTGCGCACCCATCAGCGCTCGATCGGCGAGAAGATCGTCGGGCAGGCAGTCCAGCGTGGTGAGCTGCCCGCTGGCGCCGATCCGGAGCTCGCGGTGGACCTGATGGTCGGCCCCCTCTACTGGCGGCTGGCCGTGTCGCGCACGCCGATCGGCGACGATTACCTTGAGACGCTGGCGGCAGCCGTCACCGCGGCGTTGCGAGGGAGTCCGCCGGCTCGGTGATCGCGGCGGCGATCTGCTCCGGGCTCATCGGCCGGGCGAAGTGGAAACCCTGCGCCCGGACGTAACCGAGATCACCCAGCTTCTCCGCCTGCGCCAGAGTCTCGACACCCTCCGCGACCGCCTCGACACCCATCGCCCGGGCGATCGACAGGACGGCCCCGGCGATCGCGTCCGGGCCCGGAACCGGTGCGAACGACCGGTCCAGCTTGATCTGGTCGACCGGACAGTTCGCGAGCAGGCTGAGGGTCGACGCCCCGGTGCCGAAGTCGTCCAGGGACAACCGGACACCCATGGCCCGCAGCGCCCGCAGGGTCTCCTGCGTCGCGCCGCCGCCGACCGCGGTGGACTCGGTGATCTCGATCGTCAGCCGCCGCGGATCCATCCCGGTCTCGCGCAGGACAGCGGCGACGTCGGTCGCGAACGAGACGTCCTGAAGTTGGCGCGCCGAGGCGTTCACCGACATCGTGCCGGGTGCCTGGTCGCCGAGCTCCGCCGCCCACGCCACGGCCTGACGGCAGGCCTCGCGCAGCACCCAGCGTCCGAGCGGCACGATCATGCCGGTGAGCTCGGCGCCGGGGATGAAGTCGCCCGGACCCAGCAGCCCCCGCTCCGGGTGGTTCCAGCGCACGAGCGCCTCGACCCCGGTGAGCCGTCCTTCCGGCAGGGCCACCACGGGCTGGTAGTGCAGCACGAGCTCGTTGCGCGCAAGGGCGGCGGTGAGCGCCGAGGTGATGCGGCGCCGCTCGGCACCCGGAGCCTCAGAGCCCGGCCGATAACGCTGGTAGCCGCCCTCGCCGCGCTCCTTCGCCTCGTACATGGCGATGTCGGCCTGGCGCAGCAGGTCGCCGACGTCGTCGCCGCCCCGGCCGTCGACGACGCCGTAGCTCGCGCGCACGGCCAGGAGATGCCCGGAGATGTCCATGGGTACGGCGAGCGCGTCCGCGATCCGGTCCAGCACCCGGTCGACGTCGCGGCTGCCCAGGCCCTCGAAGAGGATGGCGAACTCGTCGCCGCCGAGCCTCGCGACGGTGTCGGTCGGGCGTACGACGCCGCGCATCCGCTCGGCGACCTCGACCAGCAGGCCGTCGCCGACCGCGTGTCCCAGGGTGTCGTTGACCGTCTTGAAGTCGTCCAGGTCGATGAGCACGATGCTGATCGGCTGATGTCCGGCACGGGCGACGCCGTCGGCGACCCGGGCGCCGAAGAGGGTCCGGTTGGCGAGGCCGGTCAGCACGTCGTGGCTCGCCTCGTAGCTGAGCCGCTCGTGCGCCCGGACCGTCTCGGTCACGTCGCGGCAGTTGCTCACGATGCCGAGGATGCTCGGCTCGTCGAGCAGGTTGACGCTGATGATCTCCAGCGTCCGGTACGAGCCGTCCGCGTGGGCCAGGCGCACCCGGCACGAGGAGGTACCGCCGGCGCGGGCGGCGACCTCGGCCAGATGAGCGGTCGCGATGGCACGGTCGTCGGGGTGCACCCGGCGGCCGAGATCCGTGTCCGTCATCGAGGCCGGCTCGCTGCCGAGCATGCGCAGGACCGCGGGGCTGGCGTACGTCAGCCGGCCGCCCGCCTCGGTGATCAGCACGATCTCGGTGGAGTTCTGGGCCAGCCGCCGGAAGCGGCGCACCTCGAGCTCGGCGGCGTCGAGCTGGGCGCGCAGGCGCCGGGCACCGAAGTGGCCGAGCAGCGCCGCCGCGCCCATGGCGGCCGGCGTGAGGATGGACAGGGCGGCTCTGCGCTGGTTCATGTCGCTCCTCTCCTGCTCCGGCGGTGTCGCCCAGCAGAATCGGTTCCGACTGGCGCGGCATGAGCTTTACCTCGTCTTGAGGATTGCTGCCCGAGATGCTCAAGAACGGCTCAAGGCGGCCGAAAGGAGAGGTCCCCGCCCCCCGGACGCCCCTGGAGCCTCATGCGTACCAACCGCCTCGACGCGACCATCTTCACCTCGGCGTCACTGATCGCCCTCGCCTTCGGCGGGAAGCCCGACAACGCCGTCACCCTCGCGCTGCCCCACCCCGACGGCGAACCGGACGAGTTCGCCGGCATCTGGCGTAACGCCGACGACACCGTCCGGCTCTGCCTGGGCGAGGACTGGTCGTACGAGGGCAGGATCGCCGGCCGCCGCCGCAGCGCGAAGGGCGTCTACCGCCCCGACGGCGCCGGCCTGATGCTCAGCGACGAGTCCGGTCTGCGTACCCGCGTCGAGCCCGCCGAGTACGGCCTCCAGATGGCCGGGCACCAGCTGTTCAAGGTCGCCGAGCGCCGCGGCTAACGGATTCGCCCGCTGGGCCGAACCTTCTGGCATGCGGCTCATCAAGTTCCTGTTGCCGGTGCTCGCCATCCCGTTCGCCGTGGGCGGGTGCGGAGTGCTGGGACTGGGTTCGGCAACGGGCACGCCCGCATCCTCCGCCAGCGCGACGCCCGCGCCCGGCGACGCCTGGATCGTGGTCGCCTCCGGCAGCGCCACGCCCAGCCCGAAGGTCACCTATTCCGGGTCCCTCAAGCCCGCGCTGCCGCCCGTGTCGTTCCTGCCGACACCGCCGGGAGATTGCGCCAAGGAGTGGACCGTCGATCCGGTCCTGATCCCGCTCGAGGTCACCCCGGGCGTCGGCAAGCTGACCGTCACCTGGCCCCGGCAGTACGACTCCGACTACCGCATCACCGCGGTCAAGCAGCCGCTGGTCTCCGGCAAGCAGCCGGCCTACACCTGGCAGTACGTGCCCGCGGGCACCGGCTGCACGATCACCGCCACGATCAGCGGGCTCCTCCCGGGAGTGCCGTACGTGGTCTGGCTGGACGCCCCGAACACCGGGCATGAGCGCGATGGCACGAGGCACCCGTACAGCGGCCGCTCAGAGGTTGTCTATCCGCTTCAGTAGCCGGGGTCCGTCGGAGCGTCGCCACCCTCGCCACCCTGGCCCTCGGCCGGGACGGGCTGGATCGCGTCCGGCAGCGGCCTGGTCTTGCCACCCTCGGGACCCACGGCGAACCAGGTGCCGTTGACGCCCTGCCCGAGGATGTCGCCCGGCTTGGTGTCCTTGGCGAAGTAGTAGACCGGCCAGCCGTTGATCGTCACCTGGCACGTGCCGTCGGCCCGCTCGACATAGCCGAGGATCTTGGCGTCGAGGCCCTTGGGAAAGATCTTGCCCGGCGACTTGATCAGCAGCGGCGGCCAGGCACGTGCGCAATCGCCGTTGCAGGTCGCGGCCGGCGGCTTGTTGCTGTCTTTGTCGAAGCGATACAGGGTACGGCCGGCGCCATCGGTCACGTACGTGCCGATCTGCTCGTTCCTGGTCGCGTTCAGCTCGACCGTCTTGCTGCCCGTACGGATGCTCTTCGGCGCGGTGACGTCCTTGCGGGACGGGCCGCTGTAGATCTTCACCCACCGCTGGGTCTTCGCGACGGTCGGCTCGGGAACCGGGGTCGCCGGCGGATCGGGCGTTTCGGCGCCGGCCAGGTCCGGGCCGCGCTCGGAAACCTCGGGCGTGTCCGCGCTCGGCGGTGCCGTCGGCGTGGCGGCGACCTCGACGGTGGCGGTGGCGGTATCTGCGGGCCGGGCACAGGCGCTGAGCCCGAAAGTCATGGCGATGGCCACCGTGACGATGCTGGTGCGCTTCATTTTCTCCCCCTTGCGAAGCGGATGCACTCCACACGGAGCTCTGCCGAACCCGGTTCAGTGAGGTTTGCTTGAACCGATGTGACGCCGCATACGTGTGTGGAGAGTCAGAGCGACGAAACGGGGTTCAGATGGGAACCACCGTCACCGGGGAGAAGAGATGCCGGGGTTGAGACTCCACCGTCGCCGGGAGGTGGCTGATGAAGCACTGGTCAGATCGTTGTTCGAGGAACATGGGCGCGCGATGCTCGCGTACGCCACCCAGCTGACGCGCGACCGCGCCGCCGCCGAGGACGTCGTCCAGGAGGCTCTGGTCCGCGCGTGGCGGCACCCGGACAGTCTGGTCAACGGCAAGGGTTCGGTGCGCGGCTGGCTGCTCACCGTTTGCCGCAACATCGTCGTCGACCAGGTGCGCGCCCGTAACGCCCGCGCCCCCGAGGTGCGGGAAAGCCCGGTCGAGGTGGCGTCCGAGGACGACCACGCCGAACGGGTGGTCAATTCGATGGTGGTCGTGGACGCGCTGAGCCGGCTCTCCGCCGAGCACCGCGAGGTCCTCGAGCAGATCTATCTGCAGGGCAGCACGGTGACGGAGGCGGCGAAGGTGCTGGGCATTCCACCTGGAACCGTCAAGTCACGCTCTTTCTATGCACTCCGGGCATTACGCGAGCAGAGGTCGCTGAGCCCCGCCGGAACGGAACGGTCTGCATCATGAACACGAATCATCACGTGGACCTCGCCGGCTACCTGACGAAGTCATTGGACGCGGACCAGATCCGCGAGGTCGATGAGCATCTCGCCGACTGCGACGAGTGCCGGGCCGAGGTGGAATCCCTGCGGGAGTGGACGATGGCGCTCGAAGCGGTGCCCGAGGCAATGTTGCTGGACGGGCCGCCGGACGACGCGGACCTGCTGTTGCAGCGCACGCTGCGACAGATCCGGAACGAATCGGCCGGGGCGCGACATCGGCGTACGGGCCTGGTGGGAGTCGCCGCCGCGGCGGTGATCGCGGCGTCGGTCGCCGGCGGCATGGCGCTCGGCCAGTCGACGGCGGGCCCGAACGACGCCCTGCCGCCGCCCCAGCTACCGGGCCAGTCGGCACCGGCAGTGCCGGGGACCAGGACGGCGGCCGCACAGGACCCGGGGACGAAGGCGAAGATCGCGGTCGCGGTCGCGCCCGCGCCGGGCTGGGTGCGGATCAAGGCGACGGTCTCCGGGATCCCGCGGGGCGAGCGGTGCCGGCTGGAGGTCGTGGCCAAGGACGGCACGGCGATCCTGGCCGGAAGCTGGGTCGTCTCCGAGGCGGGCGCCGCAGAGGGCACGACGCTCGACGGCAGCGCGCTGGTGCCACCGGACCAGGTCGGCTCGGTCCGGGTGGTGACCGAGGGCGGAAAGCAGTACACCAGCGTCACCGTGTGACGCCCGTCGTGCCGGCACCCGTCCTCCTCCTCCGGGTGTCGGCACGGCGGTGTGGTCAACAGACCGGCAGGCCGGCCGACTGCCAGGCGCTGAAGCCGCCGTCGAGGTCTGTTGCCCGCAGCAGTCCGAGGTCCTGCAACGCGGCCGCCGCCAGGCTGCTCGTGTAGCCCTCCTGGCAGGTCACTATCGCTTCCAGGTCGTAGTGCGTGAAGCCGAGGCGGGCGTCGCTGCGGGGGTCGAGCCGCCATTCGAGCACGTTGCGTTCGATGACGATCGCGCCGGGGATCTCGCCGTGCTCGGCCCGTTGCGCCGCCGGGCGGATGTCGATCAGGACGGCACCGCGGGCCATCGCGCTGTAGGTGTCGTGCGGGCCGAGGCGCACCAGGCGGGCCCGGGCCCGCGCGAGCAGGTCGTCGATGCCCTGGGATCCGGGCGGCGGCGTCGTGGTCACCACTGGGATCCGGCGCGTTCGACGGTCTTCACGTCCAGGCCGGTGGCGCTGATGCGATAGCGGGTCATGACGGTCAGCGCGGGGCCGTACACGTGGATGCTGACGGCCGGGCGGTCCGAGCGGTTGGTGATCCGGTGGATGTGCCGGGTGCCGAATCGGCGGCCGGCGCCCTCGCCGAGCTCGCGGGCGGTGACCCGGGGCGGGCCGCCGGGGGAGAGCGTGACGGTGTCCTCGATGAGGCTTCCCGAGAACACGTGGAACGCTCCCGCCGAGCCGCCGTGGTCGTGCAGGTCGGTGCCCTGGCCCGGCAGCCAGGTCAGCAGCCACACCTCGTGGTCCGGCTCCGTGGCCAGGCGGTGATACCAGCGGTCGACGGCGTGGAAGCGCGGCATCACCGGCCAGGCCCGCGGGTCGGCGGCCAGGCGCTGGGCGATGGCGAGGTGGTCGAGGCGGATGTCCACGGCGGTCATGGCGGCTCCCCGTTGCATATAAAACCTATGAGTCCACTAGGTTATACCCCCGAGCGGGGCCGGCGCACCCGGCGCGCCGACGGCACTCGCCGCCGGCTGCGGTGCTTGCCGTGAAATCCAGATCCGAATTAATTGATCAACGACTTCTTAATTGATCAACGATGGCATTTCGCGCTTCCGGGTGTTCGCGTGGGACACGAAAGAGCCTCATATGCTTTGCTTCTTTCTCGCGAGCGCGAAAATCTGCCCTACAGCGACCGGATAGATACGCAGGGTCGATTTCATTGGCCGATTGTTCACCGGATCGGCCCACGACCTCCACCGATCAGGCGGAATGGTCGCTCGACCGCAGCCACCGGTATCCGCAGCGTTATATGGTCGGCGTCGCCTGCGAGAGCCGGTGCCCGGAGGTCACCCCTCGTCCCTCCCTCCGAGCTCCCCCCGAGAACGAGGACGGACACGTGTCGAACTCCCGCCGCGGTTTGCTCGCCGCCGGCCTTGCCACAGCCGTAGTCGGCTCCATGGGAATCGTGTGGACCCTGAACGCCAGCGCTGAGGAAGCGTCGGAATCGGTTCCCACGGTGATCGCACCCGCGGAGACAGTCGCGGCGGAGGCGGACAACCTCGGTTTGCCGGCGTTGGGGACCGCGGGGGCGGAGAAGGCGCCGGCTCCCGCGCCGCCGACTCTGCTGCCGTGGGGTGAGCGGCCGACAAAGCTGAAGAGAGCGTGGGCGGGTGCCAGCAGTGCCGCGGTCACGGCCGCCGGGGCGGACGCCGCGTCGGCCGACCCGAGCGGTTCGCTGGTCCCGGTGCCGGAATACGCGCCGAAGGGCCACAACTCGCGAGCCGGCATCCTCAGCCAGACCCACACCTCGATCGTGCCGCCGGCACCCCCGCCGGCCGGGCCCGTGGGCAGGGCGGCGACCGGCGACGTGTTCTTCCACTACGCGGTGGGCACCCAGGTCGGCGAGACCGACGGCACCTGGGCCAACGTGAGCATCGCCAGGCCCGCGCTGGCCCAGGGCGACTTCCACACGCTCGCCGAGATCGCGGTGCAGTCCGCGGACGGCCGGCAGATCGTCGAGGTCGGCTGGACGGTGGACCGGCAGGTGAACGGCGACAACGACCCGCACCTGTTCGTCTACTACTGGAAGAACCGCGAGCCCAGCTGCTACAACGCGTGCGGCTTCGAGGTCTACAGCGCCGCGTCGATCAAACCGGGCGACACACTGCCGACCGGTGTGCAGAAACGGTTCGGCATCCAGCACTCCAGCGGGGCCTGGTGGATCGCGTACGACTCGGAGTGGATCGGCTACTTTCCCGACCGGCTCTGGGACGGCGCCTACACCCGCGGCGGCCTGACCCAGTGGTTCGGCGAGGTCGCCGCGTCCACCGACCGGCCCTGCACCGACATGGGCAACGGCATCGTGGTGTCCGACGGCAGCGCGGCGCGCATCGGCACGATCTCGATGACCAACGGACCGGAACCCAAGGCGACCGTACGGGCCACGAGCGCGCACTACGGCGTCCTCTCCCTCAGCGACCGGACCTTCCGCTTCGGCGGCCCCGGAGCCTGCTGAGCGAGCCCCAGGCCCGGTCCCGTTCGAGGGACCGGGCCTTTTTCGTGGCGCGCTGAGGCGAACCCGACGGGCTCCGCGGGTGTACAACGAGGCGGGGCCCCGACGGGAGGCAGTGATGAGGCGACGCGTCAGTCCCGACGAGGAGCTGATGACCGCGCTCTACACCGAGCATTACTCGGTGCTGCTCAGCTTCGTCTCCCGCTATGTGCACGACCGCCACAAGGGCGAGGACCTCGTGCAGGAGACCCTGTTACGAGCCTGGCGGCACATCGACCGCCTCGACCCGGACCCGGGACGTACCCGCTCCTACCTGCTCACCATCGCGCGCAACGTGGTGACCAACGCCTGGCGGGCCGAGCAACGCCGGCCCCGTCTCGTCGCCGACGAGGCGGCGGTCGAGAGCGCGCCGTCCGCCGACAGCGTCGACCAGATGGTCGAGGGCTGGCTGGTCGCCGAGGCACTGGAGCGCCTCTCGGCCGACCACCGGGCCGTGGTACGCGCCATGTACTACGACGGGCTGACCGTCGCGGACGCGGCCCGGAACCTGTCGGTGCCCGAGGGCACGGTGAAGTCGCGGGCGTACTACGCCGTGCGTGCGCTGAGGCAGGCGTTCGAGGAGATGGGGGTGCTGCGATGAACCCCGCCCACGACGAGCTGCGCAGACTGTTGGGCGGCTATCTACTCGGCGGCCTCGACGACACCGATACCGATCGGCTCGACGGCCACCTGCTGCACTGCGACGGCTGCCGTGCGGAGCTCGAGCGGCTTGGGCCCGTACCCGAGCTGTTGCGGACCTTGCCGGACACGCCGCCGGCGGCGGTGGCACCCGGCGCCCGACCCAGCGCGGACCTGGTCGAGAGCCTGCTCGCTCGGATGCGGGTGGAGCGTGCCCGGCAACGCCGCCGCAGCGGCACGCGCTGGCTCGCCGCCGCGGTCGTCGCGCTCGTCGCGGGTGTCACGGCCGGGCTGGTTCTCGATCGTGACGAGCGGCCGCCCGCGCCCCCGACGCAGGCGGCGCCCAGCCAGCCGGCGCCGGTCACCGCGGTTTTTCGGCCCGCGGTGGGCAGCGGCCTCTCCGGTCAGGCCGTGCTCACCGGCAAGACCTGGGGAGTCTCGATCGACCTGACCGTGTCCCGGTTGAGCGGCCCCGGTCCCTTCGTCTGCCAGGTCCGCAAGGCCGGTGGCGGGACGGTGGAACAGGCCGCGACGTGGGGGCCCACGCCAAGCGGGAACGCCAGGGTGACCGGCGCGAGCTCGATCCAGTTGCGGGACGTGGGCATGGTGGCGGTGGCTGACGTGCAGGGGCACGTCCTGGGCACGGCTCAGCTGGACTGAGTTAGGGCCTTTCGGAGGTCAGCCGGCTTCCGGGCCGTAGAGCCGATCGCGTTGGGCCTGCGGCAGGGAACACGCCGCCGTGCCGCCCGGCAACATGTGGCGGTGGCCCGCGATCCACCGATACACCGGCCAGGCCAGCAGGCCGAAGGGCTTGAGCTGCAACGCCCGGCCCGGCACCTCCCAGAGCCGGCCGGCGTCGCGCAACAGCCGCGCGATGGCGTCCGGACCGGAGGCGATCGTGCCGTCCGTGCCCACCCACTGCACGGCCTCTTCCACCTGATCGAGCGTCAGGCCGAGGGCGTCGAGATCGGCGAACTGCCAGGGGACCAGCGTCGCCCGTGACGGGATGCGGCGCTCGATGAACTGCGCGCAGGTGGTGCAGAAGGCGCAGTCGCCATCGTACACGAAGGTCGGCTCGATCATGGGGTTGATCTTTTCAGATCGTCTTCTTTTACGTCACGCTGCGGAGGCGGACGAGATAGGTCTGCGTGACGACCACCACAGCGAGGAACGCCCCGCTGATCACCTGTTGGTAGCTGCTGGGGACGCTGCCGACCTGATTGATCATGTTCTGAATCACCCCGAGCAGCAGAACGCCGGCGATCGTGCCCGCGATGGTCCCCGCGCCGCCGGTCAGCAGCGTGCCGCCGATGACCACCGCCGCGATGGCGTCCAGCTCCATGCCGATGCCCAGCACCGTGACCCCGGAGCCGAGCTTGGCCGCGTTGATCGCCCCGGCCAGGCCCGCGAGCAGACCGGACAGGACATAAACCCAGACTTTGGTACGCCGGACAGCGACGCCCATGAGTCTCGCGGCGTCCTCGCTGCCGCCGACCGCGTAGACCGCGTGCCCGAACCGGGTGCGGGACAGCAGGATCATGCCTACCGCGAAGGCCGCCGCCACCAGCCATACCGGGTAGCCGATGCCGAGGAACGAGCCGGTACCGAATGCGCGGAACGCGTCGTCGCCGACCAGGAAGGTGGTGGAGCCCTCGTCGCTGATGGCGCGCATGAGGCCGCGAGCGCCGAGCAGCGCGGCCAGGGTGACGATGAACGGCGCCATCCCGGTGTGGGCGATGAGCAGTCCGTTGATCACGCCGATCAGTCCACACACGACCAACGGTAAGAACAATGCCGGAATCAGACCCCACTGAGAGGAATAGGCTGAGGTCACCCCACCGAGAACATAAAGAGAACCCACCGAAAGGTCGATGCCACCTGTGATGATGACAAAGGTCATGCCGAGGGCGAGAAGGGCGGGCGGCGCGGCGGCGACGAGGATCGTGCCGGCGTTGTCATAGCTGCGGAAATGGGGAAACACCGCCGAAGCAATGATGACGACCATGATGAGTACGGCCAGCGCTCCCTGCCGTTGCATCAGGTCCACGAGGCGGTCGGTGCGTTGTGCGCGGCGCTCGTCGGCGGCTGGGTCCGTGGGGGCGGGCGGCTTCGTGGTGATCTGAGTGGTCACCGAGCTTCCTCTTCCGGGCTCTGACGGGTCGCCGGAGCTTTCTCTTCGGGGCTCTGGCGGGTCGCCGGGGCCTTCTCTTCCGGGATCGGACGGGTCGCCGGGGCTTTCTCTTCCGGGATCGGGCGGGTCATCGGGGCTTCCTTTCCCGGGCGGCGAAGACGGCGATGAGGATGATGACGGCCTGGACCATCTCGGTGGTGGATGGTTGCAGGTTGTGCTTGATCATCGTGGCCACCACCAGCTGCATGAGAAGGGCGCCGGCCACGGTGCCAACGATGCGAATCGTGCCGCCGGTCAGCGGCGTGCCGCCGACCACCACGGCGGTGATGGCGGAGAGCTCGATGAGCATCCCGACCGAGGAAGCGTCGCTGGACTGGATGCGAGCAACGGCCAGCAGGCCGGCCAGGGAGGCAAAGACCGAACAAACCATGTAGACGGTGACCAGGACCCGGGTGACAGGTATGCCGGCCAGTTCGGTCGCGGCACGATTGCCGCCGATCGCCAGGAGACGCCGCCCGAGAACCGTCCGGCGAACCACGAAGGCGACGACGCCGACCAGCAGCGCGGCGATCCACACGAGCACAGGAATGCCGAGGAGGTCGCCGGAACCGAGATAGAGCAGGTTCTCGTTGCGCACATCCTTCAGCTGCCCGTCGGAGATGACCAGGGCAAGCCCCCGGCCGCCGACGAAGAGCGCCAGGGTCGCCACGATGGGTTGCAACCCGACCCGGGCCACCAGGACGCCGTTCACCAGGCCGACCGCGAGGCCGGCGAGGAGCGAGACGAGAATGGCCGCGATCACGCCGTACCCGAGGTAGAGCGGGATGAGCGCGGCCGCCAGAGCCATCACCGACCCGACCGACAGATCGATGCCCTCAGTGCCGATCACCAGCGCCATGCCAAGCGCCACGATGACGATCGGCGCGACCTGGATGAGCTGGATGCGCAGGTTGCTCCAGGTCAGAAAGTTCGGGGTGAAGAGGAGGTTGTAGGCGACGAGGACCAGGATCGCGACGTAGACGCCGTACCGCGGCAGCCAGGCACGAACCCACGCCCGATCCACACCAGACCGCCCGGCGGCCACGACCTCAGTCGTCATCGCCAACCCTCTTCCCCTCGTCCGCAGCTGCCTGGGTTGCCGTTGTTTCGTCTGCTGGGCTTGGCGTTGTCTTGGGCGTCGCTGTCTCGGCCGCTGCCGCGATCGTCTCCAGGAGCGCTTCGGTCGTGACGTCGTCGCCGCGCAGTTCGCCGACGACCGTGCCGTCGCGTAGGACCACGACTCGGTCGGAGCCCTCGATCAGCTCCTCGGCGTCGGAGGAGACCAGCACGACGCCGAGCCCCTCGGCGGCCAGCTCGTCGATCAGGGCCTGCACCTCGGCTTTGGCGCCCACGTCGATGCCGCGGGTCGGCTCGTCGAGCAGCAGCACCCGAGGCCGGGTAGCCAGCAGACGGGCCAACAGGACCTTCTGCTGGTTGCCACCGGAGAGGTCACCGACGCGCTGGTCCGGGCTCGACGCCTTGATCCGCAGGCGGGTCATGAACCAGTCCACGATCTCGTCAATCTTGCGATCGGACACCAGACCCATTCGCGACACCCGAGGCAGAACCGCGAGCGCGATGTTCTCCCGCACGGACAGGCCAGGCACGATGCCCTCCACCTTGCGATCCTCGGGCAGCACGGCAATGCCGGCCCGCACAGCCCGGACGGTGGTGGGCCGCTTGAGCTCCCTGCCATCAACCTCGATGGCGCCGCCGTCGATCGGGTAAGCACCGCCGATCGCCTTGATCGTCTCGCTCCGCCCGGCGCCGAGCAGACCACCCAACCCAACAACCTCGCCCGGCCTCACCGCGAAGCCGATGTCATGCAGCCGGCGCCGGCTGCTGAGGCCGGTGACCCTCAACACCGGGTCTCCGACCTGCGCGTTGCCCGCAACGGCTTGCTGGCTGCCCGCAACGATTTGCTGGCTGCTAGCGGCGGCTTGTGTGCTGTTCGCAGCGACTTGTGTGCTGTTCGCGGTGGCTGCGGTCTGGTTGGCCTCGGCCGGGCTCGCGATGGGTTGCGTGTGGTCCGCGGTGGCCGCGGTCTGGCTGGCCTCGGTCGGGCTCGCGATGGGTTGCGTGTGGTCCGCGATGGCGCCGGTTTGGAGGGCATCGTCCATGATGGACCGACCATAGGTCGCATGCCGTAAGCCGCCGGCGGTTGGTCGGTCGGATTTCCGGCTGCTGCCAATGGTTGGGCTGTCGACAACCGGATTGTCTGTGTCCTGGCCGCTGACGTCTTGGCCGCCGACGTCCTGGCCGCCGACGTCCTGGCCGCCGACGTCTTGGCCGCTGGCGTCGTGGTCGCCGGGGTTCTGGGCGCCGGGGTTCTGGGCGCCGACGTCGTGGCTGGCGTGGCGTGTGCTGGCGAAGTGGGTGAAGCCTTCGCGACGCACGGCGGACATGTCGCGGCCGAGCATGAGGGCGACGAGTTTGAGGCGTGCGAGGTCTGCGAGCTTGCCGGTGTGCACTACCTTGCCGTCGCGCAGGATCGTGACGGCGTCGCAGATGCGGTACAGCTCGTCGAGGCGGTGGCTGACGTAGACGATGCCGATGCCTCGGGCGTGCAGGTCGCGGATGACTCCGAAGAGGGTTTCGACCTCGCGGGGCTCGAGGGACGAGGTGGGCTCGTCCATGATGACGACCCTCGCCTCGATCATGACCGCTCGGGCGAGCGCCACCATCTGTTGGGCGCCTAGGGCGAGGGTGCCGAGTTGCCGGCGGACGTCGGTGGAGACGCCGTAGCGGAGCAGGATTTCGTGGGCGTCGCGGACCATGCGTTTCTCGTCGAGGAGGCCGAGGGTGGTGCGTGGTTCCCTGCCTAGGAACAGGTTGTGGGCCACGCTCATCAGCGGGATGAGGTTGACCTCCTGGTGGATCGCCGAGATGCCGGCTCGCTGAGCGTCCATGGGGGAGTCGAGTCTGGCCGGCTCGTCCCGATAGCGGAGCTCGCCGCCGTCCGGCCGGTGGACGCCGGTCAGCACCTTGATCAGCGTGGATTTCCCCGCACCGTTCTCCCCGACCAGGGCATGCACCTCGCCCGCCCGCAGGGTGAAGGACACGCCATCCAGGGCGCGCACGCCGGGGAACGTCTTGGAGACGTCGATGACCTCGAGCAACGCCATGAACGCATTCACCCACTTCTCAACACAATCCGGCAATACGGCGCGAACATCATCGGTGCGGTGCGGTGCGGTGCGGTGCGGTGCGGTGCGGTGCGGTGCGGTGCGGTGCGGTGCGGTGCGGTGCGGTGCGGTGCGGTGCGGTGCGGTGCGGTGCGG
>NZ_JBFBAJ010000011.1:0-89054 GCF_040682215.1 Actinoplanes sp. NPDC051346 | reverse complement strand
GTGCGCCCAGGCCCGGCTCGCGGCCACTGGCCGACGCGGTCGGCTCGCAGTGTCTGCCCGACTGCAAGCCCGGCTCGTGGCAGCAGTCCACAGTGGCTCGACTCGCGGCCGCTGCCCACGCGGTCGGCTCGCGGTTGCCCGGTCCACGCGGTCGGTTTGCGGTGCCCCAAATCCGCGCGGTCGGTTTGCAAAGCCCGGCTCGCGCGGTCGGTTGTGGTGGTCCGATCCGCGCGGCCTGTTTGTGGTGCCCGGCTCGCGCGGCCGGTTTGTGGTGGCCCGATCCGCGCGGCCTGTTTGTGGTGCCCGGCCCGCGCGGCCGGCTTGCAGTGGCCCGATCCGCGTGGCCGGCTTGCAGTGGCCCGATCCGCGCGGCCGGCTCGCAGTGGCCCGGGTCCACGCAACCCGAGACACGGAGGCCCGGACAAAAGGCGGACGGCTCAGATCGACCTGCGCAACGTGACCGCTTCACAACGCCCCCGTGGCGGCTTGGGCCGCAGGCTACGCCCACCCCGGCCGTCGTCAGCCGAGCGGTTCGGCGTTGTTCCAGGTGGCGTCGGCGGCATAGCTGGCTGGGTTGTCCCAGGTGTTGCCTCCGCCGTTGGTGGCGATGTAGACCGCTTCGGCGTAGTGCCGCCAGTAGTAGCCGGGATAGTTGATGGACTCCAACGACACATTGCCCGGGCCGCCGTTCAGGGGCGGTTGGGCGCAGAATGTCGCGTCCTGGTGGAAGATCGGGGTGTTGTCGTTCGGGGATTTCTGGAGGCGGTAGCCCGAGTGCCTCAGGTACTGCCCCGGGTAGTTGACCGATTCGAACGAGTAGCAGCTCGTGTCGGCGAAGCCGGTGCGTACGGTGAATGTGGCGTCCGCCCGGTCCGTGGCCGGGCTGCCGGTGGTGATGATGTCTGTCCGCGCCAGGCCGTCGCGGTGTCGTAGGTGGCGGTTGTCGTAGCCGGGAGTGGTGACGCGGAACGAGCGCTTCTGGTTGACGGCCAGGTCTGCCCCGCTGCGCCACAGCGGTGCGGAGACGGCCCAGGTGGCGTCGTCGCGGAACGGGCCGCCGGTGTCCGGGTCGATCCACACCTCCGCGTTGCGATGCCGCAGGTAGTAGCCCGCCAGGTTGGACGCTTCGAGGGAGGTGCCGCCGCCGGAGAGGCCTGGTCGCGCGCAGAATGTCGCGTCGGCGGGGAAGGTGCCGCCGGTGTTCGCCTCGGTGTAGACGCGGTGTCCTCGGTGGCGCAGGTATCGGCCGGGGAAGTTGCGTGATTCGAACGAGTAGCAAGCGTCGTTCGAGAGGCCGGGACGGATGGTGAAGGTTGCGTCCTGCCGGTCGGTGGGGCTGCTGCTCGTGGCAATGACGTCTGTGCGGGCGAGGCCGTCGCGGTGGCGGAGGTAGCGGTCGGTGTAGCCGGGGGTGGTGACCCTTAGCGAGGCGAGTCGGTTGGTCGGCAGGGTGGTGCCGTTCGCCGCGCCGAGGACGCGGAGGTTGACCTCGCGGACGCGGGTGAAGTCCATTTTTCGGATTCTTCGGTCGTACGTGAAGAAGCCGTTGAGTTCCTCTTCCACGTCCGTCGGTTCCGTGTAGACGGAGCCGGAGAGGCCGTTGCCGTTGATCAGGTCGATCAGTTTGCTGGTGATCTGGATGTAGCGGTTGGTCAGCGCGGTGGAGTCCGGCAGCCATTCGTAGGCGAACTTGCCGTCGGAGGGCCATTCGTGTCCGGGTGCGCGCAGGCCGAGCCCGCCGTATTCGCCGTTGACCGCGATGCGGGTGGCGGTCGGCGCGCGGGTGAGGCCGGGGCCGACGTACAGGTGGTCGTCGATCACGTCGCCGTTGCCGGGGTCCGGGTCGGAGTCGCAGCAGTTGGAGCCGGAGTTGTGGTTGACGAGGCGGGTCGGGTCCCAGCGTTTCACCTGGTCGGCGATGCGGCCGGCGTCGTATTCGCCCCAGCCCTCGTTGAACGGCACCCACTGCACGATCGAGGTGATGCCCTTGTGCTCGTCGATCATCTCCTTGAGTTCGCGCTCGAAGCGCTGACGTCCGAGCGCCGAGGGTTCCCTGCCGCTGGCCAGCGCCGGCATGTCCTGCCAGACCATCAGGCCGAGGCGGTCGGCCCAGTAGAACCAGCGGTCGCTCTCGACCTTGATGTGCTTGCGGACCATGGTGAAGCCGAGGGCCTTCTGCTGCTCGAGGTCGAAGCGCAGTGCGGCGTCGGTCGGCGCGGTGGAGATGCCGTCGGGCCGGTAGCCCTGGTCGAGGGTGCCGAGCTGGTAGACGAACCTGCCGTTCAGGGTGGGGCGCAGCACGCCGCCGAGCATCGACTTGCCGAGGGTACGCATGCCGAAGTAGCCGCCGACGGCGTCGCCGCCGCCGCCGAGCGTGACCTTCAGGTCGTACAGGAAAGGATTGTCCGGGGTCCAGAGACGGGCGTTGGGGACCGGGATGCGGAACGAGGAGCCGACGGTGCCGGTGGCCGTGCCGACGACGGTGCCGCCGGTGAGGACCTGCGCGGTGACCGTCCGGCCGCTCGCGTTCGCGGCTTGGACGACCAGGTCGAGGCCGCCCGCCGGGACGTTCGGGGTGGTGTCGAGGCGGGTGATCCGGGCGGCGTTCGTCGGTTCCAGCCAGACGGTCTGCCAGATGCCGGAGTACGGCGTGTACCAGATGCCGCCGCGGTGGAGGCGCTGCTTGCCGACCGGGATGTCCTGGCTGTCGGTCGGATCCCAGACGCCGACGATGACCTCGTTGGCGCCGGTCCGCAGCGCGCCGGTGATGTCGTAGGAGAACTTGTCGTAGCCGCCCTCGTGCGTGCCGAGCAGTGTGCCGTTCACCCATACCTTCGACTGCCAGTCCACCGCGCCGAAGTTGAGCTGCACGTTCCTGCCCGCCCAGCCGGCCGGGACGGTGAAGGTGCGGCGGTAGTACGAGTAGTCCTGGCGCCGCATGATTCCACTGAGGGCGCTTTCGATCGGGTACGGCACCAGCACCTCCTCGCCGAGCGGAGTGTTCACCGGCGGGTTGTCGAGGTTCGTCGCGCCGGCGAACTGCCAGGTGCCGTTGAGGCTTTGCCAGTCGGGGCGGGTGAGCTGCGGCCGGGGGTATTCCGGCAGGGGGTTGGTGGTGGACACCTGATCGGTCCACGGGGTGCTGAGCGGGGGAGGCTTGGGCGCGAACGCCGACGCGGGGGCCGGGGTGACGAGAAGGGTGCCGGACGAGGCGGTCAGGACGGCGGCGATCATGGCGAGTGGGCGGCGCCAGGACCCTGGTCTGTGTTCGGTCACGGCGGTTCTCCTTCCGACGGAAAGCGGTAAAGGAGGGAAAGCGGTAAGGAGGGTCAGTAGGCGCTGTTCAGGTCGGTCTTGGCGTTGCTCTCGTCGTACTCGCGGTCGCTGATGATGATGTCTTCGGGGATCGGCTCGCCGTTGAAGAATCTGGTCGCCGTGTCGAACGCCAGCGGGCCGAACCGCGGGTTCGACTCGATCACCGAGTGGATCCAGCCGTCGGCGATGCCCTGGACCGCGCCCCGGGTGCCGTCGATGGAGACGATCTTGACGTCGCCCTTCTGTTTGCCCGCGCCCTTGAGCGCCACCTCGGCGCCGAGCGCCATCTCGTCGTTTTCCGCGTAGATGCCGTTGATGTCCGAGTTGGACTGCAGCAGTTGCTCGGCGACCTTCTGGCCTTCCTCGCGGGAGAACTGGCCGGTCTGCTCGAATACGATCTTGATGTTCGGTGCGATCTTCGCGATCTGGTCCTTGAAGCCCTTGGTGCGCAGCGTCGTGACGTTGTTGCCCGGGGCGCCGAGCAGGATGGCCACCGAGCCCTTGTCGCCCAGTGCGGCGGCCATCTTGTCGGCGGCGCGCTTGCCCTGCTCCTCGAAGTCCGACCCGATGAAGGTCAGGTAGTCCGCGCACGAGGCGGCGTTGATCTTGCGGTCGATGGTGATGATCGGCACCTTCCGGGCCGAGGCCTTGGCGAAGACCGAGTCCCACCCGTCGGAGTTCAGCGGGGCGACGATGAGCAGCTGCACGCCGGAGTCGAGCAGCTGCTCGACATCGCTGATCTGCTTGTTGAACTGCGAATTCGCGTTGGTGGTCCGCAGGTTGCCGGCCGGGATGCCGCGCCTGGCCGCCTCGTCCTTGATGGACTTGGTCTCCGCGATGCGGAACGGGTTGGCCTCCTTCTCCGACTGGGAGAAGCCGATCTTGGCGGTCTTGAGGTCGAGCTTCTGCCCGCCGAACTGCTCCAGCGTGCACGTCTTGGCGCCGGGGGCGGCGGACTGGACGACCTGGGCTCCGGCGGACGGGTCGGCGGTGGTCGTGCCGCTGTCCTCCGCCTTGGCGCAGGCGCTGACCAGCAGCAGGGCTGCTCCGAGTGTGATGACCGCCGGCCTCCAGCGGCCGTATCTGGCGCTCATGGCATGTGCTCCTTTGTGGTTGCTCGGCGTCCGCCGGGGCGGAAGGCATCGACGCTCACCCATACAGAAACACATTCACGCACTATCGAACTTTTCCTGTCAAGGTCCCGCCCAGAACCGCCCAGAAATGAACGCGGGCGACGGTCCTTAGCGGACGATGCCGGCGACGCCGGTAGGTGCCGCGCCGCGCCGCACGTCGATGCCGTACTCGTCCAGCCGGTCCCGGGTGCGGTGCAGATCCCAACGGGCACCGAGCACGGTGTAGAGCTCGGTCGCCTCGGCGCCGGCCCGCGCCGACTCGTGCGGACGACGGGCGGCCGCGAGCAGCACCGCACTGTCCTCGAGGGCGGCGGCAAGCTCGGGCACCCGTCCGACCGCCCGGTAGTGGCTGGCAGCCTGCTGCGCCGGCGCCGGGTCTCCGGTCATCAGCGCGCGGCAGCGGGCCGAGGCCGCGAACGCGCGGGCCGGGCGGACCTCCTTGCCGGCTTCCACGGCGCAGATCGCCGCGGCGCGCTCGGCGACGTCGCGCTGGCCGACCCGCAGCGCCAGCCGCAGGATGTCTGGCAGCCACTGGTGGCGCAGCATCATCGGGGCGTACTCGGGGGTGAGCAGCGGTGCCATCTCCTCCAGCGCCTCGCCGGGACGGCCCTGCTGTTCCGCGACGAGTGCGCGGGCGACCAGCAGGAAGTCGCAACTCTCCCGCTCGGCGTCGGTGATCGGCAGGGCGTTCACCGCGTCCAGGTGGGCCGCCGCCAGACCCTGGTCCTGCCGGTGCCCCGCGATCAGCGCCGCGACGCCGTGAAGGAGCATCGTCACCGCCCCGGCCTCGCGCATGCCCAGGAAGGTCACGCCGGGCGCGTCCTCGGTCACCGCGCTGACCTCGGCGGTCGCGTCGTCCCACCGACCCAGCCAGTAGTACTGCACCGCGGACGCCACCTGGAGGCTGGCCGGGAGCCGGTGCCGGATCGCGAACAGCGCCGCCTCGCGCAGGGTCCGTTCGGCCTCGTCGAGTCGGTCGAGGTTCTGCAGGGTGAACATCCGGTTGTCCAGCAGGTCGAAATACATGCCGGCGAACGACGCGTGGTCGCGCATGATGTCCAGCGCGCGGTCGACATACTCCAGGGCCCGCTCGTGGTCGCGCCGGATGGAGTTGGTGAGCCAGGTCGTCTGCAAAGCGAACGCGGCCTCGTACGGCCGTGCGGCCGCAACGGCCTCCTCGTGCACCTGCCGGGCCCACCCGTCGGCCCGGTCCAGGTCGTCCAGCGGACCCCGACGGAAGTTCGCCAGCAACACCCGGTGCCGGGTCCGCCAGATCTCCGGCGCCTCCGGATCGTCGACCGCGTCGGTCAGCAGGGCGATGGCCTCCGCGCTGTGCCCCTGGCGATACCGCATGGCGGCCAGCAGGTGCAGCATCTCGGCCCGGTCGGCCGGGTCGGTGGCGATGGCCCGCGCCTCGCGGGCCTCGTCGGTGGGATACCGATCGTGTCGAAAGTCGAGCTTCACCAGGGCGATCAACAGGCTCTCGCGCTGCGCCGGGCTCGGCAGCTCCGTGTCGAGCACCCGGCGGATCAGCGTGCAGGCGATCCGGGGCACCCGCTTGACCACCTCGGCGTGGTGCTCGGCGAGCCAGGACACCACCCATTCGTCGACCACGGGAGTCTCCGCGGCGAGCTGCTCCGCGACGCGGGTCACCGGGCTGCCGCCCCGGGCCAGCACCTCGGCGGTCCTGCGGTGCAGCAGGGTGCGGACCGTACGCGGGATGCTGTCGTAGAGCGCCGCGCGCAGGAACGGATGCCGGAACGCCAGGTCGCAGCCGGAGTTGACCACGACGTTCGCGGCGAGCGCCTCCTCCAGCGAGGGCATCAGCTCGAACGGGGTGCGGCCGGTGACCGCCACGACGTCCTCGACGGCGAACTCCGCGCCCAGCAGAGCGGCCAGCCGCAGCACCTCCTGGGTGTCCTCGCCGAGGAAGTCCAAAGTGGTCCGTACGACCGCGAGCAGCGACTCCGGCGCCTCCACCGGCACCGACGCGTCGATGTCCGCGCGGCCGTCGGTCACCGCCACGACGCCCCGGCGGACCAGAGCCGCGGCCATCTCGCGGGCGCACAGCGGGTTTCCGCCGGAATGGCCGACCACCGCGCGCAGGTGCGGGCCGACCGGGGCGCCGACCACCGCGGCGACCAGTTCCTCCGTCGCATCCGGCGGCAGGGCGTCAAGCACCAGCACGTGGCCGTCGCGCAGCCGTACGCCATGGCGCAGCCGCGTGAGGTCGCGCCCGTTCGGCTCGGGCCGGGTCGCCGCCACCAGGAGCAGCGGCAGATGTCGAGTGGCGGTGACCAGGCGGTCCCAGAGCAGGACGCTGGCTTCGTCGGCCCACTGTAGATCGTCGACGACCAGCACGAGGGGCGTGGCCGCGCACGCCGCTCGCAGGTGCGCCAGGATGCCTTCCGCCGCGATTCCCGGACTCCCGTCGTCGCTGCCCATCCAGCGCGCGTCGGGGGAGGGCGATGCCAGGCCCAGCGCGCGGGCGACGACCTGGAGCGGAACGTGCTGGTCCAGCTCGTCGGCGACGCCCCAGAAGAGCTGACAGCCCTCCGCGTTCGCATCGGACAGGGCGTGGGTGAGGAGCTCGGTCTTGCCGATGCCCGGCTCGCCCTCGATCCAGACCGCCGCCCCATGGCCGTCCGCGACCCGCCGGGTCAGCTCGCGCAGCAACGCCACTTCCTCGGTACGCCCGAACAGCGGCTGCTCCGCGATGCCTTCGCGGATGGCCCGCGCGACCTGCGTGGGCACCACCGCCACCGTCCGCGCGGGTGATTCGTCGCCCTCGACCGAGCCGTCCAGGACCCGGCGTTGCAGCGCCCGTAGCCGTGGGCCGGGCTCGACGCCGAGCTCCGTGACGAGGGTCCGGCGGGCCGCCTGGAACGCCTCCAGCGCCTCCGCGGGCCGACCGGCGCGATACAGCGCGAGCATGAGCAACTCGTGCAGGGGCTCGTGCAGGGGGTAGTCCCGGACCAGGCCGGCCAGGTCGCCGATCAGCCCGTCGTCGTCGAGCTCCATGGCGATGCGGGCCTGGCGCTCCGCCGCGGCCAACCGTCGTTCGGTGAGCCGGGTGCGCTCCAGCTCGATGCGGTCGCCGGTGAGGCCGGCGTACGCCTCGCCGTGCCACAGCCGGCGGGCCTCGTCGAGCCGTCCGGCCGCGGCCGCCACGTCACCCGCCTCGTGCAGCTCTTCGGCCTCGGCGCAGATCTCCTCGTAGCGGTCGCTGTCCAGCCGGCCCGCGGCGATCCGCAGCGAATAGCCGTTCGGGCCCGAGGTGAGCACGTCGACCGCCGCACTGCGGTCCTGTCCCGGTGCGAGCACTCGGCGTAACCCGGAGATATAGGTGTAGACATTGCCGGGAGCCGTCGCGGGGGGCGTCGTTCCCCAGACCGCCTCGATGATGTCGTCGCGGCTCACCATGCGGTTGGCGTCGGCCACCAACACGGCGAAGAGGGCGCGCTGGCGGGCCGGGCCGAGGTGGAGTTCGCGGTCGCCGTACCAGGCCCGGACCGGGCCGAGCACCGACACCCGGAGCGTCTCGTGCGGGGAGTCCGACATCTCTCCTCCGATCCAAAGCCGACCCGTCTGTTCAGCGGGCGACGGGAACGTAGTCCCCGAACAACTCTGACCTGCTCAGTTCCGGCGCGGTTGGCTCGCCGGGAAGATGAGGTCGGAGCCGGGCGATCAGCAGCCGGAACCGGCCGAGCCAATGCTCCGGATATCGGCGGGCGCTGAGCGCGGCGTGGGCCACCTCGGCGGCCGCGGCGTGATCGCGGTGCCGGTCGTGGCAGCACGCGATGATCCACTGCATCTCGGCTTCCAGGTCCATATTGGTCGTTCGGGCGACCACCCAGCCCGCGTCCACGACCGCGTTCTCGCCCTGTCCGTAGAGCAGCCGGGCCAGCCAGGCGGTCAGGTGCAGCCGGGTGGTCTCGTCGAGGGTGAACTCCGAGCGCACCCGGCGCAGCATGGTGAGCGCCGCCTGGGGCGCGCGCACGGCGAGCTGCCCGACGTGCTGGATCAGCCAGCGGCTTACGCCCGCGTCGAGCGGCACCGGGCCGGCGAGCAACTGCGCGACCACCTTCTCGGGTGGGCCGCCGAACTCGGCGATCTTCTCGGCGAAGGACCGGTGCAGCATGATGCGCAACGCCGCCGGGGTGCCTTCGTGCAGCACCCGCGCCACGACGCGGTGGCGGAAGGCGAGGGTGCCGGGCTCGTTGGTCAGCACGCCCGCGGCCCGTGCCGGTGCGACGGCGCGAGCGAGGTCGTCGGCGGTCCGTCCGGTGACCGAGGCCGCCTCGGTGAGGGTGCAGGCGCCGCCGAGGAACGCGCAAGCCCGCAGGATGTGGCGGGTGCTCTCGCCGAACGTCGCGAGGTGGGCGTTCACCGCGGCCACGAGCTCGGGCGAGGGGCCGTCGCGGTAGTCGCCGCGATCGCGCGCGCTCGTCGCGAGGTGGCGCAGGTAGTAGGGGTTGCCACCGGCGTCGGCGAGCAGCCGGCGCAGCGACTGAGGTCCCCGCAGCCCGGGTGCGATCGCGCGCACCAGCGCGGCCGCCTGCTCCGGCGCCAATGGGGCGAGCGTGACGACGTTGTCAGCCGGCATTCCGAGCAATTCCGGGGAGCCGGGTCGGGCGGACGCCACCAGCAGGAGCGGCAGTTCGTCGGTCAGCTCGTGCAGTGCACTCCAGACTCGCAGCGTGGTCGGGTCCGCGCGCTGGAGGTCGTCGGCGACGAGGATCAGCGGTGACGCGGTGGCCGCCTGGCGGACCAGGTCGACGGCGCGTTCCACCGTCCGCGGGTGCGGTCCGTCGATGGCGTCAGCGGCCACCATGAAGAGTCGGCGCACCAGCTCTCGCGGGGAGTCACCGGACATCGCCGACTCCATGCACTCCAGCAGGACGCCGAGCGGCATGCGGCGGGCGAGCTCGTCGCCGGCACCCCAGCCGACGCGGCAGCCGCGCGGCAGCCCGGCCCGCAGCGCCACGGTCAGCAGCGCCGACTTGCCCAGCCCGGGTGCGCCCTCGACCCGGATGCCGCGACCGTGGCCGGCGGCGACGTTGGCCACCGCGCACCGCAGCAGGTCGAGCTCGGCGTCGCGGCCCACCAGCGTCACCGGGTCGCCGGCCGGGGTCGGGACGCTCATCGGCCGCGGAGCCGCAGGTTGCTCCCGGGTGGCGGTGAGGATCCGCCGGCGCATGGCGCGCAGGGGTGCGCTCGGCTCGGTGCCGGTCTCCTCGCGCAGCACCCGGCTCAGGTCGTCGTGCACGCGCAGCGCCTCGGCCTGGCGGCCGGTGGCCTGCAACGCGGTCATCAGCATGCCGTGCAGCGTCTCCTGCAACGGGTACGCGTCGACCAACGCGCGCAGCGCGGCAACTGCCTGGTCGTTGCGCCCCAACTCCATGAGGAGAGCGGCGTGGCGTTCGGCGGTGGCCAGCCGCAGCTCGGTCAGGCGCAGGCGTTGGGCCTCGGCGTACGGTCCGGGCAGGCCGGACAGGGCCTCGCCGTGCCACAGCCGCAGTGCGGCCTCCAACGCGGTCAGCTCGGCCTGCCGGTCGGCGGTGGCCCGGTGCCGGCGGCTCTCCTCGCGCAGGGCTTCGAAACGGAACACGTCGACGTCTTCTTTGCGGACGTGCAAGCAGTACGCGCCGCCGCCGGAGGTGAGCAGCTGTCCCGCCGACCACCGGTCACGGCCCGGTTCGAGCACTCGGCGCAGCGTGGACACGTACGTGTAGACATTGCCGATGGCACTCGCCGGCGAATCGTCTCCCCACAGTGCGGTGACGAGTTGTTGCCGGGAGACGGCGTGACCGGCGTGGAGGGCCAGAACGGCGAGGACCGCCGCGCGTCGCGCCGAACCGAGCGGGAGTTCGGCCTCGTCCCGCCATGCCCGGACGGGGCCTAGCAGGCGAAGGTCCATGCCTTCATGCGCTGCCGCCATCGCTACCCAATCTCGTGGTCGTGGGATTGCTCCCGACAGCTCGGCGGGTCGAACGTACGACCTTCGTCCTCCGCCCTCCGACGTTCCCCCGTCAGATGGAACCGCTGCCGTGCCGCTTTACGGGTCGTTTCTAGCCGATGCCCGCAAACCGATCAGGTGGCACGCGCCGGCAATCATATCGCCGGCATCGATAGTTTGCGCATCCGTCGTGAGCTTTATTCATGATTCTCTGTTGACCCACCTATCGATATTCACCGTTTGATTATCGCCCCGCGCGAGGGCGAATCCGACGTCCGGGGCAAAGATGACGGTCGCGGGGGGCACTTCGGGCAACGAGGGGTTTCGGTGCGGCGGCCGGTTCTGGTGGACTCGCGGGCAGCGGCTCTCACCGGGAGGGGAATGCATGAGTGGAGACACCTCTCCGCTTCCCTTCGCCGGGGAGCTTTTCCTCACCCTGGCCACGGAGGGGCGCCTGGTCGTGGACGCCGCCTGCGCCGACAAGGTGATCGCCGACCTCGAGCGCACGCTGGCCCAGATCCGCTCCAGGTTGCGGGTGATCCGCATCTGGCAACAGCTGCCCGCGCGACGGGTCGGCGAGCTGCCGGACGAACTGATGCAGGACGTGGTGGACGCCGTCTTCGTCGACCAACTCGCGCCGGGGCAGTTGGAGCGGGCGGCGACGGAACTGCCGAAGTACATCCAGGCGCTGCGCCGCGCCAGCATGCGGACAGAACCGCAGTGACCTGCGCCGATGCATGAATCTTCACGGCGGACGGCGGGCCATGAAGGTGTCGTGAAGATTTCCTGAAGGCCACCTCCTTCAGACTTGCTCCGCGGATCGAGCTAGCGGAGGTAGCAGTGGAGCAGGTCAGCGTCGCCCTGCAGGCGATGGACGCGGTCAGCCAAGCCGGGCTGGCCAGCTTTCTTTCCTCGCGCCCGGGGTTGGTGCTGTTGCCCGCCGCCGAGCGTGCCTCGGCCAAGGTGCTCGTCGTGTCGACAGACCGGCTGACCACAGAGGTCGTCGCCGCCCTGCGCCGCTCGGCCGCCGAGATCGGCGCCCCGGTCGTGCTCATCACCAACGAGATCAACGAGACGGAACTGCTGACCGTGGTCGAGTGCCGGGTGGTCGCGGTGCTGCCCCGCTCGGCGGTCACCGCCGACCGGCTGGTGCACTGCGTGATGGCCGCGGCGGCCGGTGGCGGCGTCATGCCGCCGAACCTCGTGGGCGAGCTGCTCAAGCACATCGAGCGGCTGCAGCGTGACGTGCTCACCCCGCACGGGCTGAACGCCTCCGGCCTCACACCCCGGGAGATCGACGTGCTGCGGCTGATGGCGGACGGCTTCGACACCAGTGAGATAGCCGGCGAGCTCTGCTACTCCGAGCGCACCGTCAAGAACGTGATCTACGGCCTCACGCACCGGCTCAAGCTGCGCAACCGGTCACACGCTGTGGCCTACGCGCTGCGTACCGGCATGATCTGACGCGTTGTCCGGCGGTCCTCGACTGCTAGAGGGTGTTGCCCGGGGCAAGGGTTGTAGCGTCGTGGCATGGCTTCGAGTGGGATCCGCGATCGCTTCCGGGCGCAGATGCGCCAGGAGGTCAAGGAGGCGGCGCTGCGGCAGCTCGCCGAGGGCGGGCCGCAGGCGCTCTCGCTCAACGCGATCGCCAAGGAACTGGGCGTCTCCGGCCCGGCTCTCTACCGATACTTCGACAGCCGAGACGCGCTGCTCACGGAGCTGATCCTGGATGCGTACGCGGACCTGACCGCCGCCATCGCGGCCGTCCCCCGCCGACAGGACGACCTGGCGGCGGCGTACCGGTCCTGGGCGATCGCCCAGCCGCACCGCTACCGGCTGCTGTTCGCCGCGCCGCTGCCCGGCTACGACGCGCACGATCCGCGCCTGGTCTCGGCCGCCCAGCAGGCGATGAAGGTCCTGCTCGCGGCGGTCGGCCCGGGTCCCGAGCCGGAGCCGGCGCTGGCCCGGCAGCTCGCCGCCCACGACGGGCAGGCGGACCCGGCCGTGGTGCTGCGCGCGATCACCGCGTGGAGTCGGCTGCACGGCCTCGTGAGCCTGGAGATCGAGGGCAACTTCCGGTCGATGGGCCTCGACCCGGACCTGATCTTCGCCGCCGAGCTGCGGGCGCTCGCCGCGATTGATCAGTAACTGACCTTCCGGATGAGCAGCCGGATGCCGCACGATCCACGCCCAGGGCATGCCCTGCCCGGTCGGCGAGAAACCCAGCGTGGAGTGATGCGACGTGCCCCCAACGGTCCGAGTAGCGGTTCTCTTCGGCGGGCGCAGCACCGAACACGACGTCTCCTGCCAGTCGGCGGCCAGCGTGGTGCAGAGCCTCGACCGCGGCCGGTACGAGGTGGTGCCGGTCCGCATCACCGTCGAGGGTGAGTGGATCGTCGGCACCGACCGGGCCACCGCGAGCGTCGACGAGGCGGCGTTGCGGGCGATGACCCCGGAGCCGGACGGCTGGCGGCCCACCCTGATCGAGAGCCTGTTCCGCGCCCTGGAGGCCCTGCGCGACGTCGACGTCGTCATGCCGATCCTGCACGGCCCGTACGGCGAGGACGGCACGGTGCAGAGCGTGCTGGAACTGGCCGGCATCCCGTACGTGGGCAGCGGCGTCCTGGCCAGCGCGGCCTCCATGGACAAGGAGTTCACCAAGAAGATCCTCGCCGCGGAGGGCATCGCCGTGGCCGACGGTGTCGTGCTGCGCGCGGAGAACGAAGCCGTGACCGCGGCCGAGCGTGGTCGGCTGGGCCTGCCCGCCTTCGTCAAGCCGGCCCGTGGGGGGTCGAGCATCGGCGTTTCGCGGGTGGACGACTGGGCCGACCTGCCCGCCGCCGTCGAGGCGGCCCGGCTCTGCGACGGCAAGGTGCTCGTCGAGGCCGGCGTGCCGGGACGCGAGATCGACGTGGGCGTGCTCGAGCTGCCGGACGGCCGGCTGGTCGCGAGCCCGCCGCTGGAGATCCGGGTCACCGACGAGGGCTTCTTCGACTACGACGCCAAGTACCGCGCGGGACGCACCGAGTTCGTCGTCCCCGCCGACCTCGATCCGGACACCACCGAGTGGCTCGGCGCCGAGGCCGTGCGGGTCTTCCGCACGCTCGGCTGCGCCGGCCTGCTGCGGGTCGACTTCTTCGTCGACCCGAACCGGGGACTGACCGTCAACGAGGTCAACACCATGCCGGGACTCACCGCGATGTCGCAGTTCCCGCGCATGTGGCGGGCGGCCGGCACGTCGTACCCGGAGCTGCTCGATCTGTTGATCGCCACCGCGCTGGCGGAGAACCGCAGGCCCGCGTCGGTCAGCTGAGTCCGGTCGACTCGCGGCGCCACAGCAGGCTGCACAACACTTCGAGGCCCCGGTTGAGGTGCCGCCGGTATGTGCTGAAGGGCAGTCCGAGCCGCTCCGCGGCCGCCTCCTGAGTGGGGGCGCCGCCGAGGTAGGTGGCGATCAGCGCCCGGTGCTGCTTACCCTGCCGCGGATCCTCGCCGAGGGTTTCCAGAGTGGACTGGAGAACGTCGCGCAGCGCTGCCACCGGCTCGGGGGCTGCCGGCGAGGCGGCCACCATCCGGCTGTGTACCAGCGGGTTGTCCGCGAGCAGGTCCGGCCGACGCCAGGAGCGCAACGCGTCGCGGACCGCCGTGTCGAAGTCGGTGCGGGGCAGGGACTCGATCGTGGCGGTTTCCCCGAGGGGGGCCAGGACGGCCTCGTGCCGCACGGGGTCGCGCCACTGCAACTCGGTCCGGACCGCGTTGCGGACGAACGGGAGCACCCGGACTCCGCTGGCGCCGCTTTCGGCGTAGGGCAGCTCGCAGAGCCACCGGAACAGGTCGACGGCGTCCGCCTCGGCGACCGTGGCGCGCAGCAGCATCTCGGTGGTCGTCTCCGCGTACGCGCAGATCTCGAGGGCGTGCCGGTGTGCCGCCGAGGGCAGCTCGCCGACGACCTGCCGCACCACGGCCTGCGCCAGCCAGAGGCGGATCTCGTCGTCGTCCTTGTCGGCGCCGGCCGCCTCCACCGCGAGGCGCAGGGCGAGCGGATTGCCGCCGGCCAGCCCGGCGAGGAACGGCTGGCGCCGGCGGGGGACCGCGTACCGGTCGAGCAGCATCTCGGCCTCGGCCGGGGACAGCTCGCCCACCTCGTGGACGCGCAGGACCTCGTTCCAGCCCGGGTCGGCGGTCCACTCGACGCCCGGCGGGGTGCGGGCGGCGAGCACCACGACGGTGCCCATCGGCAGGCCGGGCAGGAACTCCTCGCGCAGCCACCACTCCACCGACTGCCAGTGCTCGAATTCGTCGACGAGCACCACCGGGCCCGACGCACCGGCCGGGATCGGGGGGACCGCGGCCAGCAACGCCGAGATCATGCCGCCGGGCTCGAACCGGTCGACCCGCACGACCTGGCGGTTGGCCCGCTCCGCCTCCACCGCGTAACGCCGCAGCAGCGTCGTCTTGCCCGTGCCGCCGGCGCCGTGCAGCCACAACACGGTGAAAACGGCATCACCGGCCAGAGCAGAGCGGAATGCGCCCATCTCGGCCGTCCGGCCGACAAAGGCGCGATTGCGGGCGGACCGAAGGTATTCCTCCAGCCGCGTCACCGCTTGCTCCTCACGAACCATGCCTGGCAGCGAACCTTCCCGGATCAGGGCCACTCGGCATGAGGCCCGCGTCGTCGTGCCATTCTTCCCGTCCACATGTCTTGTTTTCGTCAATCGAGCCCACAGACCCGTCATCATGGTGCCGTATAGCAAATGAGTGGCGATCCGGAAACTGTCGGTGACGGCGGCCGATTGACCAGTAAATGGTCTTCAGAATGAACAGGGTCGTCCGCCAGCATGCGCCGAGTGTCGATTTCCTCGCAGGCCGCGACGGCGACGACGATGGCGGAAGCCGTCGTCGACCTGACCGCGATCGCCCACAACACCGCCATGCTCGCCGAGACGGCCGGCACGGCCGGGTTGATGGCGGTGGTCAAGGCCGACGGCTTCGGTCACGGCGCCGAAGAGGTCGCGCGTACGGCGCTGCGCCACGGCGCCACCTGGCTCGGCGTGGCCTCGGCGGCCGAAGCGCTGGCGCTGCGCGCCCGGGGGCTGACCGCCCCGATCCTGCTCTGGCTGTATTCGCCGGCCGAGACGTTCGAGGAGGTCCTCGAGGCCGGGGTCGACGTCTCCGTCGGCGCCGTGGAGGCGCTGGAGGCGCTCGCGGGTGCTGCCGAGCGCACCGGAACGGTCGCGAACGTCCACCTCAAGCTCGACACCGGGATGTCCCGCGGTGGAGCGCCCGCCGAGGAGTGGGCACAGCTCCTCGCCTGGTCACGGAAGTTCGCCCACGCCGGGCTGCTGCACGTCCGCGGCCTCTGGTCACACCTGGCCAACGCCGAGAACCCGGACGACCCCGGCCTGCACACCCAGCTCCGCGAGTTCGAACTCGGGCGGCAGGCGGCCATCGCCGCGGGGCTCGATCCGCCGATCGTGCACCTCGCCAACTCCGCCGCGGCGCTGCAGCTGCCACAGGCCCGCTACGACCTGTCACGTGCGGGGATCGCCCTCTACGGCATCGAGCCGGTGCCGGGTCGCCGTTTCGGCCTGCGGCCGGCGATGACCGTACGCGCCCAGATCCTGCTCACCAAGCGGGTGCCGGCGGGCACCGGCGTCTCGTACGGCCCCGACTTCGTCACCGAGCGGGAGACCACGCTCGCACTCGTCCCGCTGGGTTTCGCCGACGGCATCCCGCGCCAGGCGGCCGGGCGGGCGTCGATGGCGGTCCGCGGCGTGCGCTGCCCGATCGCCGGGCGGGTCAGCATGGACCAGGTCGTCCTGGACGTCGGCGACCTGCCGGTCCGTGCCGGCGAGTACGCCGTCATGTTCGGCCCCGGCGACGACGGCGAGCCGACCGCCGACGACTGGGCCGGCTGGGCCGACACCAATCCGCACGAGATTCTCACCGGCGTCGGCGCGCGGGTGTCCCGCCGGTATGAGCAGCACGCCACGGCGCCGCCGCCCGCCGAGAGCCGCCGGTGACGACAACCGGCCCGGACGATCCGGCGATGCGTCCGGGCGGTGCCTTGGCCACGGCGGCTGGCATCGGGGTGTGTGGCGCCGTCGTGCAGTACGTCGTCGCGCACCACTACCTGCAGATCGAATGGGTCATCGACCCGCCGATCCCGGTGGTGTGGTGGGCGGTCGGCGGGATCGCGGGAATGCTGGGGGCCTCGCTCTTCCTCGTGCTGCTCGGGCGCCGCTCGGCCCGGCTCGTCGCAATGCCGTGGCGCCGACTGCTGCTCACCTGGGTGGCACCCTGCCTGGCGGTGCACCTGGTCTGGCTGGCCGTCACGCTCGTGCTACTGCGCCGCTACAACCCCGGACTCACCGGCGTGCCGGCCAGGGATCTCCGCGAGCTCGTCACCATCGTGCTTCTGCCGCCGCCGGAGCTGTCATTGCTCTACGTGCTGGCGCTCTTCCCGGTGCTGGCGAAGGCGGCCCGGCGCGTTCCGGCCGCGGCGCTCGTCACGCTCCTCGCGGCGGCGACCCCGCTGACCACGACGGCGACGTACGCGGTGTTCCTCGCCGTCGGGCTGCGCTTCACTCAAATCGACCGGCTGGTCGCCGGGGCGTCCCGGCGGAACCTCGTGCTGCGCGGCGCGGTCGCGGTGGCCGGTGCCTCGGTGCTCGGAGTGGACCGGATTCCCCAGGGGACGGCCGTCGTCGTGGCCGGGTTGGCGGCGCTGCCCTTCGGCCTGACCGTGGCGGCAATGGCCCGGGGGCGACTCCTGGCGGCGATGGGTGCCGCGGCCGTACCCGCGTATTTGCTTCTTGTTCCTGTCCTTTGTGTAGTGGACGCGGTGTTGCTGTCGCGGCTTTCGGCGCGGGGGTCCGCCGTGCAGCTCGCGGTGGCGGTGGCCTGGCCCGTGGTGCTGACCGCGGGAATCGTGGCCGGTGGACTGGTCCTCGGCGCCCTCGGCCGCCGGCGGCTCACCTCGTTGGTGTCTGTCGTGCTGCTGCTCGCCGCGACCGGATGCGCGCCCGGCGAACCGCCCACCGGTCCGGAGGTGACCCTGGTCTTCGCCGGTGACGTGCACTTCGAGGGCCGGGTGGACAAGCTTCTCGACAATCCCGCGACGGCGTTCGGTCCGGTGGCCAAAGACCTCGCCGACGGTGATCTGACATTCGTCAACCTGGAGACGCCAATCACCGGGCGCGGTACGCCCGAACCGAAGCGCTACCTGTTCCGGGCGCGAGACGGCGCGGTCCCGGCGCTGAAGGCCGCGGGCGTCGACGCCGTATCGCTCGCCAACAACCACAGCCTCGACTACGGGCGGCAAGGTCTGGCCGACACTCTCGCGGCCGCCCGCCGCGGTGGACTCGGCACCGTCGGCGCCGGGCGCGACGCTGAGGCGTACCAGCCCTGGCGCCGCACGGTGCGGGGAGTCAGGATCGCGGTGCTGGCCTTCAACCAGGTGGACGACCTCGCCGAGCAGTGGGCGGCCCGGCCGGACCGGGCCGGGCTCGCGATGGCCTTCGACGAGAACCGGGCGCTGACGGCGGTGCGGGACGCACGTGCCGCCAACGACCTGGTCGTCGTGCTCCCCCATTGGGGAACCGAGGGCGACCGCTGCCCGGACCGCCGGCAGGTCGACTTCGCCGCCGCCCTCGTCGGCGCCGGGGCGGACATCATCGTGGGCGCGCACGCCCACGTGCTGCAGGGCGCGGGACGGACCGGAAACGCCTACGTCGCGTACGGTCTCGGCAATTTCCTGTGGTACAGCTCGGGACTGTTCGCGCCGCACAGTGCCCGCTCGGGGGTGTTGAAGCTGACCGTACGCAAGCGGACGGTGGTGCGTTCGGAATTCCTCCCGACGGTCGTCTCGGACACCGGACAACCCACCGCGGTCACCGGATGGCGCGCGGGGATCGCCCGTGACAACTTCACCGCTCTTCGCTCATGTGCCAAGCTCGGTCCGGTAGATGGTGGACAGTGAGCGCGGCGCTCAGTAGTGCGCGGTGATCGTGCGCGCCGGGCCGTCGACGGTGATCCGGCCTCCGTACGGGAGCACCCACTGCGGGTCGGTGTGCCCGAAGTCCACGCCGAAGGTGATCATCGCCTCGGGGTGATATGCCGCGAATGCCTTCAGCACGGCCTCCCGCTGCTGCTCCCGGTAGGCGGCCCGCTGCTCCAGCGACCGGACGTCACCGAGCGACGTGGCCTTCGCGGTGCCCATCAGGACGGCCGGGAACTGCTCGAGGAGCCCACGCTCGCCGAAGTCGCGCAAGGTCTGGAACACCTCGGTCGCGGACGGCAGGTCTTCGGAGGTCTCCAGCAGCAGCACGCACCCGGCGTAGTCCTCGACCGGCCGGACCCACCGGTTCGTCGCCAGCGTCCAGTGCAGGATCTCCAGGTTGCCGCCCCAGGTCGGCGCGCTCACCACCCGGTCCGCGCGGTGCCACACCCGGCCGGGGCTCGGGTACGACGGCGCGGAGCCGGTGAGGGCGATCGGATCGGCCCAGTCCAGTTCTTCCTCGCTGAACGTGTCGACCGGCGTGATCACCAGGTCGCCGCCGTCGAAGAGGGCCGCCCGCAGTGACGCCGAGATTTCGGGCCCCACGCCGGCGGCACGGCTGAAATACACCATGGTGGACATTCCGTGGTAGCCGGCCACGCCGTGATGCCAGAGCCAGTTGAGCAGGTTGGTGTTGTCCGAATATCCGAAGAACGGCTTGGGGTCGGCCAGGAACGGCGCCGGGTCGAGGTGCCGCAGCACCGTGATCTGGTCGTCACCGCCGATGGTCGCGAAGACGGCCCGGATGCTCGGATCGGCATAGGCGGCCATGAGGTCGACGGCCCGCTCCCGCGGCGACGAGTGCCGCCGGGTGGTGGGGAACTCGACCGGCTCCAGCCCCAACTCCTCCCGCAGGCGCTGCACGCCGCGCTCGTGCACCGCCGGGAACTCGGCGGGTGCGGCGAAGGAGGGCGAGAGGACCGCTACCCGGTCGCCGGGGGCGAGCTTCGGTGGGGAGATCAGGTCGGGACGCATGCCGGTATTGAAGCAAACGGGAACGGCGTCCTATTGCTGCCCGGCCGTAGACCCAGCCTGAGACGCGTCTCGGGGCAGCCGGCCGGGCACGAGGATCATGGCGAGCACGCTGCCGGCGACCATCAGGGCGGCGCAGATCAGCATCGCCGCCCGGTACGTCGGCGCCAGCGCGGCCGGGTCGGTCAGGTCGCCCGTGCCGATGCCCGCCGCCAGCGGCAGCACCGCGACCGCGAGCAGGCCCGCCGCCCGCGCCACCGCGTTGTTGACTCCGCTGGCGATGCCCGCGTGGGCGTCGTCCAGGGCGCCCAGGGCCGTCGCGGTCAGCGGTGCCACCAGCAGCGACAGGCCCAGGCCGAAGACGATCACCGGCGGCAGCACCTCCGTCGGGTACGACGCGCCCGGGCCGATCCTGGACAGCCACACCAGGGCCGCCGCGCAGATCAGCGGGCCGACGGTCATCGGGATCCGGGGACCGATCCGTCGCCCGAGCGCGCCGGCCCGGGCCGAGAGCAGCAGCATGAGCACCGTGACCGGCAGCAGCGCCAGGCCCGCGGCGAGCGGGCTGAAGCCGGCGACGACCTGCAGGTTCAGCACGACCAGGAAGAACACGCCGCCGAGGGCCGCGTACACGAGGAACGTCACCAGGTTGGCGCCGGTGAAGGCCTTCGCGCGGAAGAGGGTGAGCGGCAGCATCGGATGGGGGGACCGGTGCTCGGCGATGACGAACCAGGCCATGCCGAGCGCGCCGACGCCGAGTGATACCAGCACCGTCGGGCTGCCCGGGCCCTGGCTCGGCCAGGCGGTGAAGCCGTACGTGAGGCCGCCCAGCCCCGCCATTCCGGTCAGCACGCCTGTCACGTCGAGCTCGCGCGCCGCCGACGGGTTCCGAGACTCGGGGACGTGCCGGGCGGTCACCAGGAGCACCAGCGCCGCGATCGGGACGTTGATCAGAAAGATGAGCCGCCAGTGTGCGACCTCGACCAGCCAGCCGCCGAGGAACGGCCCCAGCGCGCCGCCGATGCCGCCGAGGCCGGACCAGGCGCCGATGGCCCTCGAACGGTCCTCGGGCACGAACGACGCCTCGAGGATGGCCAGCGCGCCGGGGGTCAGCAGGGCGCCGCCGATGCCCTGGAGCACGCGGGCGCCGATGAGCAGCTCGATCGTGGGGGCGAGGCCGCACAGCAGCGACGCCGCCGCGAACCAGGCCACGCCGACCGCGAAGACGCGCTTGCGGCCGTACCGGTCGCCGAGGGAGCCGCCGAGCAGGATGAGGGCGGCGAGGCTGAGGGCGTACCCGTTGACGGTCCATTGCAGACCCGCCGCGTCGGCGTCGAAGTCCCGGCCGATCGCGGGGAGCGCGATGTTGACCACGGTGCCGTCGATGAAGGCGAGGCTCGAGCCGAGCACGGTCGCCACCAGCACCCAGCGCCCGCCGGCGCTGTCGTAGCGCACCGGACCTTGAGCCATGGCTGCGACAGTACGCGCTCGGTCCGGCCGTCCGGGGTCAAAGCGGAGGTCAGGGCACGCGGATCGGCGCGGCGGTCAGGCCGTCCGGCGCAGCGGTCGCTCCGTGAACGCGGGCGCGGCCACGGGTCTCGGAAGGGCGGCGCGGGCGGCGAGCAGGGCGGCGGTGGCAGCCGACGCGGTCGCGGTGACGGACCGGGTGCGGCGCCGCAGCACCGCGTCGAGGCGGGTCTCGAGTTCCGACCGGGGGTAGGGCTTCGTCAGGTAGTCGTCGGCCCCGGCGGCGATCCCGGCCTGGATCCGGTCGCCGTAGACGTCGGCGCTGAGCAGCATGATCGGCAGGTGGGCGGTGGCGGGGTCCCGCCGCAGCCGGCGGCACAGCTCGATGCCGCACATGCCGGGCATCCGTACGTCGAGCAGCACGGCGTCGATACCGCCCGCCTCGAGGGCGCGCTCCGCGGCCGGGGCGTCGTCGACCGCCACCACGTCGTGTCCCAGTCGGTGCAGACTGAGCGTGAGAAGTTCACGATGGTCGGCTTCGTCATCGGCGATGAGTACGGTGGGCACAGGCGGCACCTCCATCCGGGTTTCGGGTACTCCCGACTGTTCGGCGCACCCTGCCGGCTGCTTAGCCGTTCTATGCGTGGCCGAGGCCTCACCGGACAAAACGGTCAAACTTCTTCCCGGGATGCCGTGGCGGTCAGCAGGGCGCCGACGACCCGCGAGCAGCCCTGGCCGTCGACGGCGGCCCACGCGCGGGCGGCCAGCGCGGCCCGGGTGGAGTCGTTCACGAGCAGGTCGCGCAGCAGGTCGACGGCGGCGGCCGCGTCGCCTTCGGAGTCGCGCAGGGCGCTCAGGCGGCCCAGTCCCACGGCGAGACCGCGGTCGGTCGTGCGGCCGTACCCGATGATCTGGTTGTCGACCACCCACAGCAGCGCGGCCGGCAGGCCGAGGCAGAGCAGCTCCCAGGTCGAGGTGCCGCTCGCGCTGATCGCCAGGTCCGCGTCGGCGAGCAGCTTCGGCAGGTCGTCGGTGGGTTCGATGACCTCCAGCCGCTGGCCGGCGGCGGGGGACAGGGCGAGCAACTCGGCGCGAAGCTCGTCGTCCGCCGCCACGATCGTGGCCGTGAAGTCGACGCCGGTTTGGAGCAGGAGCCGGCATGCCACCGGCGCCGCCCGGTAGGCGTCCGTGCCGCCGAAGAACGCCACCACCCGAGGCGTGCCGTGGGCCCGGGTCGGCGGGGCAGGAGGGCGAAGACTCCGCACCGCGCGACGGAGCAGGGCATGCTTCAGTCCCGCCAGCCGGATCGCGCCCGGTGCCAGCTCCGGCGCGGCTAGTTCGGCGTCGAGGTTCTGATCGACGTAGAGGTCCGCCTGCTGGCCGCGCGGGTCGCCGTCGATGATCGCGAGCACCGTGCGCCCCGACGCGCGCAGGGTGCTGGAGTGCTCGGGCGCGAGGTCGTAGGAGTCCACCACGACGGCGTCCAGCCCGAGCCGGTCGGCCGCCGCGACCAGGCCGGCCGGATCGTCGGGTGCGGGATGCCGGGGCAGCCCGCGGCTGGCGAGCTGCCGCGCCGCCCACTCCAGTCCGCCCAGGTCGCTGAGAAAGCGCACGGCCACCCCGCGGGCGGTCAGCTCCTCGGCCAGGGCCACGCAGCGGACGAGATGGCCGACGCCGGTACGCGGCCCCGCATCGCAGCGGATGCCGACGGTGAGCCTGGCGCTCACGCCTGAGTCAACTCCTTCTGACGGACGTGCGAGTTGAGGCCGACGAGCTCCGGGCGGTCGGCGAGCCAACCGGCGAGCACGCGCACCGGCACCGGGCGGTCACCGAAGTGCGCGACGACCGCCTCGATCAGCCGCCAGTCATCCACGGTGTCCAGGGTCAGGCGCAGCTGCGACAGATCCGGTTGCAGCGTCAGGCCTAGCACAGCGAAATCGTGCGGATGTGAGTACACATAGGACGTTACGTGCGTGCGGTGGTGCGCGGTGGCGAGGGTGTCGATCCGTCGCAGCACGTCGGTGCGCACGATCTCCACGTCCAGACCGCGCGGCAGCGTACGGGCGATCGACGTGCTCAGGTAGTCGAGGTTCGGTGTCGCGGCGAAGACACCGGCCGCCAACCTGATCAGCTCGGGGTCGAGCAGCGGGCAGTCGGCGGTGAAGCGCAGCACCGCGTCGGCGCCACGCCCGTCGAGCACGCCGAGGAACCGGGTGAGGACGTCGTCGACCGGCCCGCGGTGGACGGCGACGCCGATCGCCGCACACTCCGCCACCACCGCGTCGTCGCGCTCCTCGATGGTGGTCGCCACGACCAGCTCGTCGACGACGCCGCTGTCGCGGGCGGCGCGGACGACGCGGTCCAGCACGGTGCGACCGCCGAGGCGCCGCAGCACCTTGCCGGGTAGGCGGTGGGAGCCCATCCGGGCCTGGATGACGCCGACGATTCTCATGCGGGGGTCCCTATCGGTTCTTGAGGAGCCTGAAGGCCTTGCGGGCGGCGCGTGCGCCGAGCCGGGTGGCGCGCGTGCCGAGCCGGGCGATGCGATAGCCCACCCGACCGCTGAACATGTCGATCCGCAGCCGAGCCCGGCGCAGCTCGCCGTCGCGCTGGATCAGTTCGGATTCGACGTGCCGGATCCGGGCCGCCGAGTCGGCGAGCCGCTCCTCCAGGCGCCGCACCCGATCCTCGTGTTCCCGCAGCGAGTCAGGCGCGGGCAGCGGATCGGTGGGTGGCACGGCGCCCGGTGACAGTCCGGCGGCCGCCAGCAGGATGGCGGTGAGCGACGCGGTGTCGCCCGCTGCCGGCCACGGCTGCTCGTAACCGCCGGCGAGCAGCGTCGCCGCGAACCGTTGGATCGCCAGCGTGGGCTCGACCCCGAGGCGGTTGGCGTCGAAGACCGCGAACGTGTCGCCGTCGACGAGCACGTTGTCCGCGGTCGCTGCGGGCTGGTGCGCCATCCATCCGGTGAGCAGGCGCCGAATAGTGGGCAGGTCGTGCCGCAGGCACGCACCGATCAGCAGTTCCTCCAGCAACCGCCCCGGCGGCAGCTCGGCCAGCGGTCCGGCGCCGGAGACGGTCGAGGGCATGGCCACCGGGCTCGCCGGACCGTGAAAGGCCAGCGCCAGCAGCGCGGGAGCCAGCTCGGCACCGAGGCCGCCCCGGATCGCCGCCGCCGCCAGCCGGCGGGGATCGCTGAGCACCGGCCGCCCGGCGTAGGCGACTCCCATCGCGACGGACGCGGCAGCGCAGAGCGCTCCCGCCGGACCGTCGCGCAGCGTCGCCTCGTCCGCCACGAAGGTGGGTGCGGACGGCAGCGGCCAGGCGGCGGCCAGCCACGGCACGGCCCATCCTTCCGCGGCGAGGTGTGCCCGCAGCCGTGCGGGGCTGCCCGGCTTGGTGTCGTATTCGCCCACCGGGCGCCAGTCGGAGTCGGTGCGCGCCGAGGTGATTGTGGTCCGGTCGACCAGCCGGTGCACTCCGAGCTCGTTCTCGACGGTGAGCAGCAGGGCTCCGCCGGGTCGCAGGACGCGGCGCAGCGCCCGGACGCTGTCGGTCCAGTCGTACTGCGGACCCTCGACCGTGCACAGCCGGGTCACCCCGTCGAGGGCTACGACGACGTCGAAGGTGCCGGTGAGTTTCGCCAGCGATCCGCACAGGATGGTGATGGGACGGTCGCCGAGGCGGTGCGCGTCGCGATCGCCGCGGACCAGAAGTGTCACGTTCGCGCCCACCGGCAGCGCCCCGATCAGGCCGGGCTCGTGGGGGCCGGCCACCAACACCCGGCCGCCCGGCGGCACGAGCGGGCGCAGCGCCTCGATCAGGCAGCCGTACGCGGCCCCGCCGGCGGGTGCCGGGTCGGACCAGCCGGCCATCTCACCGCCGATGTGCCGCATCACCGGAGCCAACCGAGGGTCGCGCGCAGCTCGGCGGGGGAGGCGAGCACGTCGGCGCCCAGCTCGGCGCGGGCCGACTCGCGGGCCGCCGCCGGGTCCGGGAACGCGCCATGCAGCTCGGGCCACTGGCGGCGGATGCGCTCGGCGGTCGTGCGAACCTCGCCGGCGAGGTGCATGGGATCGCCGTAGACGGCGGGTTCACACCCGGCCGCCGCGCCGTAGAGCACCGCGCTGCTGAGCCGGTTGGACGCCACCCGTCGATGCCGGCGCAGCTCGGCGAGCTGGCGGTGCAGAAACCGCGTGTCCGTGTCGTGCCAACGCTGGCCGCGGTAGCCGTGGCAGATCACCCGGCCCGCCCGCTCGTAGCGGCGGCGGACGCGGCCGTCGCGGTATTCGTGCCAGTAGAGGCAGAAGGTGACCGGGCCGTCCTCGGTCCGGAGAATCTCGTCGATCAACCGCTGGTGGTCGCCGGCGACGTGCTGGCCCTCCCAGCCGTGGAACGGATACCAGATCGTGCCCTCGCGCGACGTCCCGTGCCGCGGCTCCGCGGCGAGCAGGTAGAGAAACGGCGCACCGACGGCGGTCGCGTGTCGGCGGCCCATCGACCAGGCACGCCGCCGGGTCTGTTCCGACCAGACGAAAATGGGTCGACCGGAGACGTACGGCGTGCCCGCGCCGAGCCCGTCCACCACGTTCCAGCCGTGTTGCAGATAGCCGTTGATCCGCGGCGGATCGTCCGGGTCCAGTCCGCAGTAGGCGGCCAGCACGTGTGCGTGGCCGTAGAAGTGGTTCGCGTGGTGCACGGTCTCAGCTCTCCAGAATGGTGCGCAGCGTCTCGACGACGCGTTCCTGGTCGGCGTCGGTGAGATCGGAGAAGAGCGGAAGGGACAACTGCTCGGCGTAGAAGGCCTCCGCGTTCGGACACATGCCGCGCCGGTAGCCGAGGTCCGCGTAGACCGGATGCCAGTACGCCGGGATGTAGTTGACCTGCACCCCGATGCCGGCCGCGCGCATCCGGTCGAACACCTCGCGCCGGCGACCGCCGAGGATGCGTACGGGATAGAGATGGCGCATCGGATCGACCTGGTCACGGGTCGTCGGCAGCCGTAGCCCCGGCGCGTCCGCGAGCAACTCGTCGTAGCGCGCGCTCAGCCGGGCCCGGCGCGCCTTGAAGACCGGCAGCCGGCGCAGCTGGGAGCTGCCCAGCGCGCAGAGCACGTCGGGCAGCCGGTAGTTGAGGCCGAACTCGTGCACCTCCTGGTGCCAGGCGCCCTCATCCGGGTGGCGCATCCGCGACCGGTCCCGCACCAGACCCACGGTGCGGAACTCCCGGGCCCGCCGCAGCAGGTCGGGGTCGGTGGAGGCGACCGCGCCGCCCTCGCCGGTGGTGAGGTTCTTGGTGGGGAAGAACGAGAAGGTGGTCAGGTCGGCGAGCGTCCCGACCGGCCGTCCCCGGTACGCCGACCCGATGGCGTGCGCCGCGTCCGCGATCAGCACCGCGCCGGCGCCGTCCGCGACCTTGCGGAGCGTGTCGTACTCGGCGGGGTGGCCGGCGTAGTCGACCGCCGTGACGGCCCGTGTTCGGCCGGTGATGGCCGCCTCGACGGCGTACGGGTCAAGGTTGGCGGTGTCCTCCTCGACGTCGGCGAAGACCACGGTCGCGCCGAGCATCGAGGCGGTGCCGGCGGTGGCGTAGAAGGTCATTGGCGTGGTGACGACCTCGTCGCCGGGCCCGATGCCGGCGGCCGCGTACGCCGTGTGCAGCGCCGCCGTGCCGCTGCTGACCGTGACGCAGGGGCTACCCGTGACCGCGGCCAGCTCCCGCTCGAACGCGTCGACTCGGGGACCGGTGGTCAGCCAGTCGCTTCGCAGCGCCGCGCTGACCGCCTCGATGTCGGCGTCGGTGACGTTCTGCCGCCCGTACGGCAGCATCACTTGTCTCCGACGAGGTCGCGCATCTCGTCGACCTCCAGCCACAGGTCGTTGTTGTCGGAGCGGTAGTTGAAGCCGTCGGCGACCGGCTCGCCGCCCTGCGGGATGCGGTAGCCCCAGCTCGCCACGACCGGCTGCACCACATAGCGGTCCGGGAAGCGCAGCGTCCGGCGGCTGTCGTCGGCGGCGATCATCTCCTCGTGCAGCTTCTCGCCGGGCCGGATGCCGGTCTCGTGCGTGGGCGCGTCCGGCGCGACCGCCTCGACCAGGTCGAGGATGCGCATGCTCGGGATGCGGGGCACGAACAGCTCGCCGCCCTGCATGACGTCGAAGGAGTCCACGACGAACCGGACCGCCTGCTCGAGGGTGATCCAGAACCGGGTCATCCGCTTGTCGGTGATCGGCAGGCTCTTGCCCTCGGCGTTCAGCCTGCGGAAGAACGGCACGACCGAGCCGCGGCTGCCCATCACGTTGCCGTAGCGCACGACCGCGAAGCGGGTGGGGTGGGTGGCGGCGTAGTGGTTGCCCGCGATGAACAGCTTGTCGGCGACGAGCTTCGTGGCGCCGTACAGGTTGACCGGGCTGGAGGCCTTGTCGGTGGAGAGCGCGACGACCCGCTGCACGCCCGCGTTGATGGCCGCGTCGATGACGTTCTGTGAGCCGTTGATGTTCGTCGCCACGAACTCCGACGGGTTGTATTCGGCCGTGTCGACCTGCTTGAGGGCCGCCGCGTGGATGACGTGGTCGACGCCGTGCATCGCCCGGTCGAGCCGGTCTTTGTCGCGGATGTCGCCGAGGAAGAAGCGCAGCCGCGGATCGTCGCCGAACAGCTGGCGGACCTCGTACTGCTTCAGTTCGTCGCGGCTGAACACCACGATGCGTTGGGGGTCCAGATGCTTCAGCGCATGGCCGAGGAAGGCCCTGCCGAACGAGCCGGTCGCGCCGGTGACCAGGATCGACGATCCACTCAACACACTCATTCTGATAGCTCCCGGGGGTCGGCGCGGGCAATGATCCTCGCAGCATTCGCCAGCGGAGCATAACTATGCTCACGCGCAATTCCAGGGGCTGGCAAAGATGGCGATGGCAATTCACGCCTTGTTCAGCTTCGATTGGTCGCACCGTAGCCACCGCTGGGGCAAGGTGAGTTCCTCCGTTCGTCCGCCCCGGGAGTAAACCGTGATTGAGCTGCAAAGACTGCGTGAAGCGTTCCGGACCTCGCTGGACCTTCCGCCGGACGCACCCGTGGACGACCTGCATTATCAGGACAACGAGAAGTGGGACTCACTGGCGCACATGTCCCTCGTCGCGGCCATCGAAGATGAATTCTCGGTAATGATCGACACCGATGACGTCATCAATATGTCCAGTTTCCAGGAAGCTATGCGAATTCTCGGTAAATACGGGGTGGACTTCGATGCCTGAGCGGGTCGCGCTCGTGACCGGTGCCTCCCGGGGCATCGGCCGCGCGACCGCGCGGAAGCTCGCCGAGCGGGGCCACGCTCTCGTCCTGCACGGCCTGCGTGCCGACGCGATCGGGGAGACGGCCGACGAGCTCGCCGGCAAGTACGGCGTCGAGGTCGTGCCGACGCATGGCGACGTGGCGGACCCGGAGACCAGCCGGGCGATGACGCGGGCCGCCTTCGAGCGGTTCAAGCGCCTCGACGCGCTCGTGGTCAACGCCGGTATCCACGCCGGAGGCATGCTCGGGATGACGGATGCCGCCACGGTGCAGCGGCTCTTCGCCGTGAACGCGGCCGGGGCGGCGTACACGTTGCAGGAAAGCGTGCGGTTGCTGCGCCGCGGTGACCGGCCGGCGGTGGTGCTGATCTCCTCGATCACCGGCACCGAGGGTGCGGCGGGTCAGGCCGTCTACGCCGCGTCCAAGGCGGCGGTCAGCGGCCTCGCCCGTTCGGCCGCCAAGGAGCTCGGGCCGCGCGGCATCCGGGTCAACGCCGTGGCACCCGGCTTCATCGCCACCGACCTGCTCGACACGCTCGATGACGACGGCCGTGCCCAGCGGATCGCGGACACCGCCCTCGGCCGACTCGGCGAGGCGGACGAGGTGGCCGACGTCGTGGCCTTTCTGCTCGGTCACGAGGCCCGGTTCGTGACCGGCCAGGTGCTCGGGGTCGACGGAGGACTCGTCCTGTGAACCTGTTCCATCCCCGGGCCCGCGTGCTCGACGCCGCCACCGGCGAGATCCTGCACCCCGGTCAGGTCGAGGCGGCGGCGACCGAGTATGGGCGGCTCCCGCCGGGTGTCGTCTTCGCCCTGACCCCCACGGAGGTTGGAGCGGTCGCGCGCTATCTCGGCGCGCTCGCCGCCCGCCGGCCCGTCGCCCTGCTCGATCCGGGCCTCGACCGGAACTCGTTGTTCACCCTGATCGCGCGGTTCGGTCCCGTGCTGGTCACCGGGGTCAGCACGGCGCCGCCGGAGGGCTACCGCGCTGAGGCGGACACGTGGATCCGCGAGTCCGCGGCCGTCGAACCGCACCCGGAGCTGGCCCTGCTGCTCACCACCAGCGGGTCGACCGGCGACCCGAAGCTGGTCCGGCTGTCCCGGGCGGCGGTGCTTGCCAACGCGGTCGCGATCGGCGAGAGCCTCGGCATCACCGCCGAGGACGTGGCGCCGACCACGCTGCCGCTCTTCTACACGTACGGCCTTTCCGTCCTCAACAGCCATCTGCTGCGCGGCGCGACCGTGGTGCTGGAGCGCGGCGGCATGCTCCAACGCGAGTTCTGGCAGGCGGTGGCAACGCACGGCATCACGTCGCTCGCCGCGGTGCCGTACCAGTACGAAATGCTGCGCCGGCTGCGGTTCGACCCGGCCGGTCACCCGAGCCTGCGGACGCTCACCCAGGCCGGCGGGCGGCTGCGGCCCGAACTGGTCGAGGACTTCGCCCACCGGATGGCGGCCGTCGGCGGCCGACTCTTCGTCATGTACGGCCAGACCGAGGCGACCGCGCGGATGACGGTGCTCCCGAGCGACCGGATCGCCGACAAGCTCGGCAGCGCGGGCCTGGCGATCCCCGGTGGGTCGCTGTCGATCGCGGACGGCGAGGTCGTCTACCACGGACCCAACGTCATGATGGGGTACGCCGACAGCGCCGCCGACCTGGCCCGGGGCGACGACCTCGGCGGCGTCCTGCGCACCGGCGACCTGGGACACCTGGACGACGAGGGCTTCTTGTTCCTCACCGGCCGGCTCAGGCGCATCGGCAAGGTCTTCGGCGTGCGCGTCAACCTGGACGACGTCGAGCGCACCCTCGCCGCTCACGGCACGATCGCCGCGGTAGCGGGCGATGACAGGCTGCACGTGTTCGTCGAGGGCGCCGACGCGGCCGCGGCCCGCACGGTGCGCGAAGAACTGGCCGGCTTCCTCGACACCCACTTCTCCGGCCTCGACGTTCGCGGCATCGACGCGCTGCCGCTGCTGCCGACGGGAAAGATCGACTACCGGTCGCTGGAGGCCCTGGTATGAGCGTCTTCACGCTGGGGCTCCAGGAGCGGGAGACGCTGCTGCTCAAGGAGCTGTCCGAGCTGACCGAGCACCACCGGGACCGCTGCGTCGAATACGACCGCATCCTCGTTGCCCAGGGTTTCACGCGCGCGGGAACCGTGGCCGAGCTGCCGTGGTTGCCCGTACGCCTCTTCAAGAACCTGGAGTTGAAGAGCATCCCGGACGCCGAGGTCTTCAAGGTGCTCACGTCGAGCGGTACGACCGGCGAGGTCAGCCGGATCCACCTGGACAAGGCCGCGGCGTCGGCACAGACCCGGCAGCTCGGCGCCACCCTGCGGACCGTGCTCGGGCCGAAGCGACTGCCGATGATCCTCGCCGACTCCAAGGGCATCGTGCGGGACCGCCGCTCCTTCAGCGCCCGCGGCGCCGGCGTGCTCGGCATGGCGACCTTCGGCCGGGACCACGCCTGGGCGCTCGACGACGACGGTTTGCCGGACGTCGCCGCACTGCGGACGTTCCTGGAGAAGCACGGCGGCGAGCCATTCCTGATCTTCGGCTTCACCTACCTCGTCTGGCTGCACCTCTACGAGGTCGCGCGCGAGCACGCCCTCGATCTGAGCAACGGCATCCTCATCCACTCCGGCGGCTGGAAGAAGCTGGTCGAGCGGGCGGTGCCGCCGGAGGAGTTCCGTCGACGCCTGCGCGACGACACCGGCCTGGCGAGGATGCACAACTTCTACGGCATGGTCGAGCAGATCGGCACGGTATTCCTCGAAGGGCCGTCCGGCGGCTCCCTCTACTGCCCCGACTTCGCCGACGTCATCATTCGCGACCCGCGGACGTGGCGGGAGCAGCCGGTGGGGGAGCCGGGGCTGATCGAGGTGGTGAGCACGCTGCCCACCTCGTACCCCGGGCATGTGCTGCTCACCGAGGACCTGGGCGTGCTCGACGGCGTCGACGACGGCGACTGGCCGGGCAAGCGATTCTCCGTGCTCGGCCGGCTTCCCCGCGCCGAGGCACGCGGTTGCAGTGACACCTACCGGGAGGCCCCATGAGGTTCCGCTTCGGTGCGCCGGGAGAGCTGACCGCGCCCGCGGACGTACGGCTGACCGTCGGCGATCCCCGGGTCGTGGACTTCCTGAGCCGTTTCGCGCGCCGCTTGCTCGCGCCCGCGGTCGCACGGCGTCACCCGGAGCTCGGCTCGCTCGGCTACTTCCTGCGCCCGGCCGAGCTGAGCCGGGTCGCGGCCCGGATGCGGCGCGGCGACGACACGTACGTCTTCCCGCGCGGCAACGTCTTCCATCTCCCTCCGGCCAATGTGGACACCATCTTCGTCTACTCGTGGGCACTGTCCGCGTTGGCCGGCAACCACAACGTCGTCCGCATCTCGTCCCGCTCGGCCGGTGCCGCCGAGACCGTACTCGAGGCCCTCAACGCCACCCTCGCCGACGCCGACCCGGTGATCGGGCGCACCCAGCGCATGGTCACCTACGGGCGCGACGACCGGCTGACCGCGGAGCTGAGCGCCTGGTGCGACCTTCGGGTCAGCTGGGGCGGCGACGCCGCCGTCACGGCGATCCGCCGACATCCGCTGCGACCCTCGGGGCGCGACCTCACGTTTCCCGACCGTACGTCCTGGGCGGCGCTGTCCGTGCCCGGATGGTTCGGCGCCGATCCGGCCGCCCGCCGCGCCGCCGTGACCGGGTTCTCCAACGACGCGTACTGGTTCGATCAGGCCGCCTGCTCCTCGCCCCGGACGGTGTTTCTCGTCGGCGGTGATCCGGCCGAGGCGGAGGTGGTCCGGGAGGAGTTTCTGACGCTGCTCGGCGAGATCGTCGTCGACCGGGGCTGGGCGGTCGACGCGGCCATGGCGGTGGAGAAGCGGGTCCACGCGTATGGCCTCGCCGCGAGCGGTGCGGTGTCCGCGGTCGGCTTTCCGAGCAACTCGGTGACCTCGCTGTCGCTGACCGGGGTGGCCAGGGCGCCACGGCGCTGGATCGGCGCGGGCGCGTTCCCCTTCGCCCACGTCGCCGACCTGGGCGAGTTGGTGCCCGCCATGACCCGGCAGGACCAGACCGTCAGCCACTTCGGCTTCGCACCGGCCGACCTACGGGCGTTCGCCGCCGCACTGGCCGGGCGCGGCGTCGACCGGATCGTGCCGTTCGGCGCGGCGCTCACCTTCAGCGCGATCTGGGACGGCTACGACCTGCCGCACGAGTTCACCCGGCTGACCAGCCTCGCGATGTAGGAGTCGCCGCCAGTCGCCCGGCGACCGCGGCGTGGATCATCTCCGCGCAGCCCTCCATGGGATCCGGCTCGCTGACGCCGAGATAGTTCTTCGTCGCCGCCACCGCCAGGCGCAGTTCCGGATAGAAGCCGGCCAGGCCGCCGCCGTTGCCACCCCAGCCGATGCGTCCGGAGTCCGGCTGGGCCACGTAACCCAGCGTCTTGGGCAGCTCGTCGCCGGTCGCCCAGTCGGGTCCGTCCGTGCCCACCGTGCTGATCAGCTTGAGCCGTTCCGGGGAGATCAGGCGCACGCCGTCGACCTCGTCCATGAGGGCGGCGTACAGGCGGGCCATGCCGCGGGCGCTCACGCTGGCCGCGCCCGGGATCCCCGCGCACAGGATGTCGCGGCGGTTCGCGAGCGCCGGACCGGGGCGCACCTCGGGCGGCGAGACTTTGTCGAAGTTCTCGAGGCTCGCGCTGAGCTTGTCCAGCGCGGCCGTCCAGTTGCGGTCCGTCAGCCGGGCCACCCGGTTGAGCTGCTCCGGAGGCACGCCGACGAACAGCTCCCGGTCCGCGCCGAGCGGCCGGGCGAGCTCCTCGGCGATCACAAAGCCGATCGGGCGGTGGATGGCGCGGTGCACGACCTCGCCAAGCAGCCAGCCGTACGTCCACTCGTGGATTCCGTGCCGGGTGCCGGGCGGCCACACCGGCGTCGACGCGGCGATCGTGCGGCACATCCGATTCCAGTCCAGGAAGTCCTCGGCCGTGGTGTACGACGGCAGCGCCGGCACCCCGGCCGCGTGCAGCAGGACGTGCCGCAGCGTCGTGTCCTGCTTGCCGTGGCGGGCGTACTCGTGCCACACGTCCGCGATGCGCAGGTCGTAGTCGAGCAGGCCGCGCTCGACGAGGACGTGGACGGCGGTGCTGGTCAGACCTTTCCCGATCGCGGGACTGGGGAAAGTCGTCTCGGGGGTGACGAGGGCGCCGGTCGACTCGTTGGCGACGCCGGCGGCGACGCTCACGATCAGCCGCCCGTCGAGGTAGGCGGCGACCTGCATGCCGATCTCCCGGCCGGAACCAACGAGCATCTCTGCCCGGCGCTGTACGTCCCGCTGCAGGTCAGTCCAGTCCTTCACGGCCTCAGCATCGCGCACCTGGCGACCGCCGCGAGGCAGATCGGCGCAGGTCACAACGGTGGGGTTAACCCTACCGTCGATCGGGCGGCCACCGGGATCGGTCGGCGGGACCGAGGTGCCTACCGTCTAGTGCATGACCACCGCCCTCGTACCAACGGACGCCCCGGCCCGGCGGGTGCTCCGGCAGATCGGCCTCGACACGCAGTTCATCCTGCTCGGCTTTCCCCTGGGCATTGTCGCCCTCGTGGCCTGTGTGACCGGGTTCGCCGTGGGCCTCAGCACGGCCGTCATCTGGGTCGGCGTGCCGATCCTGGTCGGCACGCTGATGCTGGCCCGCGGGCTCGCCACCCTCGAGCGGGCCAGGATCGCCCCGGTGATCGGCCGCCGGACGCCGCATCCGTACTACAAGCGGGTGCCCGCGGGCACCGGCCTCGTCAAGCGGCTGCTGACGCCGCTCAGCGACGGCCAGGCCTGGCTCGACCTGCTCCACGGCATCCTGCGCTTCATCCCGAGCACCATCGCGTTCTCCTTCGGGCTGATCTGGTGGGCCGGCACCCTCGGCGGCCTCACCTTCCCGCTCTGGCAGTGGTCGATCCCCCGGGGACCGGACAACAGCGACCTGCCCGAGTTGCTCGGGCTGGGCGATGCCACGTCCACCCGGATCGTTTTCCACCTGGCCCTCGGCTTCTTTTTCTTCGGCACGCTCTACCCCGTGCTGCGCGGCTCGGCGCTGCTCGAGGGGCTGTTCGCCCGCGCCCTGCTCAGCGGCGTCAACGAGCTGCGCGAGCAGGTCGCCGAGGCCGAGGCGGCCCGCGACACCGCCCAGGCGCAAAAGGCCGCCGCGGTGTCGGCCGAGGCCACCGCGCTGCGCCGGCTCGAACGCGACATCCACGACGGGCCGCAGCAGCGCCTGGTCCGGCTGGCGATGGACCTCGGTCGGGCCGAGCAGCAGTTCGCCACCGACCCCGACGCCGCGCGCGCCACGGTCGCCGAGGCCCTGACCCAGACCCGGGAGACCCTGGACGAGCTCCGGGCGCTGTCCCGCGGCATCGCCCCGCCGATCCTGGTCGACCGGGGGCTGCTGGCGGCGCTGACCGCGCTCGCGGGACGCTGCACCATCCCGGTCGACCTGGACGCCCCGCCGATGGAGCGGCTCGAACCGGCGGTGGAGACGACCGCCTACTTCGTGGTGGCCGAGGCGCTCACCAACGTCGCCAAGCACAGCCACGCGGCTGAGGTGCAGGTGAGCGTGCAGCGGGCGCCGACCGGGCTGACCATCACCGTCGCCGATGACGGGGTGGGCGGCGCGAGCCTGGCCAAGGGGCACGGCCTCGCGGGTCTGGCGGACCGCGTCCAGGCGGCCGGCGGCGTCATGGACGTGCGCAGTCCCCAGGGTGCGGGCACCACGCTCACGGTCGCCCTGCCGATCTAGGGGCTAGTCTCGTCGGCATGCGGGTGGTGATTGCCGATGATGCCGTGCTCCTACGCGAGGGCCTGGTCAGGCTGGTGGAGGAGAACGACTGCACCGTCGTCGCGGCCGTCGGCGACGGTCCGTCGTTGGTCGATGCCATCGTCGAGCACAAGCCGGACGTGTCCATCGTGGACGTCCGGATGCCGCCCTCCCACACCGACGAGGGTCTGCGGGCGGCCGTCGAGGCCCGCAAGCAGGTGCCCGGCAGTCCGATTCTGGTGCTGTCGCAATACGTCGAGGTGGAGTACGCCGACGACCTGCTCGCCGATCGGCTCGGCGCGGTGGGCTACCTGCTGAAGGACCGGGTCTCCGAGGTCGCGGACTTCCTGGACGGCCTGCGCCGGGTGGCCTCCGGCGCGACGGTGCTCGACCCGGAGGTCGTCGGTCAGCTCCTGGTCCGGCGCCGGCGGGACGACCCGCTGCGCAACCTGACCCCGCGCGAGCGGGAGGTGCTCGGGCTGATGGCGGAGGGCCGGTCCAACACCGCGATCGCGCGCAAGATCGTGGTCACCGAGGGCGCGGTCGAGAAGCACGTCCGCAACATCTTCACCAAGCTCGACCTGCCACCGGACGAGGAACAGCACCGCCGCGTCCTCGCCGTCCTGGCCTACCTGCAGGGCTGACGAAGGGGCACCCGCCGCGGCGGACGCCCCTTCCTCCGTACCCCAAGAAGTCAGCTCTTGAAGGCGTCCTTGATGTTCTCGCCGGCCTGCTTGAGCTTCGAGCTGCTCTGGTCGGCCTTGCCCTCGGCCTCGAGACGCTCGTCGTCGGTCGCCTTGCCGACGCCCTCCTTGACCTTGCCGCCGAGCTCCTCGGCCTTGTTGTCGATCTTGTCGTCGGTGCCCATCGAAACCTCCCGGGGAGTGGTGCCTACGCGCACCTCATACCCCGGCGAGCGTCGCGCAATCCTTCGGTCAGGCCGTGGGAACGGTCTCGCTGGGCGCCGCGGACGGCATCAGGGACTGCTTGGCGGCGAGCAGCTCGCTGAGGCGCGCCGGCGGCATCGGACGGGCGAAGTGGTAGCCCTGAGCCGCGATGTAACCCAGCGACAACAGCTGTTCCGCCTGGTCCGCCGTCTCCACGCCCTCGGCCACCGCGTGCAGGCCGAGCGCCTGCGCCAGGTGGATCACCGCCGCCGACACCGGCGGGCGGTCGTCGACCTGCGACTGGGTGAAGGAGCGGTCCAGCTTGATCTCGTCGATCGGGCAGTCATGCAGCAGCGTCAGCGTCGAGTGGCCGGTGCCGAAGTCGTCCAGCGAGACCCGGACGCCCATGGCCCGCAGCCGCAGCAGGTTGAGGACGGACGGGCCGGGTTCCAGCGCCATCGTCTCGGTGATCTCCAGGACCACCCGTTCCGGCGCCAGGTCGAACTCGGCGAGCAGGCCGCCCACGTGCTCGGCGAAGCCAGGTTCCCGCAGGTCACGGGCCGACACGTTGACGTTGAGCACCCGCGGTGCCCCGTCGCCGTGGATGGCGTTCCACTCGGCCAGCTGGGCGAAGGAGGTCCGCATGACCCAGTGCCCCAGCAAGACGATGAGGCCGGTGCGTTCGGCGACCGGGATGAACGCGTCCGGCGCCAGCGTGCCCCGGACCGGGTGGGCCCAGCGCACCAGCGCCTCGGCGCCCATGATGTGGCCGTCGTCGAGCGAGACGATCGGCTGGTAGAGCAGGAAGAGCTGGTCGTTGTCGATCGCGTAGCGCAGCTCCGCACCGAGGTCGGTGCCGGTCACCGCCATGCTCGGCTCGTAGTGCAGGCAGGCCGTGCCGGGTAGGTTCTTCGCCGCGTACATCGCGATGTCGGCGTGGCGCAGCAGCAACGACGGCTGATCGCCGGTCCGACCGTCCGCGATGCCGATGCTGGCCCGGATGGGCAGCTCGTGGCCGTCGGCGTAGACGGGCTGTTGCAGCGCCCGCATCATCCGGTCGGCGGCCAGATCCGCGGCGGCCGGGTCCGCGTCGTCGAGCACCACGACGAACTCGTCGCCACCGAGGCGCGCCACCGTGTCCTCGGCCCGGACGCAGCCCTCCAGCCGCTTCGCCACCCCGACCAGCAGCAGGTCGCCGACCTCGTGCCCGAGGGTGTCGTTGACCTCCTTGAAGTCGTCGAGGTCGATCAGCGCCACGGCCACCGGCCGGTCACCGGGAGCGGTCAGGGCCTTCTGCAGGCGGCTGTGGAACAGGATGCGGTTCGGCAGCTCGGTGAGGGCGTCGTGGGTCGCGCTGTGGTCCAGGCGGGCGAGCAGGCGGTTGTTGTCCCGGAACGCGGTGAGCTGGCGGAGCACCACGAGGGCGGTGAGCAGGACCGCGGAACCGACCACCACGGCCTCGTCGTCGCTGTTGGTCCAGGTCACGTAGATCAGCAGCCCGTCGACGGCGGCGACCGCCGCGTACGGGAGCAGGCTGACCGACCGCCGCCGGGGTGCCACGGCGCCGCGCCGCTTGCCGGTCTGCGCCGCCCGCTGCCGGGCGGCCGCCAACATGGCGATGTAGTAGACGATCGGCGTGCTCCACATGTCGGGGAACAGGTGGGGGTCCACCGCCTCGAACGGGCCGCGGAACATCGGCGCGACCGCACCCACGAACATCGCGACGGCGAGCAGCCGCAGCGCGCCGTTGTCGATGTGGCCGTGGCTCGACAGGACGAACTTGGCCACCGCGAACACGGCGAGCAGGGCGATGCTCGTGACGAACAACGACAGGTAGATGGCCTTGTCGTCGCCCTCGTCCAGCGCCCACCGGGTGGAGAAGTGCCAGAAGAACACGGCGGCGGCGAGCATCAGGGTGCCGGCGTCGAGCACGACCCGGAACAGCTCGCCGTGCGAGTGGCGGTCGAGCGGCAGCCGGAACAGCGCAAACATGATGATCATGACGCCGATGGCGCAGGTGACCAGCATGACCGGGCCGGTCTGAAGCCCGCGGGGCTCCTCCTCGGCGAGCACGTCGACGGCCTGCGAGGCCACGCCGACGCCGATGAACACCGCCGCGACGGTCAGATGCCGCCAGAAGCGCCGCGTGGGCTCCGGCAGGGACTCGGTCCGCGCCGTACGCCGCAACCCGATCACCAGGATGACCGCGCCGGCCACGGTCGGCAGCCAGAGCAGCGCCCGCGGGCCGACCGGATGCACCAGGTTGACCAGGAACCAGAGGACTGCAGCCAGCGCACCGACGCCGGAGGCACGCAGCAGCCGGTCCGTTGTGCCCACGCCCTACCCCCTCCAGCTACCGATCCGGTACTGCCTCCATCGGTCGCCAGGCGCCGCGCGTGAGAATTTGCGCACCGACTCACCACGGACGTGTTCCGGACAGCCGCAGTTTCGGTATTCGTCATCCGGGGGGTCGAGCGTGATCGGCATGAATACCGTGCTGCTGTCGGTGATCGTGCCGGTGTACCGGGTCGAGGGCTACCTGTACCAGTGCCTCGAGTCGATCCGCGCCGGGCTGACCGCCGAGGAGTCGGCGTTTGTCGAGGTCATCGCGGTCGACGACGCGTCGCCGGACGGCTGCGGGGCGATGCTGGACGCGTACGCGGCCCGCCACGGCGACCTCCGCGTGGTGCACCTGAGCCACAACGTGGGCCTGGGGCGGGCGCGCAACGCCGGCCTGGCCGAGGCGCGCGGCGCGTACGTGTGGTTCGTCGACAGCGACGACTGGCTCCCGGCCGGCTCGGTGCGCGCGGTGCTCGACCGCCTGCGCGCGGAGCGGCCCGACGTCCTGCTGGTCGACCACCTGCGGGTGCACGAGAACGGCCGGTTGGAGAACGACGCGAGCAGCGAGGCGCTGCGGGATCCCCGGCTACCCAGCCTCATCAAGGTGCAGCACACGGCCTGGAACCGGATCGTGCGCCGGGCCATGCTCGAGGACCTCGGCCTGCTCTTCCTGCCCGGCTGGTACGAGGATGTGCCGTTCAGCAACCCGGTGTTGATCGCCGCGGAGCGCGTCGCCGTCCTCGATCGGGTCTGCTACCACTACCGGATCGGGCGCCTCGGGGCTATCACCGCCACCCGCAGCGACCGCCACTTCGAGGCCTTCGACCAGTACGACCGGTTGCTGTCCTGGATCGAGGCGCGCGATCCCGAGCCGTGGCTCCGTCACCAACTGTTCACCCTGATGGTCAACCACCTGCTGGTGGTCGCGGGCAACGACGGCCGCCTGCACCCGGGCCGGCGCCGGGCCTTCTTCAAGCGCCTGGTCGGGCACTACCGCCGCTACCTGCCGGAGGGGTATCCGGGGCACCCGGGCATCAAGCACCGCCTGGTCCGCCTCGGCAGCTACCCGCTCTACGCCGGGCTGCGGCAGGCCTACCGGGTCGCCAAGCGCGGCCCCGACCCGTCACCTCCGGTTCGCCCGGCCCTCGCCTCGTCGTCACAGTCGGCTCAAACGGCGACCATACGGTGACGCGAGTGCTGCGTGCTGCCCGTGATGCCGATCGCGACACCGTACTCGCCTGGCGTAACCATCCGGACGTGCGTGCGGTCAGCCTGACGACCCACGAGATCACGCCGGAGGAGCACGCGGCGTGGTGGGAAGCCGCCACGAGCGATCCCCGGCGGCACATCCTGATCTTCGACGACAGCGGAGTCGTCATCTTCGACCTGCGCGGGGACCCGCCGAGCTGGAGCTTCTATCTCGACGTCGCCGGACTCGGCGCGGGCCTGCTGCCCACCTGGATGCGGCTCGAGCAGGCCGCGGTGCGGTACGCGTTCGGCGAGCTCGGACTGCGGCGGCTCGGCGGCGAGACGCTGGCCACCAACACGCAGGTGCTCGCCCTGCACCGGCGCTTCGGCTTCCGGGAGACGCGGCGCTACGAACGGCTGATCGACGGCGGGCCACGGACCGTGGTGTGGACCGAGAGGGGAATCGAGCGGTGATCGTCGACGACGTGGAGATCGGCGCCGGGCGGCGGCCGTACATCGTGGCCGAGATGTCCGGCAACCACAACGGCTCCCTCGACCGGGCCCTCGCCCTGGTGGACGCGGCCGCCGACGCCGGCGCGCACGCCATCAAGATCCAGACGTACACGGCCGACACCATGACGGTGGACGTCGAGCACCCGCGCTTCCGGATCTCCCAGGGCCACGAGCTGTGGGGCGACGAGTACCTCTACCAGCTCTACGAGCGCGCGCACACCCCGTGGCCGTGGCACGAGGCGATCTTCGAGCGGGCCCGCGAGCGCGGGCTGACCGCGTTCTCCAGCCCGTTCGACCGCACCGCGGTGGACCTGCTCGAGAAGCTCGGCGCCCCGATGTACAAGATCGCGTCCTCCGAGATCACCGACCTGCCGCTGATCCGGCTCTGCGCGAGCACCGGCAAGCCGCTGATCATCTCCACCGGCATGGCGAGCGTCGGCGAGATCGCCGCCGCCGTCGACGCCGCTCGGGGCGCCGGCTGCGCCGACCTGGTCGTGCTCTCCTGCACCGCCTCGTACCCGGCCCCGCCGGAACACACCAACCTGCGACGCATCCCGGTGCTGGCCGAGACCTTCCGGGTGCCGATCGGCCTGAGCGACCACACGCTCGGCATCGGCGTGCCGGTCGCGAGCGTGGCGTTCGGCGCCTGCCTGATCGAGAAGCACGTCACCCTCGACCGCGGCGACGGCGGCGTGGACTCGGCGTTCTCGCTCGAACCGCGAGAGCTGGCCGCCCTCGCCGTCGAATCGGAACGCGCCTGGCAGGCGCTGGGCACCACGTCCATCGGCCCCACCGCGGCGGAGCAGGAAGGCCTGCGGTTCCGTCGTTCGCTCTACGTGGTGGCCGACGTCCGGGCGGGCGACACCCTCACCGAGGACAACGTCCGCTCCATCCGGCCCACCGGGGGCCTGGCCCCCGACGCCATCCGCACGGTGCTCGGACGCACCTTCCAGCGGGACGCGGGCAAGGGCACGCCGCTGTCCTGGGACCTGATCTGAGAGGCACGATCAACGGTGTGGCTGAACGCGAACGGCAAGGAACTCCAATGGTTCCTGGAGTCGGCGACGGTGTACTGGGAGAAGAACCTCCCCCGCCCCGCTGACGACGCGGTGGTCGTGGTGGAGGCGTTCCACCAGGACATCCGCGTGAACCTGCGCAACCTGGCGTTCGCCAACGCCATCCGGCGGCTGCGCCCGGCGCGGCTGATCGTGCTGACCGGCGTCGAGGACCAGTGGCGCAAGACGCTGTGGAGCGGCTTCGACGTGAACGTGGTCCGCCAGGTGTCCGAGGCCTTCGCCGCGACCGAGGTGATCGACGTCTGGGACCGGATCCGACGGTCCGACACCCCGGCCCGGGACGAGGCCACGATCGTCGCCTACACCGACGCGACCTACTGCCGGCTGGCCAAGGTGCCGCGGCTGCCCGACGGTCACCGGACGCGACCCGACTACCGGCTGCGGCACGCGTACGCGACCCGGCTCTTCGACTTCTACGAGGAGCTGATGCGGCGCGACGTCGTCGCACTGGTCACCAGCCACGTCGACTACGACCAGTGGGGGCTCGCCGTCGAGTCGGCCCGCCGCGCCCGCATCCCGGTCATCCACACCCAGCAGACCGGCTGCCTCAAGGCGTACGGGCTCTTCCCGCAGGCCGACACCGGCACCGGCACGTTCCGCGAGGAACTGACCCGGCAGATCGGCGCCGTCTTCGAGACCCAGCTCTGGCCCCGCCGCGAGGAACTGCGGGCCGGCGCCGAACTGGTCGCCTGGCGCGCCAAGGTCAACCTCGGCCGGCCGAGCTGGTGGCGCGGCGGTGTGACCGCCTCCGTCGACCTCAGCAACCCCGCCGAGCGGGGCCGGCTGCGCACCCACGTCGTGGACCGGCTGGGCTTCGACCCGGCCCGGCCGCTCGTGACCGTCTTCAACCACGCCGTCTCCGACGCCCTGGGCACCAACCGTGAACTGTTTCCTAGCCTCGCCGACTGGTTCGCGGACACGGCCGTGCACGCCGCGGAGAACACCGACGCCCAATGGCTCTTCCTCGACCACCCCAGCCAGGCGCTCTACGACTCCACCGGCTTCTTCGACTCGGTCGCCGCGAAACACCGGCGCGCGAAGCACCTGGCGTTCCGGCCCAGCGCCACGCTGAGCAAGAACGCGCTGTGGAGCCTCACCGACCTCGGGGTCACCGTCCGTGGCAGCGTCAGCAACGAGCTGCCCGCGTACGGCATCCCGGTGATCCAGGCCGGCTGGTCCGAATGGAGCTCGTGCGGGATGTCCACGGTCGTCGAGGACCAGGACGCCTACTGGAAGACCCTCGAACAGAGCATCACGGCCATCCGCGACAGCGCCGACCTGGTCAGCGAGGAACAGGTCCGGCGCGCCCGGCTCTGGCTCTGGCTGTATCGCAGCGGCACCGACGTGGTCACCCCCCTCGTGCCGCAATGGGAGGTCTGGCCCGCCGACATCCTCTTCAAGACCATGCGGGCCGCGTTCCGCCACATCGAGGCCGACGCCGACCCGCTCTTCTCCTCGGTCGAACGGATGTGGACCCGCCAGGAGCCGATACTGACCCGAACGGACTTCCGCGCATGATCGACACCTGGCTCGCCACAGACACGGGCTTCCCGGGCACGTTCGGCTCCTGGCTCGCCACAGACATGGACTTCCCGGGCACGTTCGGCTCCTGGCTCGCTATCGCCCCGGGCTTCCGGGGCACGTTCGGATCCTGGCTCGCTATCGCCCCGGGCTTCCGGGCATGATCGGGTCCTGGTTCGCCACCGACCACGACGAGCCGCCGCACGTCATCGAGAATCTGCCGATCGAGGTCGACAGCGGACGCGACCCCGGCCTGTGCATCGTCGACCAGGTAGTGCGCGGCGCCGCGATCGTCGGCCGGGTGACCGGCGACCACGGCGCGGTCGGGCTCAAGGTCCGCGCTCCCGGCATCGCCACCCGGGTCTCCGTCGTCATCCACCTCGACGAGACCGCCGCCCGGTGGTGGTCCGACCGGGTGCGCCCGCCCCGATTCGCCCCCGAACTGCCCCGCCTGGTGCTCGTCCGGGCGCAGGGCGAACTGCGCGGCGCCGCCCTGCTCGCGCGGCGGCAAGGCCTGCGACGGGCCGCCGGTGCGAAGGTCACGGTCGAGTTCGACCTGGGCGCGGCCGACCTGGACGGCGACGGCCTGCTCATGATCGAGCTTGCCGAACCCCCGCGACCCGAGTGGGTGCACGACCGGATCGCCGCGCGCTGCGCTCTCGGCCTCCGCATAGACCAGATTTCGGTACGGCCACAGCCCGCCACGACCGCAAGCCCGGTGCCGGCCGGACCCACGGGTTGCGACCTGGCCCTGCTGCCGGCCGGCGGCCCCGAACGGTTCCGGCTGGAGACGGCGCTGGTCACCCCGGCACCACCCCTGCCCCGGTCGCCGTCGACGAGACTGACCCGTCGCAAGCCCGCGCGGGCCGCCCTCAAGCTTTTCCGGGCTGCCCGACGTGCCGCCATATGGTTCCTCGCGCTGCGTCCCGCCGCTCTTCGCGCGGGCCCTTTCCGTCCCGCCGCTCTTCGTCCGCGCTCTCTCCCTTCTTGTCTTCTGCCATCGCGATCCGACCCTAGCGCCACCCACCGACAACTTCCCGCCGCTCTTCGCGCGGGCCCTCTTGCTTCCGCCGCCGTCGTCGGTGTGTGGGCGATCGACCTGCTTACCGGCGTACCCGTCGAATTGGAGCTGGAGGACCGCTCAGCCGGGGCGCTGCAATTGCGTCGCACCGGTTTGTCGGAGGGTCCGGTGTTGATCGGCCTGGACCCGGGCGGTCGGGACCTGTCCTGTCGGATCACGGTGCCGGACCGATGATCCACCGACCGGCGCTCGGCGCCGATCCCGGCCACAACCACCGACTGCTCCAGGAGACGCTCGACGCCATGCCGGCCGGCAAACTCGAGCTGCCGCCCGGCACCTACCCGATCGACGACGGCCTGCGCGTTCCCGGCGGTTGGACCATCCGCGGCGGCGAGGTCGCCGGCGCGAACGGCGGACGTCCCGCTACCTGGCTGGAGTCGACAGGCAGCACCGGACATCCGGTCCTGCACGTCCGCGGCTCCGACGTGTCGGTGAGCGACCTCGGTCTGCGGCCGCCGCCGGCCGACCCGGGCGAACACGGCGGCGACCGGGGGACGGCCATCACGATCGGCGACTACCTCTACCCGGCGACGCCGGAGTGGATCTCCCGGGTCGACATCCGGCGCGTGCACGTCGAGCGGTCCACCGAGAAGCACGCGAACTGCGTGGCGCTGATGGGCGCGGTCCGCGACATCACCCTGCACGACCTCACGATCCGCGGCGGCTACACCGGCGTGGCCGTGCACTGGGGCGCGGTCGGCGCGGACGTCTCGACGATCGCCGGGCCCACCTACCACCCGCATCGCCTCACCATCACCGACCTGCGGGTCAGCGACGCGGTCGAGGGCTTCTACCTCAGCTCGGTGCACGACGTCCGCGTGGCGGGAGCCTGCCTGCGCGACGTCGAGATGGGTTTCCGGCTGCTGCCGGGCGACAACACGGACCGCTTCGTCGCCTCCGATGTGGTCGGCTCGGCCATCGACATCTCGGACGTCTGCGTCCGCTGGCACGGACCTCGCTACGCGCTTCGCATCGCGGGCTGGGGGCGCAGCGAGATCGACGGGGAGGTGAGTGAGCTGCGCTATCGCGACACGGTGATCCGCGGATGCCGGCTGCGCGGGTCCGGTTCCGGGTCGTGGGCGCCGATCGCGGTCGAACGGGCGGAGGGGGTTCAGCTGCGGGACGTTCTGGTCGAGTCCGAGGTGGCCGGAGAATCCGCACGAGAGAGCGCGTCGCGCTGTTGCGTGCGTGCTGTTCCGATGTCCGCGCTGCCGTGATGTTCGCGCTGCCGTGATGTCCGCTGCCGCGATGTCCGCGCTGTCCTGATAGCTTGCGCCGTGCGTGCTTGCGCTGAGCTCGTTCGCCTACAGTGGACGGCCACGCGACCTTTCGTGCGGCCGCCGATTGTGGGCAGCTGTGCGTGGCGTGCCCGGACGAGGCCGGGGGGAGCGCCGCCACGCTTCCCCCGGCCTCCCTTCATGCTTCCCCCGGCCTCCCTTTACGCTTTCCCGGCCTCCCTTCACGGGAGCGTCAGCCGCCACGCTTCCCCTGGCCTTCCTTCCCTCGGTCTTCCCTCGGCCTTCCTTCTCCAGGCCTCTCTTCCCCTGGCCTCGCTTCACGGGAGCGTTAACGGGCCGAAAATGTCGCAGGGCGGGCGTAGCGTCGCTCACCATGACGACGATGGCGGTGGTGGCAGACAGCCTCGTGAAGACATACGGGGAGGTCAAAGCCCTCGACGGTCTCCGGCTGGAGATCCCGGAGGGCACGGTGCTGGGCCTGCTCGGGCCCAACGGCGCGGGCAAGACGACGTGCGTGCGGGTGCTGACGACCCTGCTCCGCCCCGACTCCGGCCGGGCGTGGGTCATGGGCATCGACGTGCTGCGAGAGCCGAAACTGGTCCGGGAACGCATCGGCGTGTCCGGTCAGTACGCGGCGGTGGATGAATATCTGACCGGCTTCGAAAATCTGGACATGGTGGGACGTCTCTACCATCTGGGCCGCAAGCCGTCCGCGGCGCGGGCCCGGGAACTGCTCGAACAGTTCAGGCTGGAGGACGCCGCGAACCGCCCGGTGAAGACCTACTCGGGTGGCATGCGGCGGCGCCTCGACCTGGCGGGGGCGCTGGTGGCCCGGCCGCGGGTGCTGTTCCTGGACGAGCCCACCACCGGGCTCGATCCGCGCGGCCGCACGGAGATGTGGAGCACCCTGGAGGAGCTGGTGGCCGGCGGCACGACCGTGCTGCTGACCACGCAATATCTCGAGGAGGCCGACCGCCTGGCGGACACCATCATGGTGGTCGACCGGGGTCGGGTGATCGCCGAGGGCACCGCCGACCACCTGAAATCGCAGGTCGGTGGCGAGGTCATCGAGATGGTGATCGCGGATCCGGGCCGGGTGCGGGAGGCCTCGACCATTCTCGGCGAGGTGTGCCGGGGCTCGGTCGGCGTCGACGACCACACCCGCAAGCTGTCGGCGCCGGTGGACGGCGGCAAGCCGGCCGCGGCGGTGCTGACGGACGCGCTGCGCCGTTTCGACGAGGCCGGCGTGGCGGTCATGGACGTCGGTGTGCGCCGTCCCACGCTCGACGACGTCTTCCTCAAGCTGACCGGTCACGCGACGGCCGAGCCGACGGACGCCGCCACCAAGGAGGTCGTGCGATGAACGCTGTGCTCTCGGCATTCGCGGACGGGGCCGTCATCACCCGCCGCAACCTGCTGAAAATCAAGAGGGTTCCGGACGTCCTGGTCTTCTCGACACTGTCCCCGATCATGTTCGTCCTCCTGTTCGCCTACGTGTTCGGCAGCGCGATCCAGGTGCCCGGCGTCAACTACCGCGAGTTCCTGATGGCGGGCATCTTCGTGCAGACCGTCGTCTTCGGCGCCACCTGGACCGGCGCGAGCCTCGCCGAGGACCTGCAGAAAGGCATCATCGACCGGTTCCGCACGCTGCCCATGTCGGGCGCGGCCGTCCTGCTGGGCCGCACGGCGGCGGACGTCGGCATCAACCTCGTCACGTTCGTGGTCATGGCGCTGTCCGGCCTGCTGGTCGGCTGGCGGATCCGCTCCTCGGTGCCCGAGGCGATCCTCGCGGTGCTCCTGCTCCTGACATTCGCGTACGCGATCTCCTGGATCATGGCGGTCGTCGGCCTCTCGGTCCGCACCCCGGAGGTGGTCAACAACGCCAGCTTCATCGTGATCTTCCCGATGACCTTCATCGCCAACACCTTCGTGCCGACCGGCAACCTCCCCCCGGTGGTCAAATTCATCGCCGAGTGGAATCCGGTCTCGTCGGTGACCCAGGCCGCCCGCGACCTGTTCGGCAACACCAACCCGATGGTCCCGGTCCCGGACACCTGGGCCTTGCGCAACCCGGTCGCCTACAGCCTGATCTGGATCGCAGTCGCCCTCATCGTCTTCGTACCCCTGGCAATCCACCAGTACGGCCGAGCCGCCTCCCGGTAACCCGCATCGCGGCGTCCCGTCCGCACCCTGAGCTAGCGTGATCACGTGCACCCGGACGCTGTCCCCGCCGACGCTGTCCCCGCCGACGCTGTCCCCGCCGTCGCCGACTCCGTCGACGCAGCCGTCCCGACCGACGCCGTCCCTGCCGTCGCGGTCCCGACCGACGCCGTCCTGACCGACGCCGTCCTGACCGATGCCGTCTCTGCCGACGCCGTCCTGACCGATGCCGTCCCCAACGGCGTCGGCGCGGGCACTGGTGGCGCGGGCACTGGTGGCGCGGGCACTGGTGGCGCGGGCACTGGTCGCGACGGCGGCGGTGGTGGTGCGGGCGGTGGTGGTGGTGGTGCGGGCGGCGGTGGTGGTGGTGGTGCGGGCGGCGGTGGTGGTGGTGGTGCGGGCGGCGGTGGTGGTGGTGGTGCGGGCGGCGGTGGTGGTGCGGGCGGCGGTGGTGGTGCGGGCGGCGGGTGGTTGGTGCTTGCGGTGGTTTCCGCGGGCGGAGTGCTTGGTGCCCTGGCGCGCTACGGGATCTTGGCGGCCTGGGCGCATGAGCCGGGCGGGTTCGCGTGGTCGACGTGGACGGTCAACGTCACCGGCTGTTTCCTGATCGGGGTGCTGACGGTTCTGATCTCTCGTTTTCGCCCTGACCAGCGGTTGATCCGCCCGTTCTGGGGCGTTGGCGTCCTGGGCGGATACACGACGTTCTCCACCGCGACGGTCGACGTCCTCGAATCCGCTCCGGGCACCGCCCTGGCCTACCTCGTCGCGACGCTCACCGGGGCACTGGTCGCGGTCTGGCTCGGCACCGCCCTCACCGAAGCGGCGGTGCGCCGATGACCGTGTTGCTGGTGGCATTGGGGGCGGCGGTAGGCGCGCCGCTGCGCTACCTGACCGACCGGCGGTTGCGGGCGTGGCGTGATTCCCGGTTCCCGTGGGGCACGCTGGTCGTCAACGTCGCCGGCTCGTTGCTGCTCGGCTTCCTGGTTGGCCTGCCGGTCAGCCCGGCGCTGGCCGCGTTGCTGGGCACGGGCTTCTGCGGCGCGCTCACCACGTATTCGACGTTCGGCATCGAGACGCTCGGGCTGGCCCGCGCGGGAGACCGCTTCCTGGCGGCCGCCTACGCGCTCGGCAGCGTCCTCGCCGGCCTGGGCGCGGCCTCGGTCGGCTTTCTCCTCGCCCACGTCGTCGGCTGACGCAGAGCCCGCGTTGTCGGCTGACACAGAGCCTCGCCCGCGTCGTCGGCTGACGCAGAGCTCAGCGATGGGGGAAGAGCAGCTCTCCCATCGCCAGCTCGGTGAGCGGCTCCGCGAAGTAATAGCCCTGCCCCAGCTCGCAATTACCGTCCGCAAGCTCGCTCAGCTGCCCCGCGTCCTCGATGCCCTCCGCGATGGTGGAGAGGCTGAGGGCCTGGCCGAGCTGGATGATGCCCAGCGTCAGCGCGGCCGCCGCCGGCACGTCGCCGACGTCGTCCACGAAGCTCTTGTCGATCTTGATGATGTCGACCGGGAACCGGCGCAGGTACGCCAGCGACGAGTACCCCGTGCCGAAGTCGTCGATGGCCAGCCGTACGCCCAGGGCCTTGATCCGTTCCAGCTGGCGCAGGGTCGACGACCGGTGATCCACCAGCAGGGACTCGGTCAGCTCGAGGACCAGGCATGCCGCCGGCAGGCCGCTGTGCTCCAGGGCCGATGCCACCGTGTCCGGCAGGTCGGTCTGGTCGAGCTGGACCGCCGACAGGTTGACGCTGACGCTCAGCGGCCGCTGGCCGTCGCGCCGGGTGTTCCAGATGGCCGCCTGGCGGCATGCCTCGCGTAGGACCCATTCGCCGATCTGCACGATCATCCCGGTTTCCTCGGCGAGCGGGATGAAGTCCAGCGGCGGGATCAGGCCGCGTTCCGGGTGCTGCCAGCGGACCAGCGCCTCGAGGCCGGTGATCTCGCCCGTACGCAGGTGCACGATCGGTTGGTAGCGCAGCGTGAACTCGTGCCGGACGACCGCGCGGCGCAGGTCCGCCTCGAGTTGGAGGCCGGCCTGGAACGATGCCTGCATCGCCGGTTCGAAGATTTCGAGCCGGTCCTTGCCGGCCTTCTTCGCCTGGTACATGGCCAGGTCGGCCTGGACCATCAGTTCCTGGGCTCCGGTGATCTCGCCGGCGGCGCTGTAGGCGATGCCGACGCTGCAACTCACGAAGGTTTCCTTGCCGGCGAGGTCGAACGGTTCGCGCAGCGCTTCCAGGATGCGGTCGGCGACGGGTACGGCCTCGTCCACCCCGGTGACGATCGGGAGCAGCACCGCGAACTCGTCTCCGCCGAGCCGTGCCGCCGAGTCGAGCGGGCGCAGACATGCCTTGATCCGGTCGGCGACTCCGGTCAGCAGCAGGTCGCCGGCGGCGTGCCCGAGGGAGTCGTTGACCACCTTGAAGCGGTCCAGGTCCACGAAGAGGACCGCGAGGCCGGTGTCCGCCTCCCGGGCCGCGACGAAGGCGCCGTCGAGCCGGGTCATGAACAGGGCGCGGCTGGCGAGGCCGGTGAGCGAGTCGTGGAACGCCTGGTTCATCGCCTCGAGGGTCTGCGCGTCGGTCAGCGCCAGGCTCACGTGCTCGGCGAACGCTCGCAGGATCTCCTGCGACTGCTTGTCCCACTGTCGCGGGCCCTTGAAGGTGCCCACCGTGAGGCATCCGACGACCGCGCCGTTCTCGTGAACGGGGATCGCCATGACCGCCCTGAGGTTGGAGCGGACGACGTCCGGGATGGCGACCGGGCAGTTCTCGTAGTCCTCGACAAGGACTAGTTCGTTGGTCATGACGGCAACGCCGGCGACGCCCGCCTCGGGCAGCGGGACGCGCTTCATCTTGGGCAGGATGTCGGGCGGGAAGCCGACGCTGGAGACCATGCTGCCGACCGTGGGGTCGTCCTTTTCGAGTACGTTCAGCGAGGCGATCTCGAGGCCGAGCAGTTCGGTCGCGCTGGTGGTGATGGAGTCGAGGATCTTCTGCAGCGGGGCGCGGCCGGCGATCTGCCGCTGGATCCGGCTCAGGTGCTCGAAGAGGCGCTGACGTTCGTGGAGCGAACTGGCGAGCCGTTCGTTCTCCTCGGCCTGCCGCCGTTCCGTTTCGGTGAGTTGCAGGGCCTGGAGGCCGAGTTCGAGCACCCGCGCCATTCCGCGCAGCAGGCAGACGTCTTCGACGGAGAACGGACCTTCGCGGCGGCCGACGACCAGCAGGCCGTTCGCGGGGCCGCTGATGTGGGCGTACGCGATGACATAGGTGGTGCCGGCGAGGTCGAGGGTGTCGAGCTGGTCCGCGGCGGCCTTCTGGAGGGCGGCGATCGGCACCTGTTCGGCGCGCAGGCCGACCGAGGCGACCACGCCGGAGTCGAGGATGAGGACGGCGGCGTCCGTGTCCAGGGCACGCGCGGCGCACTCCACGGCCGCGTACTGCGCCGCGGGTCCGTCCGGCCGGTCAGCGACTGCGGACAGGAACGCCGTCAGTTGCTGTTGCGTAGCAAGCATGCCCATGACGTGGTCTGTCGGTCCGCGTCAGCGGGAGTTGAGCGTTTCGGGTGACCGTTTTCGTGTGCGGCCGCCGGGACGCTCCGGCGAGCGGGCCCGAGCTCACACCCGCGGGCATGATGCGGGCAACCTTTCCGGGCATTCGGGCACAACATTCATCCGGATTCGTCATGCGGTGACATGATATCCAGCGTGTCTAGGCCGGTGGCAAACGGTCAGAGAACCACCAAATCCGCCTGCGTTGTGATGGGTGCCACACGTTTTCCGCGGTGCTACAAATGTTCCACACGTCGCCCGGAGGTGCGAATTGAATGCCGAAGAGCGGCAGCATCAGATCGTTGCCCTGGCGCGGCGCCACGGTGCCGTGGATGTCGCGAAACTCGCCGCCGAGCTGAACGTTTCCGCGGAAACGATCCGCCGGGATCTGCGGCTGTTGGAAAAGCGCGGACTGCTGCGGCGTACGCACGGCGGCGCCTATCCGGTGGAGACCGCGAAGTTCGAGACCGACCTCGCGATGCGCACCATGCGCGGGGTGCCGGAGAAGCGGCGGATCGCCGCCGCGGTCGTCGGGCTCATCGGCGACGCGGAGACGATCTTCATGGATGAGGGCTTCACCCCGCAGCTGATCGCGGAGGCGTTGCCCACCGACCGTCCCCTCACCGTCGTGACCGCCTCGCTCAACACCGCGGCCTGGCTGTCCATGAATACGCCGGTCACCGTGTTGCTGCTGGGCGGCCGGGTCCGCGGCCGCACGCTGGCCACTGTCGACCACTGGGCCAGCGCCATGCTGGCCGGCTTCGTCATCGACCTCGCCATCGTCGGCGCGAACGGCATCTCCCGGGAGGCGGGCCTGACCACGCCGGATCCCGCCGTGGCGGACGTGAAGTCGCATGCGGTGCGCGCGGCCCGCCGCCGGATATTCGCCGGCGTGCACACGAAATTCGGCGTCCGCACGTTCTGCCGCTTCGCCGAGATATCGGATTTCGAGTCACTGGTCACGGATATCGGACTGCCGGCATCCGAGGCGCAGCGCTATTCCCGGCTTGGGCCACAGGTTATCCGCGTCTGATCGTTAATAACGGAGGATCTGCTGTGCAAAGACCATCACGAAGGCTTTCATTGCTGATCGCGGGTGTGGCCGCAGGCGCACTCGTCGCGTCCGGTTGCTCCGGCGCGGGTTCGACCGGCGGCGACTCCTCGGACAAGACCATCACCGCCCTCATGGTCGGCAACCCGCAGATGGAGGACATCCAGAAGCTGACCGCCGAGAACTTCACCAAGCAGACCGGCATCACGGTGAAGTTCACGATCCTGCCGGAGAACGAGCTGCGCGACAAAGTTACGCAGGACATCGCCAACCAGGGCGGGCAGTACGACGTCGCCACGGTCGGGGCGTACGAGGTGCCGATCTGGGCCAAGAACGGCTGGTTGCACGAGTTGTCGGGGCGGGCCGACGCCGACGCCGCCTACGACACCGCGGACCTCATCAAGCCGATCGTGCAGTCGCTGACCGGTGACGACGGCAAGATGTACGCGGCTCCGTTCTACGGCGAGTCGTCGTTCCTCATGTACAACAGGGAGATGTTCGAGGCCAAGGGCCTCACGATGCCGGAGAAGCCGACCTGGGCGCAGGTGGCCGCGTTCGCGCAGAAGCTCGACGACAAGAAGAACGGCGTCGCCGGCATCTGCCTGCGGGGCCTGCCCGGTTGGGGTGAGCTGTTCGCCCCGCTGACCACGGTCGTCAACACGTACGGCGGCACCTGGTTCGAAAAGGACTGGACTCCGAAGGTCAGCTCGCCGGAGTTCAAGGCCGCCACCGATTTCTACGTCAACCTCGTCAAGCGGTACGGCGAGGCGGGTGCCCCGCAGACCGGCTTCACCGAGTGCCTGAACACGTTCGGCCAGGGCAAGGCCGCCATGTGGTACGACGCGACCTCCGCCGCCGGCACGCTCGAGGACCCGAAGGCCTCCAAGGTCGCGGGCAAGGTTGGTTACGCATACGCCCCGGTCACCAAGACCGAGTACTCGGGCTGGCTGTGGACGTGGGCGTGGGCCATGCCGAAGACCACCAAGAAGGACGACGCCGCCTGGAAGTTCATCTCGTGGGCCACCAGCAAGGAGTACGAGCAGCTCGTGGGCAAGAGCCTCGGCTGGTCGCGGGTTCCCTCCGGCAAGCGCACCTCGACATACTCGATCCCGGAGTACAAGGAGTCCGCGAAGGCCTTCGTCGATGTGACGCGCGGCTCGATTGAGAACGCGAACCCGCGGAACCCGGGTCTGCAGCCGCGACCCGCGCTGGGCGTGCAGTTCGTCGGCATCCCCGAGTTCGCCGACCTCGGCACCAAGGTGTCGCAGGAGGTCAGCGCGGCCATCGCGGGCGGCACGACGGTCGACAAGGCCCTCGCCGACGGCCAGGAACTCGCCGAAGCCGTCGCGAAGAACTACAAGTAGCGCCCGATGACCGACGTCATCGCCCGGGCGGACGCAAGGGCCGGCGCGGCCTCATCGCAGGCTCCCGCGCCGGTCCGGGGCGGGGGGAGGGAGCGGTGGGTCCGCCGGGCCCCGCTCCTGCCCGCCCTCATCTTCGCGATCATCGTGACCCAGGTGCCGTTCCTGGTCACCATCTACCTGTCCACGCTGGGCTGGAACGCGCTGCGCCCCGGCCGGCGGGAGTTCGTCGGCGTCGACAACTACGTCTCCGTGCTGAGCGACTCGCGGCTGCGCGCCGCGCTCGCCAACACCGTGCTGCTCACCGCCGGGGCGGTCGTCTTCTCGATGATCCTCGGGCTCGCGCTGGCGCTGCTGCTGGACCGCCGGTTCGCCGGCCGGGCCGTGGTCCGGACCCTGCTCATCACGCCGTTTCTGGTCATGCCGATCGCCGCGGCGCTGCTGTTCAAGCACGCGCTCTACAACCCGGCGTACGGCCTGATCAACGGCCTCTTCGGCGGCTCGACGGACTGGATCTCGTCGTACCCGAAGGCGGCGGTCGTCACCACGCTGGTCTGGCAGTGGACGCCCTTCATGATGCTCATCCTGCTGGCCGGCCTGCAGTCGCAGAGCGAGGAGGTTCTGGAGGCCGCGCGCGTCGACGGGGCCAACGCATTCCAGATCTTCACCCGGATGACGCTGCCGCACCTGCGCCAGTACCTGGAGCTCGGCGCGCTGCTCGGGTCGATCTACCTGGTCAACACGTTCGACGCGGTCTTCAGCATCACCCAGGGCGGCCCGGGCACCGCGACCACGAACCTGCCCTACGAGATCTACCTGACCACGTTCCGCAAGTTCGAGTACGGCGAGGCGTCGGCCGCCGGCGTCATCGTGGTGATCCTGACGATCATCGTGGCGACGTTCGCGCTACGGGTGATCTCCAGCCTGTTCCGGATGGAGGAAGGTCGATGAGGCCCCGGCTGAGCAACACCGTGTGGGGCACGGTGGCGTGGGTCGCCGGGATCGTCTTCGTCTTCCCGGTCATCTGGATGGTGCTGACCAGCTTCAAGCGGGAGCAGGACGCCGCCAGCAACCCGCCGACCTGGTTCTTCAGCCCCACCTTCGACCAGTACGCGCAGGTCTTCGACCGCAACATCACGCCGTTCCTGCTGAATTCGCTGATGGCCAGCGTCTTCTCCACGCTGCTGGTGGTGGCGCTGGCCACGCCGGCCGCGTACGCACTCTCCCTGCGTCCGGTAGCGAAGTGGACGGACGCGCTGTTCTTCTTCATCTCGACCAAGATGATGCCCGCGGTCGCCGCGCTGCTGCCGCTGTATCTGCTGATCAAGAACCTCGGCATGCTCGACAACGTGTGGACGATGGTCGTCCTCTACACGTCGATGAACCTGCCGCTGGCGGTCTGGATGATGCGCTCGTTCCTGCTCGAGGTGCCGCGCGAGGTGCTGGAAGCGGGCGAGGTGGACGGCGCCAACCTGCTCACCTCGATCCGGAAGATCATCCTGCCGATCGTCTCGCCCGGCCTGGCCGCGACGGCCCTGATCTGTTTCATCTTCGCCTGGAACGAGTTCTTCCTCGCGGTCAACCTGACCGCGACGACCGCCGGGACCGCCCCGATCTTCCTGGTCGGCTTCATCTCCTCGGAGGGCCTGTTCCTCGCCCGGCTCTGCGCGGCGGCGACGCTCGTCTCGCTGCCGGTGCTCATCGCCGGCTGGCTGGCACAGAACAAGCTGGTCCGCGGCCTGTCGATGGGCGCCGTCAAGTGAGCCGTGCCAACTTTCTCACTCCTAGTTAGTAATAGATGACAAAGTGTTGATAGGCGGGGCGGCGCGGCGTCAGATGAAGCGGTGCCCCCGCCTCCTGAGGCGGCGAGACGCCTCGGTGGTGCGTCCGTCGCGTGCTTCGCACTCGCCGCGGCGACGCCGCTTTCCGTCGTCACCGCCGTCGTGCCGGGCGCGTACGCCGACAGTGGCCTGCCGGCCCTGCCGCTGCTCTTCATCGCCCTCGGCGCCCTACTGCTGATCTTCATGGTGGGCTGCGCCGGCCTGATCCGCCGCCTGCCGGGGCCGGGAGCGCTGTATACCTTCGTCGTCCGCGGGCTCGGCCGTCCGGCGGGCGTCGGAGCGGCGTGGCTGGCGCTGCTGTCGTACAACGCCCTGCAGATCGGGCTCTACGGCGTGGTCGGGGCGGCGGCCGCACCGCTGGTCGACGCGCCCTGGTGGATGGTGGCCGCGGCGTGCTGGGCCGTGGTCGCTGTCTGCGGGATGCTGCGCCCCGAGGTCACCGCCGGGCTGCTGGCCGTGCCGGTGGTCGCCGGGATCGTCCTGATCGGCGGGTACGCCGTGGCGAACCTGCTCGACCCCGACGGCGGCCGGGTGGCCTGGGGCGCGCTGCACCCCGTACAGCTGGGGGAGGTCTCCCGTCCGGTGCTCGGGCTGCTGCTGGTTGTCGGTGCTTTCGCCTTCGTGGGCTTCGAAACAGCGGCCGCGTATGCGGACGATGTCCGCCATCCCCGGCGTGCGACGGCCCGCGCCGCCGTCTGGTCCGTCGTGCTCCTGACCCTGCTGTACGCCGCGTCGAGCTGGGCGATGGCCGTGGCGACCGGCCCGGACCGGATCGCCGCCGCGGCGCTCGCCCGCGGGCCCGAACTCGCCTTCGATCTCGCGGCCACCCGCCTGCCGTCCTGGACGGTGACGCTTGGCCGGGCACTGGTGGTCGTCGGCCTGCTCGCCGCCATGCTCGCCCTGCACCACACCGTCGTGCGCTATCTCGTCGCGCTCGGCCGGGAGCGGGTGCTCTCCGCGGGCCTCGCCTCGCGGCGTCCGGCGTCGCTCACCCAGAGCCTGACCGCCGGGCTCGTGATCGGCGGCTGTGTCCTGTTCGACCGGCCGGTCGTGGGGCTCGGAAACCGGCTAGCCGTCGGCGGCGGCCTGGGCATCCTGCTCCTGCTGTCGGTCGCGTCGCTGGCCGCGCTGCTGTTCCTCAACCGCCATCCGGACGCGGAAGGGGTCTGGCGCCGGTTCGTGGCCCCGGGAGTGTCGACGGTGGCGCTCGGCGCGCTGGTGTACCTGGCGTACCTCAACTTCCCGGAACTGGTCGCCGCCGCCGGCGGCACCGCTCTGCTGGGGGCGCTCTACGGCCTGGTCCTGCGCTTCGCGCGGCCGACCGTCTACGCCGGCATCGGCCTGGGCGGCGCGGCGGTGGTGGTGGCGCCGTCGACCCTGTCGGTGCCGCGGCCGCGGTCGCCGGGCGCGCACCGGCCCGAGCGGGTCAATCGCGTCGCCGGCTAGGCGGCTGGTCGTCGCCGAAGAATTCCTGAATCTGGGTCAGCGTCACGTCCGGCTGCAACGGCCTGCGCGTCACCTCGAGCTCGCCGAGATGCTCGGGCAACTCGGGCAGCGCCGGCACGGGTGGAAGGTCACCGAGCCCGATCGCCTCGCGGATCACCTCGAACATGCCGGTGACCTCGCGGACGGCCAGGGGAAAGAGCTCGGCGGGTCGCCGGTCCGGCGTGGCCGGGGCCGCGCAGGTGAAGTTGGCCCGGACCTTGCCGCGCACCTTGCGGATGTCGGCGCTCGGCCGCAGCTGGTTCTCGGCCACGATCCCCAATTCGCATTCGGGTACGCCGGAAGCCCGCCACCAGCGCAGCCATTCCGGATCGGCGTCCAGCGTCACCACCACGTGCTGAAGCGCCACCATGTACGCCTGGGGAGCGCGGCCGTCGACAGTCGTCGTCCCCATGTGCGGGTGCAGCCAGCACGGCTGCCGGCCCCAAAACTCCATCACCGCATCGTGACACCCCGATTACCCCGAGTCGGCGCATATTCTCCTGGCGCGTACGGGTGCACTTAGGGCGGCGTCCACCAGCGCCGCCCCCAGGGCACGGGCGGTGATCGCCGCCCCCAGGGCACGGGCGGTGATCGCCGCGGCCGGGGTGCGGTCCATGCGGGCGCCGACCGTGGTGCCGTCGTAGAGGATCACGAGCTGGTCGGCGAGGGCGCCGGATCGTGGACGCCCGCCTCGCGGGCCAGGCCGGTGAAGAGCCGGCGGGTCCAGGCCTCGTGGTGACCCTGCTCTGCGGAACCGGCGCGGTGACGGCTTTCGTCCTGCGTGGCCGCCGCCGGTAGTCCTGACGGCCACGTCCGGCTCTTTCGTGGTAACCCCCCGGCGTGGACGGCTGCCATCCCTTCCTCGGCGCCGGAGCATATGGGGCGAATCGACACGAAGGGCTAGGCATGAGAAAAGTTCTGGCGGCCGCCGCCACTGTCGCGCTCGTGGGGTGCGGCGCTGCCGCCGCCACCGCCGCGACGGCCGAGCCGACCCGGGGTGGCGAGAGCTATTCCCGCCTCACCTGGGGCAAGTGCGACAGCACCACGTTGCGGGCGCGCAAGGCCGAGTGCGGCATGCTCAGCGTGCCGCTCGACCACGCGAAACCCAACGGCAAGCAGATCAAGCTGGCGGTGTCCCGCATCGCGCACACCGTGCCCGCCGACAAGTACCAGGGCGTCATGCTGGTCAACCCCGGCGGGCCAGGCGGTTCCGGCCTGATCCTCTCGGTGCTCGGCGACTTCGTGCCGGACGGCGCGGGCGGCGCGTACGACTGGATCGGCTTCGACCCGCGCGGGGTGGGCTCCAGCGAGCCGACCCTGGCCTGCGACGGCGAATACACGGGGTATGACCGCCCGCCGTACGTGCCCACCACGGGCGCCATCGAGTCGACCTGGCGGGCCCGGGCCAAGGGCTACGCCGCGGACTGCGCCAGGGCCGGGGATGACCTCCTCGACCACCTGCGGACCGTCGACACGGTGCGGGACATGGATCTCCTGCGCTCGGCGCTCGGCGCGGAACAGATCAACTACTACGGCTTCTCGTACGGCACCTACCTCGGCCAGATCTACGCGACCCTCCACCCCCAGCGGGTACGCCGGATGGTGCTCGACGGCAACGTGAACCCGGGACGGATCTGGTACGACGCCAACCTCGACCAGGACGTCGCCTTCGATCGCAACATCAAGATCTACTTCGGCTGGCTGGCCGAGCACGACGACGTGTTCCACCTCGGCCGCACCGCTAAGGCGGTCGAGAAGCGTTTCTACCGCGAGCAGGCGAAGCTCACCGAGCGTCCCGCCGGCGGGGTGATCGGGCCGGACGAGCTGACGGACGTCTTCCTCCAGGCCGGTTACTACGTCTTCGGCTGGGAGGCGGTCGGCTCGGCGTTCTCGGCCTGGGTCAACCACCGTGATCCGCAGGAGCTGCGGGCGCTCTTCGACGGGAGCTACCCGCAGGGCGAGGGCACCGACAACGGCTACGCGATCTATCTGGCCGTGCAGTGCACGGACATCCAGTGGCCCACCTCCTGGTCGAAGTGGCGCGCGGACAACTGGCGGGTGCACCGCAAGGCGCCGTTCGAGACCTGGGGCAATGCCTGGTACAACGCGCCCTGTCTCAACTGGGGCGGCAAGCCCGGCACGCCGGTCGCGGTCGACGGCAAGGACGCGCCACCGATCCTGCTGATCGGCGAGACCCTGGACGCCGCGACGCCGTTCACCGGCAGCCTCGAGGTGCGCAAGCGGTTCCCCCGCTCGGCGCTGGTCGAGGGGGTCGGCGGCACGACCCACTCGGGTTCGCTCTTCGGCAACGCCTGCGTCGACGACACCATCGCCGAGTACTTGAAATCCGGAAAGCTGCCCAGGCGGGTCAAGGCGAACATGTCCGACAAGCGCTGCAAGCCGCTCCCGCCGCCGGATCCGTCCGCGGCGGCGGACAAGCACCCGGAGGCCGGCACGTCGCCGAGCCGGCTCGACCTCCAGAAGCTGATCGTCACCCACTGATCGCGCGGCAGCCCCTTCGCGTCCCGATCGTCGCCTGACCAGGTAGGCTTCGAGGCGCGAAGGGGAGTAGCTCCCAATGTCGTGGTCGACATACTGATCCGCCGAGCCGCATGGCCCGGCGGGTCCGGCCACGCGGCCTCGGTCCGCCGGGGCGAGCGAGACCTTCGACTTGGCCATGCCGCGCCTGCCGCGCGGGACGACAACCTTGGCCGGGTCGAGGTCGCCCCGCGCCCGAGCCCCGGTCCTCCATATGCACCGGGAGTCCCCTCATGAACGGTTTCCTCGTCGCGACGGCGGTCAGCTTCGCCGTCATCTTCGTCGCCGAGCTGGGCGACAAGTCGCAGCTCATGGCGATGACCTTCGCCACCCGGTTTCGCACCCTGCCGGTGCTGGTCGGGATCACCATCGCGACCGCGGTGGTGCACCTGGTCTCGGTAGGCATCGGGTACGGCCTCGGCGAGGCCCTGCCCACCGGCTGGATCTCGCTCGTGGCCGGACTCGCCTTCCTGGCGTTCGGGGCGTGGACGCTGCGCGGTGACCGGCTCACCGAGGACGAGAAGTCGAAGGCCGAGCGATCGACCGGTTCGGCCATCCTGGCCGTCGGCGGTGCTTTCTTCCTCGCCGAACTGGGCGACAAGACCATGCTGGCCACCATCACGCTGGCCACCCAGCACGGGTGGGTCGGCACGTGGCTCGGCTCCACGCTCGGCATGGTCGCCGCCGACGCGCTCGCGATCGGAGTCGGCCGGCTGCTCGGCCGCCACCTGCCGGAGAAGACGATCAAGTACGGCGCCGCGGCCCTCTTCGCCGTCTTCGGCATCTGGCTCCTGGTGGAGGCCGCCATCGAGCTGCGCTGAGGATGGTTTTCCGCGAAGCGCTCAAAAAGCGCACCGAACCTGCCGATGATGACCGTGTGACCTTTACCTTCGCGCGGGCCGGAGCGCGCCGATGACCGACGTCGACGCCGCCAAGCGGCCGCAGACGAACGAGGCCTCGGCGCAGGGCGAACCGCAGAGGATCGGGTCCGAGGGGCTGACCACGCCGACCGAGATCGGGATCGCGCGAGCGGCCGCGCTCTTCGAGCGGGTCGACCCCGCCGCCGCGGCCCAGCATCTGGAGCCGATCCTGGCCGCCGACCCGGGGTCCGGCCCGGGCTGGATCCTGATGGCGCGCATCCGCCTCGTGCTCGACGAGGTCGACAAGGCGCTCGACGCGGCCAACCGGGCCGTCGAGCTGGCGCCGGAGGACGCGCGGCCGCTGGCCATGGCCAGCCGCGCGCTCACCCTGCTCGGACGCCACGAGGAAGCGGTCACGATGGCGTACCGGGCGGTCATCGTGGAACCGAAGAACCCGCTGTGGCACGACCGGGTGGCCTGGTCCCTGCTCGCCGCCGACCGGCAGTACGCGGACGCCGAGCAGGCCGCCCGGACCGCCATCGGGCTGGACCCGAAGGAAGGGCACTACCACTTCACCCACGGGGTGACGCTGGACGCGCTGGGCCACACCGACCAGGCGCGGCAGGCGTTCCTGACCTCGCTGAAGCTGGAGCCGGAGAACCCGGTCGCGCAGCACCGCCTGGCGCTGCTCAACGGCGAGGCCGTCCGGCCGCCGGAGAAGAAGAAGCGGGGCTGGAAGCTGTTCGGCCGCAAGTCGGACGCGGTCAGCGGGCCGGTACGCCCCGAGGAGCTCTTGCCCTAGAGCGCATCACCAGCCAGACCAGCCAGCCCGTGCCGATGATGAAGCCGAAGCTGATCAGCCGGTAGAGCACCACGGCCGCGACCGCGGAGCCGGTCGTGAGACCCCCGGCCACCAGGCCCAGGATGAGGGCGCCGTCGACCACGCCCAGACCGCCGGGGACGATCGGCACGCTCGCCGCCGCCATCCCCGCGCAGTAGGCGATCACCAGCGGCGCGGGGCCGATGTCGTCCGCACCCACGGCGATGCAGCACATCCACAGGCACAGCGCGTCGAGCAGCCAGTTGGCCACCGCCAACACCGCGGCGTACGCGAAATCGAGCGGCCGGACCCGCACCGACCGGAGCTGGTCGACGAAGCCGACCAGCCGGGCGTGTCCCGCCTCCGCCGGCCGCCGCCGGATCCGGTTGACCTGGCTGAGCAGCAGGCGCGCGGGCTTGATCAGCCACTCCGGGTGTTGCGCCAGCATCCGCACGGTCAACGCCACCAACAGCGCCCCACCCATGTACGTGGACAGCGTCTGCCAGCTTCCCGTGCTGCGGGTCAGGATGCCGAACACGGCCCCGATCACGATCAGCGCGCCGGTCGACAGCACCCCGCTCAGCGCGATGCACCAGGAGGCGACCGCCGAGGAGGCGCCGAAGCGCCGCATGTGCTGGAAGTTGAAGGTGGTCGAGAAGACCGGCCCGCCCGGCAGGGTCGCGCTCAGCGAGTGTGCCGCGTACGCCAGGGCCACGTGCTTGCGGACCTGCACCTTGGTGCCGGCGCCGCGTAGCAGGGCGCGCTGCATGCGGGCGTACGTGCCCATCGAGGCCACCTCGGCGACGAGCGCGCCGGCGACCCAGTTCCAGTGCGGCGTCCGGAGCTGATCGATCGCCTCCAGGAGCGGACGCCAGCCGATGATCAACTCGGTGAGCAGGATGAGCACGACCACCGCGACCACCACGGGTCCGCGGCGCCACCAGGGCGGGGTCGTGTCGGTCATCAGGGTGATCGTCGCACTGTCGGTGGCTCGAGGCGACAAGATCCGCGCCGTTCAGCGTGACGGGTCCCGCGACGGTGCTCACACCGGTAGGGGATGGGCGCCGTGCACCTTCGCGCAGCGGCGTGCCGACATACGGGCCGGATCCGCCGATGGCGATTGACAGTAGGTGATCTCGTCGGTACAACAAATCGACCTTCCCCCGCTCCGGCCCCTCAGGCGGCCCCAGATAGGAGCTGTCCCGTGGCAGAGCTCTACGTTCCCGCCGCTCAGGACACCGGCGTCAAGGCGCGCGTGCAGCGCTTCGGCGGATATCTCGCGGGAATGGTGATGCCCAACATCGCGGCCTTCATCGCCTGGGGTCTGATCACCGCCCTCTTCTTCTCCAACGGCTGGCTGCCGAACGCCAAGTTCGCCGCCCTCATCGTCCCCATGGCGCACGTGCTGCTGCCGGTCCTCATCGGATACACCGGCGGTCGGATGGTGCATGCCCAGCGGGGGGCGGTCGTCGGGGCGGTGGCCACGATCGGACTGGTGGTGGGCTCGGACTCGCCGATGTTCTTCGGCGCGATGATCGTCGGACCGCTGACCGCGTACGCTCTCAAGCTCGTCGACGGCCTCACCACCGGCCGGATCCGTCCCGGTTTCGAGATGCTCGTCGAGAACTTCACCGCGGGCATCGTCGGTGGCCTCGCCGCGCTGGCGGGCGTGCTGGCGATCGGCCCGGTCATGCGGATCTTCACCGACGCGGCCGGCGCCGGCGTCCGGTTTCTCGTGGAACATCATCTCCTGCCCGCCGCGGCCATCCTCATCGAGCCGGCGAAGGTCCTGTTCCTCAACAACGCCATCAACCACGGCGTGCTGGGCCCGCTGGGAATTGCCGAATCGTCGGACAGCGGCAAGTCGATCCTCTTCATGCTCGAAACCAACCCGGGGCCGGGCCTCGGGATCCTGCTGGCGTACCTGTGCTTCGGTCCGCGGGCGCTGCGGCCCAGCGTGCCCGCGGCGATGGCGATCCAGTTCCTGGGCGGCATCCACGAGATCTATTTCCCGTACGTGCTGATGAAGCCGACCATGGTGCTCGCGGCCGTCTGCGGCGGCGCCGCCGGGATCGCGACGTTCCTGGTGACCGGGGTAGGCCTGGTCGCCACGCCCTCGCCGGGCAGCATCTTCGCGTATCTTGCGGAGACCCCGCGCGGCGACCACTCCGGCGTGCTGGCCGGCGTGGTGGTGGCGGCCATCGTGTCCTTCGTGGTCGGCTCCCTGCTGCTGGGCTTCGGCCGGCTGGCGCGCGACGAGGAAGGCATCTGACGTGGGCAGCATCGAGGGCCGCAGCGTCCGCAAGCTCGTGGTCGCGTGCGACGCCGGCATGGGCAGCAGCGTCATGCTCGCCGCCCAGCTCCGGCGGGAGCTGCGGGCACTGCCGGTGACGGTGGAGCATCACGCGGTCGCCGCCATTCCGGCCGACGCGGACCTGGTGCTCTGTCAGTCGGGGCTCGCCGAACGCGCCCGGGCCGGTGCCCCCGGCTCGGTGGTGGTCGGCTTCCGCCTGTTCCTGGGCGATCCTGCGGTGGCACGGGTGGTGGCCGCCGTCAAAGAGGGTGGCATGGTCATCGGCACCACGGGAGGCTGACCGTGCTCGGCGCCATGCCGACGGAACACGTCGTCACGATGCTCAACGCCACGCCGCCGCAGCGCGCGGTCGGGGTCCTGCTCGGCATGCCCTCCGACCGCGTCGACGCGCTGCTCGGCGCCATGGACGGCCGGCTGATCGCCAAGCTGCTCATCGCCGCCGAGCCGGAGCGACGCGCCACGCTCCTCGGACACCTCGACGATGCCCGGCTCTCCGCCGAGCTTGCCCTGCTTCCCCTGGTCGAGGCCGCCGCGGTGCTGGCCGCGCTGCCCGCGCAACGGGCCCGGCCGCAGCTCGAGCGGGTCTCCTCGGAAAACCTCGCGCTCCTGCTCGACGCCATGCCGGGCCTCCAGCGGCGGCGGCTCGTCGACGTGCTGGAACCGTCGCGCCTGGCCGACCTGCGACGCGTCGGATACTCCAAGCGGGTCATCGAGTCCCTGCGCCGCACCGCCGCCGGGCTGCAATTCCTCGACGACCAGGACTGCGACCTGCTCGCCGGGGTGCTGCACCGGCTCTTCGGCGTCGCACTTCGCTATGTGGACGCGGGACCCCTGCACCCGGCGGCGATCGCCGCCGCCCAGCGGGCCTTCGCCGCCCAACAGGTCCACGGCCTGCTCATCGTCACCAACGCGATGGCGGGCGCGGAGGCGATGCACCTGGCGGCCCATCCACGGGACGCGGAGATACCCACGCTGGTGATCACCTGGGATCCCGACGACAATGACGGCGTGCTGGGGCGTGCGTTGGTGAGGCTGGCCGGATGAGAACGAATCTCCGGCCTGTGCTGCAGGCCCGCGGCGTCCGCGTGCGTGAACAGGCCGCCGACCGGGTGGCCGCGATCCACCGGTGTGCCGATGTGCTGGAGGAGATCGGCGCCGTCCACCCCGCGTACCGCGAGGCGATGCTCGACCGCGAGTGGGCCATGTCCACGTACCTCGGCGAGGGTGTCGCGATCCCGCACGGCCTCGACATGTCCCGGGCGCTGGTCCGCCACGACTCGATCGTCGTGCTGCTCTTCCCCGAGGGCGTCGACTGGGACGGCGAAACCGTCACCGTGTGCGTCGCCATCGCCGCCCGTGGTGACGGTCATGTCGCGTTGCTCGCCGCGCTCGCCCAGATCCTGCTCGACCCCGACCGGGCCCGGGCGCTGCGCGAGGCCACCGACGTGGAGACGGTCATCGCCCTCTTCCAGGACGAGGAGCAGGAATGATCCGAACGGTTCTGCTCGGCGGGCGCGGCGGCCTGCACATGCGGGCGGCAGCCCGGATCGCCGCCGCCGCGGCGCTGCTTCCGGCGCAGGTCACCGTGCGAACGTCGGAGCGTCCGGCGGTGCCGGCCGACAGCATTCTGGCCCTGCTCAGCCTGGGCGCCCTGTGCGGGACCGAAATGATCCTGGAGGCGTACGGTTCGGCGGCGGCCGACGCGCTGGACCGGCTGGCCGGGCTCCTCGCCGCCGACCTGGACGTCGCCGGTGCCTGAGCTGCTTCGCGGCCTCGGCGCCAGCGCCGGCACGGCGACCGGTCCGGCATACCGGCTGGCCGACCCGCCGCGCCTGCCCACCCCGGGCGCCGTCATCGACCCGGACGCCGAGTTGGACCGGGCATACGCGGCCATCGGCGCGGTATGCCTTGACATCGGCCGTCGTGCCAGGGCCGCCGCCGACGAAACCGCCGCGGAGATCCTGCAGGTCCAGGCCGCGCTGGCCGCCGACCGCACCCTGCGCGACGGCGTCGCCCGGGCGGTCCGAGCCGGCCACGAGGCCCCACACGCGGTCGCCGCCGTCCTCGCCGAACACCGCTCCGGACTGCTCGCCGCCGGCGGCCTGCTAGCCGCGCGGGCGGCCGACCTCGACGACCTGCGAGACCGCGTCGTGGCGCACTGCCTCGGCCTGCCGATGCCGGAGCTCCCCGAGCCCGGCTGCCCCTTCGTGCTGGTCGCGGTGGACCTCGCACCCGCCGACGCCGCCCTGCTCGACCCGTCCCGCGTGCTGGCCGTGGTCACCTCAGCGGGCAGCTTCGTCAGCCACACCGCGATCCTCGCCCGGGCCCGCGGCCTGCCGACGGTGGTCGCCTGCGCGGGCGCGCTCGACATCGCCGACGGCACGGTCGTCACCGTGGACGGCACCGCCGGCCGGGTCACCGTCGGCTACACCCCGCCGACCCGGCGCGACGAACCCGACCCACCCCGGGAACCGGAGGCGGACCTACGCGGCCGCACGGCCGACGGCCACCCCGTAGCACTGCTCGCCAACATCGGCGGCGCCGCGGAACTCGTCGGCGCCCAGGTCGAGGGCGTCGGACTGTTCCGCACCGAACTGCTGTTCCAGCACCACATCGACCCGCCCACCGAAGCCGAACAGGCCGCCGCGTACGCCGAGGTCTTCGCGGCCATGCCCGGGCGGCAGGTGATCGTGCGTACCCTCGACGCCGGCTCGGACAAGCCCCTGCCCTTCCTCGGCGGGCACGTCGAACCCAACCCGGCACTCGGCCTGCGCGGCCTGCGGGTGTCCCGCCGCCACGGCGGCATCCTCCGCACCCAGATAGCGGCGATCGCCGCCGCCGCCCGCGGCTCCAGCGCCCGGGTCGCGGTGATGGCACCCATGGTCACCACCGTCGCGGAAGCCGCGCAGTTCGCGGCGTTGTGCCGCGACGCCGGACTCCCCACGGTCGGCGTGATGATCGAGGTACCGGCCGCCGCCGTCCGCTCGGCCGAAATCCTGCAAACGGTCGACTTCCTCAGCGTCGGCACCAACGACCTCAGCCAGTACGCCTTCGCCGCCGACCGACGCAGCGGCGAACTAGCCGACCTCCTCGACCCCTGGCAACCCGCACTGCTGTCCCTGATCGCCCTGTGCGCCGCCGCCGGCGCGGCGGTCGGCCGCCCGGTCGGCGTCTGCGGCGAGGCGGCCGCCGACCCCGCATTCGCCGTCATACTCGTCGGACTCGGCGTCACCAGCCTCTCGATGTCACCCGCAGCCGTGCCCGCGGTGCGTGCCGCGCTGGCGGAGTACACGGTGGACGAGTGCCGGGCCGCGGCGCAGCGGGCGCTCGCCGCCACCGATCCCGCCGCCGCCCGCGCCGCAGCGACCAAGACCTAGATCCGCCGTCCTTCCGGTCTCACTGCAACGCCGCATGCGCGACTATCCGGCGCTCGGCCCCAGCAGAACCCAAACGCCTTTCGAATTTTGCGCTGCACGCCCGGGCCACCTCCAGGGCGTGACGCACTCGCCTCTCCATCGGCATCGCGGCTGTATCAAGGCGCGACCCGAGATCGATGGCGACTTGGTTGTCGCCGAGCTCGCCGGCGACAGCGACGCGGTGAATGGCGACGTTGGTCGGCCCAAATGCGGTCCACAGGTGGTTGGCGTCGCGGCCGAGCCTCAGCGCGGCGCCGTCGGCGATCGTGAGAAACCCGTGGGCGGTGTCCGCGTCACCGGCGCGGGCTGCGGCAACCGAGCCGGCGAGCAGCAGTGTCTCGTAGACGGAAAGCAGCTATGGTGTCGCGTCGGCCATGTAGTGGTCTGCTGGCGGATCCACGTGAGCGCGAGTTAGCGTCCGCGACGCCGCGTTCGCGGTGCTGCTCGTCGGACCCGACGTGACCAGCCTCTCGATGTCACCCGAGGTCGAGCCCTACGCCTGGCTACGGTCGAACGCTTCCCGGGCGGCGCCTATGGCGTCTCGGTGGCGCTCGGCCCAGGCCGTCAGGCCGACCAGGTATTCGTGTAGCTCGCGGGCCATCGGTGTGAGTTCGTACTCCACTCGCGGCGGGACGGTCGGGTATACCGTCCGGGTCAGGAGGCCGTCGCGCTCCAGGTTGCGGAGGGTCAGGGTGAGCATGCGGCGGCTGACGCCATGGATGGCTCGCTCCAGTTCGGTGAAGCGGACCGGCCCTCGGTTGGCGGCGACGATCACCGCGATGCTCCATTTGCTGCTGACGCGGTCGAGTACCTGTTGGACCGGGCATGCCTCGGCGGCGACCTCGTCGGCGGAGAGGTCGGTGGTCGACATCGTGCTGCTGGGCATCGCTGGTGCTCCTCCCCGTCGCGCCGACCCTACCCGACCTTGACCATCCCGTTCGGAGGTCGCGGGCCGTCGCATGGGCACACGGATGTGCCTCTGGGACAAAACAGTGCCCTCTTCCGCCGCATTCAAAGATCGCCGAGCATCGACGCGGTAAGGACATGCCTACGGGGGGATTCGATGACACACACCGTGCCGCGTACCGATCGCGGACGCTGGCTGGCGCTCGGCGCGCTCTGTGCCGGTCAGCTCATGATTGTTGTTGATCAGACCATCGTGAACGTCGCGCTGCCGACGATTCAGCGGGGCCTTGGGCTCACGCCGGCGGGGCTGGCGTGGGTGGTCAACGTATACCTGATCGCTTTCGGGGGACTGCTGCTGTTGGCCGGCCGGCTCGGCGACCTTCTCGGCCGGCGGCGGGTTTTCGTCGCGGGGCTCGGGGTTTTCACCGTCGCGTCGCTGCTGTGCGGTCTCGCCGGCAGCGGGGAGGCGCTGGTGGCCGCCCGTTTCCTGCAGGGGGCGGGCGGGGCGATGGCGGCGTCGGTGGCGCTCGGGATGATCGTCTCGCTGTTTCCGGAGCCGGCCGAGCTGGCCCGGGCGATGGGCTTCTTCGGATTCGTCGCGGCGGCGGGCGCCGCGCTCGGTCAGGCCGCGGGCGGCTACCTCACCTCGGCGTGGGGCTGGAGCTGGATCTTCTATGTGAATGTGCCGGTCGGCGTGTTGACGGCGCTGGTCGCCTGGTGGACGCTCGGCGCGGATGCGGCGGCCGGCCGGGTCAAGGGCGCCGACGCTGCCGGTGCCGCGCTGGTGACGGCGGGGCTCATGCTCGGCGTCTACACGATTGTCGGGGTCGCCGAGTACGGCTGGCTGTCCGGGCACACGCTCGGCTTCGGCGCGGCCGCGGCGGTTCTGCTGGTCGGCTTCGCGGCGCGTGAGCTCACCGCGGCGAACCCTCTGCTGCCGCCGCGGTTGCTGCGCAACCGCCGGCTGCTCGGCGCCAACGCGGTCCAGTTTCTGCTGGTCGCGGCGATGTTCTCGTTCCTGTTCCTCGCCACCCTGTATGCCCAGGGTGTGCTCGGATACTCCCCGTCCCGAACCGGGCTGGCGTTCCTGCCGGTGGCGCTGGTGATCGGCGTGGTCTCGCTGGCCCTGTCGGCGCCGCTGATCTCGAGGCTCGGCGGGTTGCGGGTGCTGGTCGGCGGCCTGCTCCTGATCGCGGCCGGGCTGGCCCTGCTGGCCCGCGCCCCGATCGACGGGGTCTACCAGGTGGACCTGTTGCCGGCGTTTCTGCTGCTGGCTATCGGCTTCGGGGCGGCGATGCCGGCGCTGATGGGACTGGCCGTGTCGGCTCTGCCGCCGGCGGAGTCGGGGCTCGCCTCGGGCGTGTTCAACACCACCCAGCAGGTCGGTGGCGCGTTGGGGCTGGCGGTGCTGGCCACGGTGGCCGGCGGCCACACGAGCCGGCTGGCCGAGCGGGGCGCCGCCCCGGCCGAGGCGCTCACCGGCGGATACCACGTGGCCTTCGCGTTGGCGGCGGCGCTGGTCATCGCCGGCGCAGCGCTGGCGCTGGCGACGCTGGGCGGCGGTCGGGCGCGGGCGCCGGAGCCCTCCTTTGCCGAGGCGGCGGCGGGCTGACGGGATGGCGGGCCGGGCAACGGGGGAGCCGGCCCGCCGGCCGATCAGCGGGCGAGGTCGGCCGCCTGATTTCAGCGCTGGCGCGTTTCCGCGTCCAGCCAGGCGAGGTATGCCGGGTTTCCGGCCGTCACCGGGCTGCACAGGATTTCGGGAACGTCGTAGCTGTGGTGCTCGCGGATGTATTGCTCCAACGCGGCATACCGGGCGGCGGATGTCTTGAAGGTGATTCGCCACTCTTGCGCTGTGTCCACTTTGCCTTCCCACCAGTACGTGCTGGTGATCGGGCCGCTGACCTGGGCGCAGGCCGCGACGCGGGCCTCGACGACCTGGCGCGCCAGGTCGTCCGCCGCCTTGCGGGAGTCGATGGTGGTCACGACCTGACAGTGCTCGGCGTCTGTCACGTCATCCTCCGCTCGTGGGGTGCCGCGAGCGTAGCGCGGGTGACGCACAGCAACCCATCGCCGGGTGAACCCCGGCGTCGGCCGTTGAGAAGCGGGGGATCTGGGTAAGGGACGCGGATGGGTGGTTTTGGCTGGCAGATCGCGCTTGTCGTGGTTCTCGTACTGCTCAACGCGGTCTTCGCCGGGAGCGAGATGGCGCTCGTCTCTCTGCGTGAGAGTCAGCTTCAACGGCTGGAGCGCGGGTCCCGGAGAGGTGCCACGCTGGCCCGGCTCGCCCGCGACCCCAACCGGTTCCTCGCGACCATCCAGATCGGCATCACCCTGGCCGGTTTCCTGGCGTCGGCGGCCGCCGCCGTTTCGCTGGCTCAGCCGCTGGTCGGCCCGCTCGGCTTTCTCGACGGGGCCGCCGAACCGGCGGCGATCATGGTGGTGACGATCGTGCTGACGTTCTTCACGCTGGTTTTCGGCGAGTTGGCTCCGAAGCGCGTCGCGATGCAGCGCGCCGAGGGGTGGGCACTCGCCGTGGCTCGGCCGTTGAATCTGCTCGCCACCCTGACCCGGCCCGCTGTCTGGCTGCTCGGCAAGGTCAGCGATGCCGTCGTGCGGATCAGCGGCGGGGATCCGGACACCGCGCGTGAGGAGGTGACCAGCGAGGAGATCCGCGACATCGTCGCGACTCAGGAGAGCTTCTCCGCGGAGCAGCGGATGATCATCAGCGGTGCCTTCGAGATCGCCGACCGGACGTTGCGCGAGATTGTCGTGCCGCGGCGTGATGTTTTTACGCTGTCGGCCGTGCTTCGCGCCGATGAGGCGTTGCGGCGGTTGGCGGAGGCGGGCCGCTCGCGGGCGCCGGTGACCGGGCCGCTGGGCCTCGACGACGTGCTGGGCGTTGTGCATCTGCGCGACCTGGTCGACGCGGACGGCCCGGTGATCGGGTACGTCTTTCCGCCGCTCTTCCTGCCCGAGACGCTGAAGGTGTCCGACGCGATGCCGCAGATGCGCTCCCAACGCCAGCAGTTCGCGCTGGTGGTCGATGAGCACGGGGCGGCGGGCGGCATCGTCACGATGGAGGATCTGGTCGAGGAGATCGTCGGCGAGATCTACGACGAGACCGATCGGGACGTGCGGTCGGTCGTCCACGAGGATGACGGCGCGATGCTGCTGCCGGGCACCTTCCCGATTCACGACCTGGCCACCATCGGCGTGGAGGTGGACCGGGCCGAGGGGGACTACACCACGGTGGCCGGGCTCCTGCTGTCGCGGCTGGGACACATTCCCGAGAAGCCGGGCGAGGTGGTCGAGATCGACGGGCACACCGCCGAGGTCACCGAGGTCACGGGACGGGCGATCACCGCCGTACGGTTGCGGTCGCTGTCCGGGATCAGGGAGTAGCCCTCACTTCAGGCCCTCGCGGACGCGCGCCTCGGTGGGGGCCGTCGCCGTCGAGAGGGTCCGGGCGGTGTCGATCAGGGGCACGTGGCTGAACGCCTGCGGGAAGTTGCCCACCAGCCGCCGCTCGCCCTGGTCGTACTCCTCGGAGAGCAGCCCGACGTCGTTGCGCAGGGCGAGGAGGCGTTCGAACACCTCGCGTGCTTCCTCGTTGCGGCCCATCAGCGCGTAGTTGTCGGCGAGCCAGAACGTGCAGGCCAGGAAGGCACCCTCGCCGGGCGGCAGGCCGTCGACATCGGTGCCCGGGTGTTGGGTGTAGCGCTGCACGAAGCCGTCCACGAGCAGGTGCCGCTCGATCGCCTCCACGGTGCCCACGACCCGCTCGTCGGTCGCGGGCAGGAAGCCGACCAACGGCACCATCAGCAGTGCGGCGTCCAGCTCGTCGGAGCCGTAGAACTGGGTGAAGGTACGACGGTCGGTGTCGTACCCCTTCCGCAGGATGTCGGCGCGGATCGTCTCCCGGAGCTCGCTCCACCGTTCCACCGGGCCCGGCAGGCCGAATTCCTCGACGGCCTTGACAGCACGGTCGGCGGCGACCCAGGCCATCAGCTTGGAGTGGGTGAACTGCTTCGGGCCGCCGCGCACCTCCCAGATTCCCTCGTCGGGATCCGTCCAGTGCTCTTCCACGAAGTCCATGAGCTTGACCTGAAGTCCCCATGCGGGGTCCTCGGCCTTGAGGCCGGCACGCCGGCCCTGGTGCAGCGCGTCCATCACCTCGCCGTAGACGTCGAGTTGGAACTGCTCGGCGGCCGCGTTGCCGATCCGCACCGGGTTGCCGTCATATCCGGCGAGCCACTCGGCGACGTACTCGTCGAGGCGTCGCTCGCCCGCCACGCCGTACATGATCTGCAGTTCGGCGGGGTTGCCCGCGATGGCCCGTAGCAGCCACTTGCGCCAGGCCAGCGCCTCGCTCTGAAATCCGGAGTAGAGCAGGGACTGCAGGGTGATCGTGGCGTCGCGCAGCCAGCAGAACCGGTAGTCCCAGTTGCGGACGCCGCCGAGTTTCTCCGGCAGCGACGTGGTGGCCGCGGCGACGATGCCGCCGGTCGGTGCGTAGGTCAGGGCCTTGAGGGTGAGCAGCGACCGGACGACGGCGTCGCGCCACTCGCCCTCGTAGGTGCAGGCCGAGACCCAGCCCTGCCAGTACCCCTCGGTGACGCCGAGTTCGTGGGCCGGGTCGATCGGATCGGGCGGCGGCAGGTGCGAGGCGCGCCAGGTCAGCACAAAGGACGTACGGTCGTCCGGGCCGACGGTGAAGTCCGCGCGGGTGGCCATGTTCTCGCCGTGCGTCTCGACCGGTGTCCGAAGCCAGACGGCGTCCGGCCCGGCCACCGCGACCAGCGCATCCTGTTCCCGGTAGACCCAGGGCACGATGTGGCCGTAGTCGAACCGCAACCGCAGTCGCATCGTCATCGGTACGCGACCGCGCACGCCCTCCACGATCCGCACGACGTCGGGCGCCTCGTCCCGGGGAGGCATGAAGTCGATCAGCCGCACGACGCCGTCGGCGGTCTCGAACTCGGTCTCCAGCACCATGGTGTCGGGCCGGTAGCGGCGCCGCGTGGCGATCACCTCGGCGGCGGGTGCGATGGTCCAGTGCCCGTTCTCTTCGTCGCCGAGCAGGGCGGCGAAGATCGCCCCGGAGTCGAATCGGGGCACGCACAACCAGTCGATGGAGCCGTTGCGGCCCACCAGAGCGGCGGTCTGGGTGTCGGCAATGATCGCGTAGTCCTCGATGGGCAGCGCCATGAGCTGCCTACATACCCCGAAGTAACCTCGAAGTCACCTTGTGAAATTTTCGCGGTTCAGCCTATCGGCGGCCATGATGAGCCGTCCGACGTAGGTCGTTCTGCGCCTCGCAAATCGGAGCACAAGTAATAATTCGGGCATGGTTTCTTGTTGTGCCGCCCTCATCATGACCCTCGCCGGCCTCCTCGCCGCCACCCCCGGTGCTCACGCAACCGGGCAGCCGGGCATCCGCGACGCGGCGTTCCAGGCCGCCCAGGCCATGACCGCGGCGGCCCGTGCCGCGGGTGGCACGGTCGTCGCCAGCTACACCTTCGACGAAGGCCGGACGACCCAGATCGCCGACGAGTCCGGCAACGGGCACACGCTGCGGTTGATCGCCGGGAACGGGGGTACGGTCCGGGCCGTCCCGCACCGCAGCGGTCAGGCGCTGCGATTCCCGGCGAAGTGCCAGACCACGTCGAACTGCCCGCAGGCGGCGCTGCAGACCGCGAGCTCGGCGGCCCTCAATCCGGGAACCCGCCCGATCTCCTTCGGCGCGTCGGTGCTGCTCGCCCGCAGCCAGACCAGCCGGGGCCAGAACATCGTCCAGAAGGGGTACTCCTCGACGAGCAGCCAGTGGAAACTGCAGATCGACGGCACCGCCGGGCTGCCGAGCTGCGTGCTCCACGGCGCCGGGACAGCCACCAAGATCGCGCGCAGCTCGGTCTCCGTCGCCGACGGCAGCTGGCACACCGTGGAGTGCCGCCGGACCGCGACGGCGCTGACCGTGCTGGTCGACGGCGCGGTCCGCGGCAACCGGGCGATCTCGGCGAAGCTGTCGTTGTCCAACACCCGGCCGCTGAGCATCGGCGGCAAGGGCGCGTACGCCGACAACGACCAGTTCCACGGCATCATCGACGACGTCTGGGTCCGGGTCGGTTAGCCGCTCAGGCCGTCGGCCATCGCACGGACGAGCTGGGCGTCCGGCGTGTCGCCGGAGAGTTCCCACGCGAAGGCGCCGCCAAGACCGTTGCTGCGGGCGTACGCCATCTTGGTTCTGATGGTCTCGGGGGTGTCGTAGCTCCACCACTGGTCGCGGCAGAACGCGTAGGCCGTGCCACCCGCCGTACCCGTGGGTGGGCAAGATTTGCGCAGCACCTCGTAGTCCTCGACGCCTTTGTCGTAGGAACCGGCGGCAGCGCCGCTCGCTCGGCCTCCGGGCGCTGCCGTGGACACTCCGCGCCAGCCGCGGCCGTAGAAGCCCACCCCGAGCAACACCTTGTCCCGGGGTACGCCCAGGGCGAGCAACTCGCGGACGGCGGCGTCGGCGGTCGCGGTCTCCCGCGGAATCCCCGGGTACGCCGTCAGCGGCGAATGGGGCGCGGTGGGACCCGGGGTGTCGCCGGTGCCGAAATAGTCGTAGGTCATCGCGCTGAGCCAGGTCGCCGCCCGCGCCGCGCCCGCGTAGTCGGTGGCGGTCAGCTTGCCGATGTCGCCGGGCACCGCGGCGGTGATGACGGCGTCCTGTCCCAGCTCGGAGCGCAGCGCGCCCAGCAGGGCACCGAGCGCGAGCGGGCCGCTGCGGTCGCACTCCAGCCCACACGCGTTCGGATACTCCCAGTCGATGTCGATGCCGTCGAAGAGCCCGGCCCAGCGTGGATCCTTCAGCAGCGTGGCGCAGGACCGGGCGAAGCGCCCCGGGTCGCGGGCCGCCTCGGTGTAGCCCCGGGAGCCGGTCCAGCCGCCGAACGACCACAGGATCCGCAGGTTCGGGTGGCGCGCCTTGAGCTTGCGGAGCTGTCCGAACGTGCCTCGCAGCACCTGTGTGGGGACGTCGGCGACACCATCCACACTGTCCTCGGCGGCGTACGGTTTCTGAGCGGCGGCCCAGGCGTCGCCGGTCGCGCACGTGCCGTCGGTGACCTGGCCGAAGGCGTACACGAGGTGGGTGAGCCGGCCCGCCGCGCCGCTGGTGTCCACGTCGCGGACCTGGAAGTCGCGGCCGTACACGCCCCAGTCGGCGAAATACGCGACCACGCGCGACGCGGGCGCCGCGCTCGACGGCGGCGCGGCCGAGGTGCGCGCCGGCGTGGCGGTGCAGCCGGCGAGCAGGGCGATCATGGCGACAAGAACGGGCACGACCCGCACGCGGGCCTCCCCATCCCTCGCAGGTGCGGCGAACCTATCGTGAAGCAGTCGCCGACGGCTCCGCCGCTAATCCGATCGTGTAATCCTCGATCGTGTAGCAGGACTCGTCGTCCGTGGCGGCGGTCGATTTGTCGATCATGATCTGGACCGGGTGGGCGTCGATGAGATCGCGCTCGACTCGCACCACCTCCGCGCCCTCCCGCCGCGCGGCCTCGGCCTCCGCCTCGAGCTGCCGCAGCGTCGGGACGAGGTTGGCCAGGCGCAGCATCAGCGCGCGCCGCGCCGCGTCGTCCAGACCCTTGGCGCGGGTGACCTTGTCATTCTCGACCGTGACGCGGAACTTGCCGATCAAGGCGCGTTTCCCGCACTGGGACACGAGCGTGAACGCGTACTTGCCGGGCACGGTCCAGGTCGTGGGCGGTTCGCTCATGACACCCGGCTCGGAATTGGCGCACCCGCCCAACAGCACGGCGAGCACGACACAGGGGACGAGACGACGCACAATGCCCTCCACAGAAGTCGACGCTAGCGTTCCGACGCGTACGGCGACAGCGTGGTTCCGCCGGGCGGGTGAGCGACCGTCTGTGCGATCGTTTGCTCGTGGCCGTACAACGAGGGAGAACGGGGCTGCGCGCGCTCCTCACCTGGCGGCGCGTCCTCGATCGGCTGCGGGCGGTTCTGCGCAACGGCGCCACCACCTTCACGGTGCTCACCGTCACCCTGTGGCTGATGCCCGGGGTCCGAGCCACGGACGTCCTCGACACGATGGGCCTCGTGGTGCTCGTCGCGGTGGTCGGCGCGGTGCTGCGCCCGCTCCTGCTGGCCGGCGTCACCGCCCTGGGCGGCTGGGGCGCGATGCTGCTCGGCGTGCTCGCCCAGGTCATCGTGATGGCGGTGGCCCTGGAGCTCGACCCGTCGAAGCGGCTCAGCGGCTGGCCCACCGTCGGCGTCGCCGCGCTGCTCGCCGTCATCTGCGCCGCGATCTTCGACTGGATGATGGACAGCGGCACCGAGGACACCTTCCTCACCGAGGCGAAACGGCTCATGCGTGGCATCCGGCGGCGCCAGGCCCGGCAGGACGGCGGCCGGCTGCTCGACCTGCGCCGTCCCCGGCCCGGCACCGAGCCCGGCCTGCTCGTCGTCCAGCTCGACGGGGTCAGCGAACCGGTGCTGCGCTGGGCCGTCCGCGCCGGCAACCTGCCGAGCATCGGCCGCTGGCTGCGCTCGGGCACCCACACGATGCGGGGCTGGCACACCGGCCTGCCGTCGACCACTCCGGCGGCGCAGGCGGGCATCCTGCACGGCGCCTCGCAGCACATTCCCGCCTTCCGCTGGTTCGAGAAGGACACCGGTCGGGTGATGGTCTCCAACCGTCCCCGGGACGCGGCCGTGATCGAGCAGCGCCTCTCCGACGGTCGCGGCCTGCTGCACGAGGGCGGGGTCAGCATCGGCAACGCCTTCTCCGGCGACGCCGCCATCAACCTGCTCACGGTGAGCCACGCGGCGCTCCCGGGGCGCTCCGCCCGGGGCTGGGCGGCGTTCATGGCCAGCCCGTTCGGCTTCACCCGCGCCCTCGTGCTCGGCGTCGGCGAGGTCTTCGCCGAGCTGCACCAGGCCCGCTTGCAGCGCCGGCGCAATCTCGAGCCGCGCGTCAGCCGCTCCGGCGCCTTCCTGGCGCTGCGGCCGGCCTCGATCCTGCTGCGCGACGTCAACGTCTCGCTGATCGCCGAGCAGATGGCCCGGGGCGCCCCGGTCGTCTACTGCGACCTGGTCGATTACGACGAGGTGGCCCACCACGCCGGCCCGGCCCGGTCCGAGTCGATGCGGCAGCTGGAGAGCCTGGACCAGATGCTCGGCGTGCTGGAACAGCTCGGACAGGAGGCGGCGCGGGCATACCGGATCGTCGTGCTCTCCGACCACGGGCAGAGCCAGGGCGCGACCTTCCGGCAGCGGTACGGCGAGACCCTCGAGGCGGTGGTCTCCCGGTTCTCCGCCCCCGACCCGGCCGACGCGCCGAGCGTTCCGGCCGAGGAGGAGGCGACCAAGGAGCCGGAATTTCCGCACCCGCCGGTCGCGCCGGTGCTGGTCGTCTCCTCGGGCAACCTCGCCCTGATCTATCTGACCCGGCACGCCGGACGCCTCGACCGGGCTCGCATCGACGCGATCTATCCCCAGCTCGTCAGGGGCCTGGCCGGACATCCGGGCGTGGGGCTGGTGGTGGTGCGCGAGGACGACGGGCCGGTCGCGTACGGCCCGGCCGGCTCGCACCGGCTGGTGGACGGCACGGTCGAGGGGCAGGACCCGCTGCTGCCGTACGGCCCGCACACCCGTGCCGACCTGCTGCGCCACCAGCGGACGGCACACGTCGGCGACCTCGTCGTGATCAGCGCCGTCGACCCGGTGAACAGCGAGGTGTCGGCGTTCGAGGAACTGGTGGGCTCGCACGGTGGTCTCGGCGGGTGGCAGACCGAGGCCATGCTGGTCCACCCCGCCGAATGGCAGGTCCAGGGCGACCTCGCCGGACCCGACGCGGTGCACCGGCAGCTGGCGGAATGGCTGGAGATGCTGAAATTGCGCAGCGCCGAGCCAAGCCTGGAAGACGCACTCGTCTCGCTCCCTGAGGATCGGGACGGCGCGGCGGCGCGACTTTCCCACAGCCGGGATGGTTGATTGAAATGTGCGTTTCATCCATTTCGCGCGTCGAGTCCTGCTGACGATCACCGCGACCGCCGTCGTCGTCGCCTCCGGCATCGCGCCCGCGCTCGCGGTCAGTGCCAGCCCCGACAAGGCGCCGCTGTTCAACGGCTCCGTGTACGCCATCGCCTACCGCGGCGGCACCGTCTATGTCGGCGGGTCGTTCACCGGCGTCGCGTGGGGTGGCCGCAACTACGCGCGAGCCCGACTCGCGGCGTTCGACGCGAGCTCCGGCGCCCTGCTGAACTGGACCCCCTCGGCCAACGGCACCGTGCGGGCACTGGCCGTCGTCGGTTCCTCGGTGTACGCGGGCGGCAGCTTCACCAGCGTCTCCGGCCGGTCGCGCGACAACCTCGCCCGCATCGACGCCGTGTCCGGCGGGGTGGGCGCCTTCTCACACCGGGTGACCGGCACCCCGTACGCCCTCGCCGCCGGCAACGGCCGCCTCTACGCTGGCGGCAGCTTCACCGCCGTCGACGGCAGCACCCGCCGTAACGCCGCCGCGTTCTCCCTGTCCAGCGGCTCCCTCGACGGCGGCTGGCGGCCCCGCCCCGACGACGCCGTGCACGCCCTCGCGGTCACGTCCAGCCGGGTCTATCTCGGCGGATCGTTCCACCAGGTCAGCGGCGTCAGCCGTACGCTGCGCATCGCGGCCGTCACGCCCGCCGGCGGCGCGGTCGACCTCGGCTTCCGGCCCTCTTCCAACGCCCAGGTCAACTCCATCACCACCGACTCGTCCGGGGTGTACGCGGCGACCGGCGGCCAGGGCGGACGGGTGCTCGCGTACAGCACCGGCGGCGCGGTGCGGTGGCAGCGCGTATTCGACGGCGACGCCACGGCGGTCGCCTCGCTGGGCGGCACGATCTATGTCGGCGGCCACTTCGACCGGGCCTGCACGACCCTCAACAACGGCGCGCAGGGTGCCTGCACCGACGGCTCCGTCTCCCGGGTCAAGCTCGCGGCGATCAACAGCCGCGGCGCGCTGACCGGCTGGGCTCCGCAGGCCAACGGCGTCATCGGCGTACGGACCCTCGTGGTCGACCGCAACCGCGGCGCGATCGGCGCGGGTGGCGACTTCACCACCATCGGCGGCCAGAACCGCAAGCGGTACGCCTCCTTCGGGTAGGGCGGGCCTGCCGGGGGAGGCCGCGCCCGGGGCCCGCACAATGGGCGGATGCGGATCACCACGCTGGGCCCGCTGGCCGTCGACGGGCAGCCGGTAAGGGGCGAACGCCTCGCCGCGGTGATCCGTGAGCTTGCCGGGGCGCGCGGCCGTCCGGTCTCGACCGCCGCGCTGGCCGACGCGGTCTGGCAGGGCGACCCGCCGGAGGACGCCTCGGGTGCGGTGCAGGCGTTGATCTCCCGCGCACGCCGGCTGGGGCTGCCGGTCATGGCCGTTCAAGGCGGCTACCGGGTGCCCGCGGAACAGGTGGAGACGGACGCTGTGGCCGCGCGGGCCCTCGCCGACCGGGCCCGGGCCGCGCTGCGCGACGGTGACCCCGAGCTTGCCCGCCGCGAGGCGGACGCCGCCCGCGGCCTGTTTCCCGCGGTGCCCGACCTGGGCGACGCCGAGGTCGCCCGCCTGTTCGGCGCCGTCGCCGCGGCGGGTGCCGAGGCGGCGCTCGCCGGCTGCGGGTCCGGCGCCTACGAGGCCGATCTGCGGTTGCTGGTCGCGCGCACCCCGCCCGACGAGCCGGCCGCGGCGCTGCTGGTGCGGGTGCTGGCCGCGCAGGGCCGCGACGCCGAGGCGTTGGAGGTCGTGGAGCGGCTGCGTGCCGAGCTCGCCGACCGCTACGGCACCGACCCGTCCCCGGTCATCGCCGATGTGCAGCTGGCGCTGCTGCGCGGCGAGCTGAAGCCGCACCGCGCGCCCCGCCGCCCCGCGCGGATCACCATGCCGGCCTCCTGGCGCCGCCCGGGAACCGCCCTCGTCGGCCGGGATCGTGACGTTTCGGCCGTCCTCGGGCGGCTCACCGAGGTGCCGTTGGTGACCGTCGTGGCGACCGGGGGTGCCGGAAAGACGCGGCTCGCCGCCGAGGTGGCCCGCCGGGCACCGGGTGCCGTACGCGTCATCGAGCTCGCCGGCCTGCGCACCCCGGAGGAGGTGCTGCCGGCGGTCCTCGCCGCGCTGGGCGGCGCCGACACCGCCGCACCCGCGTCGGCCCTGTCCGTGGAACGCCGGGTGCTCACCCCCGAGGAGCGGCTGCGGGCGGCCGCTTCCGAGTTGGACGGCCTGGTGGTGCTCGACAACTGCGAGCACCTCCTCGACGCCGCGGCCGACGTTGTCGCCGACCTGCTCGCCGCCGCCTCGCCGGAGCTTGCGGTGCTGGCGACCAGTCGGGCGCCCCTCGGGCTCGCGGGCGAGCTGGTGCACCGGCTTCCGGCGCTGCCCGACGCGGAGGCGCTCGACCTGCTCGAAACCCGCGCTCGCGCCGGCGGCGCCGGGCTGGCCTGGGACGCGCGGGGGGCGCTCGATCTCTGCCACCGGCTGGACAACCTGCCGCTCGCCCTCGAACTCGCCGCGGCCCGGCTGCGCCACATGCCGATCGACGACGTGCTGGCCGGCCTCTCCGACCGCTTCGCGCTGCTGGACGACGCGCTGCGTGGCCTGCCCGAGCGGCATGCCAGCCTGTGGGCGATGGTCGACTGGAGCCGGGAACTGCTCGCGCCGGCCGAGCGCGAACTGTTGCAGCGGCTGGCCGTGATCCCGGCGTCGTTCGCGGCCGAGGCGGCGGCGGCCGTCGCTGGCACGCCGGACGTCCGCCGCGGTCTCGCCACCCTGGTCGAGCAGTCGGTGCTGATCCTCGACGACGGTGACGGCGGCCCGCCGCGCTACCGGATGTTGGAGACGGTCCGCGAATACGGCGAGGCCCGCCTCGGTGACCGCACCGCCGCGATGACCGGTCTGGTCGCCTGGGCCCGGCGCCGGGCGACGGTGCTCGCCGCCGACCACATCGGACCTCGCCAGCTCGAATCCCTCGCCGAGTCGGCCCGCGAGCAGGAGAACTTCCTCGCGGCGCTGCGCTGGAGCATCGCGCACGGCGACGAGCCGGCCGCGGTGGATGTGGCCGGTGTCCTGTTCCAGCTCTGGACCGTCCGCGGCATGCACGTGGAAGTGTCCGCGTGGAGCCGGATGCTGCTGCGCGCCGACGATCCCGTGGCGAGGCGGACCTCGGCCGTCCTTCGGGGCCGGGCGAGCGGCCAGCCGCTGCCGGACGCGGACCGGCTCGCCCGGCTGTGCCTGCTCGCCCGGGTCAACGGCTCGATCACCGGCCCGATCCGGTTGACCGCGCTCGCCGGTCGGGCGCTGCGTGTCCTTGCCCGGGAGCGGCCCGCCGAGGTCTCGCCGCGACACGCGGCGTTGGCGGAGGCGCTGCCGGGGTTCGACCGTTTCGAACCGGAGGAGACCCTGCGCGGTGCCGAACTGCTCATCGCCGATCCGGATCCCTACGTGCGGGCGCTGGGTCTCTTCGGCCGGGCGGTGCTGCGCGAGAACGGCGGCATGCCCGGGGAGTCGGTGGTGGACGCCGAGGCGGCGTACCACCTCTTCGAGGCGGTGGGCGATCACTGGGGTATGGCCATGACCGCCCAGGCCATGGGTCATTCCTTCGGCGCCGGGCGGGACACCGCGGTGGAGTGGCTGGCCCGCAGCGTGCGGCACATGGACCTGGTCGGTGCCGTCCAGGACGCCCGATCGATCAGGGTCCTGCTCGACGCCCGCATGGCGCTCGAGGGCGACGCCGAGGCCGAGGAGCGGCTGCGGAAGACGGCGGCCTCGGAGCAGGCCGACCCGGGCGACGTGGCGCAGGCGAACCTCGGGCTGGCCCACGTCGCGTGGGAGCGAGACGACTTTGTCGAGGTGCGCGCGTGCGCCGACGCGGTGATCCGGGCATGCGACCGAATCACCACGTCCGTGCCCCAGCAGAGGGTGGTCTACCGGGTGGCCGCGGCGGTGCTGCACCTGATGATCCCGGCCGGGCCGTCCCCGGACGCCCAGGCCGTCCACCTGTTGACCATGGTTCGCGACGAGGCGTCGGCCACCTCCGACGCTCCGGTCGTGGGGGTGTGGGCTCTGGGCGGTGCGGTCCTGGCCGCCCACCGCGGCGACGAGGGCCAGGCCCGCGAGCTGTGGGCCCGCGCGATGCGGGCCGGGGCCTCGATGAGCATGGTGCTTCCCCCGGGCACCGACGGACGGCTGACGGCGGCCCTCGGCACCGAGGACCACCGCCAGACCCTGCTCGCCGCGCATCGCGACGAGCCCGTCGCGACAACCCTTGCCCAGATCCAGGACCTGATGGACCGGCTGCTTACACCTTCTTCCGGTACGCCCGGAGCGCCAGCGGCATGAAGCACACGACGAACCCGGCACACCACGCGAGCGTCCACCACACATGACCGTCGAGCGGCGTGCCGAGGAACAGCCCCCGGACCGCCCCGACGAGGTGGGTCAGCGGGTTCACCTCCACGAACGCCTGCATCCACCCCGGCAGCGTCGTGGCGTCGACGAAGACGTTCGAGGCGAAGCTCAGCGGCATGATGAGCGCGAACATGAGGCCCTGCACGGCGCCCGGCGTCCGCACCTTCATCGCCACGAAGACGGGCAGCCAGCTCAGACAGAGCGCGAACAGCACGGCCAGCAGGCACCCGGCGATCGCGCTGAGCGGATCGGTGGTGATCCGGAAGCCCATGAGGTAGCCGATCGCCACGGTCACCAGCGTGACGATCAGATAGCGGACGATGTCGCCGAGCACCGCGCCGACCAGCGGCGCCGAGCGGGGCACGGGCAGCGACCGGAACCGGTCGAAGATGCCCTTCGCAAGGTCGGTGTTGAGGTTGACGCCGATCGCGATGCAGCCGGTGGCGATCGTCTGCGCCAGGATGCCGGGCAGCAGGAACTGCAGGTAGTCGTGGGTCGAGCCGGCGACCGCGCCGCCGAAGATGTAGACGAAGATGACCAGGAACAGCACCGGCTGCAGGGTCACGTCGATGAGAGCCTCGGGCGTGCGCCATGTCTTGATCAGGCTGCGCTTCGCGAGTGCGAGTGAGTGACGCACCAGCCGGAACGGTCGCGGCCGCGGCGTCACCGAGGTGATCGGTGTACGGGGTCTCTCCAGCAGAGTGGTCATGCCGCGACCTCCTCGCGGTGGGCCGTGCCGGTGAGGGTGAAGAAGACCTCGTCCAGGCTCGGCAGGTGCAGGGACAGTTCGGTGACGGGGACGCCGGCGCCCGCGAGGCGTGCGACCGCCTCCGTCATCGCGGCATCGTCGACGACCGGCACGGCCAGCACGCCCTTGCGGATCTCGTCGGCCACCGCACCCGACGAGACCTCGGAGAGGATCGCCGCGGTCCGCGGCAGGTCGGTCGGGTGCGCCGGGCGTACCTCCAGGGTCTGACCGCCGACCACCCGCTTGAGCCCGTCCGGGGTGTCGTGGGCGATGACCCGGCCATGGTCGATCACGGTGATCTCGTCGGCGAGCGCATCGGCCTCCTCCAGGTACTGGGTGGTGAGCAGCACCGTCGCACCGCCGGCGACCAGGGTGCGCACCACGTCCCACATGTCCTCGCGCTTGGCCGGGTCGAGCCCGGTCGTGGGCTCGTCCAGGAAGATGACGTCGGGGGAGCCGACCAGGCTCGCGGCCAGGTCGAGGCGCCGGCGCATGCCTCCGGAGTACGTCTTGGCCATCCGGTCCGCCGCCCCGGTCAGGTCGAACCATTCGAGCAGCTCGCCGGCGCGGCGCCGCGCGGCGGCCCGTCCCAGGTCGAGCAGGGTGCCGAAGAGTTCGAGGTTCTGCCGGCCGGTGAGGTCCTCGTCGACGGACGCGTACTGGCCGGTGAGGCCGATCGCCTGGCGGACCCGCTCGGCGTCGCGGACGACGTCGAAGCCGCCGATCCGCGCGCTGCCCGCGTCCGGAACCAGCAGGGTGGAGAGAATCCGGACGGCGGTGGTCTTCCCCGCGCCGTTGGGGCCGAGCACCCCGAGCACCGTGCCGCGGGGCACGGCGAGGTCGACACCCTGCAACGCCTTGGTCGCACCGAAGTGTTTGACGAGGCCCTCGGCCTCGATCACAAGATCTGCGGTCATGGCGGAAAGCCTGCCGCCGCCCGCCGACACGGCACCGACATGGCGCCGACACGGCTCCGACGGGCGTCTACATGCCCTGCTTGCGGACCTGCCGTTCGATGAGGTTCCAGTAGCGGGCCGGGGCGATCCGCACCAGCAGGTCCGCCAGCTTGGCGATGCCGGTGATCACCAGTCGGGGCTTGCGGGCCCGCACCGCCGCGAGGATCTGTCGAGCCGCCTCCTCCGGCGGCAGGGTCAGCGCCTTCTCGGTGAACGCGCGGATCTTTTCCGCCTGCTCGCTGTCGAGGTCCGGCCCGCTGATCCGCGCGTTGGCGGCGATGTTGGTGCGTACGCCGCCCGGGTGTACGACCGTCACGCCCACCCGGCCGGTCAGCTCGTGGCGCAGCGCCTCGGAGAAGCCTCGGACGCCGAACTTGCTGGTCGCGTACGCCACCTGGGACGGCGGCGCCATCAGGCCGAAGAGGCTGGAGATGGTGACCACGTGGGAGCCGGGCCGGCTCAGCAGCTGCGGCAGGAACGCCTTGGTCATGCGGACGACCGCGTTCAGGTTGATCTCCATGAGCCAGTCGAAGTCCTTGATGGCGACCTGCTCGAAGGTGCCGCTCAGGGCCACCCCGGCGTTGTTGATGAGCAGGTCGGTGCCGCCGTGGCGGGCGTTCACCTCGGCCGCCAGGTCTTCGCGGTCGCCGCCGTCGCCGAGATCGACGACGTAGGTGCTGACGTCCTTGGCGCCGGTCGTGCGGGCCAGCTCGGCTATCCGCGCCAGCCCGTCGGCGTCCTTGTCCACCAGCGCGAGCACGGCGCGCCGCCTGGCCAGGTCGAGCGTGAGCGCGGCGCCGATGCCGCTCGCCGCCCCGGTGATCACACACGTACGCCCGGCGAACGCGAACCGCTCCATCGTGGTCATCCCACGATTATCACCGCCGTACGGCCGCCGGCACAGCTATCGATTGACAGCGACGAGACAGATCGCTGATCACGATAGGCCCGAGGAAGCCATCGGGGGAGGGGCCATTGCGAGTTCATGAGTACGACCGGTGGGGCGACGCGCCGACCCAGGTGCTCCCGCGAGTCGCGACCGAACCCGGGCGGGCCGGCTGGGCGGACGTCGCGAAGGGCGCCTGCATCCTGCTCGTGGTGATGTGGCACGTCATCATGAAGCACTACCTGCGGATCGACTGGCACCTGCCCGCGCCCATCCCGGGCCTGTGGGGATTCCTCGGCGACCAGCTTCTGCCGATGCGGATGCCCGTCTTCTTCACGATCTCCGGACTCTTCGCCGCCTCGGCGGTGCTGCGCCCCTGGAAGGTCGTCGCGCGCGGCCGGATCGCCAAGTTCTATTACCTGTACGCCCTCTGGTTCACCGTGCACACCGCCGTGCTCGCGCTGGTGCCCCGCTTCGACACCCTCGCCGCGCACAGCGCCCTGGACGTCGTCGAGCAGCTCACCATCACGCCGACCAACCTCTGGTATCTGGTGGCGCTCGCGCTCTATTTCATCGTCGCCAAGCTCACCCGCGAACTGCCGACTGCCGCGGTGCTCGCACCGGCGCTGCTGCTCTCGGCGGTCGCCTCGGCCGGGCTGCTCGCCGCGCCGGGCAACCGCGGCCAGCTCTACCAGAATCTGTTCTTCTTCCTCGCCGGCCTGCGGCTCCGGCCGTGGCTGGAGCGTTGGGCGCGGGAAGCCAACCCGCGCCTCCTGCTCGGCGCGGGCGCCGGCTACGTCGTCGTCATGCTCGCGGTGGGCCGGCTCGGCGCCAAGCAGTGGTTCGGCGTCTGGCCGGTGGTCAGCGCCCTCGCCGTGCTCGTCGGGATCGCCGCCGCCGCACAACTCGAGCGTCAGCGCCCGGTGAGTGATCTGCTCGCCAAGCTGGGCCGCAACACCCTGGGAATCTACGTGATGCACATGCCGCTGCTAGCCCTCATGCACGCGGCCCTGCTCGCGCCATTCTCCGAGGCGGGCACCGCGACCCAGCTCGTTCTCGCTGTCGTGCTGCCGCTGTTGCTCACCGCGCTGCTGACCACCGTCTGCCTGAGCCTGCGCACCTGTTTCGAGGCCGTCGGTGGCGGGTGGCTCTTCGACCTGCCCGCCCGGCGGCGTCACCCGCCGCGAACCACGAGCGCGGAGGAACAGCCGACCCAGGAACTGCCGCGGCTCAGGTAGGGCGGGTCGGCGAGGCGGACTGTGCGCGGTCCCGTTCCTTTTCGCGGCGGACGAGATCCGCCAACACTTCCTTGTCGTACTTGGCCTCGGCCGCCCGCGCCTTGGTCCGAGCCTTGTCCGCCCGGGCGACCGCCTTCTTGCGGTCCTTGACCAGCTCGGCACGGCGCTGCCCGGCCGCCTTCAGCGAGCGCTTCGCCTTCGCCGCCTCATCGGTGGCGCGCCGCAGTGACTCGCGTTGCCGCGAGGTCAGGTCGGCGATCGTCTTGAGCTGGTTGTCGATGTCGGCGACAACCGCCCGGGCCCGGTCGGCGGCGGCGCCGGCGGCGGTCGCGCGGTCCCGGCGGCGGTCCAGTGGCTTGGCTGTTGCTGTCACAGCTATCACTCCCATCCGGTCTCACCTCAGCGGTACCCGGACGGGTGAAGGTCACGCCTTCGTCTCCTCCTCGACCGCCTCGGCGGCGAGGCTCGCCCGGCGACGGCGGACGCGGACGTACACGTAGGTGCCGACCGCCGCGACGATCGCGGCGATCGCCCACCACTTGTAGCGGTCGGCCTGCTCGACGAGCGCCACCAGTTGGTTGCCCAGCAGGTAAGCCACCGTCGTCCACCAGCCCACCCAGAGGGCCGCGCCGATCGCGTTGTAGAGCAGGAACTGCTTCCAGGGCATGCCCGTGATGCCGGCGATCACGCCGTTGAGCTGGCGTAGGCCGTCGATGAAGCGGGCCACGACGACGATGCGGTTGCCTCGGCGGGCGAAGAAGCGTTCCGCCTTCTCCAGGCGGTGCGGGGTGATGAAGATGTACTTGCCGAAGCGGTGCACGGCCTTGCGCCCGCCGCGGACGCCGATCCAGTAGCCGATGTTGTCGCCGAGCACCGCCGCCACGAAGCAGACGGCCGCGACCGCGAAGATGTCGAGCTTGCCCCAGTTCGAGTAGATCGCTGCGGCGATCATCAGCGTCTGTCCCGGCGCGGGCACGCCGAAGCTCTCCACCCCGATGATGCCGGCCAGGGCGAGGTAGCCCCAGCGGTCGAGGATCGGAGCCACCCCTTGCAGGAGTTCGGGCAGGTCTGCGGTCGGCGGCATGGGCTCGGAAGGCTCCCGTCGTCGGTGGCGGGGTGGCGTCCCCGGCCTCACACCGTATCCAGCCGGCACACCCGCAAACCCGGCCGTGCCCCGCTGCCCGGCGAAAACGGCCGAAAACCCCTGTGGATAACGTGTGGATTTCGGGCTCCGGAGCGCGCCGTTGAACTACCGCCGCCCGAGATCCGTTCCTCCTCTCGGGACGTCGGAGGAGGAGGACTTCGTTTTGTCTGTTTCACTGCGCGATGCGCTGGTCTCCCGCTTCCGTCGGCGCGCTGCCGCGCCGACGACGCAGGACCAAGGCGCAGAGACGCCGCGCAACGAGACGGAGGAGACGTCGCCGCCGCCTGGCCGCCTGCGCCGCGTGTGCGGATGGGCGCTGACCACCGGCGCACTCGTCCTGATCTTCGCGGCTCTGATCCTGCCGAACGTGATCAGCCGGTTCGAGCGACCGGGAACGTACTTCCGGCTGCCGATCGAGGGTTTCCTCGCCATCGGCCTGGTGCTCCTGGTGCCCGGCCGGTGGAAGCGGATCGTCGCCGTGGTGTTCGGGGTCGGCCTGGGCGTGCTGACCCTCGAGAAGGCCCTCGACATGGGCTTCAACAAGGTGCTGGCCCGCCCGTTCGACCCGGTGCTCGACTGGGAGCTGCTCGACGACGCGTACTCGTTCGTCCAGGACACCTCCGGGCAGGCCGGGGCAATCGGTGCCGTGGCCGGGATCGTCGTCTTCGTCCTGGTCGTCCTCACCCTCATGACCCTCGCCGCCCTACGGATCGCCAAGGTGGCCGGGCAGCACCGCACGACGGCCGCGCGGACCACGCTCGCCGGCATCTCCGTGTGGGTCGTCTGCCTCGTTCTGGGCGTGCAGATCTTCGAGACGATCCCGGTGGCGGCGCGCAGCAGCGTCATGTACGCCTGGGACCGCGCCCGCGCGGTGCAGGCGGGCCTGCAGGACGAGGAGAACTTCGCCCGCGAGGTGAAGATCGACGCCTTCGCGGCGACGCCGCCGGACCAACTGCTCACCGGCCTGCGGGGCAAGGACGTCTTCGTCACCTTCGTGGAGAGCTACGGTCGGTCGGCGCTCGAAGATCCGGCGCTGGCGCCCGGAACGGTGAAGGTGCTGGACGAGGGCGCGGCCGACCTGGCCAAGGCGGGCTACGTCGCCAAGAGCGGCTGGCTCACCTCCCCGACGGCGGGCGGCGGCAGCTGGCTGGCCCACTCGACCCTGCTGTCCGGCCTCTGGATCAACAACCAGCAGCGGTACCGCAACCTGACAGCCAGCGACCGGCTGACGCTGACCAGCCTCTCCAAGCGGGCCGGCTTCGACACGATCAGCGTGATGCCGGGCGCGAAACGGGCCTTCCCCGAGGGCGGCTTCTACGGCTACAACCGGGTCTACGACTCCCGCAACACCGGGTACGCGGGCCCGAAATTCGCCTGGTCGCCGCAGCCGGACCAGTACACGCTCTCCTGGTTCCAGAAGAATGTGCACCGTCCGGCCCACGCGCCGATGTTCGTCGAGATGCCGTTGGTGTCCAGCCACACCCCCTGGGCGCCGATCCCGAGCTTCATCGACTGGGACGACGTCGGCGACGGCGCTGTCTACGCCCAGATCAAGAAGGACGCGAAGCGCTCCGGAACGGTCTGGAAGGACCCGGCCAAGGTCAAGCGGGAGTACAGCCGGTCGATCCAGTACACACTGACGACGGTCATCTCCTACCTGGAGAAGTTCGGCGACGACAACACCGTCATGGTCGTCCTCGGCGACCACCAGCCAGCGCCGATCGTCGTCGGCGACGGCGCGAGCCGCGACGTGCCGATCACCATCGTGGCCAAGGACAAGGCCGTGCTGGACCGGGTGACCGGCTGGAACTGGACTGACGGGATCAAGCCCGCGCCGACGGCCCCGGTCTGGCGGATGGACCAGTTCCGGGACAAGTTCCTGACCGCGTACGGCACGGCGCCCGGCGTCACCGGCAGCGCCCTTCGCGCCCCCGGGCACTGAGCGCGCCGGGGCACTGAGCGCGCCGGGGCACTGAGGGCGCGGCTCAGCGCTTCATCGACTCTTCCCGGGCTTCTCGGTGGCGGTCATGGACTTCTTCGCAAGTCGCCGCCGAGCGAGCCTCCAGTGTGACGGCGCGTCCTCCGGGGGTGGCAAAGCAAGAACGCCGGCCCGAACCGGGCCGGCGTTCTCGAGATGTGCGACAGGTGTGCGACTCAGATGGTGTCCGCCGCCAGGTGGGTGCGGAGCTTGGTCAGGGCCTTGGTGAGCAGGCGGCTGACGTGCATCTGGGAGATGCCGATCTGGTCGGCGATCTGGGACTGGGTGAGGTTGCCGTAGAAGCGCAGGGTGAGGATTTTCTGTTCGCGGGGGTCGAGGGTGGCCAGGGCGGGGCCGAGGGCGACGCGGGTTTCGGCGACCTCGAATTCGTGGTCTTCGCCGCCGAGGGTGTCGCCGAGTTCGGTGTTGCCGTCGGCGCTGATCGGGGTGGAGAGGCTGGTGGCGTTGTAGGCGCGGGCGCCTTCGAGGCCTTCGAGGACGTCTTC
>NZ_JBFBAJ010000010.1:0-315030 GCF_040682215.1 Actinoplanes sp. NPDC051346 | reverse complement strand
AGGCCGAGCGCGGCTTCGACATCTTCAAGAACAAACAAGAGAACTGCGAGAAGGTCGTCCTCAAACCCTGACCGGACGCGGCCTTGAACCGGCCGCCCCGCTACGCCCAACGGCCCTGCCCGGCCGACCTGGCCGAGATCGAACAGGAATAGCCTCCGGCCTGGGTTGATCACCGTACCGGCCGGGGTGATCGTGGGCACGCTGGCCCGGGAGGCACCGACGTCACGGCGTGAACGTGCAGGTCATCGCGGATGCGGCCCTGCCCGACGCCGTCCATGACCTGACCGCGGCCCGCACCCACAACCTCGCTACCGCGTTGACCCGCGCGAACATGATGACCTTCGCTGACAAGGCGTATCAGGGTGCCCGCGGCAGCGTCCGGACACCGTTCAAACGCCACCGCTACCGGCCGAAGCTGTCCCGCCGACAGAAGACCGTCAACCGTGCGCATGCCCGGATCCGCGCCCGCGGCGAGCGGGCCGACCCATTGCCGCCTTCGAAGCGGCCTCAGCCGGATGCGGTGCTCCTCATCGACATGAGCATGCACCGCGCAGTGCCGATCGGGCCAAAATGCAGTGTGACGGCGCGCGGGACGCCGGCACGTGCGGATTGCGGCAGATCCGGACATCCGGCAATGGGCGGAGTGCGACGCTACCCCTCCGCGTGGGCACCTCTGGCATTGAGCATTTCCAACAACTTGACTGTTGTGCTCCAGTTGCGAACAGTCATCGACTTGTAGAGTGGTGACGTCATCATCGAGCTTAGCCGACTCTTTGTTCGCTGTGCGCTGAGACGCTCCGAATAGATGACACCATTACCCGGCCACACCCTGTCGACGCCCTCGCGCGTATTGAATATCGGCATCGCCGAGGCGGCCTCGATGCCCATCAGGAAAATCGCGTCACTGTGATATTTGTCCGGCTGATCGCCGAAGCCCTTCGGTCTGTCGTCGACGACAGCCTGGAGTTGATCACGCGTGAGGACCAGGACTTTGATGAGTTCGCTGTCAAGCTTGAAAGCCTTGGGCAGCGCCGCTTCGATCTGGACCGCTATCTCGTCGGCGTTCCGGTCCGAGGTCAAGACAACGTTGCCGCTGGCAATAAAAGTTGAGACGTCGAAAAACCCGAGCCCTGCCAGGCACCTCTTCAGTTCCGCCATCGAAACCTTGTTCTTGCCTCCGACATTGATGCCGCGCAAAAGAATCAGGAAAGTCTTCACCTCACCCATTTTACCCACGACCGAAGGCCACGTAAAGTTGCCTCCGCCTTGCGCATAATGACTCGAGTGTCGGTCAAAGAAATTGCAAAACGAACGTTGGACCCGGCGTGGCCGAACGCACTCATCTCGGCAGATCCGGACACGTCGAGGGAGCGGCAATCATCACCTGCGTAGCCGATGGGCTCTGTCTGCCGACGTCCGAGCAGCGGTCGCTCCAACGATGAGCTTGCGCATGTCGATGGCCACTGTGCACCGTCGAAGCCGCCGACGACAAGGTCCTCAACAAGACCATCGCCCGCTACGGCCGCGTCGAACCCGATGAGGATGAGCGAGGTCGCCTCGTGGCGCGCGGCGGCGTCGGTGAAGGTTTCTACCAACGGTGCCGGCTTGTTCTCGGCCTCCGTACGTGCCGCGAAGACGACGCCGTTGCCGGAATCGAGAAACAGGGCCACCACACTGTCCTGCGGAACCCGATCAGATACGGCACCACCCCCAGCAGATCGGTGACTGGCCGGAGCGCAACCGGCCCGTCAGCAGCATCGTCAATCATCAAAGACAACTCCTCGTGGTAGGCGCGTGCGAACGCACCAGCACGCACCCACGCGCGAAGAACCCACCCCTTACCTCGCCCCAGGACGGCGAAGCGGATAACGATGGCGCCGAGAGGCGCAAGCGCCGGGACTGAAGCCCCGGCGCCCGCAGGTGGGGGGCGCTGACCCCACCGCCGACAGGCCCCGCGAGCCCGCAGACCGGCAAGGGACGCGCCCCGGACCCGCCACCGGCTGCCACGCCACCACCCGCCCGTCGGCTGCGACGGTGGCGGGACCGCAGGCGGAGCGCCCTTGCCGGACTAGGGCCGGGCCGGTAGAAGGCACGGGGCAGGCAGCGCGCCACCAGCGGGGCGGGATGCCGATCCCCGTCCTGCGACCGGCCTTGCGGCAGTCGCCGCAGTGATTCTTTGCCTCACTGGCGCGTTCGTTTCGGCCAGCCCGGCGGCAGCGAGCGGGGGCGGGTGTTATCTGACTAGTCAAGCCGGTTGGAGAATGAATGTGTGCAGCAGCAATCAAGGCACACAGGGGTACCTCGACTTCTACATCATCGCCAACAACAACTGCACTCCGTGCAACGTCTACTTCGAAGCCGAGGTAGCAGGCTCCGTGGTGTATCCCGTCGGCAACAGTGCAGCGACCCTCGGCCACCACGGTCCCTTTGCCACCTCACTGACGAACGGCAAACGCGTGCGCCTGCACGTATGGGCTGGCATCTTGAAGTTCACCGGTCCATGGGTTTGGTACTGAGCGGTCCCGTGTCCAAGGAGCACCGTTGGAGCGGTGACAAGTTCGTCCCACCGTCGAGACAGCAAACGATGCTCGCGGCACCGCTCCACCACTGAGCGGCGTGTCGAGGCTATTGAGCTCCCGCGCCGGAGCACTCCACGACTACAGCCCGGCGTCCTCAGTGCTCGAGCACTCCGAGAACCGCATCGGTGAAGTTCGCTCGGACGGTCTCGGGGCCTTCCAGATGTCCGCTCACCATCGCACCGTCGCGGAGCATGAAGAGCATTCCGGCGACGCGGTACGGCTCCGGATGCCCGGCCCGGGTGAGGAACTCGGCGAGGGCCGTCCGGAACCAGGCACGGTGCCCGGCGATCACCCGCGAGACCGGATGGTCAGGGTCGGGATACTCGGCGGCGGCGTTGATGAAGGCGCACCCCCGGAATCCGGGCTCGCACATCTCATCGGTGATCCCGGTGGCGAGCGCGCTCAGCGTGGCGCGGGGATCGTCGCTGTCGGGGACTGCGGCCGCAACCCGCGCCCGTACGGCCCGGTCCCGCTCGTCGAGGTACGCGACGACGAGGTCGTTCTTGGACCGGAAGTGGTTATAGAAGGTCGCCCGGGTGACGCCCGCCTCGGTGATGATCCGGTCGACGCCGACGGCGTGGATGCCCTCGGCGTAGAACACCCGCGCCGCGGCGTCGAGCAGTCGCTGCCGCGCGGGTGACGAGCGCCGATCGGGTGCGGTGGGTGCCTTCGCCATATCGGCCAAGGGTAGTGGACCACCCGGGCCGGCGGCGTGGGCCGCCGGCGTCAACCGCCCGCGATGGCTGTCAGCACCTCGAGCCGGTCGTCAGCGGCGGCGGGCCGGTCCAGCTCGTCGTGGCGAAGCTGTTCGCCGTTGAGGAACAGGCTGTGGAAGCGCTGCACCTGGCCGGACGAGTCGAGCAGCACCAGGCCCAGGGCCGGATACTCCTCGACCAGGGTGGACAGGGCGTCGCGTACGGTGCGCGCGTCGTAGGTGAGCGCGTCGCTGTGGCCGACGTAGTGCAGCAGTGTGCCGGGCAGGCGGATGTGCATGGATTCCCTCCGGTGATCGGTCAGTGGGTGGTGTCATCGTGAGGCGCCCGTAGCGCGTTCGCAGGTGGCTCGACCGGTGCGTCGAACGTCTCGAGCGCGAGGCCGTGCAGGCGGCCGTCGCGGCCCAGCAGCCGGTGGGAGAAGGCGACGGAGTCGTCGACGTGGTGCGCGGCGGCCGCGAAGGTCGCCTCGTCGAGCAGGAAGAACGGGCGCATGAGCTCGATCTCGATGCACCGTACCGGACTGGTCAGTCCGGACCTGATCCGCGGGATCCGGCCGCCGTGCCGCGCCACCAGCGTCTCCCGCGCGGCGCCGAGCTGTGCCGGGATCTCCACGAAGCTCCACTGGTCGGCGACCTCGCACAGGCCGCGATGCATGACGACCGGATTGGCGGCCGCGGCGACCGCCGGGTGTCCTGTCTCCAATGCCTCGAGCGACTCGTGCAGGACGCGCGGCGGTGGGGGAGCGCCCTGTTCGTCGGCGTCGAACAGGGCGCTGAGCACGTCCGGAATTCGCCCTGTCTCGGCGCCGAAACCGCGGTCGCTGTCGAGCCTGACGCAGCGCGCATAGCTTTCCGCCCGGGCGATGGCGTAGTCGCCGTTGGTCACCTCGGAGGTGACGTGCAGGTAGCGGCCGGTCGTGTCGACCTGCACACCGGTCGAGACGAGGACCCGGTCGCCGTCGAGGAACCGGAACGGGGCGAGGTACTCGATCCGCAGGTGGACGACCACGAAGCTGACCCCGTACCGCCGGACCAGCTGCGGAAAGCTGACGAGGTGCTGCGACGCCCACCGGGCCCAGTTGGTGAAGCCGATGGAGAGCACACTGCGCGGTTGCATCTGCACCGGCGTGAAGAAGCTGGAGTCGTACACGATCTCGGACTGCACGGTACGCGGCATTGACACCTTCCCAAAGCGGGCGCTCGGGTCCAGAGGTGAGACTAGATAGAACGTTCTGTCTACCAGCGTAGGCGGAAAAATCCACAATGGTCAACCTCGTGTCACAGCATCGAGGAACTCCCGGAAGGAACGCGCAGCTCAGCAGTCCCGCGCCAGGCGTCGCAGGACCCCTGCCTTGGATGCCCTAGGTTTGATCATCGCTGTCGTGAGGTCGTCGACGCTGCGCACGAGGCACGGATGCTTCCTCCCCATGATCAGTCGATCATGCTTGAGAAGCTCCGCCGAACCGGGGGAACTCAGATCGGCCGCCGACCGGCTCGCTGCGGTTCGCGTTCTACGGACGCATGTCGACCGCGGAGTATCAAGAGGACTTGTCGTCGCGCGCCTGGCGGCTCTGCTCCGCGATGAGCGCCTGCCGGTGCGGCGTGAGGCCACCCGCCGCGCTGATGGCTGCGGCGCTCGGGCCGCGGACGTTCTGACCGTGCTCCGGGACCGGCTGCTGGTCGAGCCGGACGCTCGGGTGAGGCAGGCGATCCGGGATGCTATCGGCACCATCGGCCGCCGGGCAGCGGCGGGGTTCCTCCCCGGCGTCGACGCGGCGGCCGTGGCGCTCTGACGGCGGTGGGTCAGCCGGTTACGCTTTGGCCTCCGGGTGGCGCTCGTTTATGTACCTCTTGGGGTAGGGGACGAGCGAATCCTTGCCGCTCTTGATTGCTTCGAATTCCTCCACCACTTGCCGGAGGGCGGTGTCCTCGGCGATGTTGGCGGAACTCCAGACCTGGGCATCCACCAACCGGCCCTTGATGGTGCCGTACTGCGTCGCCAACTGCCTCGCCTTGCCGGCCGCCTCCGGATAGTTCTTGACTCTCGGGAGGATCGCCGCCGCGGCGGCCGCAAGAGCGGCAGCAGAGGCCAGCGCCTTCGTCCACCACGAACTGGATTCGGTCAGAATCCCCCATATGGCGAGGCTCGTGATGGTGCTGAGAATTGCGGCGGCAATGGCGTATCCGTCGGCGCGGCTCTGCATCTCATTGGCGTATCTAGGCAGGCGAATTGCCCAATATTTCGCGCTGTCGAGGCATTCGTCGATACGATTCCTGCTGATCGGCGCGGCAGTGACCGTCGGCCGGGTCGGATAGGGAGCCGGCGGTGGCGGTGGAGGGGGGCCACCCGCGGGGTTCGGTGACGGCGGGAACGGCGCTTCTCGGGCCGGGACCGACGGAGGCGGAGCCGCTGGTGGTGCGGACGTTCCACCTAGCAGGGCTGTCGGCGCTTCCCTGAGGTCCCCGAGGAGGTCCTGGACGTCGTCGACCATGCGGACTCCTGACAAGCCGGCTGCCCCCTCCTCTGCCAGGATCGACGACGGCTGCGGTGCGGATTTCCCTCCCCGCAGCAATGAGGCGGGCGGCGTGGTCGGCGATTCTTCCGTTGCTTGAGGAAGTTTGGTCATCGAGGCTCCCTTCACTAGATAAACGCATGCTGCCTGCATTGAGCAGCAATGCTCCATCCAGGGGGAGTGGACAAAGGAACTGTAACCACCAGATCCGGGCCAGAGAGGGGTTTCGGTTTACTTGGTCGGCTCCGCCACCGGGCCCCGTCACGTCGGGGCGGTGCGCGGGAGCCTGATCCGGACACCCGGGTCATGGTGACATTCTGCAACACGACTCTGCCGCACATGCTGCGAGAGCGTGACGCGGCGGATGGCCTCGCTCGCCGCATCGGAGCGGATGTGTCGCTACGGGCCGAGGCGCTGGCCTCGTCGCAGCGCGACCAGGAGGTGATGAGCGCTCCGTTCGTCGAGGAGGTCTACGACCACGAGCCGGTTGACATCTCGCTGGATCTCAAGGTGAAGGTCACGCTCGTGTGCGTAACAGCCTGCTCGAGCAGGCGTACCATGACGGCCCGTGGTAGACGTTGAAGTGCCGCTGGCTTGAGTCGGAGCGCCGAAGCCGCTCGTCATCCTTGGTCCTCCGCAGGCTCACACGGTCCGTTTCCGCACTTACGGTTCACATTCCGTCGGACCTGGCCCCAGCGTGTCAGGCCCGAAATATCGGTCTTCAGCGTCATGGGAGGGCAATCCCAGCAGATAGAACTGGGAGAGCGTCTCTTCCGAGCACGCGTTGTTTCGGCAGAAGAATGTACGTGAGTTCGCTCGCGGAGCGGAGCGGGCGTCCACGCTTCTTCGAAGGCGCCGTGGTGAGTCGGTCACTCTTGCGGGTGAGAGCCGCCGAAGTCAGGTGACACTGCCGGCGGTCCGGGTATCCCCGGCGGCGTATCTGCTTCTCGGGCATTGGTGACGAACGATGGTCACATCCGCGATGACGGCCGCTGCGGCACCGGACGACCTGTTCGCCTTTTGGCTGGACCGGTTGTCGGGCGAGGGCCGTAGCCGTGCTCGGCGTCGTGTGTGGCGTGGCGCTGCATTACGGTTCGCCTTTTGTGGGCGAATCTCCACCGATGGGTATCAGGACCCGGCGTCGTCGCGGGAGTGGCAGCTCGACATCGCAGTCCAGCTGACTGGATACCGGGGTTGCATCGCTGTCGAGTTCTTTCGGATACCGGCTACTCCCGCAGCCTTGCCTGGAATGAGCGGCCCGGCGCAGCCGAGTTGCTCACCGAGGCGGCGCGGTCGGATCGCCGGTTCGACGCAGTGGTCATCGGTGAGTACGAGCGGGCGTTCGCCGGCCGTCTGGCCTTGCAGACCATCCCCTACCTCCGTGCGCACGGCGTCACGGTATGGCTTCCGGAAGTGGGTGGTCTTGTTGACTTGGCTGATCCCACGCACCGCGCCCTTCTCATGCTGCTCGGCCACCAATCCGAACGGGAGGTGCTACGGGCCCGGCGGCGAACCACCCGTGCGATGTGTTCCCAGGCCCGTGAACAGGGCCGTCATCTCGGCGGCCGGCCACCATACGGCTACCGCCTCGTCGACGCCCGGCCGGACCAGCGCGCGGCCCGGCGATCAACGCGGACGGAACGTGTTTTGGCCCGAACGCCGGATCGTCGATGAACTGCTCTACCGGTTAAGCGGCGCCGCCGATCTGCCGTTTCTGGCCGATGGCCAGGATCTGCTCACCTATGTCCCGGCGCGGGACATGGTCATCGTCTGCGGCCTGGACACACTCGGCCTCGAACCGCGAGACCTGAAGAAACAGGTAACCCCCACCGAAACCATCCCTCGATGGGATGACTCTGGTGGGGGTTAACGTGTCCGAGATCAACACTCGAGATACGCACACGGTGATCGCAGCCCGTGAGCTGGCCGTCTCGTCGTGAACTGCCTTCTGCGCGAGCCTTATCTGTTGTGCGCCTCAGCGCGTCGTGCGCTGGAAGACCTGAACCAGCGCGGCGCGATGCTCGGCGAAGATCCCTTCCACCTCGCCCGATTCACCGGCGGCTCGCCGCCGATCGGCGCTTTGCCCAAGGGGACGCTGTCTCGCGCGGAGTCGGGGGCACAAGACTTACCGATCCGACGCGGTGTCGCCTTTGCGCGATCGATCGATGACCTCCTCGATCGTCAGCGGACTGCGCGGGTGGTAACTCAGCGAGAGCGGTGTCCTGATCTTGCGCGGCGAGCTTCCCTCATCCGCTAGGTAGAATTCCCCGGCCGTCAGGCGTGAGATGTCGGGCACATCTCCGCCCTTGGCCTTCGCCATCTCCCGAACGGCCTCAATCTGAATGGGGCTGTTCAGCAGTCCGTAAAGCTGTGTCGCGGAGTTGCCGGGGATCCGGTTGTGCAGGCTCTTGGGGGCCTGCGTCGCGAAGATCAGCCCGAGGCCGTACTTACGCGCTTGGGCGGCCAGCACCAACGTGCTCTGCGTGCAGGCGGTCATCGGGCTCGCCGGTGCCAACGTCTGCGCCTCGTCCATGACGAGGAGACCGAGCAACGGCCGGTCACCGGCCGGATGCCGCTTGATCCAAGAGAAGAGCGCCATCTGAAGCTGGTTCACGAAAGTCTGGCGTACGGCCTCCGACGGCAGGCCGACCATGCTGATTACCGAGAGTCGGGCGCGCTTGCCCTCGGGCGGTGTGAGCAGCACGCCGGGGTTCAAAGCGGTGCCTTCACCGCCGAAAAGCGGATCGTTCACCATCTCGGCGGTCAGTGTCTGAGCGAGGCCGGCGGCGATCTTGTCGGCGCCGTCGATGTCGATGATGCCGTCGGGCAGGTCGGCCAGCGTGTCGATGAGGCCCTGCAGGCGGGTGCCGCCGTGTTGGCCATAGTATTCGACGGCCTTACGCAGCACGGCCCGCCCCAGGTGTGCTTTGGTGGCCCGGCCGGTCACCATTGCCCGCGGCTCGAGTGACGCGACGGCGGCCTCCACTGCCTCGTTGAACTCGTCGTTGTCGTCGAGCACGCTCGGGAAGTCCGGCAGCGGCTGGAAGCTCAGCGGCCGGCCGGAAGAGCGTCGCGGCGTCCAGACGACGACATCGGTGTGCGCGAGGTACTCAGCGGCCTTCTCCTCATCACCTGACCGCCATGAATGTGGTGTTTCAGGCCAGGCGTCGCCGAGCCGTGCGAGGTCATTGTTAGGATCCAGCACGATCGCGGAAACGCCGTGAAGGGCACACTCCTCGACGATGCGCCGGATCAGGACGGTCTTGCCGGAACCGGAACCGGCAAAGATGGTGGTGTGCTTGCGCAGCGCCTCGAGGGGTAGCGCGATAGCCGCGTCGTCGCCGTGGTCGTAGCCGATGGTAAAGCTCGGCACGTCATCGTGGGCGACGTCGTCCCCTCGCGCCTCCGGCCGCGAAGGCAACCAACTCTCGACATCGGCCAGCGCCTCCTGAAGGAATTTCAGATCGCGAGTCGGCTTGCGCTCCATGAGCCAGCCCTGCAGTTCCACCGTTGCCGCGCTGAGCATGACCTGAAGGGCAGAAAGAATGCTCAGGTCCTCGGCGTCCAGCGCCAGGGTCCCGGACACCTTGCCGAGTTCAAGCCGGGTCTTCGCGCCCTTCGACCACTCGCCGGCGCGAAGCATGTAGAGATTGCGCTTCCCGGATGTCCTTTCGGCCGCGGCGGCAATGGTCGCCTTCTTCAAGAGAGCGACCGCCCTGTTGAAGTGGTGCTCATCGCTCGCGGCGCGGAAGCACCAGTGCACTTGGTCCTCGGTTTCCTCGTCGAGGGCCAGCCGGAGCCTCGCGTGCAGCGGTGGATGCGCACTCGGCGGCGGATCAACACTGAACGCCGCGCCGGCCTCGCCGCGCTCCAGAATCCATGCTGTCAGCCCTGCCGCGAGCAGAGCCGGCATCTTCTCGTCCTCGTGGGCAGCCTCGAGCGGAGTCAAGTCGTCCGCCTGCTGTTTGAGTTCAGCGAACCACTCGTCGAGCCGAGCCAGCTTGCCGGAACTGAGGGCCTCCGATCCCCGGTGGTGCAGGGCCGATCTGGCCTCCGACGGCTCTCCGAGCCGATGAAGCAACTCGATGTGATCGTTGGCCGTACACGTCCGGATGTGCTGGTCGATCTTGATCAGTAGCTCGCGCGGGGTGAACGACCCAACGTTGGCGAACGCGTCCGGCGCAACGGGCCACGAATCGAAGGGCGGATCGAAACCGATCTCGTCGAACCGGGTACGGAAACGCTTCTCAATGATCGCCTGAGCGAGGCCTTCATCATTGATCCGGCGAAGTTGAGCAGTCTGCCGGAACCGGTCGGTCACGGAGTCGACGGCAGTGCGATTTATGATGGCCCACGTGGCCGGCAGGCAGGCGATGACTGTGAGGGCGCGGCGCGTCACCTGCCGCAGAGACATGAGTCCGTCCGCCATCACTGCCAGCGTTCGCGCGTCTTCCGGCCGCAGAAGCGCCGGCACACCGGACCTCGGGTCGGTTGTGATGTCGAACTTTGCGGCCAGCGTGTCGATCTGGTCGATCGCGATGACCGACGGTCCGGTCAACGCGATGAGCCAGGACAGATCCTGCACGATTGATTGCGGCTTGCGCGATGCGCGGCGCATGCCCCACGCGTTGCGCTCGCCGGGTTCGGCCTCGTCGCCGGACGTGAAGTAGTTCTCGGCGACATCGCGATGGCCGATGTCCGCCGAGGCGCTCAGAGCTAGGGCTCGCGCCGTCTCCTGGCTGTTGCGGGCGACCTGCCGATCGAACTCGCCGAGGCCCACGATGAACTCGTCGAGCGCGGGGCGGGTCAGGTCCGTCTCACCCATGACGGCACGTCGCGCCGCGCGGGGCGCACCGACCTTGGCCGACAGCCGTCGCAGCAGAAGATTCAGTTGGGTCTGCCGGCTGCCGGGCACCGGCCGCGCAAGCCCGTCCAGCATCGCCTCCAGCACGCTCTCCCAGAACGCCTCGGCATCGAGCATGCCTACCAGAAAGAAATAGCCGCCTCGTTCCTGCACCAAGTGCCTGACCGATCCCAGCAGGTGCGTCTTGCCGGATCCGCGCTGGCCCTGCAGGACCAGGCCGATCGGGCTGCCCGCCGCACTCGTCGCGGCCTCGTCTATCCCGGCAACCACCTCGTTCAGGATCGGCACGTGCAGGCCTTCGACGTGGAAAGGCAAGGGTTTCCACAAATCATCAGGTACGGGCGCCCAGTCGAACCGCAGCGAGGCGAGCGCCTTGCGTTCCGCCTCCTGCATCACACGCCGATCGCCAGCAGGTGATTGTCCTGGCCCCCGATGCGCAGAGAAGCCTTGACGTCCGCCTCCGACAGCAGGCGCTGGTTCGACTCGGGCACGATGTTGGCCTCGTCTTCCGCCGCCAGTCGGCGCAGGGCTTCGTCGAGAGCCTCCCTCGGCACGTCGGCGAAGAACGGCCGCACCCGGGTTAAGCTCACGAATGTCCGCGGCTCGTCGGCGAGGGCCTCGTAGGCTGCAATGATGCGCAGGCGCAGCGCCGCGCGGGACGCACGTTGCGGTTCGACGGCTCGTAAATCCTTCACGGCGAAGAGCTCGGTGAAACTTGCGCACTCCGCCCGGGCCAGGACCCGATCGCGCAGGTTCTTCTGCAGCGCCTTCAGCCCGGAGCTCAGGGCACTGGCTCCTCGAAGCGTGAAGTCGAGATCTTTCTGGACCCTGACCCAGCCGTCGTCCGCCAACTGCAACGCATACGTGCGTCCGCTCTTCCTGCTGGCGATGTAATGCAGCTTGGCCGTGAGTTTCTCGCGCTGTTCCTTCCGCACGTCGAGGCCGTACCACTCTTTCAACTCGGTATTGAGCACTTCTCTGGCCTCGGCCATAAGCACGATGAGGATTGCGCTTTCCGCGGCCGTCATGTCGTCATCAGGCATGATGTTGTCCTTCTGTCAGAGCCAAGGTTCCGTCGCAGTGCATTCCGAGAGCGCGTAGCTTGACGACCTCGGCGGCAGCCTCGGGGTCGTTACATGAATTGACCGCCAGCAGAGCAAGCAACCGGTCCGCCGCGTAGGGCGTGCCTGCGTCAACCTCGGCACGTAGTTCCGGCTCGTCGGCTAGTTCGAACAACAACGAGGTCAGTCGCTCGGCGACGGCCACCTCGCCTCGGGCCAGCGCTTCCCGCAATTGCTGGATCTCGGGCTTCACGCTCGACGCGTCGTCTCGAAGGCGATTGAGCCGCGTCAGTGAAGCTTGATCGCCTGCGGCTGCTCGGACGCTCAACTCGTCCGTCCGCCGATGGATGGCGAGCAGCTCCGCCAACAGATCCGCCGCCAGGGAATGACCGCGGTCCGCTCGCCGCCGCAACTCCGCGAGTTCGCCGCGTTCGGCGAGCAGGTCGGCGAGATCGTCGGCAGCGGTCGCGTCGCCTTGGTCGGCTCTCCCTCGGAGGCTGGCTCTCTCGCCGAGGTCGCACAGCAGATCCGCCCGCTCGTTCAGTTCTACGGCGTCCGCGCGGCCGCGGAGAAGGAACACTTCGGCCAGCGCATCCTCGGCCGGCCGGTCTCCCAAGCGGCTGGACAGCACGGAGACCGCCGCGCCGATGCGGTCTTGGCGCACGAGCAGGAATGTGAGGTCGACGAGGGCTTGCTGATCGCCGAGAGCGGCCAGCTTGCGGAGTGCCTTCTCCTGGAGGCGGTAGCGCATCCGCGCAGCCGCCGCGTCGCGGAGACGACGGATGTCTTCAACGCTGTTGAGCCGGTCGATCAGCGCTATCCAGAAACTCTCCGGCGGGCACCGAGATCTCCGTTGGACACGCAGGTGCTGTGCCAGGTAGTCGGCGGCACGATATCCGGCCAGTGTCCCCGGTGAGCGGCCGGCCACCCGGATCAGCGCCGCCACCGTGGTTTCGTTGATGGGCCGCTCCGCGTAGGAGGTGACCTCCTGCCACCAGCTCTCGGGAGGGGTGACGCGGTCACCCTCGCCCAGGTATCCAGCCATGGCCTCGAGCAGTAGTTCCCGAGACAACGGGGTGAGGATCCCGAGCCGGCGTGCGTCCGTCGCTACCTCGATGGCCGCCCGCGCATATGGTGGTGCGTGATGCCACAGCCGCAACAGTTCAGGGCCGGCGGCGAGCACTTGAGTCATGCCATCGTCGCCGGAATTAAGCGCGGCGCTGATACTGCTGTCAGTGGAGGCGAGTCTTCTTGCTCTCTCACACTCGTCCGCGTCGAGGTAGCGCGGCACGTCAATCATTTCCGCGAATTCGAGTACGGCTCGTTCGACGCGTGATGCTTGGCTTGCTGTGTAGTCCTCGAACCACAGTGTCCCGACGATAATGTGGCCTATCCGTCGAAGCTTTGCCAGCTGAGTCTTAGTAAGTTCCGGCGTCGAACGGAAAAATCGAGTCAGCTCGTCGAGCCAGACGATGGATGGGCGATCCGAATCTTCTAGCAATCGGTAGATGTCGCCTGTATCCGACGGCTGCACCAGCCCCCAGTCCCCGGCTACATTCCGTACCGCCTCGTACAACGAGCGAGTCTTGCCGGTCGACGATCCACCGACGAGGACAACGAAGCACCCGCGTCGCGTGCCGTCCTCGATCAGCCGTCGAAGCTCTGGGTCGAACGACCTCATGACGTACCCCGGCAGTTCTCCCGGACTGGTCGCCGGTCTGATCCCGGCGTGAACGCCGAGCTCGCGAGGAGACGAGTCGACGAACCGCAGCAGATTGGTCCGCCACTCCTGAGACCTCTCAGTCAGCCTCGCCCAAGTGTCCATGATTCGCGCGCGTTCGCCCAGGGGCGACTGCAAGGCGGCGAGCAAGCTCTCTACGAGCGACTTCTGTGGCGGGCGGTTGCCGCGGAGTACCTCGCTGAGTGTGGATCTCGTCAGCGGGCGGGCGTCATCCCGGGTCATCCGCTCCAGTTGGCTGTATGAAAGCCCGGAACGATCTCTGAGCTGACTGAGAAACATGGCGAATTGCTGCCATGATCCGATGGCCGAAAGATCAAGTGTCGGCGTCGTGGTCAGTGTTATCTACCTCCCGCCGCCGGTGCCAGACGTTCTGGGACAGCGTACGAATTCGCATGCCGCAGCGCTACGCCGTCCTGTTTCATCCCGGAGCTTCCCGAACGCTCGACGAAGTGAAACTCCCTGCTCAAGCTCCTCTTCAGCCAAGCGAAAGAGTCCAAAGCGGATTCTGCATCGCACACGTTTCTCTTGATCGTCATCCATCGACTGGACGGTGATCATTAGGATGATCGGGATTGAGCATGTCCAAGCGCAGTATGATCAATTTCGCGGCCGACTCCGCGACCACGCTCCGGTATTACCAGCTCGGCAACGAACCGCCGGACTTTGACCTGACCGCGAACGACGACGCTTACCGCGATCGAGGGGCGCACACCATCGACCGGCATGGGCCAGACATCCCGCTGCGGCGCGACCCGCGTACCAAGACCATCGAGGGCAGAATCTACGGCGATCTTCCCTGGGCGGCTAGCGTGACGAGGTCGTACCAGTGGTTGGACCTGTCGACGATAAACCGCGAGGTTGACGCCTACGTCCGGCTGAACTGGGAGACCATCCGCGCCGACCTTGCGCTTGGGCACCTGCACAAGGGCGACTACGACGCCGGCTACCGCATCGGCCGGGGGTACTTCAACAGCGGAATGTACGGCACGGGACCCCGCCGGGCGCGGTACGGCGAGACCACCAGGTTCAACGTTCTGATCCGCCTCGCTCCCGGATTGGTTACGGCCACGCCGTTCATCCTTTCCGCCTACCCGTGGGGCTAGCGTGAGTTCCCATGGAGAGCCAGGATCTTCCCGATCCGCTGCGCGCGCGGGTCGGGCAGCAAAGGTGGCGCCCGGCGATGTACAGAATGCGCCACTTTATGCAGTCCTACGTGGCCGACAGCGACGGGACGGAGGAGATCTATGCAGAGGTTCGACGGACCGTGATTACTGACGCATCCTCGGTCCGGCAGGACCTTGAGGCCGTCGAGATGGTACTCAAGGACGAGCACGTCCCAGGCACGCTGCTACGCCTGGTCGAGGGCGACGGCAACCGAGCGCTGGACCACCCCTCGGACGCCGAGGCCGCCGCATTCCTGCACGCCTTGGCGCAACTGCTTCGTTCAGCGCTCGATCAATCTTGAGCAAGAACGTGGAGGCGACCGCTACGCGTCAGCTGACGAGTAGCCGTAAGGGGCGGTGACGAAGAGCCACACCCTACCCCTGGACGTGAAAATCTTCCCTGTCCGTGTGGCTTACCGCTGTGTCGAGGAGCGACTTGCACGCCCACGTCGATGAGCTGGCAAGACGCCGCTACAAGAAATAGGTGCGACCACGAGGCCGCAGCTCACGCCTTGATCAATTGTGTCCGAGGGGGGACTTGACCCCCCACGCGTTGCACCGATGCAACATGTGCATCGAGTGTTCATGTGCTAAATCCTACCCTCTTCCGTCCGCAAGGCGTCCCCCAGCGGGTGGACACCTTGAGTACGGCACCTGTTGACGCAGGTCCTGGACGTTTCTAAGTGTGACGCTTGAGGCCCCGCGCGGGAACCCAGTTCGAGGTCGGCACGCTGGGGGCCGGCCGGGTGGCGATCGTCGAGGTCGGGCCGGGCAACCTCGATGCTGCCCTGGTCGCCACAAGCGCGATCGCGCTGTTCCGGCCGGAGGCGGTCCTCTTCGTCGGCGTCGCCGGTGCCCTTGACGACAAGCTCGAGCTTGGTGCGGTGGTCGTCGCGACGCGCGTTTTCGCCGTCCATGGCGGCAAGGAGCAGGACGACCGGTTTCGCGCACGGCCGCGTTGTTTCGACGCTGACCACGAGTTGCTCCAACGAGCCCCGTTTCGTCGCGCGAGACTTCCAACGGCTCCCGGGCAGGCCAGCGGTCCACTTCATACCGATCGCTGCCGGCGAGGTCGTGCTCAACTCCCGCACGAGACCCTTGGCCCAGCAGCTCAGCGAGCACTACAACGATGCCGCCGCGATCGAGATGGAAAGCGCCGGAATGGCGTGGGCCGGCCACGTCGGCCGAGTCCGAGTGCTCACCGTCCGCATCCTCACCGAACACGATTCGCCAGCCGGCGGGGACCTCCGCGAAGGTCGGCCACAAAGAATGCTGTCCCTCGTCGTTGACCAGCACAAAGTAGGGCGCGTCGTCGTTCTCGAACGGGTTCGGCATGGTGAACACCTCGCAGTCGGGCGGATCTGTCCTGCCGAGAGTCCTTCGCGTGCCTATAGCGAATCTATGGTCGTGGGCGCCGGCTATCGCAGCTCAATCGCGCAGGAACGCCAGGACGGCTAGCACACGGCGGTGTCCGTCCGTCGTGGTCGGCAGGTCGAGCTTCCCGAAGATGTTGCCGATGTGCTTGTTAACCGCCGCGTCGCTGATGTGCAGCAGAGCGCCGATGGTGGCGTTGGAGCGCCCCTCGGCCATCAGGGCCAGCACCTCGCGCTCGCGTCCGGACAGCGTGCGCAGCGGATCGTGGCGACGGCCGAGGAGTTGCCGCACGACGTCCGGGTCCACCACCGTCTCACCCGCGACGACCCGGTCGATCGCGGCCATAAAGTTCACCACCGCGGAGATCCTGTCCTTCAGCAGGTATCCGACGCCCACGCCCTCGTCCGAGTCCAGCAATTGGGTCGCGTAGGACTGATCGACGAACTGGCTGAGCACCAGCACCGGAAGGCCCGGCAACTCCTTGCGTAGCCGGATCGCTGCTCGCAGCCCGTCGTTGCCGTGCCCCGGCGGCATGCGCACGTCGGTAATGAGGATGTCCGGCCGCGTTTTCGTTACAGACGCCACGAGCGTGTCGGCGTCGGCGACCGCGTCGACGACCTCGTGACCGAAGCGCTCCATGATGCCCACCAGCCCCTCCCTGAGCAGGGAGGAGTCCTCAGCGAGCGTTACCCGGAGCGGCATGGGATCTCCACTAGCAGAAGAGTCGGACCGCCCACCGGACTGGACAGTCGCATGCGTCCGTTCACCACGGCCAGTCGGTCCGCGAGACCGCTCAGCCCGGTCCCGGCCCCCACATCCGCGCCGCCGACGCCGTCGTCCCAGATCTCCAACGTCAACTGGTCTGCGTGGTAGCGGCTGATGATCTTAGCGGTCCTCGCCTGGCTGTGCTTGACGATGTTGGCCATGGCCTCCGTGACGACGAAGTACGCTGCCGACTCGACCTTCGGGGGCAGCCGGCCCGAGGTCTGCAGGTCGACGGTGACCGGCAGCGGGCACCGGCTGACCGCCTCCTCGATCGCCGCTGCCAAACCGTTGTCGGTCAGCACGCGGGGACTCAGCCCGCGTACGAGGTTGCGCAGCTCGGTGAGGGAGAGCGTGAGCTGCTCCTGTGCTGCGAGCAGCTGCCGGTATAGTGACGAGCCCTCGGGAACATCCAGCAGTATGGTCCCCAGCGACATGTTCAGCGAGACGAGACGTTGCTGAGCGCCGTCGTGCAGATCCCGCTCAATGCGCGCCCGCTCGGCATCGAAAGCGTCCAGCAGCCGCGCCCGGGACATGCTGACTTCCTTGAGCTGTGCCGCGACCTCCTCGTGGCGGGGAGCGAGGATGACGCGGGTCAGTGCCGCCCGCGCGCCAGCCCAGGCCGTGATCGAATACGGCGCGGCGGCGATCAGCATGACGCCCAGCACCGCCCAGGGCCACGTCACCGGATCATTGAACGGCGCCGAGATGCAGAACGCGGGGAGAACGAAAGCCAGCCCCAGGACCCCGGCGTCCAGCCACAGCAGCGCGGTCGCCGCCATCAGCGTGAACGTGAACTCCCGCCATGTGGCCGGTTCGCTCAGCCGAGTCCGCAACCACTGCCACAGGCCGCCGCCGGACGTACGGTGTGGCTCCGGGGTGACGTCGAGGTCGACCAGCCGTAGACGCCAGCGTTCCAGTCGAGCCACCGGAAGGCCGATCAGCAGCCCGAGCAGCAGCAGAGCGGCGCCGACGGCGAACGTAAGCGACGCGATGCCGAGGAACCCGATCGCGACGATGGCCGCGAACGTCGTTGCGCCTGCCAGGACGCCGGACAGCAGGTACAACAGGGCGCGCCATGGCCATACCGAGGTCAGGAAGCGAAACGGCTCTCGCGCCATAGCCTGCAGCGCGGTTCGCGGGCGCCAGACATCGCTGCCGGGCACGGTACCCTCCTTCCCGGATTGGGACGACTTGGACACGGCAACCGTATGTCATGCCTGCGACGGTGCGCGGTAGTGCAGGCTCTACCTCGAAAAGTAGAGTCGCGATCAATGCGGCGAAACGCCCCGGTGCGATGAGATTCCGTCATGACGACGACCAGGCACGCATCCACCACGACAGCGGTGCAACTCCTCGGTGTCCGGAAGGTATACGGCAGCGGCGATCACACGGTGACGGCCCTCAACCGGGTGTCCGTCGGCTTCCCGACCGGCACCTTCACCGCGATCATGGGGCCTTCCGGCTCCGGTAAGTCCACGCTGCTCCACTGTGCGGCCGGCCTCGACAGACCCACCGAGGGACAGATCTTCGTCGCGGACAAGGACGTCGGAGCCATGGACGAGGGCGAGCGGACGATTCTGCGGCGCGAGCACATCGGATTCGTCTTTCAGGCGTTCAACCTGGTGGCCTCGCTGACCGCCGCGCAGAACGTAGAGCTCCCGCTCCGCTTCGCCGGCCGGCGCGTCGATCGCACCGACGTGCTCGAGGCGCTCGCCGAGGTGGGGTTGGGGGAGCGGTCGGGTCACCGGCCCAGTGAGCTCTCCGGCGGCCAGCAACAGCGGGTCGCGCTCGCCCGCGCGCTGATCACCCGTCCGGACGTACTGTTCGCCGACGAGCCGACCGGCGCCCTCGACACCAGCACCTCGCGGGAGGTGCTGACGCTTCTGCGCCGTCTGGTCGACGACAAGAACCAGACCACCATCATGGTCACGCATGACCCGGTAGCCGCCTCGTACGCCGACGTCGTCGTCTTCCTCAAGGACGGGCAGTTGGCCGACCGGGTCGCACTCAAGCCGGTCGACCCGTCCAACCCGGCTCTGATCGCCGCGCAGATGGCACGGCTGGAGGCGTGATGTTGGTCCTTGCGAACGTCCGGCAGCGGTGGCGCACTTTCGTCGCCACCTTTCTCGCCGTCGTCGTCGGCGTCGGCCTGATCGCCGTCACGCTGGTGACCTACGACTCGGCCCGGCCCCGGGTCCAGCCCCGGCTGGCCGGCACCCCGGCACTGGTCATCCCGCCGCAGGCCGTCGACGTCGACGGCAGTCCCGAGGACCGGATTCCCTGGTCCGACACGGACGCTGCCACCTTGACGCAGCGGCTCACCGCGATCCCCGGCGTGGAGCACGTGATCGTGGACCGGGCGTTCTACGCGCAGGCCTTCGTCGACAACCGCCCGGTGCTCGACGATGGCGCGCTGGAGGCCGGCCACGGCTGGTCAAGCACCCTGCTTGCGCCATACTCGCTGACGGCCGGCGCACAGCCGCGGGCCGCGAACGAGGTGGCGGTCGACGCCGCGCTCGGCGTCAAGCCCGGCTCCAAGCTCTCGATCAACCTGAGCGACGGCCGACACGACTTCACGGTGTCGGGCGTGATCGACGGCCCCGGCTTCTTCTTCACCGACGACGTCGCCACCCAGCGCGACCCGGGCGTACGCGCCATCGGGTTGCTCCCGGCCCGCGACGCTTCGATCGACACCATCGTCTCGCAGGCCCGCCGGGCGTCCGACACGAACGCGACCGTGGTAACCGGTGACGACCGTGGCGAACTCGAACCGGAGTTCATCGCGCACAAGCGGTTTCTCGGTACCCAGCTCATCGCGGCGATGGCGCTCCTGGGCCTGTTCGTCACGGTATTCGTGGTCGCCGCGACCCTGGTGCTCGCCACGACCCAGCGGCGCCGGGAGATCGGCCTGCTGCGGACCATCGGTGCCGAACCCCGGCAGGTACGCCGCATGATTCTCGGCGAGGCGGCCGTCATCGGTGCGCTCGGATCGGTCGCCGGCTGCCTGCTGGGCCTCGCCGCGGCCCCGCTCATGCGAGCGATCCTCATGCACCTCGACGTGGCTCCACCGGACTTCTCCATCACCGTGTCAGCCTGGCCGCTGCTGACCGCCGCTGCGGTGGGAACCGGTGTAGCGGTCGTCGGTGCCTGGGCCGCGAGCCGGACCGCGTCCCGGGTAGTGCCGCTGGAGGCGCTGCAGGACGCCGAGGTCGAGAAGACGGTGATCGGCCGGGCCCGGCTGATCACCGGCCTGGTGGCGCTCGGCGCAGGTGTGCTGCTTGCCCTGCTGACCGCGGTCACCGGATCCGACAACCGGATCAACACTGCCATGGTCGCCGCGATGACGTTCATCGTCGCCGCCGCGCTGCTCGCCCCTGTCGTCATCGGCCCGGCGGTACGGCTGCTCACCGCGCCGTTCGCCCGCCGCTCCACCGGCGCCGGACCGATGCTCGTCCGGGCGGAGATCCTCAACGCGACCCGGCGCGCCGCGTCCACCGCCGCACCGATCATCGCCGCCGTCGGGTTCGCGGTCCTGATCAGCGGCATGGTCGAGACGATGGGGAGCGCCTACCCCGCGGGCGAGACCAAGAAGCTCGCCGGCCAAGTCCTCATCGACACCGACGGTACCCCGGGGCTCAGCGACGACATCGTGGCGGAGAACCCGGTCGGCAAGGCGCTAGTGGTCACCCGCGTCTTCGTGCCTGGCAACGGCGGCAAGACCACGGTCGTGGAGGCCCTCGGCTCGCGCGATCCGCAGTGGTCCTCGGACCCGCGGACAGCGGTCCTCGGCGCCACCATGGCGAAGTCCCTCGGCGTCACCCCCGGCCAGACCGTGCCCGTCCGCTTCGTCGACGGCCGCCTCGAGGACATCCGCATCGCACAGGTCCTGCCCGACGACCCCGCCCGCGGTGCCTTCGTCATGGCCCGCGCAACGGTGCGGAAGCACGACTCCAGCGCGCTCACCGACACCATCTTCATCCCGGCAGGCGACGCACCCAGCCAGGTCAGCCCCGGAGCGGCGCTGCACGATGCGCAAACCTACGCGCTGGCCGACTACAACACCGATGCGCGCCTGACGAACAGCCTCGCCGCCATGCTCATCGCCGTCGCCGTGGGCTACAGCGGACTGGCCGTTGCCAACAGCATGGCCATGTCAGCGTTCGGGCGTCGCACCGACTTCACGGTCATGAAATCGGCGGGTGGCACCCTCCGGCAACTGCTGTCGTTCGTGCTGGCAGAGACCGTCCTGGTGGTGCTCGTCGGCGTGGGCCTCGGCCTGCTGGTGACGCTGCCGCCGCTGGTCGGACTGGCAGCCGGCCTCTCGCAGGTCACCGGTACATCGGTCACCCCGCACCTCAACGGCGCGGTCGTGTCCGCAGCCATTCTCGGCCCCCTGGCCATGGCCGCCGCGGCCAGCGGAACCGTCACCTGGAACGTCATCCGACCGCGACCCGCTTGAGCCGGGCGGAACCGGTGCCGGCCGGTTCCGCTGCCGAGCCCGGGGACGGTGCACCCCCGTCGCTGTCCCCGGGGCGTCATGCCGCCATAAGGAAGAGCGCCACGGAAGCCGCACAGCTATAGAAATCACGTAGCCCCCAGCGGTCTGCTGTTCGCGGACAAGAACCTGGGAGGAATCACGTGTCTATCGGCGATCTGCGGTCGTCCACTCGGTGGCTGACGACCGCCAGCGCGCTGGCCGCCGACGGCTGCTGGAGACGGTTGGGGAGCGGCGGTGGGTCGGTCAGGCGGATGACGCGGCGGACCTTGCATTTGCCTTTAACTCATGGTTGCGACCGAGTATCTGGCTTCAGTTGATTGCGGCGATCGGTGCGCGGCTCGATGCAGGGTGTGGATGACGGCCACGTCCTCCTTCCGTTTGTCAGCCGGGCTCCGTAACGGCACCACCCGGGAGACGTACGTGCGCTGGTCCCTGGTCTCCTCTGCTCGGCCGTCATGGCCGGGCTCCGTTGCGGCGCCTCCAAGACGGTCGGGGCGCCGGCCCTGACAGCCGAGCAGAGTTCCGCGCCCTGCCCGTAGCGGCAGGGGCGCCCGCATGGTGTCCGTCGCCCAACTCGGCCTCTTCCCGGCCGTCAGGGCCCCGCGGGCAGAATCAGGTGCGTAACGATCCCGATGGGCGCCCCGTGGTGAACGCGGTCCGGGTTCGGCGGCTAGTCTGCCCGTCCCGGGGGCTGCCGCCGGACGTTCCGCGAGCAGTTGCCCGGAGTCCTGCAGCGATACCAGCGGCGCACGGCCCACTTGGCCAGGCAGGTCCAGGCTGTGTTCAACAAGCTGGCGGGCCGGGCAGGGGGCACGGTTACCGGCGAAACTCGCGGTAGGCCCGCATACACCTCGCTGACCCGCCGCAGTTGACGCGTCGCGCGGCTCAGGCGGCGGGGAGCGGCAGGGCGACGACCGGGTACCGGTCGGCTAGCTGTCTGGCGGTGCCCGGCCGGCCGAAGTGCCAGCCCTGACCGTAGTGCACACCGAGAGCAAGTAAGGTCGCGGCGTCGGTGGCGGTCTCGACCCCCTCGGCCACCACGCGGGCGGAACAGCCACGGCCGAATTCGACCAGTGACCGGACCAGGGTGGTGAGGATCGGGTCGGTGCTGACCCCATCGATGAGGCTGCGGTCCAGCTTGATCACGTCGGGGGTGGTGAGGACGATGTGGCGCAGAGACGAAAAGCCCGCGCCGACGTCGTCGATCGCCAGCCGCATCCCGCGGGCCCGAAGCGGCGCTAAGGCGGCGGTCAGGGCGGCGTAGTCGTCGACCGGGTCGTGCTCGGACAGCTCCAGCAGGACACGCTCCAGCGGCAACCGGGACAGCAGGGCGGCGCACTCGGCGGTGAGCAGCGTGCCGGGGGAGACGTTCATCGCCACGCGGTACCTAGAAGGTCGGCGATCTGCCGGCCGACGTCCGTACGCTGCTTCGCCATGCCCGCCCCTCGGCTGGCACCGACCGAGCCTGATCGGTCGCACCCAATCCGCAACGCGCCACAGCGCAGCGACCAGTGCATCGCGGGCCGGTGACGTCGGCGGCGGTCAACGCGACGTCGATCAGATTCTGTGCCTCCCGGTCATTCGTGGCGGTGATGAAGTCGCCGCCACGAAGGCTCAGCAGCAGCCAGCCCTGGAAGCGCGGCGCCCGCTGGTATCAGCAGGCCTGTCGCATGGATGATCCGGGGGGTGTTGTCGCCGGGCCGGGTGGCGCCGACGGACCGCTGATAGGGACACGGCCACCCGCACCGTTGGGGTAGGTCTCTTCGTAACGTGGCTGCCGGCAGTCGACGCCTGACTGACGACCGAGGAAGAACGTCGCGGGGAGGCGATGTGCACGGCGATTACCAGTGTTCCTCGGACTCGATGTCGGCAAGGACGGCCACCACGCCGTCGCGTTGGCACCGGACGGCAAGCGGCTGCACGACGCAGCGCTGGTCAACACCGAGGCCAGGCTGCGGCAGGTGTTCGACAAGCTCGCCCGCCACGGCACGGTGCTTGTTGTGGTCGGCCAACCCGCGTCGATCGGCGCGCTGCCGGTGGCGGTCGCCCGGGCGTGTGGGCACCAGGTCGCCTACCTGCCCGGCTTAGCGATGCGCCGGATCGCGGACCTGCACCCCGGCAACGCTAAGACTGACGCCCGTGACGCCTATGTCATCGCGGACGCTGCCCGGACCCTGCCGCACACGCTGCGCCGCGTCGACGCCGGAGACGACACCCTCGTCGAGCTGGAAGTCCTGGTCGGTTACGACGACGACCTCGCCGGCGAAGCGACCCGCGTCGCTAATCGCATTCGCGGCCTGCTCACGCAGATCCACCCCGCCCTTGAACGTGTCCTCGGGCCGACGGTCCAGCACAAGGCCGTCCTGGAGCTGCTGTCACGTTGTGGCGGCCCGTCCGGGCTGCGCAAGGCCGACCGCCGCAAGGCAGGCGAGTCGCCGCCGTCGGCGTCGGCGAGCGGGTCCACCACTGCGGGAGGTCCGGGGGTGGCGAGGTGGCGTTGCAGGTCGCGCCACGGCATGTCGGGGTTGTTGGTGAATCCCATCGCTGGCGCTTTAGCCGAACCGGCCGACGAGCTGCCACTGGCCGCCGGCGAGCATCAGCAGCAGCGCGGTCCCGTCCTGCACGACGGCCTGCATCCATACGCCGCGGCGCCCGGGCGTCGGTGTCCCACCAGCGGTCGATGACCGGCCACGGCCCTCGCCACCACACGACCGGCACGGTCCGGTCGCCCGTCTGCACGGCAGCCGGTGGCGCCGACATGTTCAGCCGCGCCCCAACCGTGACGAGTTCACCGGCGGCGTCGAGCAGCCGCACCGCGGTCGCGGGCATGCTCACCGCCGGGTATGGGGCGGGCAGCACCCCGGGCCACGGCCCGTCCGGGCGGGCGCCGACGCGCTCGTCACCGAACGGCACCAACGTGACCTGCGCTTCGGGTGTGCGGCCACCCGACTGGACGCCGACCAGCACTGCCTCCGGCCTCAACAAGCCTTGGACGCGGTGCATCGCGCGGTGTGCTCGGTCCCGGTCGGCGCCCGGCTCACCCCACAATTGGTTTGCAGTCCGGCCTGCCGCAGGACACCGTGCGGGGTGAGCCTGAGGGTGGTGATGGGGGCGGCGAGCCGTCGCCGGGTGAGCCACCCGTCGAGCTGCCAGCGGGTCCGGTCGGCGATCGCCTGGACGGTGAGCAGGCCGTCGTGGCGCCGTACCCGGGAGAGCTCCTGGCCGTCGGTCGTGGTCGCGGCGATCTCCAGGCGGGTACATGCCAGCCCGTGGGCGGTCAGCTTCTCGTGCAGCTGCACCGCCAGCACCCGGGCGGTCACTCGTCGTTTGGGCTGCTCCAAAGTGTGCCGGTCGACGTACTCGAGGCGGACAAGAGCTTCGTAGGCACCATCACCATGGCAGGTCGGCATGCGGTCATTGCTCAGGCCCTCATCCAGGTCGCCGAGGGGTTGGGCCTCACAGCCGTGGCCCGAGGGCGTGGAGACCGCTGAGCAGGCGGCAGAACTCGAACGCATGGGATACCGGCTGGCTCAAGGCTACTTCTTCGGAAATCCGTACCGGAAACGGACTTCAGCGTCAATATTTTACAGAATCGAACAAGTCGAACTTGTGTGACGACTGGACCCGAGTCGTAGACGGATCATGGCCTCCGGCCGTGGAGTGGAGCTGTCGAGGAACCGCCCACGCCTGCGCTTGGCGCGCCTGATGGTGGACGGGTGTGGGCCGATCACGCAGGCAGCTCGTGGATATCAGGTGTCGTGGGGCACCGCGAGACGTTTCGCGCGCCCGGGCCGACGCCATGAACGACCGATCGTCACGCCCGCACTACAGTCCCCGCCCCGCCGCGTCATTGCTGCACGGGATCGTGCACTTTCGGTGGAAGCGCGGGCCTGGATAGATCGGCCGATGCCCGGGCGCGCTGGTCTGACCGCGCACGCGAGTCCTCAGGGGCGATTCGCTGTCGCTTCGTCAGCTGCCCAACGCTCAGCGAGGCAACCGCCTCAAGGAGGCGTACCGCGCGGCTCGACACTTCCTCGCAGCGGGGTTGCCGGTCATCGTCGACCCGGCAACCTCGGATGAGCGGGTAGACCCCAGGGGCAGAAAGTCATGCCGGACCGAGCGATCGAGCAGTCCCCGTCGGGGACGATCGAAGAGATGACGGGCGGGTGTCCGGATAATCCAGGAAGCCGCATTGTCAGGCATCGGTGGGGTGTATCCGATGCGTCCCGGGCGAATAAGGCTGATGCGTCCACAGTGGTATCACAATCGACGTACACGCCCGATCTTGCCTGTCCGAACGGGCGTCGACAACCCGACCGGCCGCGTCTTTGATCTAGCCATTTGGATCTAGCAATGCCTTGCGGAGCTGTCGTAGGGTTCCGGCAGCACCCCGAAAGATGCACTTGACGGGCTGATTGCGCCCTCATTGACGCTGGGCGGTGGGCAGTAGTGACAATGGATTGTCCAACGAAGAATGCTGCGGTACTGGACCCGTCCTGGGTCGACGAGGTGCTGCTCGCCGGGCCCGCGGCCGACATCTGTCTGCGCCTCCCGGAGCCGGTCGACCGCAGCACCCTGCGTCACCTGATCGGCGCGGCGCAGACCCGCCTGACCGCCGCTGGGCTACGTGCCGGTGGTGCTGCGGCGCTGCGGCTGCCCCCCTCCCTGGCGTACGTGGTGAACCTGCTCGCCACCTGGCGCCTCGGCGCCCAGGCGGTCCTGCTCGACCACCGCCTCACCGACCACGAGGTCGACCGGGCGCTGGCGCGCCTCACCCCGCAGGTGGTCGTCGCGCCGGTGCGCAGCGGCGGTGGCGCATTGCGCGTCTTCGTCGAGGTGACCGAGGGCGTCGTCCCCTTCTCCGCGCACCCGGCCGTCAGCGGACACGCGGTCATCCAACTCAGCTCCGGCTCCACCGGTCCGTCCAAAGTGATCGGGCGTACCGCCGCGGACCTGATCGCCGAGGTGCGCCGCTACACCCGTATCGACGGAGTCGCCCTGCCGGGCGAGCGGATCATTCTGCTGCCTTCCATGGTGCACGTGCTGGGCCTGGTCGGTGGCCTGCTCTACGGGCTGCACGCCGGAGTCGAGCTGGTCGGACCGGAGCGGCTCGTCGGCGACGCCGTCCTCGCCTCGATCCGCGCGCAGAACACCCCGGCAACCGTGCTCGGCGTCCCGTTCCATATCGGACTGCTTGCCTCCTGCCGTGCCGACGGTCCACTCCCGCAGCTCATCCGGATGACCACGGGCGGGGAACTGGTGCCGGCGGCGACCGTGCAGGCCTTCACCGACCGCTTCGGCGTCCCGTTGGGCAACATGTACGGAATGACCGAGGTCGGGGTGATCGGCACCGACCTGTACGGCCGGAACCGGCCCGCGGTCGTGCCGGCCCCCGGCATCGAGGTGCGCGTGGTCGGCGGCGAACTCCAGGTGAGCTGCCCCGCCTCGCCGTATGTCGGGCTCACCGACCCCGGCCGGTGGGCCGACGGCTGGCTGCACACCCGCGATGCCGGGATCGTCGACGCGGCCACCGGGCTTGTCACGATCAAGGGTCGGCTCGACTCGCAGGTCTCCGTCGGTGGGCTCAAGGTGGATCTCACCGAGGTCGAGGCGACCCTCACCGCGCTGCCCGGGGTCGCCGCCGCGGTGGTGGTTCAGGACGACGGCATTACCGCCTATGTGCAGCCCGACGGTCCGCTGTCGGAAGCGGCGCTGGAGGAGTTGCTGGCGGAACGGCTTGCCGGCTACAAACGTCCGCGTACCCTGCACCTGCTCGACCGACTGCCCCGGACCACCACCGGCAAGCTGGTGCGTGCCGTGCCCGTACTGCGGGCGGCGCTCCCATGACCGGCCCGTCGGGTGGACGGCCGCGCCTGCCCGGGCTACCGCAGGAGCACCGACACCTCGCCGGCCGGCGAGGCAACCGCAACGGCCAGGACCAGCCCCGGCGGACCCGCCGGATGCCCGACCTGGACGTGCGCCAGCCCGGGCACCGGGCGCAGCAGCGCGCGGGGCTTCCCGGGCACCGGCGCGAGGCGTCGGAGCCCACCGTCGCGCAGCCCTCGGCCGAGTGCCTTGCCGACCGCCTCCTTGGCCGTCCAGAGCAGCAGGAAACCGTCCGCCCGGTCGCTCTCGCGCAGGCTCCGCAGCCAGGTGACCTCCGACGGGGCGTACCAGCGGCGGGCCAGTGCCACGGCGGGCAACGGGCGGTGGCGCTCGACGTCCACCCCGACCGCCCCGGCCCGGCGGGCGGCGACCACCACCACGCCGTCGCCGTGGCTCACGCTCACCGCCAGCACGTCGGCCCCGGCCCGTACCCGGGGGCGGCCGTCCGGCGCGTGTCCGACCACGACGTCCCGTTCCGTCCGGCCGAGCAGCGCGGACCCCGCGCGCCGCAACAGCCGCCGTGCTGCCTCCGGCCGATCGCCGGAGCCACCGCTGATCCATACGTGCACGGTGTCCTGACCGGACACCGGTAGCTCGCCCATATAGAGAGGTTAAAGCCATGCGGGACGAGGTCCGTACCTTCGTCATCGAGCAGCTCGAAGATATGAACTACGACGTCGAGGAGATCGACGACGCGACCACCCTCGGTCCGTCCGGGGTCGATCTGGAGTCGCTGGCCTTGGCCGACCTGGCCGTGCGGGTCGAGGACCGCTACGGGGTGAAGTTCGCCGAGGAGGAGTCGGAGAAGCTCGCGCTGATGACCGTCGGAGAGTTCACCACCATGGTCGCCGCCCGGGTCGCCGGGTCGACCAGCGGCAGCCGCTGATGTCCGGGCAGTCCGACCTGGACCGAGCTGACCTGGTGGGCATGCTCGCCGAACTGACCGCGAAGCCGGTCGACCAGGTGCCGCACCGGATCGGTTCGTTGGAACTCGCGTGGCTCGTACACCTGGTGGAGCAACGCTACGGACGGCGGATGGAGTTCACCGACGACCAACTCGCCGGGGTCCGCACCGTCGATGACGCCCTGACGGTGTTCCGTGGCTCGCTCACCAGTCCCGCGGATGGGTGAGCGGGAGCCCGTACCGATCTCCGGAATGCACGCGGTCAGCGCCCTGGGCCGGGGCACCGACGCGCAGCTCGCCGGTGCGCTCCGGGGAGCGCCGGCGTTTCGGCCGGTACGCCGCTTCGACACCACCGGTCGCCGGGTGACCGTCGCGGCGACCCTGCCCGATGTCGGGACGCTGCCCGACGAACTGGCCGTCGCGATCGACGCCGCCTGCCGGTCCGCCGGCCTGACCTCCGTCCAGCGTGCGGAGTCGGCGCTGCTGCTGGCCACCCACGGTGGCCCGTCGTCCCAACCTGGCGCGTTCCGTGCCGACCGGCTAGTCCGCACGGGGACAGCTCCGACCGCGGACCGCGGCCGGATCACGGTCACCGGCGGCTCGACCCGAGGCCCCGGTGACGGCGTCGGACCCGCCGGCCGACCGGCGCCCGAACTCGTCGCGCGCCTGGCCCGGCGGTGCGGGCTCGGCAGTCCGACGAGGACCTATGCCAGCGCGTGCGTCTCGGCGAGCACGGCGGTCGCCGACGCCGCCGCCATGATCCGGCGGGGCGACCGGGAACGGGTCGTGGTGGCCGCCGGCTACCTCGTCGAGCCGGACCAGTTTGCGCTCTTCGACGCCGGCCGGGCGCTGGCCGTCGACGGGGCGGTCCGCCCGTTCAGCGTCGGACGCACCGGCCTGCTGCTCGGCGACGGCGTGGCCGCGCTGGTGCTGGAGTCCACGGTCGCGACCCGGAGCCGCGGAGTCGAGCCGGTCGCGACCCTGTACGGCTGGGGGCGGGCCGGAGACGCGTACCACCCGTGCCGGCCGGATCCGGCCGGACGCGGGTTGGCGCGGGCGATCGGGGCGGCACTGGGCCGTGCCGGACTGCCGGCCGAGGCGGTGGGCTACGTCAACGCCAACGCCACCGGCACCGGGTTCAGCGACGCCTCTGAGGCGGCGGGGCTGCGGCTGGCCCTCGGCGACCGGGCCGACCGGATCCCGGTCAGCTCCACCAAGTCGCTGCACGGACACGCGCTGGAGGCATCCGGCCTGCTCGAACTGGTGGTCACCGTGCTTGCTCTACGGCACGGCAAGCTGCCGGTCAACGCCGGCTGGCTCGGACCCGACGCGGCCTGCCCGTTGGACGTGGTCACCGGCGCGCCCCGTCCGGTCGCCAGCCCGTACGCGCTCAGCCTCAACGCGGCCTTCGGCGGCGCGAACACCGCCCTGCTTTTGGGCGCGCCGTGAACGCGCAGGCGGCGACGCCCGGGGTGCTGGCCGAGGCGCGTTGGCCCGAACCCGGCGACGGTGCGCCGCCGCCGCTGCCCGGGTTCGTGCACTCGACGTTTCATCCGCTGGCGGCGGCGGTCGCCGAGCGGTGCCTCACCCGCCGGTACGGCGAGCGTCCCGCACCGCCGCAGGTGCGCTGTGCGGTGGTGCTGGCCAGCGTGGCGGGGGACCGGCCCAGCGCCGAGCACGTCCGCGCCACGGTCGACGCCGGCGGCCGGATCGGACCGCTGTTCTTCTTCCAGTCGGTGTCGAACAGCGTGGCCGGGCACATCGCGGCGCGCTGGGGGCTGCACGGCCCGGTGGTGTGCCTGAGCACCACGGAGGACCTGCGGGCCGATGCCACCGCCGCGGCGGAACTGCTGCTGTACGACGGCGACGCCGACGAGGCGCTGCTGGTCCTGATCGAACAGGCATCCGACGGGACCCCCACCGGGGCGGTCGCGATGCTGATGGGGGGAGGAACAGGTTCATGAGGACCAAGGGACTCCGCGGGGCGCTCGCGGCTGACACCGAGATCGGCGCCGGCAACGTGCTCGCCCGGGTGCTGGCGCACGGGGCGGATCCGCAGGGACCGGGATTGACCTTCGACACGGCCGTCGACGGTCACCCGGCCGAACAGCCGCTGACCCTGGGTCAGCTCGACGAGCGGATCGCCGCGCGGGCCGCATGGCTGCACGAGCGGGGCGTTCGCCCCCGCGACCCGGTGGCGGTCTGGGCGACCGGCGCCGCCGACATGGTGCTGAGTTTCCTGGCCCTGGCCCGCCTCGGCGCGGTCCCGGCGCTGATGAACGGCAAGCTGCGCCCGGAGATCGCCGCCGAGTACATCCGCCGACTGCGGGCCGTCGGGGTGCTCGCCGACGCCGCGCACGCCGATCTGCTCGGCGGTCACGACCTGGGCGCGCCGCTGCTCGGCCGGCCCGCCGAGGCCGGCGGTGGCGACCCGGCCGCCGCCCCCGCGCACTACCGTCACCACGACGACGATCCGGTCGTCGTCACCCACACCTCCGGGACGACCGGCGTGCCCAAGGCGGTGCTGCACTCGCACGCCAGTCTTTTCGCCGCCACCCGGCATCTGCTGTCCATGCCGCAGGCTCAGGGAACCGGTCGCATCCTCAGCGCGCTGCCCGCCCCGCACACCGCGACGGTGCTGATGGTCAACCAGGCGCTGGGCAACCGGGCGGAGATGTTCCTGTTGTCCGAGCAGGGCGGTGAGCGCGTGCTCGACGCCATCCAGCGGTGGCGTCCGGACGGGGTGTTCGGCTTCTCCGTCACCTGGGCGGAGCTGGCCCGCTTCGACCTGTCCGGGTACGACCTTGCCTCGGTGCGGCTGTGGTTCAACACCGGTGACTGCTCGCACGAGCCGCACGTGCGCCGGCTGGTCGCGGTCGGTTCCCGCGACGTGATGACCCGCGCCGGAGTGACCCGGGTGCGCGGCTCGGTCTTCATCGACGGGCTCGGTTCCAGCGAGATGGGGCACTCGATGTTCCACGTCACGCACACCACCGACTCCGACCGGTACGGCCGGTGCGTGGGCCGCCCGTACGAGTTCGCCAGGGTCGCCGTGCTCGATCCGGACGGCAACGAGCTTCCCCCGGGGCAGGTGGGGTGGCTCGGTATCGACTCCCCGTCGTTGTTCCGCGGCTACTGGAACGACTCGCTCACCACCTACCGCTCCCGGCTGCGCGGCTGGTACCTCACCGGCGACCTGGTCCGCGCCGACGCGGATGGCCGCTACTACCATCTGGACCGGGCGGTCGACTCGGTCGACGCCGGGGACGGCCGGTGGTTCTTCACCGCGTTGTCGGAGGAGCGGATCCTCGCCTCCTGTCCGGATGTCACCGACTGCACCGTGGTCATCGTCCGTGCGGGCGACACGGTGGTCACCGACGTCCTGCTGGAACTGGCCGCCGGCGCCGACCCGGAGCGGAACCGTGACCCGGCGGTACGCGCGGCGCTCGGCCCGGACCTCGGGGCGACCCTGCGCCGGGTGCTGCCGGTGCGAGCCGACGACATCCCGGTCACCGTCACCGGCAAGGTCCGAAAGGTGGCGCTGCGCGAGCGCTACCTGAGCGAGGCCCCGTCGTGACCGCGGTCATCACGGGGATGGGCCTGTTCAGCCCGGTCGGGCGGGGCCCGGCGGCCACCTTCGATGCGGTGACCGGCGGCAGGTCGGGGCTGGTCCGCCCGCCCGAGGGGCATCCCGCGCGGGAGTCGCTGGAGGTCGCCGGCATGCTGCCGGCGATCGACCCCCGTACGGTCGCCTCCGGCCCGGAGACCCGGGTGCTGGACCGGGTCGTGGTGCTGGCGCTGCTCGCCGCCGCCGACGCGCTCGCGGACGCCGGCATCGAGGTCGGCCGGGACGTCGACCCACGACGGATCGGGGTGATCGTCGGCGGGGTGGGCGGCATGTCCACCCTGGAGGCGCAGGTGATCGCCCGGGCCGAGCGGGGGCGGGCGGCGGTCAGCCCGTACCTGTTGACCGGGATCCTGCCGAACATGCCGGCCGCGCGGATCGCCATCACCCACGGCATCCGCGGCTACAGCTCGTCGGTCGGTACAGCCTGCGCCTCCGGCGCCCAGGCGGTCGCCGACGCGGTCCGGCTGATCCGCGCCGGCGAGGCCGACGTGGTGCTCTGTGGGGCCAGCGAGGCACCGCTGTTCGCGACCTTCGCCGACACCTTCGGCAACGCCCGGGCCCTCGCCCGCGGGTGGGCCGACCCGACCGAGGCCAGCCGGCCGTTCGACCGCCGGCGCAACGGGTTCGTCCTGGCCGAGGGGGCGGCGCTGCTGGTGCTGGAACGCGCCGAACACGCGGCCGCGCGTGGGGTCACCGGCTACGCGGAGATCATCGGGTACGGGGCGACGACCGACGCGTACCACCTGACCGCGCCCCGCCCCGACGGCGTGGCAGCGGCCGAGTGCATGCGGCGGGCGCTGTCCGCCGGGGGAGTGGCGGCCGGCGACGTCGGTTACGTCAACGCCCACGGCACCGGCACCCGACTCGGGGACGTCGCGGAGACGACTGCGCTGGCCGCGGTCTTCGGCGCCGACGGGGTGCCGGTCAGCTCCACCAAGGCGCTCACCGGGCACCTGCTCGGCGCGTCCGGGGTGGTGGAGGCGGCGGCCTGTGCGCTGGCGCTCGGCGCGGGCGTGCTGCCCCCGACGTACCACCTCGACGACCCGGACCCGCAATGCCCGGCGGACCACATCCGAGGTCAGGCCCGGCCGAGCGGCACCGAGTTCGCACTGACCAATTCGTTCGGCTTCGGCGGTCAGAACGTCAGCCTCCTGCTGCGGCGCGTTGCCGCGCCGCGCGCGCGGGCGGTCGGGGCGCCCGGCTGATCGACGCTCCACCCTGGGCGGCACGCGCCCGGGCAGCGGTTACGGGGAACAAGGAAGGGCCCAGATAGATGGACATACATGGCATAGACCACATCGAACTGTACGTGGGGGACGCGCGACAGTCCGCCTTCTACTTCGGCACGGCCGTCGGTTTCCACCTGCGTGGACAGGGGGGCCCGGAGACCGGGCTCGACGGGCAGCGCTCCCTGCTGTTGACCCAGGGTGACATCCGGATGGTGCTCACCACGGGGCTCAGTGCCGCGCATCCCGCCACCGAGTACGTGCGCCGGCACGGCGACGGCGTCGCCGTGGTCGCCCTGGAGGTCGGTGACGCCGCCGGCGCGTACGCGGAGCTGGTGTCCCGGGGCGCGACCGGGCTGAGCGCGCCGCGTACCTGGACCGGCGCGGCCGCCGAGGTGGTGACCGCGGAGGTCGGCGGCTTCGGCGACGTGGTGCACCGCCTCGTCGAACGCCGCGGTGACCGGTCGGTGTTCCTGCCCGGGGCGGTGGAGCCGATCCCACCGGCGCGAACCGGGTCCGGTGCCGGGCAGCAGTTGGTGTGCGACATCGACCATCTGGCGGTCTGTGTGCCGCCCGGTCAACTCGCCGACACCGTGGCCCTCTACGCGCGGGTCTTCGGCTTCCGGGAGATCTTCACCGAACACATCGAGGTCGCCGGGCAGGCGATGAACTCGACGGTGGTGCAGAGCCGCTCCGAACGGGTCACCCTGGTGCTGTTGGAACCGGACACGTCGCGCCGGCCCGGGCAGATCGACGCTTTCCTCACCGAGCACCACGGCGCCGGCGTGCAGCACCTGGGGCTGCGCACCGACGACATCGTCACCGCGGTCGGTGCGCTCAGCGAGCGCGGGGTGCGCTTCGCCGGGACCCCGGCCACCTACTACGACGATCTGGAACGACGCGTCGGTGCGATCGCCGCGCCGCTGGACCGGCTCCGCGAGCTGGGCATCCTGGTCGACCACGACCATGGTGGCCAGTTGCTGCAGATCTTCACCGAGTCGATGCACGTGCGACGCACCCTCTTCCTCGAACTCATCGAGCGGCGCGGGGCGCGCACCTTCGGCAGCGGCAACATCAAGGCCCTCTACGAGGCCAAGGAACGGGAGCTGGCCGCGGCGGGGGCGACCCCCGCCGTCGCGGCCGGCACGGCTCAAGGAGTTGGGGTATGACCACCACCCATCCGACACTGACCGCCGAGGAGCGGGCGCTGCTGCCCTCCGACGAGGATGTGCGCTTCTACGCCGCGCACGGCTGGTATCTGTCGAAGAAGCTGTTCACCGACGACGAGGTGGACGCGCTCACCGCGGCCACCGACCGCTACTACGACGGCGAACGCGATCGCACCCTGCCCGTACGGCCAACGAAACTGGCTTACTGGGAGCCGGCCAAGGGGTCGGTGCAGCGGCACAACGACTACGTCCACTACGAACACTCCGCGATCGGCGCGATCCTGCGCAAGCCGTTGCTCGGGGCGGTCGCCGCCCGATTGGCCCGCGCCGCGGAGATTCGCATCTTCCAATCGACGCTGATCTACAAGCCGCCGATCGCCGGCGAGCCGTCGAACATCGTGCCCTGGCACTTCGACAAGCACTACTGGGCGTCCTCCTCGTCCGAGGACATGCTCACCGCGTTCATCCCGTTCCACGACTGTGACGTGGAGATGGGCACCATCACCATGGTCGACGGATCGCACCGCTGGTCGGAGATCGGCGCGGACGACACCGTGGTGCGGCACTTCGCCGAGCGCGACCGGGGCCAGCTGGAGGAGATGCTGGCCGAGAACGCGGCCCACAACGGCGCGGAGATCCGCAAGATTCCGATGGTGATCCCCAAGGGACACCTGAGCTTCCACCACTGCCGCACCTACCACGGCAGCGGCGCCAACGTGAGCGCGCGGCCCCGACGTGCCATCTCGCTGCACCTGCAGGACGGTGCGAACGCCTGGCGCGAGTTCCCGCTTTCGGACGGTACGCACGCGACCTACAACCACGACGTCCTGGTCCGCCGCACCGACGACGGACGGCCGGACTACGCCGACCCCGATTACTGCCCGATCATCTGGCGCGAGCCTGCCCCGCAAGGAGGCTGAACATGTCACGGTACGACTGGGGTAAGACGCACCCGGGAATCGAACGGCTGGAGCGGGCGGTGACCGACCGCCGCGACGTGGTCGTCAAGCACCCCCTCTACGCCGACCTCGACACCCACGAGGCGCTGGTGACCTTCATGGAGCACCACGTCTTCGCGGTGAAGGAGGGACGACACACGTGACCGACGCCGACCCGGTCCGGCTCTACCGCATGGTACGGCTGATCCGTCGCTTCGAGGAGCGGGCCATCGAGCTGGTCCGGGCCCGGACGATCGTCGGCGGCATCCACCCGTACCTCGGTCAGGAGGGGATCGCCGCCGGGGTGTGCGCCGCGCTGCGGGGGACGGACCTGGTCACCGGCACCCATCGCGGGCACGGACATGTCCTCGCGAAGGGTGCCGACCCAGCCCGGATGATGGCCGAGCTGTGTGGGCGGGAAACCGGCCTCAACCGGGGCCGGGGCGGGTCGATGCACGCCGCCGACTTCTCGGTCGGGGTGCTCGGCGCCAACGCCATCGTCGGCGCGGCCGGGGCGATCCTCACCGGAGCGGTGTGGGCGCGCCGGCAGCGCGGCGAGGACGTCGTCGGGGCGAGCTTCTTCGGCGACGGCGCGGTCAACGAAGGCATGCTGCTGGAGGCGTTCAACCTGGCCGCGCTCTGGCGGGTGCCGGTGCTGTTCGTCTGCGAGAACAACGGTTACGCCACCACCATGCCCGTCGACGGCGCGGTCGCGGGGACCATCACCGGCCGCGCCGAGGCCTTCGGCATCCCGGCCGTCGTGGTCGACGGCCAGGACCCGCAGCGGGTGTGCGTGGCGGCGGCCGCCGCCGTGGATCGGATGCGCGCCGGCGGCGGACCCGAGCTGATCGAGGCGCGTACCTACCGTTTCGACGCGCACCACACCTTCGAGCACGAGGTACGCCTCGACTACCGCCCGCCCGAGGAGGTGGCTGCCGGACGCTCCCGGGACCCGGTCGACATCCAGGGCGGCCGGCTGTCCGACGCCGAGCGGGCAGCCGTCGACGCCGAGGTGGAGTCCACCCTCGACGCCGCAGTCGCGTTCGCGCTGGCCAGCCCCGAGCCGGATCCGGCCGGGGCGCTCGATTATCTGTACGCCAGTGGGCTGACCGCCCGCCCGGGAGGTGCCTGATGCCCCGGCTGTCGTACCGGCGGGCGCTCACCCGGGCGCTCGCCGACGAACTCGCCCGCGACGAGCGGGTCTTCCTGCTCGGCGAGGATGTCCGGGTGGGCGCCTCGCACGTGACCGCAGGACTGTTCGCACGCTTCGGATCGGACCGGGTGCGGGACACACCGCTGTCGGAACAGGCGTTCACCAGCTTCGCGACCGGGGCGGCGCTGGCGGGCATGCGTCCGGTGGTGGAGTTCCAGATCCCGTCGCTGCTCTTCCTGGTCTTCGAGCAGATCGTCAACCACGCGCACAAGTTCCCCCTGATGACCGGGGGCCAGTGTGCCGCCCCGGTCACCTACCTGGTGCCCGGCTCGGGCTCGCGTACCGGTTGGGCGGGGCAGCACTCCGACCACCCGTACGCGCTGTTCGCGCACGTCGGCATCGTCACCGCGGTGCCGGCGACGCCGACCGACGCGTACGGGTTGCTGGTCTCGGCGATCCGGCACGACGATCCGGTGGTGGTCTTCGCCCCGGCCGGCGCGCTGGACGTGCGGGAGGACGTCGACTTCGCCGAGCTGGGTCCGGTGCCGCTCGGCCGGGGCCTGGTCCGTCGCCGTGGTGACGATGTCACGGTGGTCGCCGTCGGGCACCTGGTGCACGACGCGCTCGCCGTCGCCGAGGAGCTGGCCGGGCAGGTGTCGGTGGAGGTGTTCGACCCGCGCACGCTGTACCCGTTCGACCTCGACGGGTTGTGCGCATCGGTGGCCAGGACCGGGCGGCTGGTGGTGGTCGACGACTCCAACCGGTCCTGCGGCGTCGCCGCCGAGATCATCGCCAGCGTCGTGGAACGGCTGCCGTTGGCTGCCCCACCCCGCCGGGTCACCCGCCCGGACGGTGCGGTGCTCCCGTTCGCCCCTGGGCTGGACCGGGCCGTGCAGCCCGGCCGGGCCGCCCTCACGACCGCCATCCACCTCGTCACCAAGGACGGAACATGATCGATGTGAAATACCCGTGGCCGCCGGCCGGGCAGGCGTGGCAGAGCTTGCCCGAGCCGGTCCGGCGGGCGATGGTCGACGCCGGCGCGCGAGAGTCGGAACGGATCTTCCACGGGCGCGCGACGTACAACCCACGGTGGCGGCTGGCCCGGCCGCCGGTGCTGACCGCCGACTCGTTCCGGGAACTCAACGAGGTCTGCGACCGGATCGCTCAGCTCATCCTGGACGCCTGCCGGCGGCGGGCCGAGACGGCGGGGGAGCTGCGGGCGCTGCTCGGCGTGCCACCGGGCGACACCCGGCTGCTCGACGAGCAGGAGCCACTGACCGAGGCGCTGCTGGCGGCGTACCGCCCGGATGTGCTGATCTCCGGCGGCGAGCCGAAGATCGTCGAGTACAACATCGACAGCAGTCTGGGTGGGGGTTTCGACGCCGACACGGTCATCGAGCGGTTCGCCGCGCTGTACCGGCAGCGCGGCCTGCTCGACGGGATCTCGGCTCGACCCGCACCCTCCCTCCTGGACCGACGTTTCCTGGCAATCCGTGACGAGCTGGGGCTGGCCAATGGGGCCCGAGTAGCCCTGCTGATGGATTTCGATGCCGACTATCCGGGCCTGGACGACCCCGCCGCCTTCATCCGGATCCTGTCGCCGCTGATCCCGCGGGCCGCCCGGTTCGGCATCGACCTGGTCATCGCGCCGGTCGCCACGGCCCGGCTGGACGACGCGAAGCGGTTGGTGGTGGACGGTGCGCCGGTGGACGCGCTGTTCCGGCTCTTCGTGCCCAACCGGGTCACCCCGAGCGCCGGCCTGGACGCGGTGTCCGGGGCGTTGACGGCCGGGACTCTGCCGATGTTCGTCAGCGCCGCCGCCTGGCTGCTCGGCAACAAGATCAACTTTTCCTGGCTGTACGAGGACATCGACCAGCTTCCCGCCGACGATCAGGCGCTGATCCGTCGCTACGTCCCCTGCACCGCGGCGCTGACCGCCGCCGAGCTCGACCGGGCTCTCGCCGAGCAGGCACACCTGGTCGCCAAGCCGGCCGACGGTTCCGCCGGCCACGACGTGCTGATCGGCCCGGAGTTGAGCCCGGAGGCATGGGCCGATGGGGTGCGCGCGGCGATCGCCCGGGGCGGCGACATCCTGCAGGCGTACGTGCCAGCCGATCGGGTGGCGATGGACTTCGTGGAGATCGGGACCGGTGAGGTGGTCACCGACGACGTTCCGTACAGCATCGCCCCGTATCTGTTCGGCCGCACCGGCTCCGGCGCGCTGGCCCGGGTCGGCTACCCCGGCAGCGAGGGAGTGCTCAACCTGGCGCGCGGAGTCCTGCTCACCGGTGTCCTGCTCATCGACTGACCGATCCCGGCGGCGAGACCGGGCCGGGCACCTGACTCGCCGTCGGTGTCGTCCCGGTCCGCCACCCGGCCACGGTGCAGGGTGGGTGGGGCGCGGAGCCGCGCGCAGGGGTGAGGCGGGTGCGCCCGGGCCGGTCAGTGCCCGGCGAGATGCGCGCCGAGCCGGCGTACCGTCTCCGCGGCGGCGATGGCGTCGCTGCGGGCGCTGCCGTGCCGGCCGTCACCGCTGTAGAGCGTCGGATCGGCCACCGCCGGATGGTCGGTGAGGTGGACGTGCAGACAGCCGAGCCGGGCCGCCAGAGCCCGGGTGTGTGTGGACAGCAACCGCATTCGCTCGCCGAGTCCGGGCCGCACCGCGGGCGGCACCGCCGGGCTGTGCGAGACGTCGAACATCCCGACCGTGAGCACGTCCGCGCCCGCCTGCCGCAACGGTGTGATCATCGCGGCCACCTCGACGTCCACCTCCGCCGGTACGAACGACGTCCGGAAGGCGTCGTTGCCACCGCACACCACCAGCGCCAGGTCGGGGGCGAAGCCCAGAGCGTCGTCCAGTTGGCGCGCGCGTACCTCGTGCGCCCGCAGGCCGCGCCGGCCCAGGTTGAGATACGCCAGCGCGGGAGCGACCGCGCGCAGCTCGGCGGCGATCCGGTCGGCCCACTGCAGCTCGCTGTACCCGGCGACGGGTTCGCACAGCCCCTCGGCGACGCTGTCGCCGAGCACCACGAACCTGCGCCAGGGATGGCCGCCGAGCAGGTCGGCGCTCTCGCCGGCGCGTAGGCAGAACGGATCCGTCACTTCGCTCAGCGTCGATGGCATGTCGGAACGGTACCGGTCCTGCCGTCCGCCAGCCAGATGACCGGCGGACGTCGGGGACGCCCGATGGTGCAGCGCGGTCAGGGCGGGGGCGATCGGCGACGATGGGTAGTGCGGCCGGCCGCACCGGCGTCGATGCCCGGGCGGGCGCCGCCGGGGCACACCGCCACGGCTGCCGTCGGAATGGCGCCGTCAGCGCTGACCGGAGGCCGTCGGCTCCGGGGTGCGCCCACCCACGCGCGGCCCGCCGACCAGCAGTGGCGTCCCGGTCAGCACCAGGCACGCCGCCGCCATCACCCACAGTGCCGGCACCAGTCCAAGACCGGCGGCGGTCCAGCCGCCCAGCAGGGCTCCCACCGGCAGACCCAGGAACGCCAGCGATCCGGAGATGCCGATCACCCGGGTCTGCAGCGCCTCCGGCACGCGCTCGTAGAGCGCCGCGCCGAGCAGCGGGTTGACCGCGGCGATCCCCACCCCGGACAGGAAGGTCACGGTGAGCACGACGGCCAGGTCGTCGCTGAGCGCCAACGCGAGCAGCCGGGGGGCGCCGCTGACCGCCGCTCCCACCGCGAACGTCATCCGACGGGGCAGCCGCGGCCCGGCGACCGTGAAGATCAGGTTGCCGAGCAGCGCTCCTCCGGCGAAGACCCCCAGCACCAGGCCGAATCCGGTCGGGTCGCCGAAGACCTCGGCCACCCAGAGCGGGATGTAGACCGCGACGCTGGCATTGGCGAACAGGTTCAGTGCCGAGATCACCAACAACATCGCCAGCAACGTACGGTCGGTGCGCAGATAGGCGAAACCGCCGCGCAGCGCCCGCAGGTAGCTCTCCCGGGGAGCCTGCTCCGTAGGGGCGCTCCGGCGGCCCGCGACGGCGATCAGCAGGGCGCAGAGTGCGAAGGTGCCCGCGTTGATCCCGATCGCCCTGGTCACCCCGACCCCGTCGATCAGCAGCCCGCCGAGCACCGCGCCGAAGAGCGACACCCCGCGGACCAGGCCGTCGTACGCGCTGGTCAGCCGGATCAGTGGCACCCCGGCGCGCAGGGCGGCCGGGCGGAACATGACGTGCTTGACCCGGTCGCCGATGCCGCGCAGCCCGCCGGCCACCGCGACCAGTGCCACGAGGGCGCCGAATCCGAGCCAGGGCGCGAGCGCCACCAACGCCACGACCGCCGCGCTCGCCGCGTCCGCCACGATCGACGTGCGCCGTACGCCGAACCGGTCGGCCCACGGGGCGGCGAGCGCGCTGGAGAGCAGGTACGGCAGGGCTTCCGCCGCCGCCACCACGCCCATCCGGGCCGGGCTTCCGGTGGTCTCCAGCACCAGCCAGGGGATCGCCACCAGGGAGATGCGGCTGCCCAGGTTGGAGATCAGGTCGGCGCCGACCAGGACGTAGAGTTCCCGACGCGGGGTCACGGCGTGGCACCGGTCGCCGCGACCTCCGCCTTGCCCGGTTGCCCGGCGGCGTACCGGGCGCGCAGGGCCTGCTTGTCCACCTTGGCCGCACGGTTGAGCGGAAGCGCGTCGACGAACTCCACCCCGCCGGGGGCCCAGGTGTCACTCAGCTCCGCGGTCACCAGCGTGATCAGCTCATCCCCGGTGACCGACGCGCCGGGAACGGTGACCACGTACGCGTACGGCAGCTCACCGGCCACTGGGTCGCTCACGCCGATCACGGCGGCGGCGCGCACCTCGGGATGCGCGGCGAGGACGTCCTCGATCGGGCGGGAGTAGATCGGCCAGCTGCGCTGCCGGGTGAGGATCCGGTCCTGCAGCCGGTCGACCAGGTACAGGAAGCCGTCGGCGTCGAGATGGCCGATGTCGCGGGTACGCACCCAGCCGTCGACCAGGGTCTCGGCGGTCAGTTCGGGCTGGCCGTGGTAGCCGTGGAAGCTGAGGGCGGTGCGCACCCACACCTCGCCGTCCGCGCCGGCCGGCAGGACCCGCCCGTCGGTGTCACGGATCTGCACCGTGACGTCGCCGTACGGCCGGCCGCACGAGCGCAGCCGTTCCGGATGCTCCGGATCGTCGGTGAGGTCGGGCAGCGCACAGATCACTACTGCCTCGCTGAGGCCGTACACGATGCGCAGACACGCGCCGAACCGGGCGATCGCCTGACGCAGCCGGGCGGGCGCGGCGGGCCCGGCACCCACGTTCAACATGACCATGGTGGAGAAGTCCGCCCCGACCAGCGCCGGATGGTCGAGCACCTCATAGAGCATCGGCGGGGTGAGGAAGGTGGAGGTGAGCCGTTCGGCCTCGACGGAGTGGACGAACGCTGCCGGGTCCCACTGCTGGCGCAGGAACAGCACTCCGCCGGTGAAAAGGTTGAACAGCGTGGTGATCTGGCCGCTGGCCAGCCACATCGGCGAGTGCGACAGGTGCCGTAGCAGCGGGGGGCCGGCCGCGCGGAACCCGGTGGCCAGGGCGAGCACCTGCCGGTAGAAGCTCTCCCGGTGGTGCACCAGTTTGGGAGTGCCAGTGGTGCCGCTGGTCTGCAGGATCGACTCGGGTGCGGGCACCGCAGCGGGCAGTGCTCCGCCCGGGGCCGGGGTCAGCTCCACGCCGAGCCGCAGCACCGGGACGCCGGGCAGCGCGGCGGCGATCTGCGCGCCGAGGTCGTCGTCGGCGTCGTGCACGAACACGTCGGGGCGGGCCCGACGCGCGAAATCGTCGATCTCGCGGCGCGAGGTGACCGGAGCGATCCACATCGTCCGGCAGCCGAGCAGGTGCAGGGCGAGCTGGAGCAGCGGGGCCTGCACGGTGTTGCCGAGCATGACCAGCACCGCCGCGCCGGGCCGTACGCCGTGCGCGGTGAGTGCCCCGGCCAGGCCGCGTACCTCGGCGACGACCTCCGCGTAGCTGAGCCGGCGGCCGTCGCCGACCAGTGCCTCCCGCTCGCCGAAGCCGGCGAACAGCTCCAGCGCGTCGTGCACGTACGTCGTCGGCCGATCGGTCATCGTGCGGGCCCCCAGTCGATGCGTGGTGGTCAACGTCGCGGCGGCCTGCGTCAGGCGCCCGCAGCGACCGGCCGACCGAGGCGTGCGGGCGGACCGATTCCCGGACGCGCCGGCGCACGCGAGAGGGTGACCGCACCGCCGCCACGTTCGAGCCTAAGCACGCGGCGGGGCCGACGGACAGAGCCGAACGGCGGCGGAGTCCACACAGTGGACATCTGATCATGTCGATCAGGTTGATTGACGCTCGTCAGAGCCTCCGGCTAGGTTCCGTCCATTGCCTGGGCCGGGGCGATCATGGGCCGGCCCTGGGCTGCCCCAGATGGAGGTTCCATGTCGACCCCGAAACGATGGCACGTCATAGCTTCCACGGCTGCGCTGCTGGTCGTGAGCGCCCCAGCCATAACAGCCAGTGCCGGCCCCTCGGCCGCCGAGCGCACCCGTCCGCCGCGGGCGGAGTGGGCGGGCACCTGGGCCACCGCGGTCACCCGCGGCAACACCGCCGGCCTCACCTACACCGGCCTGAACGACCAGAGCATCCGGATGACCGTGCGCACCACGGTCGGCGGCGACCGGCTGCGGGTGCGGCTGACCAACCTCTACGGCGAGCAAGCCGTCAAGGTCGGGCACGCCACCGTGGCCCGCCCGAACAACGGCACGCCCGACGACCGGTCCGACATCGACGCGGCCACGCTGCGCGAGCTGACCTTCGGCGGGTCCACCTCGGCCACCATGAACAAGGGCGCCGAACTGCTCAGCGACCCGCTGCACTTCCGGGTCCAGGAGCAGGAGGAACTGATCGTCACCCTGCACTTCCCGGTGCTCACCGGCCTGGTCACCTTCCACGGCCAGTCCAAGGTCACCACGTTCATCGGGGCCAAGGACCTGACCACCACCGCCGACGGCGCCGGATTCACCATCCGGCCCAACTGTTGCTGGATGTTCCTCTCCGGTCTCGACGTGCAGCGGCGGCACAGCCCGGGCGCGGTCGTGGTGCTCGGCGACTCGATCGGCGACGGCAACGGCAGCACCGTCAACGCCCACAAGCGCTGGCCGGACCTGCTCGCGGATCGGCTGGTCGTCGCCCGCCCGGAGGTGAACACCCCCGGTGTGCTCAACCTGAGCCTGGCTGGCAACCGACTCAACCACGAGGGGCCCGAGCCCGGCGCGGGCGGGTTCCCCGGTTACCCCGAGCTGGGACCGAACGCCCTCGCCCGGCTCAACGAGGATGTCTTCCCGCAGACCGGGGTGAAGACTCTGGTGACCCACCTCGGCATCAACGACATCTGGATGTCCGACGACTCCGCCGAGAACATCATCACCGCGCTGCGGCAGATCAACCGGCAGACCAAGGCGCGTGGCCTGCGTAGCCTCGCCGCGACGCTCACCCCGTACGAGGGGCACGGTAACCCGGGCGTGTGGACGCCGGAGAAGGACGCGACCCGGCAGGCGGTCAACGCCTGGCTCCGCGGCCAGGGCGCGGCCGAGTTCGACGGCCTGCTCGACTTCGATGCGGTGCTGCGCGACCCGGCCCAGCCCAGCCGACTGCTGCCGGCGTACGACTCGGGCGACCACATCCACCCGAACGACGCCGGCAACAAGGCGATGGCGGACGCCGTACCGCTGCGTCTGCTCGGTCTGTGACACCGGTGGGGCGGCCGGACGACCCGCCGCCCCGCCGTCCGTTCCTGGGAGGAAGCACCACCGTGGACGTCGACGAGATCCTGTCCGGGCTCTACAGCGAGCCTGGGCGGCAGAACCCCTATCCCTGGTACGCGGCCCTGCACGCGCTGGGTCCCGTCAGCGCGATCCGGGACCGGCCCGAGCACCGCACCGTCGTTGCCGTCGCCGTCGGATACGACCTGGTCGGCTCCGTGCTGCGCGACCCCGAGTGGCGCAAGGGGGCCGCGCCGGGCTGGCAGGCGCAGCCGATCCTGCGTACCTTCATGTCCTCGATGATGTTCACCGATCCACCGGAGCACACCCGGATGCGGGCGGTGTTCGCGAAGACCTTCACTCCGCGCCGGCTGGGTGCGCTGGAGCCGGTGGTCGTCCGGGTGGTCGACAGCATGCTGGACCGGATCGCCGAGGCCGGTGCGGGCGGCGCCGAGGTGGACTTCGTGGCCGGCTTCGCACACCCGGTGCCGGCGTTGGTGATGGCTGACTTCATCGGCCTGCCCGAGGCGGAGCTGGCCTGGTACCGGCAGCGTGTGGCGTGGATCGACGAGTTCTTGGACGTGGCCGGCAAGACCTCCGAACGCCTCGACCGGGCCAACCAGGCCGCCGAGGAACTGACGGCGTTCTACCGTGACCTGATCGCCCATCGTCGCCGCTGCCCCGGCGAGGACCTGATCAGCGGGCTGGTCGAGGCGCTCGACTCCGGCGAGGTCGAGCTGACCGAGGACGAGCTGATCGGTAATCTCATCGTGCTGTTCAACGCCAGCTTCGGGACCACCGCCTACCTGTTCAGCAACGGACTGCCGCTGCTGCTGGCCCACCCGGACACGGTCGCGTCGCTGCCCGGGGACGCCGCGTTGGCCCGCGGCTGCGTCGACGAGGTGCTGCGCATGCAGAATCCGGTGCACTTCCTGGCCCGGGCCGCCCCGCACGACACCGACCTCGGCGGGGTGCCGGTGCGGCAGGGGGAGAACGTGCTGCTGATCATCGCCGGAGCCAACCGTGACCCGCACCGGTTCCCCGACCCCGACCGCTTCGATGCGCGCCGGTCCGGCCCGGCCTCGCTCGCCTTCGGTGTCGGCGTGCATTACTGCCTCGGTGCGGCGGTATCCCGGCTGGAGGGGACGGTGGCGTTGCCCCGGCTCCTCGCCCGCTTTCCCGACCTGGCGGTCACCCGTACGCCGGTCTACAGCGGGAGCCTCTTCCTGCGCGGTATCGACAAGCTCTTCGTCTCGACCGGCGGATAGGAGCCCGACATGCCCCTCGACCCCCAGGTGGTGGCGTACCGGGCCGCGCGGGCGGCGGCCGGCATCCCGCCGTTGTACACCCGTACCCTCGCCGAGGCCCGCGCCGCCGACCTCGCCGCGATCCGCGCCGGCGGTGGGGACGTCGAGCCGGTGCGCCAGGTGCGCGACACGCAGGTGCCCGGTCCCGCCGGGGACATCCCGGTGCGCGTGTACCGGCCGGCCGGCGACGGCCCGATGCCCACCCTGCTCTACTTCTTCGGCGGCGGGTGGACGCTCGGCAGCGTCGACACCGCCGACGGGATCTGCCGGAGGCTGGCCAACGCCACGCCCTGCCAGGTGGTGACGGTGGGCTACCGGCTCGCTCCCGAACACCCGTTCCCGGCGGCCGTGCACGACTGCCACGCCGCCACCGCATGGATCGCCGCGCACCCCGCCGATTTCGGGGCGGATCCGCGCCGGCTGGTCGTCGGGGGCGACAGCGCGGGCGGCAACCTCGCCGCCGCGGTCACCCTGCTGGCCCGCGCGGACGGCCCCCGCCTCGCCGGCCAGCTGCTGGTCTACCCGAACACCGACCAGCGGGCCGACCGGCAGCCGGCCGCCGACGAGGACCCGATGCTGTTCAACCAGCACTCCGTGGCCTGGTACCGGGGCCACTATCTGCCCGACCCGGCAGACGTGACCCATCCGCTCGCCTCGCCGCTGCTCGCCGACGACCTCGCCGGTCTGCCGCCGGCTCTGGTCGTGACCGCCGAACACGACCCGCTGTGCGAGCAGGGGGAGCGTTACGGTCAGCGGTTGCGCGAGGCAGGCGTGCCGGCCCGGACCAGCCGCCACGACGGGATGATCCATGGCTTCTTCGCCATGCCGGGCGTTTTCGACGCCGGCCGACGCGCGCAGGCCGAGGCGGCGGCCTTCCTCCGCGAGTGTTTCGCCCTGCCCGATACCGACGTCGGGTGGTCGGCGGCCACGGTGACGGGAGGACCGGCCGATGACTGACCCGGGTGACATTCCGGCGCCGTCCACCGCGGGCCCGCCGGCTTGCCTCGCCGACTTCGCCGCGCTGGCGCGGGACGTACTCGCTCCGGAGATCTGGGACTTCGTCGACGGCGGCAGCGGTGCCGAGATCACCCGGGCCGCCAACCGGGCCGCCCTGGACCGGGTCGCCGTGCTGCCCCGGGTACTCACCGGGGCGGGCAGCCCGCGCATCGGAGCGAGTCTGCTCGGCCGTGAGCAGGCCATGCCGGTGGCGGTCGCGCCGATGGCGTACCAGAAACTGCTGCACCCCGACGGCGAGGCGGCGCTCGCTGCGGCCGCCGGCGCCGCCGGCCTGCCCTACACGCTGAGCACGCTGAGCAGCGTCTCGATCGAGGAGGTCGCCGCCGCGACCGACGGCCCACTGTGGTTCCAGCTCTACTGGCTGCGCGACCGGGGCCTCGTCGCGGACCTGCTCGACCGCGCCACCGCCGCCGGCAGTGCCGCGCTGATGGTGACCGTCGACGTGCCGGTGCTGGGTCGGCGGCTGCGCGACGTACGCAACGCCTTCGCGCTGCCGGCCCATGTCACGGCCGCGAACCTGCCCCGGGGCCGGGACGAACTGGCCCACGCCGGCACCCCGGGGGTCTCCGCGATCGCCGCGCACACCGGCGCGCTCTTCGCCCCGGCGCTGAGCTGGAGCGACCTGGAGTGGCTGCGCGCCCGGACCGCGCTGCCGCTACTGGTCAAGGGCATCCTCGATCGGCGCGACGCGGTGCGGGCGGTGCAGACCGGGGTGGACGCGGTGGTCGTCTCCAACCACGGCGGGCGGCAGCTCGACGGGGCGCCGGCCAGCGTCAGCATGCTGCCCGAGGTGGTGGCTGCCGTCGACGGCCGTGCCGAGGTATGGCTGGACAGCGGCGTACGCGGCGGTGGCGACGTGCTGCGGGCCCTCGCCCTCGGCGCTGCCGGGGTGCTGCTCGGCCGGCCCCTGCTGTGGGCGCTCGCCGCCGGTGGCCGGGGCGGGGTGGAGACCGCGCTGGCCCTGCTCGCCGCCGAGTGGCGCGACGCGCTGACCCTCAGCGGCTGCGCCGACCCGGCCGAGGCCCGACGACTGCGTACCGTGACCGGAGGTTGAGCCGTGGACACACTGGTGGACCTGACCGTCGCCGACCTGCACCCGGCGGTCGACGACCCTGCCCTGAACTCGATGAACTTCCTGAACGAAGTCGCCCAGCACTGGCCGGACGCGGTGTCGCTCGCCGCCGGCCGGCCGTACGAAGAGTTCTTCGACGACGACGCGCCGCGGCGGTGGCTGGAGCGGTTCCGCCGCCACCTCGTCGAGGACCAGGGCCAGAGTCCGGCACAAGCGCGGCGCACCCTGTTCCAGTACGGGCGCACCAAGGGCATCGTGCACCACCTCGTCGCCCGCAACCTGGCCGTGGACGAGGGCGTGCAGGTCGACTCGGAGGCGGTGGTCGTCACCGTCGGCTGCCAGGAGGCGATGTTCCTGGTGTTGCGGGCGCTGCGCGCCGGGCCGCGCGACGTGCTGCTCGCCGTCGCCCCCACGTACGTGGGGCTGACCGGCGCGGCCCGCCTCGTCGACCTGCCGGTGCGCCCCGTGGCCGGCGGCCCGACCGGGGTCGACCTGGTCGACCTGGCCGAGCAGGCTCGCCGGGCCAGGGACGAGGGGCTGCGCCCCCGGGCCTGCTATGTGATGCCGGACTTCGCCAACCCCTCCGGCGTCAGCATCGGTCTGGACGACCGGCGGCGGCTGCTCGACCTGGCCGCCGAGCAGGAGCTGCTGCTGATCGAGGACAACCCGTACGGTCTCTTCCCGGCCGGGGACCAGGACCGGCTGCCGACGTTGAAGGCGCTGGACACCCGACGTCGGGTGGTCTACCTCGGCTCGTTCGCCAAGACGGTGCTGCCGGGCGCCCGGGTCGGCTACCTGGTGGCCGATCAGCGGGTGGCCGGCGTCGACGGCACTGTCGGCCTGCTCGCCGACCAGCTCGCCAAGATCAAAAGTATGGTCACGGTGAACACCTCCGCCCTGGCCCAAGCGATGATCGGCGGCGCGTTGCTGGAGCACGACGGCTCGCTGGTGACCGCCAACCTCCGGGAGCGGGCGGCGTACGCGCGCAACCTGCGGCATCTGCTCGCCGGCCTGGAGCGGCGCTTCCCGCCGCCCTCCGTAGTGACCTGGACCGCCCCGGGCGGCGGCTTCTTCGTGGTGCTCAGCGTGCCGTTCCGGGTCGATGACGCGCTGCTGCGTCGCTCCGCCGAACGGTACGGGGTGCTCTGGACGCCGATGGCACACTTCTACGACGACGCGACGCCGGTCGGCGCACTGCGGCTGTCGGTCAGCGCGGTCACCCTGGACCAGATCGACCTCGGCCTGGACCGCCTCGCGGCCCTCGTCGCCGATGAACTCGACCGCATGCCGGCCCCCGCGCGGTGACGGGAGGAACACTCGCAGCATGCCCGGTGGGGCCGGCGTCTGCTGCGGCCGGATCCGGATCCGGTCACGGCGGAGCAGGTGCGGTGGGTCTTTGCGCAGCGTCTCGCCGGGTACAGCGTTGCCGGGATCGCCCGCACCCTCAATGCGCGGGGTGTGCCGTCGCCCTCGGCGCCCGATCCGGCGCGGAATCCGCACCGCAGCGGCGCGGCCTGGACGTTGCGGACGGTCGCGGCGATCCTGGCTAATCCGCGGTGTACGGGGCGGCAGGTGTGGCGCCGGCAGCGGATCGATCATCACGAGGTGCGGCCGGAGGACAAGTCGAGCCGGCCGCGGGGGAGTAAGCCGGCGCGGTGCTGGAATCCGCGCGAGCAGTGGGAGTTCTCGCCGCCGGGCGCGCATCCGGCGCTTGTCAGGGACGCTGACTTCCTGCGTGTGCAGCAGGTCAGCGCGCTCCCGCTGGCGGATGACGGAAGCACCGACCGCTATCAATTGACCGGCATAGTGATCTGTGGGTTGTGCGGGCGGCGGTTGGAGGGGCATTGGGCGCACGGCCGGGCCCGGTACCGATGCCGGCACGGCTACACCAGCGCGAGTGACGTCGAGTTGGAGCGGGCGAAGGTGCTGTACGTGCGTCAGGATCAGATCGTGGCGCAGGCCCGGGTCCAGTACGCGCATCTCGTGGGCGTCGACCCCGACGACGTGGGACTGCGGGACCTTGTCCGAGGGTTGCGGGTCGACGGGATTACGATCGTGTGCACGCCGGTCAGCATCATCCTCGACGCCGGCGGAAGCCCAACCCGCCGAGACCGCGGACGACGTGGGCGAGACCGGCCAACCAGTTCTTACCGGACTGAGCATTCCGCGGCAGGCAGCGAAAAACCCCCACCAAAACCATCCGCTAAACGTGAATGACTTTGGTGGGGGTTAACGTGTCCGAGGCTCAACACTCAAGGTAAGCACACGGTGATCGTGCCAGGGAGCTAGCGTGCCGGACCGTAACTCAGCGCGGATCTAGCCCTTCCGGGCTCAAGCGTTCCGGTGGTCAGGGGGACCTGCCCCCGCTTTGATGGAGAGACCGGTGACCTGCCTCCGGTCGGGGCAGGCGTGAGGTTATCTGGCCCGGTCTGCGTGCCGGGCGTACTCGTATTCGTCTGGGCTGAGGTGGCCGAGTTCGCGTTGGATGTGGCGGGTGTTTGTACCAGCCGTCGATGTATTGAAGATCGCGTTCTCGGCTTCGTCGTGGGTCCACCAGCTGTGGGGTAGACCAGTTCGATCTTCAGGGTCGACCAGAAGTTCTCCATCAGCGCGTTGTCGTAGGTTCGCCGACCGAGCCCATCGAGGCAGGATCCGTTGTCGCGCAGGCTGGCTCTGAGCGCCAGTTTGGTCTCGCTCAGTCGTGGTGAGATACCACTAGCGTTGGTAGAGGTCGGCCCGCCGGTATTGGGCGACGTGACTTGTGCGCTAACCCGCGGTAGCCGTGCAGCGGCACCGCATCATTCTCGACCGATTTGCTGCGGACGGACGGATTTTCGCTGTCTCACTGTCACGACGCAGATCACTAGCACCGCCTCGAGCAGCAGGCCAGCGATAGCCACTGCTGTTAGGTGGATCCAGGCCGACCTGTACTCCTCCTGTGCGGATCTCTTCCGCTCGGCCACGACCCGGCTCGTGGCGTCCGACAGTTTGTTGGTGGCCTGGCGGATGTCGTACGACAGCGCCCGAAGCTTGGCCCGGTTCGCCGCGCCCTCTTCCCCCTGGTGGTCGCCCCGTAAGAGCATGTCGTTTTGAAGCACCTTACGACATTCGGCCCATGCCTTCGCGAAGTCGGAGACGGCAAACATCTCCGAGAAGTGCAGGGTGAGGACGCGTGCCTCGTATTCGCCTTCGCTTTTCTCCACCTCATAGAGCGCAGCGTCGAGGACATCGCGGCCAGGCTGGCGGTCCTGTTCGGAGGTTAGGTAGTCGTCGAGCAGCGTCAGGAAGCGCGTCACAGTGGCGTTCATCGTCCTCATGGCGTCGAGGTGGATGTCGCCGCGTTGTCGCTGTTCCGTGACCTCGTGGGCCCTCGTCACCAGCTGATCGAGCGCGCGAAGGCCCGGCACCCCCAGGCATACCACCGTGAACGCGACCGTCAGCAGGATATGCGGTCTGAACGGGGTGTCGATCAATGCTTGCAGCCATGTGTGTCTGCCGGTTCGCGGTCCCACCGCTTCAGGAAACACCTCGAAGGATGGTCAGCGATGAGATTCACACACCATCAGCTGCCGAGCTTGACGAAATTGCTCCGCGTCAAGCGCGTCGAGGTAGTCTATTTCCGCCGCGCCCCAGCCAGGCTCGGACTCCTCGTCGCAACCAGCGCGGACAAGGATGACTGGTAAGGGCCTAGGTGTACGCGGCCACCGCCGCACGAAGCACACGATCGTCGGGAATGTCAGTGGTTTGCTCGGGAGCAGGGACGACAGTCATAGCTCACGGTGCGTCACTTCAACCCATGCGCCACCGCGGTCGACGCGGCAGGGTGGTGCGCTACTCATGCCCGGTTGCGGCCTGAACCATCGCGGCAAACAAGCGCCAGGAGGCTTGCTCTCTATCAAGATCAGGCGCTTCGGCGACACGGGCGTCGGCATACGCCGTTAGGCCATCGAGGAAATGATCAAGCGTGCCGTTCTCCCAGTCGGTTGCTCCTGTCGATCGGAAGTCAGCCAGCACAGCCGAGAAGAAGCGGGCCACATCAGGGCCGTTGCCAATGGTCAAGTCGAGCTGGCTGAGCCGGTGCGCGCCCTGCCTGGTGGGTCGGACGAACTGTCCGTTGACGGCCGCTTCCGATACGGCGGTGGTCTAATTCGTCGTCTACCGCGGCGGACCCGCTGACGTCGCAGAGGATGACGGTAGTCCCGGTCAGGACGTCGGCTGGCGCCTCGATCCTCGAAGTCACGTGACCAGCAGCCGACTTCTCATCAGCTCTTGCGAAGGCTCCAGACGATCTCTTGCTCGCTGTCAAGATCGGCGGCCGTTGGACTCCACGCTGTGTAGGCCGCCTCAACTCGACCGCAAATAACAAACCCGAAAGTCCTCTGGCTTTGTGGCGAAATCTTTACCAATAAGGGGTTCTTCTCATCGATCAAGTCGGCGGCTCCCCTTGGTAGATCCTGGTCAGTGGCAGAACCTAGTCTGAGCTCGACGCCATCGAAAGTAGTCGGCAGGCTTATCCAGGCAACGCTCTCGAAGTGGACATCGAGACACCGCTTCCCCTCGAACGGTATCGAGCGTAGTAGCAGCTGGGAGTGACCGATGCCGTATCGCCAGAGCTTGAATCTGCGATTAGAGGTGAACGGATCGGCGGTATTATTTGAATGGGTTCGGGACAACGCTGCCTCCTCGATAGAATGTAATTCGACTCCAGGCGTCCAGGCTTTGGCTTACCTGATGCAACTCCCAGTTCGTCAAGTTCTCATACATGCTTGGATCAACACCGGCTCCCGCGCGTGCCGAGGCGACAGGATCTACGATTCCATCAAGGTTGAATGAGATTCGCTTGTTCGAGCCGCTGCTCAGGTAGCTCTTAAGTTTGTCGTACCACATTTCGTTGCCTGGCCATTCTCTGTGTGTCAATGCTTCGCGCTCCATTGCGAACTCGAACAATGCTGGTTCGCCATCTACGTCTTCGAGGCCAAGGGCAATGTGATCGCAGTCCGTGTTGTGTACGAGCACCGGCGTGTTGGCGTCGGCGATGAAGGCGCAGACGGAGTTGGAGGGCCGGTTCCTTGGCGGACGTCCGCCCTACGGCTACCAGCTCGCCGACGCCGGGCCGCACCCCAACCCCGGCAAGGCCGCCGAGGGTAAGCGGCTACACAGACTCGAACCCGACCCGGTCACCGCGCCGGTCGTCAAGCGGATCTTCGAGGAATACACCGCCGGACGCGGCATGACCACGATCGCCCGAGGTCTGACGCAGGACGGCATCCCGTGCCCGTCCGTCTACGACCGCCGGCGCAACCCGCACCGCCATACCGAGGTCTGGGAGACGACCGCGGTCCGCGCCATCCTCTTGAACCCGCGCTACACCGGCCGCCAGGTCTGGAACAAGCAACGCACCGACGAAGTCCTGATCGATGTCGAGGACATCGCGCTCGGCCACGAGAACAAGCAACGATGGAACGACCGCAGCGAGTGGGTGTGGTCCCAGCAGGAATCGCACACACCGATCATCACCGCCGAGCTCTACGAGCAGGCACAGGGAAAGACCAGGTCCCGTGACACCACCGGCCAGGTCAGCCGAGCGCCCCGTCGCAGCGTGCGACCGTATCTCTTCCGCGGTCTCATCACGTGCGGTCTCTGTGGCCGCAGCATGGTCGGCAACCCGAATCACGGCCGGCTGTACTACCGCTGCAAGGCGTCCCGCGACTTCGTCCGCCAGCACGAGGTCGCGCACCCAGCGGTGCTCTACCTGCGCGAAGACACAATCGCCGACCCGGTCGACCGCTTTCTCCGCCGGGAACTGACCGGCAGCACGCTCACTGCCAACCTGCGCAGCCTCGCCGACGCCCACTACCGCGCCCAACTCATCGCACACCGCGCCCAAGACGAGACCGCACAGCTTCGGCGAACGATGGCCGACTGCGACGCCAAGATCGAGCGCTACCGGGCCGCGCTGGAAGCGGGCAGCGACCCCGCCTTGATCGCCGGCTGGATCCGCGAGACGTCCACCATTCGGGCGACCGCTTCAGCCGCCCTCACCGTGAGCGCGGCGCCACCCCAGCGTCTCAACGAAGATCAGATCGCGGCGATCGTGGACGGGCTCGGCAGCTTGCTCGGCGTCCTCCGGGAGGCTGACCCCCGCGACAAGGCGGAGCTCTACAGCCGCATCGGGCTTAGGATGACCTACAAGCCGGGTGCGAAAACACTGAAGGCCGAGATCGTGTCTTCCGATCTCGGCCGTGTGCTTAATGTGTGTCCGAGGGGGGACTTGAACCCCCACCTGTGGCACCGATGCCACAAGGCATCAGTGTTCATGTACTAAATCCTACCCTTCTTCCTCTCGTGGACCATCCCTCGAGGGAGCGACATCCACGGGGTTTCACCTCGGCTGAGCAGGGCTCGCGAGGTGGTTCCTGTGGCAATCGAGGTTCTTGAGACTGACGAGCAACGGCGTCATCGCGCCACTGTTCGAACCGTCCGGGTTGCCTTGTCCGGTATCCGGTTCTCTTCGGCCGCCTCCGAGACCTCGGTGCGCAAGTGGGTCCGCCGGGCCGCCACGGCGCGCTGCACGGCCGCCGCAAGGCCCGACTGGAGGTCCGAGGGCAAGGAGTCAGAGCGGGGATCCTGATCGTCTTGACGCCGAGGGCTCGCACTGGCTCCGGCCGATCGGGATCGTCGCTCCCTTGCCCGCAGGAGCGGGTCGGGCACGATGTGGGACGTGCAGCACGCGCCATGGACGGGCCGCCCGGCTAGGCGAAGTTTGGTGAGGGCCAGGCGTTGGCAGGCCTCAGGTAGTCAACGGTGCTCATCCTGGACCTGTGCGCCTCAAGTCGTGGTGCCAGATAGGTGGCATGGAAGCACTCATTTAGCCGAGAAGAGTGCGTTGTCGTGAATCTGACTGTCGGGGCGTTTGTGGCGACCGATACGCTCATTACTGCTGATTCCTATCGGCATTGGCGACCCAATACAACATCTCCACGGATCAAATGCGCCAGTTGCCACCGCCGCACGGCCGAGGTGCATCGCCTCATCGGACCTCTGTCCTTTGCGTGGGCTGGTGCTGTGTTGGCCGTCGGCGTCACACCCCGCCACAAACGGGGCGGACACCCACAAGCAGAGTGGGGTACTCGCATGAGATACGTGCTGACCGGCCAAGTGGATGCCCTCGTCGGCCAGGAATACCGCGAGCCGCTGGCTGGCGCCACGGTCCGGCTCTACCGGCCCTCCGGTCACCCGTCTGGGGTATTCAGCACTCTCGGTTCCAGAGAAGCGGAGGCAAGACCGGACCACCTCGTCGTCGAGGCCGTTACCGACGACGACGGCAAGGTCGAATTCGACTTCAGTTCCGACACGACCGTCTATGACGGCGGCCTACTGGAGGTGGGGTTGCGTCCGTCGTCACCGCCGGGACGGCAAGCGGAACCTGCAACCACCAGCGCAGTGGAGTGCATCGTCGTGACGCTGAGCCCCGTCTGGCAGCAGGATGACAACCAGGCACGAGCGGACTGGCGATATGCCATCCCGGCGCCGACATGGACACAGCTGCGGGCTCGCCTCGCTGCCTACGTGATCACCGGACGGCTGAGCGCCAGCGACGGTGCCGCGCCCATAGTGGGCGCGCGGGTGAAGGCCTTCGACTTTGACTTGGTCCAGGATGACCCACTGGGCACCGGTCTCACCGATGATGATGGGTGGTTCCGTATCGATTACGAACCGGCGGCTTTCAAGCGAACCCCCGTTCCAGAGGTGAAGTCGGAGCCGGGCACCGCGGATGTCTACTTCACCGCCGACTACAAGGGCCAACCGCTACTCGCCGAAAGCCGGGAGGCGGGGCGTCGGCCGGATCGCCAGGACGTCGGGCCGGCGTTCAGCGTCCGGCTCCGTACGGAGGCCCGCCCCGTCACGATCTCCATCGATACTCCATCGGCGGGTCGGGTTACCAACCAGCCCCAGCAGCCGATCACCGGCCAGGTCAGCGAAGCCGCGAAGGTAAGGCTCAACGGTCAGCCAATCGGCCTGGACGCTAACCACCGATTCACCACCGAGGTCGCCCTCACCGAGGGAACCAACACCCTGGCCGTGGTTGCCATCGCGACAGCAACCGGGGTCCGCGGCGAACGACAAATGACGGTATCCCTGGACACGGCCGCGCCGGCCTCCCCGGACACGACGCGGATCACCGTCACCATTGAGGCCGACGGCTCTGCCTCAGTTGCCGGTGGAGATGGCTGCGTGGAGCCGAACGTACGTGTCCGGGTGACGAACACCCGCACCGGGAACGCGGCGGAGGTGACTGCGACCGCCCAAGGCGCCTTCACCTGTCGGGTCGAAACCCTGCCGGGCGACACTTTGGACGTTGTCTCCATCGACCAAGCGGAAAACGTGAGCGCAGCAGCGAAAGTGGCGGTGCAGAGCGCGCTGCCGCCAGACCCGGCCACCGTGGCGCCGCCCCTACCTGCCACCACGATAACCAGCCTGGTCGATGCGACCGCGTTTCTGCACACCGGCCTGAACCCGATTCAGACTGGCGTCGAACCGGGCACGATCCAGCCGCGGCGTGCCGCGGTCCTACGCGGCCGAGTGATCACCCCCGACGGCAACCCATTGCCGGGGGTGACCGTGGCCATCCTCGATCACCCGGAATTCGGGCAGACTCTGAGCCGCGCTGACGGCCGATTCGATGTGGTAGTCAACGGCGGCGGTCGGCTCACCGTGACCTACACCAAGGCCGACCACCTGCTCGCGCATCGGCCCGCCGATGTCCCGTGGCAGGACTACGTCGAGATCCCGGAGGTGTGCCTGCTACCCGTCGGCTCGGCGGTCACCGCGATCGACCTGTCCGTCCAGGCCGGTATGCAGGTCGTGCGTGGCAGCACCGCCACGGATCACTCCGGAACGCGACAGGCGACGGTGCTGATACCGGCGGGCACTCGGGCGACCATGGTGTTCCCCGACGGCCGGGAACAGCCGCTGTCGACTCTGCACGTGCGACCGACCGAGTTCACGGTTGGCGACCGGGGACCGCTCGGCATGCCCAGCCCGCTGCCGCCGACCTCCGGCTACACCTATGCCATCGAGTACAGCGTCGACGAGGCCATCGAATCGGGCGCCGTTGAGGTGCGATTCGAGCCGCCGTTGATCTCCTACACAGAGAACTTCCTGGGCTTCCCAGCCGGCGGCATTGTGCCTACCGGCAGCTACGTTCGGGCCACAGGCCAGTGGATACCGGCCGATAACGGTCGCGTTCTCACCGTGCTGGCGATCACGTCCGGGCTCGCCGACCTCGACGTCACAGGCGACAACCTCGCCGATGATTCAGACGTGTTGGCGGCACTGGGCATCACTGAGCAGGAACGAACTCACCTCGCGCAGCTGTACTCGCCGGGTCAGCAACTGTGGCGCATCCCGCTGCCGCACTTCACCCAGCCGTGGGACTACAACTGGCCTTACGGTCTCCTGAACGAAGACACCGCCCCCGACCAGCCAGAACCCCTGCCTTTGCATCTGCCCGATGCCTGTGAACAATCCGGGGGCTCCATCCTCGACCTGCACAACCAGGTCCTACGCGAGCAGATCCCCGTCGCGGGAACCCCCTTCACACTGTGTTACGCCAGCGACCGGGTGCACGGTCAGACGCGGAGCCTGACCATGGCGTTGAGTGGTCCGGCGATACCACCGAACCTGCTACGTATCGAACTCACCGCCCACGTGGCTGGCCGGGAAACCAAACGAACATTCCCCGCGGCACCCAACCAGCGGCACACGCTCGTCTTCGACCGCACCGATGCCTTCGGTCGGGCGCTGCAAGGGGCGCATCCCGTTGTTACCAACCTGGGATACGTCTACAACGCCGTGTACCTGCCACCCGGCGAGTTCGGGGAGTTCAGCCGCGCCTTCGCCGTCTATTCCGGTTCAGGTGGTGGTGGTGGCAATGTCGTCATGATCGGAGCCAGAGATCGACAGGAGATCACTCTCAATCAGCGGTGGCGTGGAGTCCTCGACTTTTGGACCGCGCCGCGGGCTGAGGGACTTGGCGGCTGGACGCTGGATATCCACCACACCTTCGACCCGAATCAGGAGATCCTGCATCTGGGTGACGGCACCCACCGGCAGGCCGCCTCCAGTGGTTTTGTCATCACCACGGTCGCTGGAATTGGCACGGGAGGCTTCAGCGGCGACGGCGGCCCTGCCGCTCAGGCCGATTTCGGCGTGCCGTACGGCCTGGCGTTCAGCGCGGACGGCAGCTACTGCATCGCGGATGCGATGAACAACCGCGTGCGTCGAGTCGGCCCCGACGGGATCATCACCACGATCGCCGGAACGGGAGTCGCCGGCTTTGGCGGCGACGGTGGCCCCGCCACCGCTGCCCAGCTCAATCACCCTCGCGGCGTGGCCACGGCCCTGGATGGCAGCGTGCACATCACGGACGGAAGCAATCACCGGGTGCGCCGGGTCGGCACGGACGGGATCATCACCACGATCGCCGGAACAGGAGTGCCCGGGACCGGCGGCGACGGCGGACCGGCCACCGAGGCCCAGTTGCACTCGCCGCATGGCGTGGCCGTCGGTGCGGATGGCAGCCTGTACTTCGCCGACTACGTCACGAGCCGGGTGCGCCGGGTCGGCACGGATGGAGTCATCACCACGATCGCCGGAGCGGGCGTCGGCGTCGACGACGATGAGCCGGCCGCCGAGTCACGACTGAACTCGCCGCACGGCGTGGCCGTCGGCAAAGACGGCAGCGTCTACATCGCCGAGACCGGCCGATCGAAGGTGCGTCGGATCGGTCCGGACGGAGTCATGACCACGATCGCGGGAACGGGAGCCGCGGGTTTCAGCGGCGACGGCGGGCCGGCCGAAGCCGCCCAGCTATATTCCCCGTACGGCGTGGCAATCGCACCCGACGGCAGTCTCTACATCGCGGAGCTCAACGGCCAACGAGTGCGCCGAGTCGGTACAGACGGAACGATCACCACCATCGCGGGAACCGGCAGTCACGGCGTCAACGGCGACGGCGGACCGGCCGCCGCAGCTCAACTGTTCATGCCGGTGGCAGTAGCCGTTGATCCGGAGGGCAGCTTCCACATCGCCGAGCAGGGCAGCAACCGGATTCGCCGGATCCGAACCGCACCCATGGCCGCCAGCGGCAACTCGATCGCAGACGCCTCGTTGACGCAACTCGTGCCAGCCGAAGACGGCAGCGAGGCGTACGTCTTCGACGCGGGCGGCCGACACCTCCAAACCCACGACACGCTCACCGGCACCATCACGCGGCGATTCCACTACGACCAGCACGGCAGACTCGCCGCCATCAGCGACCGCGACGGCAACAACACCCGAATCGAACGCAACCCAGACGGCACCGCCACCGCGATCACCACCCCGGATGGCACGCGCACCCAACTGGAAATCAACGCCGCCGGATATCTCGCTCGAGTCACCGATCCGACACAAGCCGCAACCACCCTCGGCTACGACAGCGGCGGCCTGCTGACCGAACTCACCGACCCCACCGGCGCGGCGTCGAGCTACGGCTACGACCCGGAGGGCCGTCTCATCCGTGATACCGACGTGACCGGAAAATCGATCATGCTGGCCAGGACTGAGGACGATCAGGGTTTCGCTGTCACTGTCCTGTCCCCGCTCCTGCGCGAGGCACGCCACCGGGTCGAACGCACAGCGATCGGCGGCGAGCGACGCATCAGTCGCTGCTGCGGCGAGAACGAGTCCGTCCATGACCTCAACATGGATGGGTCTCGCTCCATGACCCGCCCGGATGGGATGGTTTACAGCGAGCGGATCGGACCCGATCCACGATGGAAGATGCAGGCTCCGCTACTCACCGAGAGGACGGCCACGACCCCCAGCGGCCTAATGCGACGCGTCGCGGCGGACCGAACTGTCGCCCTCACTGACCCGCAGAACCCGCTGAGCCTGTTAGCGCTGACCGATCGGATCACTGTCTCTGGACACACGCTCACAACTCGCTTCGATGCCGCCGCCCGTACTTACACGGCTACCTCGCCAGCAGGTCGCACGGGAACCATCACCCTGGACGCCCTCGGGCATGTGAAGATCGTCCACGCTGGTCAGCTAATGCCGCTCACCATCGACTACGACCCTCGCGGACGGCCAACGTCCGTGACCAGGGGCGCAGATGGCGATCTACGTACATGGCTCTTCCGGTACTCGCCCCAAGACACTCCAAGTGAAATCGTCGATCCGCTCGGGCGGACCACCACGCTCAACCACGATGCAGCGGGCCGCATCACCACTATTACCGTGCCCGACGGTACCGTCACCCGACTCGGATACGACAGCGCCGGAAACATCACCACCGTCACCCCACCCGGGCGGCCAACCCACACGTTCCAGTACGACCCGAACGGCCGCCTGGCCGCATACCAGCCACCGCCGATCCCGACAGCACCAGAGCCCACCGTGCTGACCCGCGACGCCGACCGTCAACTCACCCACGTCATACGTCCCGGCGGACGGATCACCGATCTCAACTACGACGAAGCGGGACGACTCAGCACCATCACCGGCGGCACGGACACGATCCAGTACGGCTACCTCAACGGAACCCGCCACCTTGCCTCCGCCACCACCGGGGATGGCATTACGGTGGCCTACGAATACGATGGCGCCCTTCCCACCCGGGTGACCTGGTCCGGACCGGTCGTCGGCACTCTCCAGTACGTCTATGACACGAGATTCCTAGTCGTCGCACAGCAGGTCGGTGACGAAACCCCAATTCGGATCGTCCGCGACGCCGACGGCATTCTCACCAAGGCCGGCGACCTTAGGGTCCGCACCGACCCCGCTACCGGCCTACGCACCGGCGCAACCCTGGGCGGCATCACCGACACCTGGGAACACAACCTATTCGGCGAGCTCAGCAGCCACCGCGTGGCACACAACGCGACGGAGCTCTACGCCGTCACCTACGTCCGTGACCTTCTCGGGCGCATCAAGAGTAGGCAGGAAACCATTGCCGGAACCACCCATCTGACCACCTACGACTATGACCAGCGGGGTCGCCTGCAGTCGGCCACCTTCGACGGCACCACCATGACGTATGACTACGACAGCAACGGCAACCGGACCGGCGTCACGACCAACGGCACCACGCTCACCGCCATCTACGACGACCAAGATCGAGCACTCACATACGGGGACCTCACCCTGACATACGGGCCAGAGGGCGAACTTACGGGAATCTCGACGCCCGCCGATGACACAACCCGCTACGGCCACGACGGCCTGGGTCGCCTTATCTGGGCTGAAGTGCCCGGCACGACCCGTGTCGACTATCTCCTCGACGCAACCGGGCGCCGAGTCGCCCGACTCGTCAACGGCGCCCGTACCTCCGCTCTCCTTTACGATGGTCAACTCCACCCTCTCGCCGAACTTGACACGAATAACCAGGTCGTTACCCGCTTCGTCTACGGAGACTTCGACGGTGCACCGGGGTGCATGGTCAGAGGCGGACGCACCTACCGCATCGTCGCCGACCACCTCGGCAGCCCCCGCCTCATCATCGACAGCGCCACCGGCGACATCACCCAACACATGGACTACGACCCTTGGGGCCGCGTCATCCGCGACACGCAACCCGGCTTCCAACCATTCGGCTTCGCTGGCGGCCTCTACGATCCTGCTACCGGCCTCGTGCAGCACGGCGCTCGCGACTACGACCCGGACAGAGGGCGGTGGACGGCGAAAGATCCGATCGGATTCAAGAGTGGGCAGGCAAACCTCTATGCCTACGCGGGCGGTGACCCGGTGAACCGTGCGGACCGCACCGGCACCGCATCTGTCGAGCTGGGCGCTGGCTACATGCTGTACGTGGGCGTCAAAATCGTCGTCACCAGCGAAGGCTTCTCATTCTCCTGGGAAGGTGGCGCGGGCATCGGCGCGTCGCTAGATATTGATCCTTTCGCGGAACTGGACGCCGGCGGCGTCTGGACCTTCCAGGCCGAGGTGGGTACCGAGGTCGCCGGGACGGGTCTCAGCGGGAAGTTGTCGCGACGGATCACCAAGGGTCCGTTTGGCGAAATCGACTCGCCGCACGCCGAAGCCAAGGCATGCTTGCTAGCGTTCTGTGTGAAGGCCGACGAGGGCGGTGACCTCGGCCTTGAGTTCAACCTTGCCGAGGTGGCCGGTCTCCGTAGCGAAGCAAAGATGACCGTCAACTACTGCGCCGCCGCCCAGTGGTGAGGTGGGCGCAGGGGGCGGGCAGAAGCTCCCGCGTCGCCGCGATCCACCGCCCGCCGGCATCACGCCACACAGCGGTACCTGCCCCGAGCCCCTCGACCTGGTTCCCGGCAGACCGTTGGGGCGCCACAGAATTCGAATCTGGAGCCCGAAACCGCTCAGCTAATACTGATTCATACGGACAAGTCCTCCCCCGATCCGACTCGCACGATCGGTTCGTTGTAAAGCGCAACGGCGAGTCAGATATCGCCAAGATCGATTTAACTATCGTGCCGCTGTGTCCGCGCCGTCGCTCACTGTGATTCGGTGCCGTGCCGTCGATCAGCGGGTTTGATCGGCGGCACGGCGGCGAGGGCTCAGCGGTACTCGGCGACGACGGCGATCGAGCCGACGATGTTGGCGTTGAGTTCGTCCAGGTCTTCGGCGGGATCCAATACTCCAGGATCGTGTGACCGCCGGCCTGATGAACCTCGTACCGGTCGAGGAACGAGCGGCGAACCTCGAATCGGGTCGCACACGGTTCCGGACCACGGCGGCGATGCTGGCCCAAGCCCGCGACCAGGACCGGCACCTGGGTGGCCGACCTCCCTACGGGTACCGGCTCGTGGACGCGGGTCCGCACCCGAACTCAGCACACGCCCGGTGGGGGAGGAGGTTGCACCGCCTCGATCCGGATCCGGAGACCGCGCCCACGGTGCGGTGAATGTTTGCGCAAAGACTAGCCGGTGGCAGTGTGGCGGGGATCGCGGACCTTGAACGCGAACGGTGTGCCGCCGCCGTCGGCGCATGACCGGGCCCGCAACCGGCATCGCAGCGGTACGGCGTGGACCGTGCGCACGGTCGCGGCGATCCTGGGCAACCCGCGCTATACCGGCCGTCAGGTGTGGAACCGGCAGGGCATTGACCATCACGAGACCCGGGAGACAAGACCAGTCGGTCGCCCGGTCGCAAGCCGTCGCATCACTGGAACCAGCGCGACCAGTGGGTGATCTCCACGGTCGTGGTGCACCCGGAGCTGGTCAGCGAGCAGGACTCCTGCGCGCTCAACGGATCAGCGCCCTCGACATGCCGGACGACGGCAACCCGCGCCGCTACCAGCCCACCGGTCTGGTGATCTGCGGGTTGTGCCGGCGTCGCCTGGAAGGCCAGTGGGTGCACGGCCGGGCCGGCTACCGCTGCCGACACGGTCGCACCAGCGGCAGCGATGTCCAGCCAGGTCGCGCCAAGACGCTCTACCTACGCGAGGAACAGGTTCTGGAGCAGGCACGCATCCAGTTCGCCCATCACATTGGCGCCGACCCGAAGCACTCATACCTGATGAACTTGCCGGACTGTTGCGTCAACGGAAGATCATCATCGTGGGCGGATTCAACAGATCAACGCAACACCCGCGAAGATTGGGGTGTTGCATGGTTTTACGATCTCGTGCGCAATAGTGCGGTGTTTTGAGCTGCGGTGATTCGGCTTGGTTACCAGGTGTGGATCCGGTCGGAGATGATCCCGGCGATGGCGTCGATCGTTTCGGGGAGTAGTTCGCGGCGGCCGGTGTAGCGCTGCAGCGGACGCCACCACTTCAGTTTGGCGATGGTGTGTTCGACCGCGATCCGTTGCGAGGACTGGGCTTTCCGCTCTTGTTCGTAGCGGGCCTGAAACTCGGGCCAGGCTCCCGGCCGTAGCTTCGCCGGTGGCGCGGTGAGCTGGTTGGGATGGTCTCTGGCTAGACCCGGGTAGCTGGCATCGACCAGGACGTGCACCGTCGGATGATGCCGCAGGAGCATGTCAGTGCCCTCGATCCTGACGGCGGTGGCGTCATGGACCCGGCCCGGACGGTGCGCCCCGCACCACAGGATCGCACCGCGCTCATCACTGACCACCGTGGTCTTGATCGTGTTCTGCTTCGCCTTGCCGGACACGAACGCCTTGCGCCCGCCCCGGCCACTGCGTGGACGACGGACCCGGATCTCGGTGGCGTCTATCCGCAGCGTGACACCCTCGGCGGCGGCGTAGACGAACACATCTGCCAGGGTGCGCAACCGCACTCCAGTCGCCACCGCGCAGCCGCGGTCGGCCAACAGCGGCCGGATCTGCCCGATCGCCCGGGTCACCGTCGAACGGTCCACGCCGAACGCGACCGCCAACGCCTCGTGCGACACACCCAGACGCAAGTACGCCAACGTGGCCACCACCCGGTCGGTGAATCGCAGCACCGCCCGTCGACCAGCACCGGCAGCCCGACGTCGTCCGCGACCACGACGAATGTGCAGCCGGCCCTCACGAGCGGCCGACCACTACGGTCGCAGCTCGGTGACCAGCAAATACAGATGCCGCCGGGATACTCCCGTGAACGCCGGATGAGACAACACCCGACGAGCCCACCGCATCGACACCCAAAGATGATCTACCAGACGACCGGCCGGTCACACACCGCCCTATCCTAGATCAAGACGGCCGCCGACGGCCCGGTGCATTCGACGGCACGACCGCGTTCGTCACCGGCACGGGCCAGCAGCATCGCCCATGCCACCCGTCGGCGTTCACCGGCCCGACAACGCCGAACCGTGGCCGGATACCCTCAACGGGACCAGGTAGCTGCCGATGAGTAGGACATGTCGACCGGATGGACTGCCGACGCCCTGCGGACGTTCATCGCCGGGCGGCAGGTCCGCGTGGCCGGCGCCGACCGGCGACCGGTCCCCCTGCCGGACTGGGCGGGTGACGCGGTGGTCAGCCCGGTCTGGACCGGCGACCTGGGCCGGGTGCACGAGGCGGACCGGCCGCAAATCGCTAGCGCATACAGATCCGCCCTGCTCGAACCCGGCACGGTTCACGAGGCGACGATCCGGCATCGTGGCGTCGACCAGTGGACGCCGCTCCGCCTGCGGTACCTGAACCTGTTGAACGATCCGGACACCAACGCCATGGTCTGCACGGTCGAGGTGGCTGGACCGCCGACCCCGATCGACCTGTCCGTCGAGGTGCCGTGGCTACGCGTCGACTGTGACGGTGGAGACAGGATCCGCGTCGTCGAGGGGATGGTCGAGGAGCTCTACGGGTGCGCGGCGGCCGATCTCATCGGCCGCGACCTGCTCACCCTGGTACACCCGGGCGACGCGCCCGCCTGCATCGAGGCGGCCGTCCAGGTGCTGAACAATCCCGGCGTGGACCAGACCCTGACCCACCGCATCATCCGTGCCGACGGCACCACCCGGCTGGTGCAGAGCGTCCTGCAACGCAGGGACCTACGTTCCGGCACGTTGCGGTTGATCCAGTACGACGCCGACCGTCGCCTGCACAACGAACTGCTCGACGCCCTCAGTGGCGAGCAGTTCGCCGTCGTCTACCAGCCTGTCGTCGAACCGGGCAGCGGTCGGGTGACCGGCGCGGAGGCACTCATCCGCTGGCAACACCCCCACCGCGGCCGGGTGTCGCCCGCCGAGTTCATCCCGTACGCGGAGGCGAGCGGCCTGATCGTCGACGTCGGCCGGTGGGTGGTACGCGCCGCCTGCCGGGAGGCGGCGACCTGGCCGGCAGACATGCACGTGGCGGTGAACCTGTCGGCCCGCCAGCTCGCGAACGAACACATCGTCGAAACCGTCGCCGAGGCACTGTGCGCCGCCGGCCTGGAACCGAGCCGACTCGTTCTGGAGATCACCGAGAGCGCTCTGATCGACAACCCGGAACAGGCGATCCGGTCGCTCACCGAACTGAAGTCCCTCGGCCTGGCACTGGCGATCGACGACTTCGGCACCGGGTACAGCTCTCTGGCCTACCTCAAGCAGATGCCGGTCGACACGTTGAAGATCGACCGCAGTTTCGTGGAAGGCGTGGGCAAGGACACCGGCGACGAAGCGATCGTCAACAGCGTCCTCGCGCTGGCCCGGGCGTTCGGTCTGACCGTCGTCGCCGAGGGCATCGAGACCGAGGAACAACGCCAGTACCTCGCCGACCTCGGCTGCGACCTGGCCCAGGGCTACCTGTGGAGTCCGCCGGTACCGCCGGAGCAGTTCCGTGGCATCTTCACCGACCTCTCCTACCCCACGGGTCACCTCGGCCCCGACACGGGCAGCGCGCCCACCGATCCAACGGTCGCCGACACCCGCAACCCAGCCGCTGACGACCAGCGACCGGAGCCCGGCCACCACCGTTGCCCCACCTGCGGTCGGTAACCGCACGCCGCTCCACCGCGGCGTTGCCGTCGACGGCACGTTGTTCGACCCCAGCCGGCTTCAACGCGGGCAGGTCACACGATCCAGCCATTGCGCACGAGATCGTTAGAGCAGGGGCTCGATGTGGCGTGCCGCGCCGGAAGTCGGTGAGCTCGGGTCGGCGAGTACCGGCGGTCTACGGCACTACCGCAGTCGGTTCCGTGGAGCCGTTCCGACCGGCTCGAGCACTCGCTGGCCTCCTCGAGGCGGATCGGTCGGGTTCTGCAACGAGCTGAGCCGGAGGGCGTGCCCGGGTGCGGCGGAGTTGAAGGAGAGCGACCGAGGACAGCACCAGAGCGCCGCCGCCGAGCTGTACCGAGGTCAGGGTTTTCGCCGCCAGCATCGCCACCACCGTGGACTTCATGGCGATATGGCCGAGCCAGAACCATCCCGACGCCTCGAAGTCGAGGTCGACTCCGCCGGTGAACACCGCATGGACGCCCAGGCTGGCCGCGGTGCCGGTCATCACCAGCGCGGACAGCACCACCGGTGCCAGCCGGTGCACAGCGGTATCGGCGACCAGGATGTAGAACGTGTAAGTGATCGCGGAGGGGAAGGCCAGCAGCGCCCCGAGCGGGTGGAAGCTCACGCCGCCGGCGCCGAAGCAGGACCAGCAGCGTTCCGCCCGAGGCGGCCACCAGCGCAGCACCGCGCCGGAGACGGGCGATCGCCCGCTCTTGACCTAGAGGTGGGCCAGCCACGGGTGACCCGGGTGAGCGATGCCCAACGCCGACCGGAGCCACGCCCGAGGGCCCGGTTCAAAAAGGTGCAGGCAGGCTTCGAAGTCCGCCTGGTCCTTCGGTCTGAGGCCCGGGGCCTTGTAGAGCAACTGAATCTCCGGCCGGAGGTAGGGGATGCCTTGTCGGGTCCAAAGAATCTCGTCGAGCGGGAGGCTGATTCGGGCATAGCGCTTGAACGTCCACCTCGTCGAGGTGACGTCCATGAGGATGACATCGTATTCCCAGGGATCCGCGCCGCTGGCCCGCAACCATAGATTGCCGCACGTCGCAGGGAGCGGGTCGTTCTGGCCAACGAGGGGGCGAAGGGCACCATCGTCCGCCGCCCAGACGTCAAGCCGCCCGGACAGGTGCTGGCGCAACGCTCCGACGTCGGAACGCGCGATGCTGGGGTCCAGGTCGTCGTGCCGACGCGGAGAATTCGTGAACGCCTCGATGGCCCATCCGCCGGCGACCCACCAGCGGCCGCAGTAACGATCTTGTGCACAGTAGATACGCCGGTTCGGCCTTGAAGGTGGGTGCGATGATCTGCCGGTGTCGATGCGGTGGGCTCGTCGAGTGTTCAGCCATCACGCGTTTACCGGCATCTCCCGCCGGCATCTGCACCTGCTGGTAGCCGAGCTGCGCCCGGTATGGCAGGCCAGCAGGGAAGGCCGGCTGCACACAGGTCGGGGCGGGCGCCGCCGCCGGGCAGCCGGCGCTGGACGCCGACCCACGTTGCGGTTCACCGACCGACTCCTGGTGACCCTGGCCCACCTGCGGCTGGGTCTGCCGCATGAGGCGATCGCGGTGGTGTTCGGGGTCGACCGGTCCACGATCACCCGGGCGATCGGACAGGTCCGACCGCTGCTGGCCGGGCGTGGCTACGCGGTGCCGTCCGGGGTCCGGCTGCACACCCTGGCCGATGTGTTCGCCTATGCTGCGGCCGAGGGCGTGACGGTGCGGCTGGACGCCACCGAGATCCGCGTCCGCCGGCCCCGGTCCGGGCGCTGCGGGCGTAAGGCGTTCGTGTCCGGCAAGCTGAAACAGAACACCGTCAAGACGACCGTGGCCGCTGACGAACACGGCGCGACGCTGTGGTGCGGCAGTACCCGGCCCGGGCGATGCACGACAGCACGGCCGCACGCACCGAAGGCATCGAGGCGCTACTCGAGCTGTATCCGACGGTGAATCTGCTCGTCGATGCCGGCTATCAGGGTTTGGCCCGCGACCATCCCGACCAAGTGAGCGCCCCACCGCTCGAGCCGCGGCCCAACGCCCCTGCCGAACGTCACACCGAGTGGCAGATCGCCCGCACGGCACAGTCGTCACAGCGCATCCCGGTCGAACACGCCATCGCCGAGCACAAGTGGTGGCGGGTGCTGCAACGCTTCACCGGCCGGCGTGAACTACTACCCGACACCATCAACGCCGTCGCTGGACTCGTATCCGACCGCTCCTCCGGCCTCACCTGGTAACCAGAAACCACGTCTCCGCAGCTCATGCCCTATCCGCAATTGGGAACAAGGTCGTAACGCTGCGTTATGCAGTCCCCGGCCACCGCGCGCCATATCTGCGGCAAAGGACGTCGCGCGGCGGTACTCTTCCGCCGTGCCGAATCGCTTCTATCGCCGTCGTTGGGACGAGACCCGAGGCGATGAATTCGACTGCTGGGGCCACTCAGTCTGGTACTTCGAGGTCGGCGATGACGGCTGCCCGTTCGCCAGGTCGAGATGTACGACGCGGGCCCCGTTCTGCGCTACGGCCCCAGTCACCAGGAGGACCGCGCCGGCGGTCTCGGCGAAGCGAGCCTCTACGACTCCCGCGATGATTGGAGCGACTTCGAGATTACGGACACCGACTTCGAGCGCGTGTGGAGCTCGGACGGAAAGTGACGGCCCCGCCGTCCATCGGTGCCCGAACCGCGGCAGCTCCGGGTGGTGTAGACACGCGGGTGCATCGCGTCGTGTCGTTTAGCCGCGGTCAGGTGGAGAGGTAGCCGGTGGTCCGCAGCAGCGCCCGGGTGAACGGGTTGAGATCGACTCCAGGCAGCTGCGCCGGGGCGAACCAGTCCAGCTCGCTGATCTCCTCATGGTCGGGAACCGGCGCCCCGCCAGCGATACCTGCCTGGTAGACAGCGGTGACGTAGGCGACTCGGTCGCCGTTGGGATAGGTCACCTCGTAGTCCGGACCGCCGAGAGTATCCAGCAGCCGTAGCCGGTTGATGTGGAGGCCGGTTTCCTCGCGGATCTCTCGCACGGCTGCCTGGGCCGGGGATTCGCCGACGTCGACCGCGCCGCCGGGCACCGCCCACCCGTCGCGTTGCCCAGCATGACGTACCAGCAGGAGCCGCGCTTGCTCGTCGACCACGATGACCGATACCGACGGCAGCAGGATCAACTCGTGGCCGATCATCGACCGCAGCCGGGCCAGGTGCGGGGAAATTCCCATCGGAGCACCGTAGCGGTCCGGCGTGACTCTCGGCATCGAGCAACCACGACACGCGCGTCCGCGACCGTCAACACCTGGCAGCAAAATGCAGTGTTTATGACCTGCCGCATCCCGCCCGGGCCGGGCACGCCCCGAAGGCCGCGCGTTATCGGCGGCAAATGAGCGTGGCTAATCAAGGCATTGGCAGGACGGGGCGCAGTGGCGTTTCGCCGACGAGATAGCCCTCGTAGATGGTCTCGGCCAGGGCCGGGTCGCGGTAGGCGGTGGCCAGGGTGATCCAGGACAAAAACCCGCCATAGCCGCCGCACAGCGCGCTGCCGCCGTCACCGCCGCATAGCACTGTTGGGTCGGTGGTGAATTCCGTCCGGTACGGGTCATCGCCGATGACGAGGCCGAAGAAGTTGGGATTCTGGATCAGCGGGACATCACCGTAGGGCTCGCTGTCAGGGTATTCGTCGCCCCAGCGGAACAGCGTGGTCGCTCCGGCACCGCAGTCGTATTCCCACTCGTCCGGCGTGGGCGGCCGCAGGCCTCGCCACTCCAGCCGGGCCATAACGGATTCGTGGTCGTCGGTGCCGTCATGCTCGGCGGTCAACAGCCAGTCGGCGTCAACCGAGCGCACAGCGACCAGCCGAGCCGGCAGGGTTGCCCAGCGCGCGGGGGACATCTGTTCGGCCAGGAATCGGTGGATCGGCTCGGGTACCGAGTACGCAGCTACCGCCTCCGCGAAATCTTGTAGTTGGCGAGAGGTGGGAACGAACCGTGCAGGATCGCAACCGAGCTCCACCGTGCCGCCGGGCACCAACGCGTACCGGATGCCGTCACGCTCGAACAGTGCCATCCGCCCACTCCGGCCGACGTAGCTGTGGGCGCTGATCGACACCAGCGCAGCCCCGACGTCACGAGCGATAGCGGCGGCAACGCCGTCAGCACCAGCATCGGAGAGGGCAAGCCATCCATCAACGGTGAGATCGACATGCGACATGCAGGCATTATCCAGATAGGGAGCTCGCCGGCACAGGCGCGCGCACGTCGCGGCTTGAGAGTAAACGGATCATGCTCATGAGGTTTGGCATTTTCACCGTTTGGCACCACCGGATTGAAGACCGGGAGGTGGACCCGCACCTACCTGCGACAACGTTGGGGCTGGGGTTCCGTTGCCACGAGTTGCCGCAGCGGGCCTCACGCGGATGAGCATTCGCCGTGCCTCCAGCCAGGTCCAGGCATACTGGCCGACTCAACCGCGTTCACCGGGCTGAAGCCTGGAATCCTCCCACGGCCGAGCTGCCAACTCGCCGGCAGAGGGCTGCAAAAGGCCGACGCCCCCCATCCGTGCCCGAGGCGAACGCGCCGTCGCAATCCTCAGGACCTCTGTCACGGACATCATGAGACTCGGGGATCGGCGGGGAACCTGTCGGGACTCATGAACTGCGTGACGTATCGTAATGATCTGAGATCGTATCTACTCGGTTCTTCGAGAAGTCTGGTCAGGTCTGGTCTGCGGTGCAACACCCACCGCATGCGGTTGCCCAGCTCGCCACCGACGAACTGGGCAACCCTCGAGCGGGCTCCTTCAGTCCGACCCATTGAGCCGAACTACGCGCATGTTGACATAGGATTGGCTCGAATCAGCAGACAATACTGACTCCGGGACTCAATGCAGTACCGCTCGCCGTCGGCGGCGTGAATCCCGGCGGGAAGACTACGGTCACGGACTCAACTCCCTGATATGCGCCATTAACACAAGCGGTCGCTGTGTTTCCTCGAAGAGAGGCCTGGCCGCTGTTACTGTAATTGGTGACCGAAACCAAGGAGCCGTTACGGGCGAGCCCGACCGCCATATAGATTGCCGACACCGGAGCGGTGCAGTTGACATTGCCGACCACATTCACTGTACCGGGCACATGTGAAGATTTGTGTGGATAGTCGACACGCAAGTCGCAGATGATCTCGACCTGATTGCGGACCGTACCCGCTGCCGAGGCTTCGGTCACGCTGGATGCGACAATTCTGATCGTCGCGGTGCGGGGCACTGGCGATGCTTCAAGATGTCCATGCGACGCAGCACTGGCAGGGCTGGCGGTAGAAATGCTGGCCGTGAGCCCGCAGGCCGTAAGTAGAACAGCCAGTAGGGTCGCGCTGACCGAAGACCCCTTCTTGATCCATTCTCCTATCAACTTGACCTCCTCAGCCTATGCCGACGGGGGGTCCGTCGGCTACGTCGCAGCCTGCCCCCCCGTTCAGTGATCGCGGTATGGGAAGAACTACGTACAAAGGATCGCCTCAAGGGGTCCGTATCAGCCAAACTTGCCTACATGGAAAACCCACCGGATATCGGAAGCCTCACGCTGAGCCACGACGTGCACCCCGGCGACTGGATAGTGGACGGGGTCCAGCCCTTCTCCGCGCAGACGGTCTGCTCGCTCATTCCGCAGGGCTTCGAGGCGTTTGGGCGGATCTTCCACCCGGCGTACCGCCTGCTGGGCGCGCAAAAAGAGGAGGTGCGCTGGACGGTCGTAGCCCTCGCCAACCAGCGGCAACCACATCCAGCGATGGAGTGGGCCAGCATCACCGGAGCGTGGCGCTTCTTGACGCAGGACAGCCAGCCTGGCCTTTGGGATCAGGCACCCTCGCAAGGCTCGATGCCGTTGCGCCAGGCCGCCCGTCTAGCTGACGTACTTACCGAGCAGACCCGTGGGCCGCAAGACTGCTGGTTCGCGGTCTGGGAGGGCTGGGGAGCGCTCGCAGTGTCACCGGACGAGCTGCCTAAGGTGGAGCTACCCGGTCGACGCATGCTTTTGTTTTCTGGGTCGCTCTCCGCTGCCACCACTTCGCTTGCCGCCAATCCGTGGGACCAGCGCGCCAACCTGTGGTGGCCGGAGGACCGCACATGGTGTGTAGCGACCGACGTCAATCTCCTCACGACCTACATAGGCGGGAGTCAAGACTGCATTGATGCACTCGTCGCGGACAGCGATCTCGAGACGATGCGCATCAGCCGAGATCAACGGATAACGTGGGACAGCGACAAGATCAATCCCCTGCCGTCTGGGCATCCTGATCCACGGCCCAGGTGGGAAACTGCGTAGACTTTCAAAGCGTCAAAGCAGTTACAACCTTGTGCGCAGTAGTGACTGCGCTAGGTTGGGCGTCTTGCCAGGTGAGGCCCGCGGACTTTGTCCGAGATAAGGCCGACTGCGGCGTTGACATTAGGAAGGGCCCGTAGAAAAGATCTTCCGTGCGGTGGATGCTATCGGCATGAGTGAGATGTCGGCCCGCGGCTACAGGAAGATTCTTGATCTTATAATGGCATTGTTGGACTGCCCCAACCCTCCTGCGTGGTGGTCTCTTGTGGCGAGGGAACTCGCCGATGCGCTGCATGGCGACGCCTCATGGTTGTACCGAGGCGTAGATCTTGAAATCAACACGGCCAAGCTGGAAGCCTTTTCGCCTGAAGTAATAGAAAGGGTGCCGCTGCAGTCGCTGTTAGACACGCATATGCCACGTCATCCCATTGCCCGTTATTATTCAGCGACGCGGAATCTGACCCCTGCCACCGTTCATGATTTCGTGGGGGAACGAACTTGGCGGAATAGCGCAACCGGCAGCGAACTCCGATCGCAACTAGGGTTAAGCCGTCAGTTAGCGCTTCCAGTTCCCGCCGCCGGGGGTGAGCTGCGTGCCTTTCTTGTCAGCAAATCAGGACGAAACTTTTCCTTTTCCGATCGGGAGTTGGCCCAGCGGATACAAGCTCTACTAATTCGGATTGATCGACATTCGTCTGAGTTGCAGAAGCTCCATGAGTCTCGGATTGGGCGTCAGAGCGGCGAGCTTCCTACCGTTAATATGCCAGCTGATGACGTTGGCGTCACCCCGCGCGAGCTAACGGTGTTGGGTTTGTTGGCCGAAGGGCTTACTGCCAAAGCGATAGCACGGAGGCTGGGAATAACCGTCCGTACGGTAACTAAGCATCAGGAAAAGCTATACCGCAAGCTCGGCACGCAGGACCGACTGAGTTCCGTATTGCTCGCCCATGATATTGGCCTTATTTCCAGATAATCAACAACTTGGATTTTCGTCCTTACGTCAGCAATACAAGAGACGACGCCGACCGACAGATTGAGTTACCGGGTACACGCCATTCAGCCGGTTCCACTCCGAACATCGCTCTGAAGTTTCATGGCAGTTCCACCAGCCGGAAAGGGACGCTCAGTGTATTCCCGCACGTCGCGTGCCGAACGCTCTCCACTGGCGGCAGTGTGGCACTCCGGCCAGGTGAAGGCATCTGAAATAGGGAGTAGCACCTCTAAACCAGAAGGCTGTCTCCGCCATGGGCCGCGGGCCTTCGCGGCTGCTGGGCGGCCGCGTAGAATCACCTTCTCGAACGCACCCAACTCGACTTTTCCGCGCGTATCGGACCAGCATGGGTTGGACAGAGTGTGGCGGCCCTGCCGGCCTCCGTGCGCGATCGGCTCGCCGAAGAGATGGGGGACCGCCGAGCAGCTGGCATCGCTGTTGGCCGCAGTAGCCCGGGCGGTGGGTGGGGGAACCGCCGACCGAGGCGGGGGTTACGGTGGATCAATAGCAACCCGAGGCTGAGGCTGCAGATGATTAACATGCAGGAGTTCGCGCGGCGGCTGAGCACTCTCGGAGCTGATGCGTTCACCAGCGACGACGTCGTGGACCTGGCGACCGCCGCCGATGTTCGTATCAGCGCTGACCTCGAAGTCGACGCCTCTATGGCGCAGCGCTTGCTCGACCAGATCTCGCCCACGCCGCCCGTCACCGGAGCGCAGATCACGGCATCGCAGTGGCCGCCACCTGTGTCTTCCCAGCCTGCGGCGCCTTCGGTGTCGTTCTCTAGCCCCGGTGCCGTCAACGGCCCGGCTGATCAGCCGTCGACCACGCAGGTCCGGGCCCGCGCGTAGCGATCGGCGACCGGGCCCTCGACGAACTGGCAGGTGAAACTACTGGCCCGTTCTGGCAGTTCCTGCCGCTTGGATGGCGGCGAGTGGCCAACACCTCACGGGTACCGATTTAGTGCCGGCCGCACGGGACTCGAAGCCGGCTGGACTGCCTCTCGCTTCCGCCGAAGTTACGGCGCCGCTTGTGCTGAGCGGCTGGCGGTATGGCAGGCCAGCAGCGCGGATCGCGGCAGTGCATCCAATCTAAAAAGATCGAGCGCCATTTCACGAACCCCTGCCCCTGATTCAGGCTGCACCAAGCCACCGATCCTCGACACTGCCGCCTCGTTCCGACTGGCTCGGAAGTTGCGGCCGCCGCTCCGGCCGTGGAAGACGCAGTCTTCTGGTGAGGCTGCTGCGGTCAGCTCGGCAATTTCTTTGTCGGTCGGTACGAGGGTTGTCAGCTGCAATCACCTGTCACACAGCGGGGAAAACAACTGGCCGTTTACGGGGAGATCTGAGTGGCCGTTGACAATCACCCGAACAGTCGCGGCATTGCTGGAATATCGTGCAGGTCAGCACATTCGTTGGCGCTTGCTGCATCGCCGTCAGCATCAATCCTTGAGTGCAGTTTCCACATCGGGGTGCAGAGATAGATAGTCGCTCAGCCCGAGTGTGTCGAGCAGGCGCCGCAGGAAGGGCGATGGGGCGGCGAGCCGCACCCATCCGCCGCGTTCCATGGCGCGACCGTGGGCCGTCACCAGCACGCCGACACCCATGGAATCGCAGAAATCGAGGCCTGACAGGTCGACGACGATGCGAGGGCTGGGCCGTTCGACGAGCCGATTGAGGTTCGCCTTCAGCGACGGGGCGGTGTCAATGTCTAGGGAGCCACGCAACACCAGAACGGCCGAATTGGTGGTTGGGTGGTGAGCGGCCGCCACCTGCATAGCGCTGGGGTAACTAGCCCGAGCATCGGTGGGATGCCGGCGTCTGTGGTGCCGGGTCTGAACTCGTCATGGCGGTGCCGAGGCGGACGTGAGGTCCCCAGTCATGACCGGTGAATGCCAGCCCTGCGCATCCCGCTTCGACCACCACGAGGAGCGCGGTAACGCAGACCAGGACCGTGTGTGGGAACTGATCCGGAGCGACAGGCCGGATGTCACCGGATGGTGCCCGGTCACTGGAGCGCTGGTCCCGCGCATTTCCGGGAGGGACCGCTCGACCGGCCCGGTCGAAGCTGGTCCTCGGCGGCTATCTGCTAAAGAACGGTCTGAGCCACATCGTCGTGGCGAGGGCGGACGGTGGCCCAGACGACCTTGCCCCCAGGGACGGGCATGGCGCCCCAGGCAGCGGCGCCGAGATGCACCAGCCGCAATCCCCACCCTCGTTCTGGCAACCTCGTCTGAGCAGTGCCGGGCGCCGGGTGCCTTAGCCGTGGCAGGTCGGCGACACCGTCGCCCACGGCCAGGTGTAGTCCGGTGCCGCGTTGCGACACGCTGATCCAGATGTCGGTGCCGGCGTGTTCGACGGCGTTGGCCACGAGTTCGGACATGACCAACCGGGCGCGGAGCAGCAGCCGCGGCAGGTGCCACCTGCCGCACGCCCGGGTGACCAGGTCACGGGCGGTACGGGCGGACCTCATCTGAGCGGGCAGCCGGGTCTGCATCTGCTCCGCCACCGGCAACCGGGCCGTGACGACGGCTCGGGCCTCGAGCATGGTCGCGAACAGAGGCAGATGTTGGTGGGCGCCGGCGCGTCGTAACCGGCGGTCCAGGCCCGCCGTGGTGGGTAGGCACAACGCGAGCTGCACCGGAGGTTGCTGCACGACAGCCGCGCGGCGGGCGGCCAACCATGTCGGCATGCTCGTCCCGTCTGGATCGCCCAGGTCGTGCAGGTCGGCGATGATCGCCGATGGCGGCTCGGCCAGGCAATTGCGGATTGCGGCGGAGACGTCCATGCCGAGGCGCTGTGACCAGCGGCCGTGCACACTCAGCTCGACCACCGCGGTGGCGAAGTCCGCGGTGATCTGCACCGGCGCGGCGTGGTGGCCATGGGGAAACAGGTACGGAGGGTTCCGGGGTTCAGCATTTGACGGTTGCGCGGTCACGGGGTGCCGCCCACAGCGCCGGACGCGGCCCTGTCGCCGATGGTGACGCTCTCGACCAGCCGGTCCACGCAGTCGGAGTCGGTGGTTCGAGCAACAGCGCCGTTGCCAGGGCGAGTGCAGGCCCGCGACGAGAGGTGCGGCACGCACCGAGTGAGACGAGTATCGACGGTCACGGCTACTCCAAGACCCACCTGGGACGGTGGTGCGCTACCAGTGGTCTGGAGTAGCAAGCGGTGACGAGGCGAGTGCGTCCCGCTGGGTATTGATGATAGACCGGCAACTTCTCGGAAGGTGTCACCCATTCCGGGTCAATCTTGACGCGTGCCAAGCGGCGCACTACGAGTCTCCCGTCGCCGACGAACGCCCGCCGCTGGTCAACCAGTTCCGCAACCTGCGTACCATAGGCTCCGGTCCGTCGATTCGCGAGATCGATTCTACGTCCCCTTGCGGGTGGGCGGCGTGTCTCAGTCGAGGGCCATGGTTCGGATGTCCCGCATCGCGCTGGCCATCATGTGCAGCCGTTGCGTGGGCACGTAGCGGCGCAGCAGCGGAAACTCGTCTCTTTCCTGTTCCGCCGCGTGGTCGCGCAGCGCGTCGGACAAGGCCGCGAATCCGGCGTCGAAGTCAGGGTGCTCGACGCCGAGTCGGCCGAGCTCGGTGAGGGACCGTTCGAGCTGTTCACCCCTCACCTGACAGGCGAGGCCGATGGTGTCGCCGTTCGGGCTGCTGTTGCGTACGGTCGGGTGCGCAACGGTGAGTTCGCCGATCTGGTGCAGGTGGACGGCTTGTCGCAGGGCGGCGAGCGGGCGCCTCTTCCGGTCGGGCCCGGCCCCTTGTACGTCGATGCACAGCTGTCGGATCTGCTCGTGCTCATGACGCAGGACATCGATGACGTCGGGTGAGATTACTACCTGGAAAGCTTCCATGGCCGACCCCTGCCGTGAGGAAAGGCGCCGGGGTCCAGGGCGGAGACACCCCTGACAGTACGCGCACAAGGCGTGGCTGACTTGCGGCTCGAGTGCGGAGCCGGGGAGGCGCGTTCAGGTCGCCTGGTCCCCTGTCGTGGGGGTGTATGGTGCACGACTACAACCGGGCATGCCACATGGTGCAGAACGGCGTGGCTGACCGAGCCGAGGCGCCGGCCGGGTAGCCCGCCGCTTCCGCGGGCGCTGAGCACGACGAGTAGGGCGTGCTCGCTGGCGGTGACCAGCTCTTGCGCCGCTCGGCCGGTCACCAGTTGTCGGTGCGCCACCACCTTGGGGGTACTTCTGCGACCAGCTCGATAGTGCCTCGGTCGGCATCCGGTCCTGTTCGGATGCGGCGTCGTCGTGGAACATCACGGCGGGCCGGTAAGGTTCGGTTCGTTCGATGCGTAGAGGGCCCGAAGGTCCGCGTTGCGCAGCGCCGCTTCATGGAAGGCGAAACCGACTGCGGCGTCGTCGGCTGGCGAGCCGTCCAGACCGACCAGGACCTCACCTCTGGTCGGCGGCATCCCGCGAGTGATCAGGACCGGGCAGGCGGCGTGTGCGGCCACCGTCGCCGCGACCGAGCCGAGCAGCAGCGCGGAGAAGCCGCCCCGGCCTCGGTGTCCCAGCACGAGGACGTGCGCGTGGGCTGATTCGCGGATCAGGACGGTGGTCGGGTTCCCGGCCAGGACTTCGCCTGTTACCGGCACCTCGCCGGTGGCCGCCCGGTCGGTGGCCGCCCGGACAACCTGTCGCGGGGCGGACGGAAGGTCGCCCGCCGGTGTGTCGTTGTGCGCCCAGGCGGGGTGGTCGGCCCAGGGTCGCAGTACACGATGCGGAGCGGAAGCCCGCGGAGTGCGGCCTCCAGGACTGCCAGGTCGACCGCGACGAGGCTGCAGCCGGACCCGTCGACACCGACGAGGATGGGTGCGCTGGTCATGGTTTGCCTTCCGATGGTTCGTCTGATGGATGCTCCGACGCGGTCATGAGCGCTTGGAGACGGTGAGCAGCACCGCGGCATCCTCGAGCGCCTCCAGCGTGTGCCGGCACTCCGGCACGATCAGCAGGTCGCCGGGTGCGCCGTCCCATGACGTCTCGCCGGCGCCGAGCCGGACCCGGCCGTGCAGGACGTGGACGGTGGCCTCGCCGGGGTTCTCGTGCTCGTGGAGCGTCTTGCCGGCGGTCAGCGCGATCACCGTCTGGCGAAGCTGGTGCTCGTGGCCGCCGTAGACAGTGGAGCTGCTGCGGCCGCTGGAGGAGGTGTGCGCGAGCTCGAGCTGGTCGCGGGCCAGTGCGGTCAGGGAAGACTTCTGCATGGGATGTCCTGTCAAGGTCGTCGTACAGGTGGTGGCTCAGCCCGGTTCCGGAGATGCCGGAGCGGCTTCCCGGCCTTACCCGGTGCGGGCGGTGTCGGGTGGATGCGGCGGTCGAGGCGGATGGCGGCGTAGCCGAGGGTGGAGACAGCCGCGACGATCAGCAGGTCGGCGGCGGTGACCGGTTCGGTGCCGAGCAGCTGACGCAGTAGCGGGGTATAGATGGCGGCGAGTTGCAGCAGCAGAGCGGCGCCGACGGCGGCGAACAGCATGGGGTTGGCCGCTGTGCCGGGGTGGGCGCGTGATCCCAGGGCGACGGCGAGCTGGGTGAGGCCCAAGGCGAGGAATGTCAGCGTCTGCCAGGGGCGGTCGGTGGCGTGTGCCCACATCCCGACGCCGATGGTGACAGCGGAGATGACCGTACCGACGCGCAGGATGCGTTGCCACAGTCCGGCGCCGAGCACCGTCTCGGCTGGTGGGCGGGGCGGTCGGCGCATCGCGGCCGGGTCGGCGGGTTCACTGCCCATGGCGAGGCCCGGCACCCCGTGGGTGACCAGGTTGATCCAGAGGATCTGGGCGGGCAGCAGCGGCACCGCGAGGCCTACGAAGGGGCCGGCGAGCATCACGGCGACCTCGGCGGCGCCGCCGGACAGGGCGTACAGCAGGAAGCGGCGGATGTTGGCGTAGACGCGGCGGCCCTCCTCCGCGGCGGCGACGACGGTGGCGAGTTCGTCGTCGGCGAGGACCAGGTCGGCGGCTTGCCGGGCGACTTCAGTGCCGCGTCTGCCCATGGCCACGCCGATGTCGGCGCGGTGCAGCGCGGGTCCGTCGTTGACGCCGTCGCCGGTCATCGCGACGACCTCACCGGCGTCGCGCAGGGCATCGATGATGGCGACCTTCTGCTGCGGGGTGGCGCGGGCGAAGACCCGCACGCCGCGCGCGGCGGCCGGGCCGGGGTCGGTGGTACGGCAGTCGACCACCTCGTCGCCGGCGGAGATGATGCCGAGGTCGGCGGCGATTGCGGCGGCGGTGGCGGGATGGTCGCCGGTGATCAGGACCGGGGCGATGCCGGCGTCGCGGCACGCGGCGATGGTGGCGGCCGCGGAGGCGCGCGGCGGGTCGAGGATCGCGACGAGGCCCAGCAGCCGCAGACCCTGCTCATAGCCCGCGGCATCGTCGGGGACGGTGTCGCGCTCGGCCTGGGCCACGGCGAGGACCCGGAACCCACCCTCGGCCAACGTCTCGGCGCGGTCGGTGGCCTGACGCAGCATGTCGGGATCGTCGGTGAGGACGGCCGGGTTCAGCAGTGCCTCCGGGGCGCCCTTGCAGAGGATCTGGATGCGGCCGTCGGGTAGCCGGTGCGCGGTGCTCATCCGTTTGCGGTCGCTGTCGAACGGCGCTTCACCCTGCCGGGGTACCTCCTGGTGTAACGCGTCGACGTCGATGCCGAGTTTGCCACCGGTACTCAGCAGCGCGGCTTCGGTGGGGTCGCCGACGGCGAGCCAGTCGTCGTTGTCCGAGCCGGGCGCTCGCAGCGACGCGTCGCTGCACAGCACCGTCGCCCGCACCAGTTCCACGAGGTCGGGTGCCTGCTCCGGCGTGATGATGTTCCCATCGCGGTGGATCTGCCCATCAGGGGCGAACCCGGAGCCGCTGACGGATGCGTCGCCCTGGGTCGTCCACAACTGGCGGACGACCATGGTGCCTTCGGTGAGGGTGCCGGTCTTGTCGGTGGCCAGCACCGTTACCGAGCCGAGGGTCTCCACCGCGGGCAACCTGCGGATCACGGCGTTGCGGGCGGTCATGCGGCGTGCGCCCAGGGCCAGGCTGAGGGTGACCACGGCCGGCAGGGACTCCGGCACGGCGGCCACCACCAGGCTGACCGCGATGACGATCATCAGTTGCCAGGGCTGTCCCCGCACCAGGCCGAGGGCTAGCACCACCGTGCAGAGCAGCAAGGCACCGACGGCGAGTTGCCGGCCCACGCCGGCCAGGCGCCGCTGCAACGGCGTCAGTCCGGGCTTGGTGACCAGCATGGCGGCGATGCGACCCATGGCGCTGGCCGCACCGGTGGCGGTGATGACGGCATGTCCACGGCCCCGCACGACAACGGTGCCGGCCGAAACCACCGTCGCCGCGGACGCCACCATTTCCGTGGCGGCGGCAGCGGACTTGTCGACGGGCACGGATTCCCCGGTCAGCGCGGCCTCGTCGACGAGCAGGGCGACCGACTCCACGACGTACGCGTCCGCGGGCACGACGTCACCTTCCGCGAGGACCAGCAGGTCGCCGCCCACGAGGTCGGCGGCGGGAACTTCGCGTTGCCTCCCGTCGCGGACCGCCCGCGCGGCCGGTGCGGTCAGGGCCGACAGGGCGGTGATGGCCCGCTCGGCCTTGATCTCCTGCAGCACGCCGACGGTGGTGTTGACGACGATGACCAGCAGGATGACCGCCGCGTCGGTGAAGTCGGCGGTCGCCAGAGTGAACCCGGCCGCCGCGAGCAGAACCAGCACCAGCGGATCCCGCAGCTGCGTGACGATCCGTCGCCACAGCGGTACCGGTCGCGGTGCCGGCAGTACGTTGCCGCCGTCGCGGGCCAACCGCGCCGCGGCTTCACCTGACGACAGGCCGACGGCATCGGACGAAGAGGGGCCAGCAGCCCCGGGCTCTCCGCGCGGGCCGGGGGCGCCGGCCAGTTCCGGTGAGGCATGCAGCTTCGGTACGGTCATGTCTCGATCGCCGCCTTGTCGCGATGGTGATGACGACCCGTATGGGTCGAGTGGTGTCCTCAGCGGCTCAGGCTCGCTCGATCACCTGCTCAGTGGGTAGCCGCGGTGTGTGCGGGGCGGCGGTGCCGGCTGGATCGTTGGTGGCGAAGCGCAGCACGAGGTGCGGATGGCCGAGGCCGGAGAGCAGGCCCCGCATGCGTTCCCGGGTGACGGCCACTTCGATCGTGGCGCTCAGCGGCAGCACCGACAGGCCGAGTTCGGTGGCGGTGAGCCAGGCGGCGGAGAGTGCCTCGCCGGCGCGCAGCCAGTCGAGCTTGTCGTCCTCCGGTCCGTAGAGGATGGCGAATGCGGCGGCGTTCTCGTGCGCGTCGGAGATGGGTAGGTCGCCGTGGTGTCCGAAGTCGCGGCCGGGCACGGTGGTCTGCGGGGCTCGGTCGCCGATGGCGGCGTCCGGGATGCCGCTGCCCCGTGGGCGGGTGCCGCCGGCCCAGTAGCCGAGCTCGGCCCGCCAGGCGATGTCCTCGGCCTCGGCGCGCTGGGCGTGGTCGGCGGCAGAAGCTACGTCATACACCTGGTCGGGGCGCAGCAGGTGCAGTCCGGCCCCGGCGGATTCGACGGCCGCGACGATGGCGTGCAGCTTGTCGGCGTCGATCGGGGCGGCGAGCGTTGGTCGGCGGTCGGTGTGCCGTAGGCCGATGGTCTGCAGGTGCCGTATCGCTGTGGGAATGACCGGGATCCGGTGGTCGAGGCGTAGCTGCGCGAGGTGGTCGGGGTGCGCGGGGTTCGGCAGGCGGGCGAGCAGAGTGTGCCAGCCGGCGGCGGCGAGGCTGACCAGGGCGTGGTGCAGGGCGGCGCCGCAACTCAGGATGGCGAGGCGGGAGTCGGGGTCGGTGACCTCCAGGCCACGGCTGTGGTCGAGGTAGAGGTCCAGTTGGTTGTCGGTAAGGCGCCAGCGCCACGGTTGGGTGTTGTGGATCGACGGGGCGTGGCCCGCGGTGGTGGCCGCGGCGGACAGGGCCCGAGCCTCGGCGCGGGTGTCGGCGGCCCGGATCGCAGCGTCGGCGGTCATGGCGGATTCCCTCCTGGAAGGCTGAACGGCGGGCCGGGTCACGGCGTGGGCGCCCAGACCCAGTCGCGGATCTCGGGCAGGTCTTCACCGGTACGGCGGACGTAGGCGCGGTGTTCGGTACGTTTGTCGACCATCTGCTGACGAAGCAGGGCCGCTTGCCGGCCGAGGCCGGGGACCCGGTCGATGACGTCCATGACGAGGTGGAAGCGGTCCATGTCGTTGACGACGAGCATGTCGAACGGCGTGGTCGTCGTGCCCTCTTCCTTGTAGCCGCGGACGTGCAGGTTGGGGTGGTTGGTGCGCCGGTAGGTGAGTCGGTGGATCAGCCAGGGGTAGCCGTGGTAGGCCAGGATGACCGGCCGGTCGGTGGTGAAGATGGCGTCGAACTCCGGGTCCGGCAGGCCGTGCGGGTGCTCGGACTCGGGTTGCAGTCGCATCAGGTCGACGACGTTGACCACCCGTATCTTGAGGTCAGGTAGGTTGTGCCGGAGCAGGTCGGTGGCGGCGAGGATCTCGCCGGTGGGGACGTCGCCGGCGGCGGCCAGAACAACGTCGGGGTCACCGGCGTCGTTGCTCGCCCAGTCCCAGATGCCGAGGCCGCGGGCGCAGTGCAGGACGGCGTCGTCCATGGCCAACCAGGTCGGAGCCGGCTGTTTACCGGCGACGATGACGTTGACGTAGTCACGGCTGCGTAGGCAGTGGTCGGTGACCGAGAGCAGGGTGTTGGCGTCCGGCGGCAGGTAGACCCGGACGACTTCGGCCTTCTTGTTGACGACGTGGTCGATGAATCCGGGGTCCTGATGGGAGGTGCCGTTGTGGTCCTGGCGCCAGACGTGCGAGGTGAGCAGGTAGTTCAGCGACGGGACGGGCTTGCGCCAGCCGAGGTGCCGGGTGGTCTTGAGCCACTTGGCGTGCTGGTTGACCATCGAGTCGACGATGTGGACGAACGCCTCGTAGCAGGAGAACAGCCCGTGCCGGCCGGTGAGCAGGTAACCCTCCAACCAACCCTGGCAGGTGGTCTCGGAGAGGATCTCCATGACCCGGCCGTGCCGGTCCAGATGTTGGTCCACCTCGTCGACGCGGGCTTGCCACGCCTTGCCGGTGGTGTCGAGGACCGCGCCGAGCCGGTTCGATTCGGTCTCGTCGGGGCCGACCAGCCGGAAGTTGCGGTACTCGGCGTTCGCTGCCATGACGTCGCGCAGCCAGCCGCCGAGGACCCGGGTGGCTTCAGCGGTTTCGCCGGCTTTGACCGCGTGGTCGCGGAAGTCGGGCAATTCCAGGTCTTGGGGGAAGCGGCCGCCGTTGGTGTGCGGGTTCGCCGACATGCGCAACTCGCCCTGGGGCAGCCAGTCGACCACCCAGGACTGCGGCGCGCCGTCGGCGCCGAATAGTTCCTCGGGCCGGTAGGACCGCATCCAGGCATGGAGTGCGTCGAGGTGGGCGTCGTCGTCGCGGGCCGACGTCAGGGGGACCTGGTGGGCGCGCCATGTGCCCTCCACCGGCAGGCCGTCGACGACCTTCGGTCCGGTCCACCCCTTGGGGGTACGCAGCACGATCATCGGCCACCGTGGCCGGTCGGTGACGCCGTCCTCGCGGGCGGCCCGCTGAATCTCGGCGATCTCGTCGAAGACGGTGTCGAGGGTGGCGGCGAGCAGCTGGTGAACGGCGCCGGGGTCGTCGCCGGCGACGAGGTAGGGCTTGTGGCCGTACCCGGTGAATAGCGCCGCTAGCTCGTCGTCGCCGATACGAGCGAGGATGGTCGGGTTTGCGATCTTGTAGCCGTTGAGGTGCAGGATCGGCAAGACGGCGCCGTCACCGACCGGGTCTAGGAACTTGTTCGAGTGCCAGGACGCCGCCAGCGGGCCGGTCTCGGCCTCACCATCGCCGATCACGCACGCCACGACGAGGTCAGGGTTGTCCAGCGCGGCGCCGTAGGCGTGCGACAGCGAGTAGCCGAGTTCGCCGCCCTCGTGGAGCGATCCGGGTGTCTCCGGCGCGACATGTGACGGGACGCCACCGGGGAACGAGAACTGGGTGAACAGCCGCTGCATGCCGATCGTGTCCTGCGAGATCCGCGGATAGACCTCGGAGTACGTGCCTTCCAGCCAGGTGTTCGCCACAAGGCCGGGCCCGCCGTGGCCCGGCCCGGTCACGTAGATGACCTCCCGGCCGTGGGCGGCGATGATCCGCGACAGGTGGGCGTACAGCAGGTTCAGGCCGGGCGTGGTGCCCCAATGGCCGAGCAACCGCGGTTTGACCTGGGCAGGTTGCAGCGGCTCGCGCAGCAGCGGGTTACCCATCAGATAGATCTGCCCGACGGACAGATAATTCGCGGCCCGCCAATACGCGTCGATGCGGTGCAGCTCGACGGCGCCGAGCGGCTCACCCTGCGCCACATACAGGGTGCAGGTGTCGACCAGGGGGGCGATGCGGGTCACCGTCATCAGGACGCCTTCGTCGGCCAGGGCTGGCCGTTGAGCGGCACCGTGGGCGGTGTAGTGGTTGCCGCGGCGTTCTCGCGGGCGAGGAAGGTGCCGAGTTCACCGATGGTGCTCATCAGCGGGGCCGGGAACACCACGGTGCTGTTCTTGTCCACGCCGAGCTCGACGAGGGTTTGCAGGTTACGCAGCTGCAGCGCCAGCGGATGCGCCATCATGATGTCCGCGGCGGAGCCGAGCGCGTCGGCGGCGAGCGCTTCGCCCTCAGCGGCGATGATCTTCGCGCGCTTCTCCCGCTCGGCCTCGGCTTGGCGGGCCATGGCGCGTTTCATGCTTTCCGGCAGCTGGATGTCCTTGAGCTCGACCAGGGTGACCACGACGCCCCATTCCTCCGTCGCGACGTCGAGGATCTCCCGGATGTTCACGTTGATCCGGTCGGTCTCGGACAGCGTCTCGTCGAGGGTGTGCTGACCGACGACTTTGCGCAGGGTGGTCTGGGCGATCTGGTTGATCGCGGCGCCGACGTTCTCGATCGCGATGACGGACTTCTTGACGTCGACGACCCGGTAGTAGGCGACGGCGGAGACGTCGACGCTGACGTTGTCGCGAGTGATGATGCCCTGTGACTGGATCGGCATGGTGACGATGCGCAGGCTCACCCGGTGCAGCACGTCGACGAACGGGATGATCACGGTGAGGCCGGCCTGCCGGATGCCGATGACCCGGCCGAGGCGGAACAGGACTCCCTGTTCGTACTGTTTGACGACCTTCAGGGCGAGCGCGGCGAGGGCGAGGATCAAAAAGATGAAGACGGCGATCCACAGGGATGACATGGAGGATCCTGACTTCGGCCGCAGCCGGATAGTCGTGCCCGAGAAAAGTTTGAGCGAGGAACGCACCCGATCGCTGCGGAGGCGAAGAAACGCCGAGATGCCCGCAACGGCCAACTACCGGCCACCGAGGGTCCAGGGCGACACCTCTACCGTACGCCCTGTTCACACCATTCGCTGGAGGGCGTCGTCCGGCTCGGCAGGCCCGGCGAAGTGAGAGTACATTGAAAAGTGTCGCCCGGGACCCCGGTGGCGTGAGCCCTCCGCCGCCTTCGATGTCTCCGACCAATCGTGGATGACCTCTCCGACTCACTCTCACCTACGGCGCGTTGAAGCCCGCACAGGACGCGGTTGCAGACCCTGAGTAGGCAGCGCCGCTGTCCGATCCATCCGTGATCGCGCTGGACGCGCCGCAATCATGCGTCATGAACACCTGAAGGAATGTGAGCGCGATGGTCAACATCGCCAATGATCACGGAACCTCTGCTCCGGCCAACCCTCTGGCGGCCACGGAGCAGCCGGAACAGGGCGCAAGGCATTCGGTCGCCGTACCGGAGACCGTATTCTCGATGACCGGACGAACGGCTACCGCGACGCGGTACCTGCTGGCCGGCATCCGCCTCGCGCTCGGCTGGGTGTTCCTGTGGGCATTCCTCGACAAACTGTTCGACCTCGGGCGCGGCACCGTCGCCGCGAACGCGTGGCTGGACGGGGGCAGCCCCACCGTAGGGCTCCTCGGCAAGGCCGCGACCGGCCCGTTCGCCGGCTTCTACCACTCGATTGCCGGGAACGCCGTCGTCGACGTGCTGTTCATGACCGGCCTGCTCGGTATCGGCGTGGCGCTGATGCTCGGCATCGGCATGCGGATCGCCGCCGCCGGCGCGTTGCTGACCGTGCTGATGTGGACCGCCGTCCTTCCACCGGACACCAACCCGTTCATGGACGACCACCTCGTCTACGCCGCTGTACTGGTCCTCCTAGCCTTACTCGGCACCGGAACGACCTGGGGATTCGGCCGCCAGTGGGCAGGGCTCCCGCTCGTGCGGCGCAACACCTGGCTGACGTAGACCCGATCGGCGTGCGCGGTCCGCGCGCCCGGACCGCGCATGCCGTTCCGTGCTTGGTCTCGCCGTTCCACCGCCTTCATCGAGCCCGCCCTGCCGAGCGGCGGGTTCCTCATCTCCGGAGTCTGTCATGATCGATCAGGAACAGGTACACGACCACCGCATCGTCGTCGGCGTCGACAACTCGGCCGGCGCCAGAGAAGCGCTGCGGTGGGCGCTCGCCCACGCGCGGCTGACCGGCGCCACCGTCGAGGCCGTCACTGTGTGGCAGGTGCCGCCCATGTACGCCTACGCCTACGGGTGGACGCCTACCGGGATCGACGAAGTCGACATCGCAAGGTACGCCGAGAAGGCTCTGGCCGAGACGGTGGCGCAGGTGCTCGGCGGGGAAAACTACCCGGTGCAGGTCACCACCCGGGTCGTCGAAGGGCCGGCGGCGCAGGTCCTGTTGGCTGCCGCCAAGGGAGCCCAACTGATGGTCCTCGGCAGCCGCGGTCACGGTGCCTTCGCCGGGATGCTGCTCGGTTCGGTCAGCCAGCACTGCGTCCAGCACGCCACGTGCCCCACGGTCGTCATTCCCGGATAGGCGCGGCGATGGGGGTCGGCCCGCTTCCGCTGGATGCGATGCCGGCCCTGGCCGAAGCAGGCCAGCATCGTTCGTTACCGGCTCTGGCCGAAGCAGGCCAGCATCGTTCGTTACCGGCATGTGGAGGGGGCCCTCGACGATGACCGCATCAACGACAGCACCCGGGAGCATCATCGCGGCCGGCGGCGCCGGTACCGAGGTGAACGCGCGGGAGCCCTTCACCGAACTGTTCCGGGACCAGCGCATCTCACCGCACGGGTTAGCTGTGCTGGTCGCAAAGCCGCCCGGCGCGCTCGTGTACGGGCCCAACGAAGCTGGCCTGGCGCACCGGCCGGCGCTGGCCCGGCGAGCTGCTGTCGCAGTTCACCCAGCCGCTAGCGATCCTGCTAGCGGGTGCCGCCGGTCTCGCCTGGGCCGGCGGAACCCCGGCATTCGCCGTCGCCGTGGTGGCCAGCCCACCACGCCTGGCAGGTCTGCCACCACCGCATACAGCAAGGACAAAGACATGACTGCACCCGCGTACGTGGACAAGGCCAGAGTCACAGCGGATCTGCGCTTCCGGCAACTGCACGCCCGAGCGGACTGGGTCGACCGGGAATTCCCCGGGCTCATCGACACCGACAAGAATGCCTCGCTGCTGCGGATGCTCGGTATCGATCTGGACGCGATGGCGCCCGGCGACGTCGTGGCGTCACGATCATGAGCGATCCCACGATCTTCCGGAGCAGCCGCGGGGCTCGGCGCAGGTGAGGCGCCCATGTCAGTGGGCATCAAGAGATGCGCCCGGTCGGCGGACCTTGGTGGCTATGGCGTAAGGATCTGTTGCAGGGTTTGTGGGTCGGTGACGATGCTGTGAGCAACCTCGGTCAGTCGGCGGTTGTGTCTGCGGGCGTAGCCGCGGATGGCGGTGAACGCGTCGTCGATGCTGATCCCGGCGGCCTGCGCGACGGCGCCCTTGGCCTGTTCGATGATGATCCGGCTGTTCAGGGCGCCTTGCAGTTGCTCGGTGAGTGCCTCGCTGCGGGTGATGGCGCGTTCCTGCAGCAGGCCGATGGTGGCTGCGTCGGCCAGGGCTTGCATGATCGCGGCGTCGTCATCTTCGAAGTCGCTGCCCGGGGTGTCTCCGAAGACGTTCAACGCCCCGATCACCTGCCGGCGTAGCCGCATCGGGAAGGCGTGCACCGACTGGAAACCGGCTGCCGCGGCGTGTGGCGCGAAGCGGGGCCACCGGGCACCCGCCTCGCCGAGGCTGATATTGACGACGGGCTCGCCGCTGTGGAACGCGTCCAGGCAGGGCCCTTCCTCGTTCTGCAATTGGAATAGTTCCAGCAGGGTGACGTTTTCGTCCGAGCCGGCGATGAATTCCAGTCGGCCATGGTGGTCGGCGAGCAGCATGCCAGCGGCGGCCGCGTCGGTCAGCTCGGTGACGCGTTCGGTGAGTGTCTGCATGTAGTCGATCAGGTCGAACTCGTCGACGAGGGTGTCGGCGATCTCGACGAAGATCTTCGCCAGCTTGTGCGCGGATACGGTGATCATGCCTGCCTCCCGGGCTGGCTGGCGGTCGAGTGTGCGGTCATGGCAGGTCCCGGTCGAAATGGAGTCTGCGCTCGACCACGTCGCGGGCCACGTCGTCGAGGCGGCGTCCGTGCGCGTACGCGTACGCCCTTATCCGCGCCGAGGCCTCACCGATGGGTACCCCCAGTTGGACCATGACCATGCCCTGGGCTTGGAACAACTCGGCGCGGTGCTCGACCGTTTCGGCGAGGTCGCCTTCGAGGCCCTTCGTCGCGGCGTCTTCGTGCTGGTCGAGCAGCGCCGTCATGGTCACCTCCGCGAAGGTGAGCGCGGTGACGAGCTCATCGCCGGTCAACGGCCCGGACCGTTTCCGGAACACGTCGAGGACCCCGAGGCGTACGGCGCCCATCTGCAGCGGGAACGAGAAGACCGCCCGGATGCCGCTGTCGTGGGCGGCCGGGGTGTACATCGGCCAGCGTGCCGGTGACTCGCGGTCCAGGTCAGGTATCAGCACCGGCCGCCGGGAGGCGAACGCGTCCCAGCAGGGTCCTTCACCGAGGACGAACTGCAGCTCTTCCATGTGCTCGGTCAGCGGATCGGACGCGGCGTAGATTCCACGTGCTCCTGCCTCGGTCATCATGCTGATCCCGGCGCCCGAGGCGGTCAACGTGTCCGCGGCGGCGGTACACGCCCGGCGCAGCAGCGCCCCGGGGTTGCCCGGCGAGGGCGGCTCCCCCTCGATCAGGGTGCGGATCCTGGCGGCGCGATCATCCATGGTGGCCACCGGAGGCTGCGCCCTGCTGACACGGCGACACGCCGCCGAGGCGGCGGGGACACCGCTGTGCGCGATGTGACACGGCGGTACCTCCACGCCGGGGTCCGAAAGGGGGGACCGGTCAGTAAGGACGAACACAGGAAAGCCTACGACTTCAGGCTCCGACCTGAGCGCGAGGTGGGGCAGGTTCTGGCCTTGTGCCGGGTCAGTCATTCTTGTGAGGGCGCACGGTGGCCCAGACGACTTTGCCGCCGAGGGTGCGTGCCGGCGTGCACGACGGCGTTGGCAACGAGTTCTGACATGACCAGCCGGGAACGTTGCAGCAGCTGCGGCAGGTGCCACGTGTGGCAGGCCTGGGCGACCAGGTCACGGGCGACGTGGGCGGACTCCAGCCGGGCGGGTAGCCGGGCCTGCATCTGCTTCGCCAGTGGGGGTCGGGCGGCGACCGCGGCCCGGGTCTCGGGCGTGGTCGCGAACAGCGGCAATTGCCGCTGGGCGTCGGCGCGGCGCAGCGGGCGGTCCAGGCCCGACGTGGTGGGCAGGCACAACGCCAGCTGCTCCGGTGGCTGCAGCACGATCGCCGCGCGGCGGGTAGCCAACCACAACGGCATGCTCGCCCCGTCCGGGTCGCCCAAGTCGTACAGGTCGGCGATGACCCCCGACGGGGCTCGGCCAGACACCTACCGGTCGCGGCCGACACGTCCATGCCGAGGCGCGGTGACCAGCGGCCGTGCACGCTCACCCTGGCGTACACGCTCGATGCTCTGAGCGGCCGTCAGCCGTGGACTGTGCGGCGCAGCTGTTTCGGTTGCGTGCCGGCCCAGACGCAGCATCAGGTACGGAGCGCCGAGTTCCGGTACCACGCGTCGTAAGGTCTCGCGGGCGGCGGCGTGCTCGATCGGGGCGCTGAACGGCAGGACCGACACCCCGAGGCCGGTGGCGACGAGAGCGCCCGCGGAGAGAGCCTCGCCGGCGTGCAGCCAGTCGAGGTCCTGATCCCGGGGGCCGTGCAGGACCGCGAACGTCGAGGCTCGGTCGTGCTCGCCGTGCGCGAGGGGCGTGGGCAGGGCGTCGCGGGCGCCGGCGATCCGGTCACCGCCGGTCCACAGTGCCAGTTCCGCATGCCATTGGGCGTCCGCCGGTGCGAGGTTGGTGGCGTGGGCCGTCGCCACGGTGAGTTCGAGGAGCTGGTCCGGGCGGAGGACGCCGAGTCGGACGTGCTGAGCCTCAAAGGCCGCCGTGATGGCGTCCAGGTCCTCCGGTGCGACCGGGTCGCCGGTGACCGGGCGCGGATCCGTGTGACGCAGGGTGATGGCGCGGGCCAGCTCGGCGGTATCCGGGCTTACCGGGGCGGCTTCGTCGATGTGCAGGCGCGCGAGGTGGCCAGGGTCGGCGGCGTCGGGCTGGCGGGTCACCGTCACCCGCCAACCCCGCGCGGCGAGGGCAAGACGGGCGTGATGCAGGGCGGCGCCGCAGCTGATCGTGGCGAGTCGCCGGTCCGACTCGGAAGGTCCGGACATCCGGGCGTCGTCTGCGAACAGGTCCAGAATGCCGTTGCTCACCCGCCATCGCCACGGCTGAATGTTGTGGGCTGAGGGTGCCCTTCCGGCCGCGACGACGGCCCGGTAGAAGGCCTCGTTGGTGATGCGGCGGCTGATCGGGCGGACGGCGCGGGGCGGGGCGGACATCATCGGACTGCCCGTGTCGGCGGCCGGCCGAGCCCGCCTCCCTCGGTTTCCCAAATCTCTTCGCTCCGTTCGGGTTCCGGCCGGTCCGGCATGTCGGGCGCCGTCCCGGGCGGGGTCACCCGCAGGGTGAAGATCCCGCCGTCGGCGCAGACCACGGTCATCATGGACGGGGACTGACCGGCCAGGTACCGCACGGTGATCTCGCGGCCGGCCGCGATGATGTGATGGGGCCGGGCTGACCAGTTCGCTGCGCCGAGCAGCAGCCGCGTCACCGGCCCGCGGACCTGTTCGAGGGCCGGCACCAGTACGCGCAGTTCCGCGTTGAGGTCCGTCGACTTCGGCCACCAGGTGCCGTCGAGCAGTGTGTGGTGGAGCCGGACCGGTTCGAGCCGCACCCGGGGTGGTCCGCTCGGAGCCGGTGACTCGGGATGAATGGTCAAGGATGCCATGGACGTACCCGTCGTCCGGGACCAACGCAGGCGCGGGGCCCGCCCGGTAACGAAGGGCGAGGACGAGGTCCACCGAGGCCGTGAAGGGGGCGCTCCCGGTATCCACCGAGTGAGCGCGCGCCGACCGAGGCCGGCACCGATGACGGAGTCAACGGTCGCCATTCCACTGTACGCGCGGCCGGCGCCGGGAAGCGTACGGTGGAGTGACACCGGCTTCTCGACGTTCTCCGATGAGCGCGTGTCGCGCCCGATCTCGATTTCGCGGATGTCGTCCACAGAGAGGCACCGTCATGACCCTGACCACCGCCGTTCCGGCCGTACGAGTGCCGGATGACGCCGTGCGACTGCGGCTGGACCCGCATCCTTCCCACACCACCGTTCTCGACGGAGCCTGGTGGCCCCGATCGACGAACGCCGTCGGGGAACTCCCCTCGCTGGTAAAGGCTCTGGCCGGGCGCCGGGGCGAGATCACGCACGTGCTGTTGAACACCGCCGAGTGGGATCTCCCGCATCCACGGCGAGCCGCCGTCGATCACCGAGTGGTGCGGCTGGGCTGGTATACGTCTCAGCCCGCCGGGCTGGTCACCATCATCAGCGAGTTCGGCCATGACCGCTTCGACCTGATGGTCGTTCCGCCTGACGCGAGCCAGGCGTCAGCCGATGCCGTGTCGGCGGCCGCCGCGGATGCCAGCGACAATCGCCGTACGCCTGAACTGCTCGCCGAGATCGAGCACAGCGGCTGACCGTACGGGCCGGCTCAGTCCGAGGTCAACGCCACACTGTCCGGAACCAGGCCCCGTGCGTTCAGGGCCGGCACAGCTCCGGGAGGCTGGTGGCATCCTCGACGATCTCGCGTGCCAGGCCCATCGGTCGGCGATTGTGGTCGCGGGCATACCTGCGGATGATCGCGTAGGCGTCGTCACGGAGACGGATCGCGCCTGCACGATGGCAGCTTTGGCCTGTTCGATCACGATGCGGCTGTTGAGTGCGCCCCGCGGTCGCTCGGTGAGGTGCTCGGCGCGGCGGATCGTACGCTCCTGTACGAGCCGATCGTTGCCACGTCCGCCAGCGCCTGGATGATGGGTGCGTCGAGGTCGGCGAGCTCGCCGCTCTCGGCGGTGCCGAAGACGTTCAGTGCGCCGATCACCTGCTCGGGCAAACGCAGCGGAAAGGCGTGCACGGACAGGAAGACCGGCCTCCGCGGCCCGGGGTACGAATCGAGGCCACCCGTGTCCGGCCTTGGCCAGGTCCACGTTGATCACCGGCCGACCAGTGCGGAACGCGTCGAGGCAGGGCCCTTCCTGGAGTGACGGCGGAACTCAGCGACACAACCCCAACCCTGAAACCTGTGACGCCGAAACTGATCTTCCCGGGGTCCCCGCCCAGGTGGCGGCGCTGGCGGCGGCGCCCGCACGCCCGCACGCCCGCAGATCGTCTGGTAGGGCGGGAAGCCGTGCGGCAGGTAACGCCGCGACGCTGGTGCGGGTGGCGTACACGATGGCGTTGAAGGCCTCACGCAGGTCGTGCGCGCGCCTGCCCGCCGGCGTTCAGGTGTCCTTCGATCAACGCTCAGCGGGCATCGGACAGGGTCGCACGGATATGTGGGGCGCTCAGTTCATGCTTTCGCTGTAGCGCCGGTGGTCGTGGTGGTGATGTTCATGGTGGACCTGGCGTGCGCGATCAGGGGCCAACTTCAGCTGGGTCAGGACCAGTTCATCGAGCTGGTCCTGATTCAACTGGCCGATCAAGGATCGGTGGTGTGATGCCGCCCCTGGTGCTCAGCGCCCCGTGGTCGGGGTCCTCGAGGATTGGCCGCTCAGCTCGGCGCGCTTGAGGCGCTTCGCGGTCTGCTTTTCTTTGATGGTTTTGCCCTTTTTCTTGACGTTCGCCTTGGTCGTCGAGTCCTTGGACATGATCGAACCTCCCTGAAACGGGCCGGTGGACGTGCAGAATCGTGTTTGCCTGCTGGCGGCATGCGGGCAAGGGGCAAGGAAAGAGATTGTCGCCGTGGTCGTGGGAATCCGAACTGCATACCGAGCCTACGCCGTTTCCAGGCGCCACGATGGTGGAGAAGTGCTGCGAGCGGCAGTAGCATCGAATTGTGCGGTGATCGGTCCGTCAGCCGATGAGTCGGGCCGCGCAGTGCGACGAGCACGAGAGCGGGCTGTAGTGAGCATCCACTTGTCCAGGGGAGGCGCGCTGCGGCGGGTCGTTCTCAGCTGCGACGTGGCGGGATGCCCGATCCAGTTGGAGCCGCCGGCCATCGAGGCGTGGCGCGATGACGCGGATGCCCGATCCTGGGCTCGTGATCGCGCTGTCGGCTGGACCTCTGACCCGATCCGACAGACTGACTACTGCCCCGAACACGCCCAGTTCAGCAAGGCTCCTGCTGCCGATCACGTACCACCGCGTCCCACAGCAGCGGTGCGGGATCGTTCCGGCAACCCGCTCGACCGCGATGAATAGACCGAACGTCTGCGGGAACGGCTCGTCGAAGGCGACCGGTCCGCGGGACGAACGCTGGCGCTGGCGGCGGCTCAGGCCACGGTCGTGGCCCGCCTGCTGGACGAGCTGGCAGGCGTGTACCGCGGTGAAAGCCTGGGGACACTTGCCCGGGAGCTTTCCGCGCTCCTGGACAGTCGGCTGCGCGACCAGGGCTGATGGCCTCTATCGTGGCGCGCGCAGCGGCGCGCCGACCGCGTGCACAGCTGTGGTCATGATTGCCCGAATCCGGCAGCGGACCGGCCGTTCAGAAGCACAATGGCTGCTCATCGCGACTCCTCAGGTCCTATCTGCCATCGCGACGACGAATCGATGTCGTGCGAATGCGCGGGTTGAAGGATGCAGGGGAAGGTCGTGAGGTCTGACGGGCGCCACTTTTCGCCAGGCATGGAATGAGATGGAAGGGCGACGATGCGGATCTGACCTCGTCCGCGACGCCGCCGGAGGCCTGCCTCATAGAGCTGTTCGGTGCTGGAGGGTGGAGATCAGGGCAAGGGTGGACTCGGCGCCCTGGTTGAGGTTGGGGCCGTGCAGGGTTAGCCCGTCGTAGCCGCCGCCGGTTGCGGGGTCCCACATGAGCTGGCCAATGTCGTTGTCGCCGAGGAACCAGCCTATGGACTGGCGCACTGCGACAAGCCAGCTGTCGTCGCCGGTGATGGTGGCGGCGGTGGCGCAGGCATCGGCCAGAGCGGCCACCTCGATCGGTTGCTGGTCGTGTCGCAGTCGGCGTCCACCCCGTTCCCAGCCTCCTGCGGGGACGACCGACAGGTGGCCGCCGCTGGTCTGGACGTCTAGCAGCCACGTCAGCATCCGCAGGCCAGCGTCCAGCACCGGCATGTCGTCGAGCAGGTGGCCGGCGGCGATGACGGCTTCGGCGAGGGCGGCGTTGGCGTAGGTGAGCCGTTCGTGCGGCCACCGCCAGTCCCGGTCGAGGGTCGGAGGACCGATGGTGACGGCAGCGTCGCCTAGGAGGGCAGCGGCCGGCTCGTTGCCGGGGTCAACGCGGAGCAGTTCCGCGGCACCGAGTGCGGCGAATGCCATTGCTCGCGGGGCGACGGACCGGCAGGAGGCTCCTCGGGTGAATGCGAGGAGGGCTTCCTGGCGGATCCACGGCGCCGGGCTGCGGGCCGCAGCGGTCCCGAGGCCCCAGAGGGCGCGCCCCCACCAGTCCCCGTGGCCGGGCTGGTCGGTCCAGTCCCGGTTGAACGCGAGTCGGTTGTGGAAGGCGCCCTCGGCGTCCTGCGCGTGCGTGAGGAAGCTGAGATAGCGTTCCGCAAGCCGGAGCACCTCGGCGGACGGGTCGGCCTCGCGGCTGGTGATCAGGAGGCCCCGGGCGACATCGTCGGTGCAGTAGCCGTGCTCACGGCGGGCGATGGCGTGCCGGGCATGCTCGAACAGGCCGGTGTCATCGGTGAGCCGCCTCAGGTGCGTGAAGGTGGGGGCGGGTACGGATCTGCCGCGCCCCGGCACCGTGCTGGTGGTCTTGACCGTCACTTGCCGGCCACGGCGACCGGGCGGTGGTGTGCGGCGACAAGCCTCGCGGCGACGTCGTGGTACTGCTGGGCGACGGCGGGCCACCGCAGTGCCGGCTCGGCGTGACCGTTGCGTTGGCGCAGGGTGGCGGCCAGCGCCGGCTTGGTGAGGATTCTCCTGATGGCGGTTGCGAGAGCTGTCGGGTTCTTGTGCGGCACGAGCAGGCCAGGCCCGTCGGTGAGCAGTTCCACCGCGTGCGGGAACGCGGTCGCGACGACCGGGATCCGGGCCGCCACCGCCTCGACGAGGACGCCCGAGGTGACCTGCTCCGTCGAGTCGTACGGCAGCACGATGATATCGGCGGAGCGGACGAGTTCCCCGAGAGCCGCATCGTCGAGGTAGGACGACTCGTAGCGCACATTGTGCGCGATGCCGAGGGCCGCGCCGAGCTGGTGCAGACTCGCCCGGTAAGCCTCGCCATGATGCTCGATGACCTTGGGATGAGTCCGCCCGGCCACGGTGTAGACGGGCGGGGGTTCCAGGTCCCGCAGCCGAGCCAGGCCGCGCAGCGCCCACTCGATGCCCTTGCCCGGTCCCAGTAAACCCCAGGTGAGCAGATGTGGCTGAGCGCCCCGGCTGCTCGGCGGGCCAGCATAGTCGGAGGTGCCGTGCGGAATCACGGAGACCTTCGCGGCGTCGACGGCATAGCCGACAAGCAGCCGGTCGCGCGCGGCCTTGGTGATAGTCACGACCGCGTCGGCGGCAGCGACGATCTCCTCGAGCAGCGACTTCTGACTCTCCGTGGGGTAGGTCAGGACGGTGTGCAGGACGACCAGGCTGGGCACGGTGAGCCGCCGCAGCACGGATAGGACTTCGCTGCCGTCGCGGCCAGGGTAAATGCCGTATTCGTGCTGGACGACGGCGACGTCGAAGGTGCTCAGCACCTCGGCGCTGTCGCGCCAGCCGGCCGGCGTCGTGGTCGTCCAAGTGTGCACCACGCCGGGTACGGGCGTGGGATCGTCGCCGTTCGCCGCGATCCGCACGACGCCGCCCTCGCCGAGATGGGCGGCCAGCGCCGCGTTGAAGGTCGCCAAACCACAGCGGGTGGGCGGATGGGTGCTGAGAAATCCGTACCTGATCATCATAGGGAATGCCTTCTGGTTGTCGGCCCCATCGCGATTGACACGGTGGGTGACCTCACGCGGTGACGGCTCCGATCCGCCAGCGTGTGTGGCGGACGAGGGGCCGGCGCCCTGAGGAGCCGGCCCTGCCGAGAAAGTGGATGAAGTAGTGAGCGGACGCGTCAGCCGATGAGTTGCTCGTAGACGGCCAGGTAATCGGCGACCATCCGGTTCGCGCCGAAGCGCTGGCAGGCGCGGGCCCGACACCCGGCCCGGTCGATCATGCGAACCGCGCCCACGGCCGCAACGGCCTGGTCGACGCCGCGTACGAGGTAGCCGGTGACACCTTCGTCGACGATCTCGGGCATGGAGCCACGTTTGTAGGCGATGACCGGCGTGCCGCAGACCATGGATTCCACCACCGACAAGCCGAACGGCTCATCGAAGTCGATCGGATGCAGCAGGGCCAGCGCACCGCCGAGGATCTCACTGCGACGTCGGGGCCCCACCGCGCCCAGGAAGAGCACGCGCTCGCCGTCGATGTGCGGTGCCACCATCTCGGTGAAATACCGCGCATCTTGGACGATTCCGCAGATGGTGAGCGTGCGCCCGGCCCGGCGGGCGATCTCGATCGCCGTGTGGGTGCCCTTGTCCGGGTGGATTCTGCCGAAGCTGACCAGCCCCGCCCCTGCCGACGGGGTAAACGGGAGCCCGTCCACATCCACACCGTGATGCACCGTCGCCACATAGTCGAGTTCCGGGCTGCGATCGGCATCCGAGATCGACACCAAAGCGGATCTGCTCGCCCGGTAGGCAGGCAAAATCGTGGGGCCGGAAAACCCGTGCACGGTCGTGACCAGGGGCGCGCGACAGTGTTGCGCGAAGGCGAGAGGCAACCAGTCGAGGTGGCTGTGCACGATATCGAACTCGCCTGACCGGGCCAAGGAGTGCGAGACGTGCATCGCCTCGGCGACCCGGCCGTCAACCGACGGGTTGTCCGCGTACCCGCGGGGGCACACGCCGTCGAGCCGGGCCGTGGTGATCGAGTCCAAGGTCGCGAACAGCGTCACGTCAGCTCCTGCGGCGACGAGGCCGTCCGCGAGGAGACCCGTGACCTGTTCCCAGGGCCCGTAGGCGTGGGGCGGAGTTCGCCATGCCACCGGCCCCAGGATGCCGACCCTCACGCCGGCTCCGCGGCGGCCGGATCGACGTGGAGCGTGGCCAACAGTCCGCCATGCCGAGAAGTTTTGATGAAGTCGGGTAGTTCCCGGTCGACGACATCGGCCCTGTCGTTCTGGCCCGGCTCGCGAGGCACGGCGATGATAACGGTCTTTGGGATATTCATTGTCTGCTCTCTGGAGGGCACCCGCCGGCGGCGGGTGGAGCCGCCAGGGTCTGGAGCGACAGCCACCAGACTACCTGCCATCGAGCCGCCTCGCTGTCCAGGCTGCTCGGCCGAGGTCCAACGGATCATTAGGTTAGGGGTTCGAGTCCCTTCGGGCGCACAAGATTTAGACGGGTCTGAACTGCGGAAGCGCAGGTCAGGCCCTTCTTGCTGTCCAGCCTTATCGGACGGTGGGTGTCAGCTGGGTGCCACATGGGTGTCAATGCGGGTGTGTCGGGCCGCGGCCAGGACGAGGGTGGCGGTGGCGTCGGCGCAGCGGCGCTGGCTGTCGGGGAGGACGCTGGTGTAGGTGTCGGCGGTGACCACGATGCTGGAATGCCCGAGCAGATCCTGCAGCGTCTTCAGATCAGCGCCGGCTTCGCAGGTGAGGGACGCGGCGCCGTGCCGTAGATCGTGGAGCCGGACCGGTGGTAGGCCAGCGCGGTTGGCGAGGATCCGGGATCGGGTGGTGGCGTAGCGCGGGTGGATCGGTTCGCCGTCTTTGCGGGTGAACACGTAGCCCGAGTCCATCCACACCTGGCCGTTGCCGTGGCGCCTGTCGCGGTGGGCGAGCTGGTGACGGCGGTGCGCGCGCAGAATCGCGACGGTGTGTTTCCGAGGGTGACGGCCTGGCGGCCGGCGACGGTCTTGGGTTCGCCTTCGACGACGGGGTAGCCGGCGGTGGTGCGCTGGCGTTCGACGAACGGCAAGCGGAGAGGTTGGCGAGCGTGAGGTCCGACGACAGGCAAACGCCGATTCGGTAGGGCCGGGTTCGGGCGCGCGGGTTGGCGCCATGCCCGCCCGCCGAGGGGCCGGAGCCGACGGTGCCCGGAATGAGAGTCATCGAAGAAGCACGGTTCGCGGGTTCGGGCATAGTCATCAAGACCTCGACCAACTGGATACCGCAGCATCCCTGCGCCGGCCAGTCAGATCGCGCGGTTACGCGAGATCTGGGAATAGGCGCTGGCACGCCGGCGGACCATGCAGGCGAATAGCGCGTAACGTCAAGGATGGATCGATTCGTCAGCTGACTTGACGACCGGCGCCGCCCGGGCGCGCTGCCCCAGACCTCGGTAGCCGGAAGCGGAACTGCCTCCTCTGAGGGCCGAGCGGTGGCAAACACCCCCACCCGTATGTCATCTCGACGGCGAGGTGCGGCGGATCCGGGGGCCTCAGCCCTCGCCCCACGGACTCCGGACGGAGCCGGTACATCAGTCGTCTGATCCGGCTGGGCGCTTCCGTGCCCGGAGGGTCAGGGCGCCGACAGATCCGTTGGAGGTCCAACAATCATGACCGTAACGACCGCCTATCCGGTTCGCGTGGATGCGCGTCTGGACTCACACCTGTCTCGTTGGCTGTGGCTGGTGAAGTGGGTTCTCGCCGTTCCGCACTTCATCGTCCTGCTCGCCCTGTGGATCGCCTTCTGCGTGGTGTCCGTGGTCGCGTTCTTCGCGATCCTGTTCACCGGCCGGTACCCCCGGCGGATGTTCGACTTCAACGTCGGTGTGATGCGCTGGACCTGGCGGGTCAACTACTACGCCTACAGCGCGCTGGGCACCGACCGGTACCCGCCGTTCACCCTTGCCGAGGTGGCCGAGTATCCGGCGCACCTGGAGGTCTCCTACCCGAAGCACTTGTCGCGTGGGCTGGTACTGGTGAAGTGGTGGCTGCTGGCCCTGCCGCACCTGCTGATCGTCGGCATCCTCGCCGGCGGAGGCGCCTGGTTCGCGGTCAACTCCGATACCGACAACTACAGCTGGACCGGTGGCGGCCTGATCGGGCTGCTGGTGCTGGTCGCCGCGATCGTTCTGGCCGTCACCGGCCGGTACCCGCGTGGCCTGTTCGACTTCATCCTGGGTCTGAACCGGTGGGTGCTGCGGGTCGCCGCGTACACCGCGCTGATGACCGACGCCTACCCGCCGTTCCGGTTGGACACCGGCGGCCAGGATCCGGCGACCGCGGTCATCGCGCCCACCGGCACGGTGACGGGGGAGTCCGACCTACCGACCAGCTGACCCGGCCGTCCGGCCGCGCCTCCCCATTCTGAACGGAGGTCCCACATGAGACGCCCGACCTACTTACTGGCCATTCTGGCCATGGTCTTCTCCACCGCCTTGATACCCGCGGCTGCCTCAGCTGCCGGCCATCACGGGCACCGCACGTGCGTGTCGGTGCAACCCGAGGCCGGCTTCTACGAAGGCGGGCGCGTCGGCACCGCGGTCCTCACCGTGCCCGACTCCCGCTGTCGCACCATCAGCGTGTCCCACATCAAGGACCCGGCCAACCCGTCCGACCGCTGTCAGACCTTCCTCGTAGGGTTCTATCCGCTGACCGAAGACGGCAGCCTCACCTACACCGAACCGGTCACCGCATGCGGCGGGCACCGTACCGTCCTGGCCCGCAACGTTCCCGACGGCACCGAGTACATCGTCTTGTACGACATCGACTACCTGGAGCAGCGAATCCAGTTCCGAGTGCACCACTGACACACACCGTTGTTCGCTGGGAGCGCCGTGGCCGGATCGCCACCGGGCTCCCAGCCTGCCGCTCGGCACAGTGCACCCCGTGCCCGGCGTGGTCCCGAGGAGGGGAGTTCCCGTGACGTCACTGAACGTGCCACCTTCGTCCGGACCGCCCCTGGTGCGATTCGAGCCGACGATGGTCACTGCGTTCTGCGCCGACGACGAGCCGGTCGTACTGCTCGTCAACTCTGGGCAGCCGCCCGGCCAACCCAGGCCGGGGTCCGAGGCGACTACTGACGAGCCAAGCTCCGATGGCGCCGAGGAGCGCTGGGAATGCGAAGGCCGACAGCTCGCTGCGCCTCATGGAAGCTTGCGCCGCCAACGCCGGGACGATTGTACGAATGTGCGCTCACTCCGACCGCGCCAGTCAAGCTCAGATCGGGTGTGCTGACGGCGAGGCCGGGTTCGGAGCCGTCGACGCCGACGCCGACGGGAATGGTCCAGCTACCGCCGCAGACACCAAGACACCGCCCAGACCAGCCACTACACCCGGCAAACCGATTTACCCGGCCGTCAACGCGCAAACGGTGCTGGCCGCAGGGAGGAACTGGAAGAGGAGTGGGGCAGCCAATACCGGGCGATGATCCGGCTGTGGCGTAACGCATGGAACTGATTCATTCCGTTCCTTGACTATGACATCGAAATCCGCCGGGTGATCTGTTCCACGAGCGCAATCGAATCCTTGAACGCCCGCTACCGCCGGGCCGTACGTGCCCGTGGGCACTTCCCGAGCGAGCAAGCCGCGCTGAAATGCGTGTATCTTGTGACCCGCAGCCTGGACCCGACCGGGACCGGCCGCGCCCGATGGACGACGCGCTGGAAGCCCGTCCTGAACGCCTTCGCCATCACCTTCGGTGACCGCTGGCCGGCCGCCGAGACCTACTAACCGAGAAGCCGGAAACACCCGATCTTGGTACGGACCCCCGTGGGGGGATGAACCCCCACGAGTGATACGGATACCACAAGGGCATCCGTGTTCAGGTACCGCATCTTATCCGTCGTTGGATAAGCCTCACTGCCGCGAGCCCGGGAGAGGGTCCGCACGGTGCGGATCGCATGATGGTTGTCTGGTGTCTGTTGCGTTCAGGCGTTGAGGTATGCCAGGACGGCGAGGACGCGCCGGTTGTCGTCGTCGGAGGGCGGCATGTCGAGTTTGGTGAGAATGTTGTTGATGTGTTTGCTCACGGATTTCTCGGTGATGCGGAGGTTGCTCGCGATCGCCGCGTTGGAGCGGCCTTGAGCCATTTCGCCTAGCACTTCACGTTCCCGGATGGTGAGTACCGCCAGCGGCTCTCGGCGGGCGAGCAGTTGTGTGATGACTTCTGGGTCCATGGCGGTGCCGCCGCCGGCGACCCGCCGGACGGCATCGACGAACTCGCCGACATGCGACACCCGATCCTTGAGTAGATAGCCGACGCCGCCGTGCGGGGTGCTGAGCAATTCCCGGGCGTAGAGCGGCTCGACGTGCTGGGAGAGCATGAGGATCGGCAGGCCGGGGATCTGGGTTCGGGCGGCGAGCGCGGCCTGTAGCCCTTCGTCGGTGAACGTCGGCGGGAGGCGAACGTCGACGACGGCCACGTCGGGCTTATGTGTGGTCAGGGCGGGCAGCGCCGCGGGTCCGTCGTCCACGGCTGCGACGACGTCGAAATCGAAGGCTTGGAGCAGCCGGGTCAGTCCGTCTCGGAGGAGGGCTTGGTCCTCGGCGATGACAACGCGCACGGCACCTCCATGGTGACGACGGTGGGTCCCCCGGGTGGGCTGGACAGCGCGATCTTGCCATCGAATGCGGCGAGGCGGCGTCGGATGCCACCCAATCCGGTGCCGGCCGCGGGGTCGGCACCCCCGACGCCGTCGTCGGTGACCACCATTGTCAGTACGCCGTCCGCGTGGCGGATGGACACCGATCCGGTGCGGGCGCGACTGTGTCGGATCATGTTGGTCAGCGCCTCGGCGACCGCGAAGTACGCCGCGGACTCCACCGGCGGGTCGGGCCGTCCCGGCAGGTCGACCTCGACGGTGATCGGCAGCGGCAGGCTGAGCGCCAGTGCGCGAACCGCGCCGCCGAGTCCGCGTTCGGCGAGCACCGGCGGGTGAATGCCGCGCACGAGGTGGCGGAGCTCGACCAGAGCGGTGCCGCTGGACTCACGTGCTTCGGCGAGCAGTCTGTGGGCCTGGGCCGGGTTATGGTCGATGAGTTCGTCTGCGAGGCCGATCGTCATGCTCAGGGAGACCAGGCGGGCCTGGACGCCGTCGTGCAGATCTCGTTCGATGCGCCGCAACTCGGCCGCCTGGGCGTCTACCGTGTCAGCCCGTGTCACTGTCAGTTGCGTGACGCGTAGCCGCAGTTCCGCCGCCCTGGTGGGGGCGAGGAAGAGCCGGGCGAAGAGTGCATCCACGCGGCGTAGCCAGGGTGTCGCCCAGAGCCCGGCGGCAAGGAAGATCGCGCCTTGCGGCAGGCAGAGTAAGGCGGTGGGCAAGCTGTCGACGGACCAGATGGCGGCGTAGCCGTACCAGCCGGTACCGAGCCAGATCCACACCGGCACCAAAGTCAAACCAGCCAGGCCGTACAGCGGCATCAGGACGCCGATGGTCCCGAGACTGAGCGCGACGATCGCGCCGGGTGCGAGCCAGGCGAGGTCACGCCAGGTGGCCGGGTCCGTCACGGTCCACCGGAAACGCTGCCAGCCACCGGCCACCGCCCCGTCCGGCGGCGGAAGGTACGGACGGGTCACCAGCACACCGGTCGCCGAGGCACGTCGGCGCTCCAGATCGGTGCGCATCCGGACCAGCGTCATCGCCCAGGGCACCAACGCCAGACCGAGGAACGGTACTGGCGTCAGGGCCAATGCGACGACCGACACCACGAGCAGCGGGATATTGGTGAACGCCAGACCGATCGCGGCCATGCCGCGCAACACGCCCCGCACACCGCGCCGGGCCCATCGGGCCAGCCGCGCACCGCTCACACGCATGTCCACAGCTCACATAGTGCCCGCCCAGGCAGCTTCCATGGTGGTGCTAGCACCCCGGGCCCGTAGGACGTAGCACTCCTGATGATCGCCGCTCCAACCGGTTTCATAGAGGTATGACGATCACGAAGATGCCGGCGCCCGCCGCGAGGGTGAGAAAGTCCGGCAGCGACTTCGCCGTGCTGTCGCGCCGGATCACCAGCGAGGGGCTGATGCAACGCCGGCCCGCCTACTACCTCGCCCGGCTGAGCGTCGTCGCGCTCATGTTCCTCGGCGGCTGGACCGCGTTCTTCCTCGTCGGCTCGTCCTGGTGGCAACTTTTGACTGCGGCGTTCCTTGCCGTCACGTTCGCCCAGGTCGCGCTCGTCGCCCATGATCTGGCGCACCGCCAGGTGTTCCGCACCAAGCGCCCCAGTGAGGTCGCCGGGCGAATCGCCGGGAACCTCGGCGTGGGGATGAGCTACGGGTGGTGGGTGGATAAGCACACCCGGCACCACAACAACCCCAACCACGACGACCTCGATCCCGACGTCGCACCGGAGGTACTCATCTGGGCCACCGAGTCCGCCCTCGGCCGGCGCGGACTCAAAGGCTTCATCACCCGGCACCAGGCGGCACTGTTCTTCCCGCTGCTCACCCTGCTCGGCGTCGACCTGAAGGTCTCGAGCATCAAGGCCCTGCGCAACGGCACAGTGAAGCGCCCCCGCCTAGAAAGCGCACTGCTGATCCTGCACGCCATCGGCTACCTCGCCGCGCTCCTGATCGTCCTGTTACCCCTGCAGGCGATTGCCTTCCTCCTGCTGCACCAGGCGCTGTTCGGGGTCTACCTCGGCATGACCTTCGCACCCAATCACAAGGGCATGCCGCACCCGACCGGCGACGAGGACTACCTGCGCAAGCAGGTACTGACCTCTCGCAACGTCCGCGGTGGCTGGCTCACCGATGCTGCGCTGGGCGGCCTGAACTATCAGATCGAGCACCACCTGTTCCCCGGCATGCCGACCCCCAATCTGCGCAAGGCCCAACCCATCGTGCAGACATACTGCGCCGACATCGGCGTCGCCTACGAGCAGACCAGCCTCCGCACGTCGTACCGGCAAGCGCTGCAGCACCTGCACCGGGTAGGCGCGCAGGCCCGCGCCGAACACGCGGCACGCTGAGCTGGTGCGTCTTCTGAGACATCTGCCGGCCCGGCCGGGCCGGCAAGCCCGGGGGAGCCGAACCGGAGTACGGTGGGGCCATCCCGGAATCGACGACAGCCCTGAAGGTGCCCGCGCGGGCCCACCCACAAAGGGATTGTCATTACCGACGAGCTCCGTCAGACGCGAGCATCGTCCGCCGGCGTCGCACCGGTTCCCACGGATCCGGACGCGACCTCGCCGGCCGGCGAGGTGCCGCGCACCTGCGGCTCGTCGGGATCACGAACGTGCCCGGCGGATGCATCGTCATCCAACCGTGGGCTACCAGCCAGTGGCCCCGGTCGTCGGACGCACAATGTCCGCGGGAACCATCGCCTACGGGCTGTACGCCAACCCCAAGAGCGGCAACCAAGGCAGCATCTTCACCGACGGGCAGATATCCGGCTGGGACCTGCACCCTGGCGGCGACCCGGGCGAGGACGCCACCAGCGACGAGGTCCTGCTCAGCTACCTGTACCGCTCGAGCCCCGCCGCCTACGCCTGCGCCTACGTAGGTCTACGCCCACCCGACGCCCGCCCCGTCACCGGCCCGTCCGACACCTGGGTTCTCCTGCCGGAGCGCGACTATTGGCACGGCTGAGCGAGCACCAGTCCCGGACATAGGGGTCACTCCGCCAGGTGATCGCGGTCGCTGCCGCGTCATCCGTTGTCGCCGGTGGGCTCTCACCGGTATCCGGACCGGATGAGGTGAGCGTCATGACCCTCCCTGCCGACACCTGCGACCCGCTCACCGCGTGGCTGACTAGCCCACCAACGACCGGCCCGGTCCGAGTCAGGGGCCGCTGCCTCCCGACCCATATGGGCGGGCTGCGGTTCGCGTTCTACGGGCGGATGTCGACGGTGGAGTACCAGGACGATCTGTCCTCGCGAGCCTGGCAACTCGACAGCGCGCTGCGGCTGACCGCCGGGCACGGTGTCATCGTCGCGAGCTTCTTCGACGTGGGTTGCTCGCGGAGCTTGCCGTGGGGACAGCGCCCACAGGCCGCGGCCCTGCTAGCGGCAATCACGCAAGCGGGTCGGCCGTTCGATGCGCTCGTCGTGGGTGAGTTCGAGCGGGCGTTCTCCGCCGGGCAGTTCGAAGAGCTGCTCCCGCTATTCGACGAGCACGGCATCCAGGTGTGGTTGCCGGAGGCTGGCGGTCCGGTCGACGCGGCTGACCCGGTGCATCAGGCGCTGGTGCTGATGCTGGGCCATCAGTCGCAGCGGGAGATCCTCCGCTCGCGGTTTCGCACGACGGCGGCGATGCGGGTCCAAGCCCGCGACCAAGGCCGGCATCTGGGCGGCCGACCGCCGTACGGGTACCGGCTCGTGGACGCGGGTCCGCATCCGAACGCCGCACACGCCCGGTGGGGCAGGAGATTGCATCGCCTCGACCCGGATCCGGAGACCGCACCCACGGTCCGGTGGATGTTCGCGCAGCGACTGGCCGGATGCAGCGTGGCAGGCATAGCCCGGACGTTGAACGCGAACGGGGTGCTTCCGCCGTCGGCGCACGACCGGGCCCGCAACACTCATCGCAGCGGCGCTGCCTGGACGGTGCGCACGGTCGCGGCGATCCTGAGCAACCCGCGTTACACCGGTCGGCAAGTGTGGAACCGGCAGGGCATCGACCACCATGAGACCCGCCCGGGAGACAAGACCAGCCGGCCGCCCGGACGCAGGCCGTCGCATCACTGGAACCAGCGCGACCAGTGGGTGATCTCCACGGTCGTGGTGCACCCGGCGCTGGTCAGCGAGCAGGACTTCCTGCGCACCCAGCAGATCAGCGCCCTCGACGTCCCCGATGACGGCAACCTGCATCGGTATCGGCTCACCGGCCTGGTGATCTGTGGGTTGTGCCGACGTCGTCTGGAAGGGCAGTGGGTGCACGGCCGTGCCGGCTACCGGTGCCGACACGGTCGCACCAGCGGCAGCGACGTCCAGCTGGATCGCGCCAAGACTCTCTACCTGCGCGAGGAACACGTGCTGGAGCAGGCTTGTATCCAGTTCGCCCATCTCATCGGCATGGCTCCGGAAGCGCTCACACCCGAGGACCTCGCCGCTCGGCTGCGGCAGCGAAAGATCACCATCGTGTGCACGCCCGTCAGCATCACCCTCGACGTCGGCGCCGATCCCACGGCCGAGCCTCAGACGAAGCCGCGCCTAACTGTCGACTCCAGCGACATGGCCAGTGCGGCGGGGGAGGAGGGGGTGCCGATCGAAGCGGCCGATGAGACCCCGGAGCAGCGTTCTCGCCCATTAGTCTCTGCCGAGTTGCCGCTGCCAGGGCTGGCGATTCCGCACCAGCGGCAGAAAGCATTTAACCCCCACCAAGGTCATCCGAAACGTGAATGACCTTGGTGGGGGTTAACGTGTCCGAGGGGGGACTTGAACCCCCACGCGTTGCACCGATGCAACATGTGCATCGAGTGTTCATGTGCTTCAGTCTACCTTTCATCGCCATGCATCTGTGTGCCTCCCGTGCTCTTTCGCCGTATGGGCTCGCGGGTACGGGCAGCAGCGCGGGCTATTCCTGGCGCGCTTGGCGCCGTGTCGGCACTACCGCGACACTGCCCGGCCCGACGGCGCCACGGGCAAGGAAACAGAACCAGGCGCCCGATCCGAATGCCCTACGCCCGTTGACGCAGCTGCGCCGATCGGGTGCCTGGCTTCCTTGCCTGAGGTGGGAGGGCCGGGCACGGTGCAGGTCGTGCCGGACCGGAGTGCCCTGCCGTCACCTCGGCTAGGCCCACCGTTTCGCCTGAGCTGCCTCGAGGTCGGTCCGGCTCTGCTCGCGCCCCTGCCCGCCGCCGCATGCGTGTGGAGCAGGCGGGACAAACGAGCCTAGGCGAGCACCGATGGCCGTTAGTCCCGTCCGAACCAGGTCCTGATCATCCGCGCGGGTGCTCATCGTCGGATGGTGAACCGCCTGCTGCAACGCTTGGTCGGCCTTCGGCGGTTGACAAGGTAAGAACGTTCAGTACTGAGCGAGAGATCGATTCGGCAGCCTTGTCCAGCAGGTGCTCCAGCGCGTTCGCCTCAGCCGAACGATCGATGTCAATCATCCGCGACCATGGGGCGGGCTCATACCGTGCCAGGGAGGACAGGGCTAGGAGCGTTGCCCACAAGGCGAGGAATGGGTGCAATCCTTGCCGCATCTGCCCCAGTGGCGGCGTGACGTACCAGTCATCTGGTCCGCAGTAGGGGACCAGGCCGAGATTGCGCGTGCTCTGGGATTCGAACACGCGAACCGGCGAGTCGTTGGAGCGCCACTCCACATCCAGGGACAGCCCTAGAGGATGCTCAATCCATTTGACCCTTTCAGCCGTAATTCCGTGGCGTGTGATTTCGCAATTGTGCAGGGCAGGGTACTGCTTCAAGAAGTCGCCTACGCGCGTACGGTCGTGGCCGTAGCGCTCTCGGACTTGTGTCGGGATCCAGTGGAGTTCGGCTTGCGAAAATGGTCCGGGGTTGGGCCAGTTCGACGGCATGAAAAGTAGTGCCGGAGTCGAGAAGTTCCCTGGCAGTGCCACGCCTGCCATCTCCGGGAGCAGCGGCCACAGCTCGCGCAGGCTCACCACGTCATCAGGAGCTAAAGCCTCGACCTGCAGAGCCGTCGCCACTGACTGGAACAGACCGGACTCGGAGGCCGCTACGGTGGTGTCGGCGACAGACGTGGAGCTGGTTCTGGCTCTGAGCCCGTGTCCGTGCACGTTCCACTGCTGGTTGCCGATACGGGGAGACGCCGCCACGACGGCCCGGCAGGCTTGCGACAGCGCGTAGAACAGTTGCACCGGCCGGGTCGCGTAGCCGGCGTCGCCGGCCGCCGCCAGGAACTGCTCACACTGCTCGAGTGCGGCCTGGAACGTGGTGCGCCGGGCTCCCTTCTTGGCATGGCCCGGTGGATCGAAACGCAACGACCGTAGTTCCCGGAGCGTGGCTTTGACGTCTTCCATCCGACCTCCCTCGTCGGCGATCCACCGTATAGGGAGAGAGGGGAAGGTTGCGCCGGCATTAACTCGCCAGTGTCGACTTGGCCGAGTTCTCCACCGACCCGGGCAGGCGTGGGCGAGCGGCAGGTCCCCGGTGGTCTTCGCGGTCGAGCGGTTACCTGCGTGGGTGTGTTTCGTACATCCGCACCCACGCCAGGAGCCCGGAGGCGGCGGTGAGACCGGCGACGACCCAGATGGCGGCGCGGATGCCGGCGAGGTCGGCGACGATGCCGGCGAGGATGGCGCCGATGGCGAAGCCGCCGTCGCGCCAGAGCCGGTAGACGCCGACGGCGCGGGCGCGCCAGGCCGGATGCGCGACGTCGCCGACCGCGGCGAGCAGGGTGGGATACACGGCAGCGGTGCCGAGGCCGAGCAGCACCGCGGCGGCGATCCAGGCGGCGAAGGAGTCGGCGGCGGCGAAGCCGGCCAGTGCGGCGGCTTGGGTCAGCATGCCGGCGACGATGAACGGTTTGCGCCCGTATCGGTCGGAGGCGGGTCCGAACGCGACCTGTCCCAGGCCCCAGACGGCGGGGTAGAGCGCGGCGAGGACGCCGATCTGGGTCAGCGACAGTCCGGCGGTGGCGAACATCAGCGGGAACAGGCCCCAGGCGAGGCCATCGTTGAGGTTGTTGACCATGCCGGCCTGGCTGGCCGAGGCCAGCGCCGGCTCCTTGTAGGAGACGAGGGCGGCGATCTGCCCGGTGCGCAGCTCGCCATGGTGGGCTCCGTCGACCGGCTGGTGGGCGGCGGCCTCGGCGCGGGCGTGCTCGCGGGTCTCGCGGACGAAGAATGCGGATAGGCCGAGGCCGAGGCCGGCGTAGGCGAGACCGAGCAGGAACGGTGCAGGGCGTAGCCCGTGTTCGGCGGCGAGCCAGCCGGTGGCCAGGGCGGTGCCGGCGACGGCGAGGTAGCCGGCGGCTTCGTTGAGGCCCATGGCGAGGCCGCGCCGCGACGGTCCGGCGAGGTCGATCTTCATGATGACGGTGGTGGACCAGGCCAGCCCTTGGTTGACGCCGAGGAGGACGTTGGCGGCGACGATCCAGCCCCACGACGGCGCCCAGATGATCATCAGTGGGACGGGGATGCCGATGAGCCAGCCGGCGAGCAGGACGGGTTTGCGGCCGTAGCAGTCGGCCCACGTGCCGGCGAAGAAGTTGGTGATGGCCTTGGTGGCGCCGAAGGCGAGGATGTAGGTGAGGGCGGCGGTGTAGGCGGTGAGGTGGAACTCGCGTTCGGCCAGCAGGGGCAGGACGGTGCGTTCCTGACCGAGCAGGCCGCCGACGAGGGCGTTGACCGCGACGAGCAGGCTGAACTGGGCGAGGTTGGCGCGCAGCCCCAACCGGAGCTTCGGGGCGGTCACGGGGCTGGTCATGCGCCTTCCTCCAGATGCTGACCGGTGGCGGCGGCCCAGTCCTCGGCGCCGCCCACGAGCACGCTCAGGTCGCGGTGCCCGGCGCGTTCGAGCAGCGTGGCCGCGGTCATCGCGCGTTCGCCGTGTCCACACATGACGGTGAGCGCCTTGCCCGGCACCGCATTCGCCTGCTGTGCGAGGTGGCCGAGTTCAAGATGCCGCGCGCGGGGCAGGTGCCCGGCGGTGTACTCGGCGTGTTGCCGGATGTCCAGCACGCCCCGAGCGGGTACCTGGTCGGGGGTGACCAGTCGGGTGGTGGTCACCTGGCCTGCGGCGGCGCGCCAGGCGGGCATGCCACCGGCCAGCTCGCCGACGATGTGGTCGAGGCCGATGTTGATCGCGGGCCAGGCGATGTCGGCGGGGTCCTGGTCGGGGTTGCGGACGACCACGACGGGGGTGTCCGGGGCGACGAGCCAGCCGAGCCAGGTGGCGAACTGGGGACGGAGCGGGTTGGCGATGGCGCCGGGGATGTGGCCGGCGGCGATGTCGGCGACTGGGCGTACGTCGACGACCACCGCGCCGTCAGCGAGCAGCCGACGCACCGTGGTGACGTCGAGAGCCGGCAAGGTCGGCGTGTCGGTGATGACGGCGGGACCGCGTCGGTTGATTTCGCCGAGCCGGGCGAAGTAGCTGGGGTAGGAGCCGAGGCTGCCCACGAGCTGGGCGACGAAGGCGTCGGCGTCGGGGACGGCAAGGAGTGGGTTGGTGGCCTTCTCGGTGCCGATGGTGGAGTTGCGGGCCGCGCCGGGTGGGGCGGAGCAGAACGACCCGGCGCCGTGGGTGGGCCACACCGCGGTCGCGTCGGCTAGAGCGGCGAGGCGGTGCAGCGAGGCGTACTGGGCGCGGGCCAGTTCCTCGGTGCGGTCGGCGCCGAGCAGGTCGGTGCGGGCGGCCGAGCCGACGATCAGCGACCCGCCGGTGAACACGCCCAACGGGGTGGAGCCGTCGAGGAGCAGGAACGACAGGTGTTCGTCGGTGTGCCCCGGCGTGGTCAAGGCGCGCAGGGTGAGCCCGCCGAGGTCGACCTCGTCACCGTCGTGCAATCCGCGGTGGTCGAAGGCCCGCCCGCCGTCGGCGGACGCGAGGATCGTGGCCCGGTCGGTGGCGGCGAGCTGCACCGCGCCGGTGAGGAAGTCGGCGTGCAGGTGGGTGTCGGCGGCGTACGCGACGGTGAGCCCTCGCCGCTCGGCGACCGCGCGGAGCGCCCGCAGATCCCGGGGCGGGTCGACCGCCAGGGCGCGGCCGTCGCCGAGCTCGACCAGCCAGGCGGTGTTGCCCAGCCCTTCGTCCACCAGGGGGTGGATCGGCGGTGCGCTCATCGCGGGTTCCTTTCAGCGGTGCGCTGGACTTCCCAGCTCCACGAACATACAGTCCTCCAAAGAACTTTGGAATATGGGAAGAGGTTGGTTCGTGAAGTACACCGTGATCTTGAACGACGGGCCGGGCACCGAGCGGACCTTCAACGGGCTGCGCCTGGCCGGCGCGCTCGCCGAACGCCCCGACACGCAGGTGCGCCTGTACTGCTTCGGTGACGCGGTCGCCTGCGCCGCCCCCAGCCAACGCGGGCCGGAAGGTCAGGACATCACCGAACTGGTCGCCGCCGCCGTGCGCGCGGGCGCGACGCTCCGCGCGTGCAAGTCCTGCCTCCAGACCCGCGGCCTGGCCGACACCGTCCTGGTCGACGGCACCGCACCAGCGACCCTGACCGACTGCGCCGATGACACCGCGTGGGCGGACAAGGTCCTCACCTTCTGACCGGCGTCGCGGTGCACGAGAATCGACCGGCACGATCTCCGCGGAAGGACGAGGCATGGGTAGCCGGGAACGCAAGGACGAGTTGTTCGAGCAGTTCGCCCGGGTCGGCAAGGCGCTGTCCAGCCCGAAGCGGCTGGAGCTGATCGACCTGCTTGCCCAGGGCGAACGCACCGTCGACGCCCTCGCCCGCGCCGCCGCGCTCGGCGTCACCACCTGCTCGGCGCATCTGCAGACCCTCAAGCAGGCCAACCTGGTCGCCACCCGCAAGGACGGCACCAAGGTGTACTACCGCCTCGCCGGCGGCGATGTCGCCGACCTCTACACCCGGCTGCAGACGGTCGCCGCCGCCCACCTGCCCGACGTCGAAGCCGCCCGCACCGCCTACCTCGGCCCGGCCGACACGGAGCCGGTCGACCGCGACGAACTGCTGCACCGGGTCAAGCTCGGCCGGGTCACCGTGCTCGACGTGCGCCCCGCCGAGGAGTACGCCGCCGGGCACCTGCCCGGGGCGGTCTCCATCCCGCTGGATCAGCTCGCCGACCGCATCGGTGACCTGCCCGCCAAGACGGAGATCGTCGCCTACTGCCGGGGCGCCTACTGCGTGCTCGCGCACGACGCGGTCCGGCTGCTCACCGCTCAGGGCCGCCGCGCCCGCCCCCTGGCCGAGGGCATGCTCGAATGGCGGGCCGCCGAACTCCCGCTGGAAACAGGTACCGGAGCATGACCGCCATCCACCCCGCTCTCGCGGGTGGGCCGATCTACCTCGACTACCACGCCACTACCCCGGTCGACCCTGCCGTGGTCGAGGCGGTGCAGCCCTACCTGCTCCACCATTTCGGCAACCCATCCAGCAGCTACCCCTACGGCGCCTCGGCCCGCCGTGCCCTCGAACAGGCTCGCGCCCAGGTGGCGACGCTGCTCGGCGTGGACGCCGACGGCATCGTCTTTTGCGGCAGCGGCTCGGAAGCCAACAACCTCGCCCTGCGCGGCACCGTCCTCGCCTCCGGTATCGAGCGGCCGCACGTCATCACCCAGGTCACCGAGCACCCCGCCGTGCTGGCCACCTGCCGAGCCCTGCAGCGCTGGCACGGCGTCCGGGTCACCTACCTGCCAGCCGACGGCGACGGGCTGGTCGACCCCGCCGCGCTGGCCGACGCGATCACCCCGGACACCGTGCTGGTCTCGGTGATGGCCGCCAACAACGAGACCGGCGTCCTGCAACCGCTCACCGAGCTGACCCGCATCGCCCACGCCCACGGCATACCCGTGCACACCGACGCCGCCCAGGCCGCCGGCAAGATCCCGTTCAACGTCGCCGAGATCGGCGTCGACCTGTGCACCGTGGTCGGGCACAAGATGTACGCACCGAAGGGCATCGCCGCCCTCCACGTACGCCCCGGCCTGGCCGTCGAACCGCTCATCTACGGCGGCGGGCAGGAACACGGCCACCGGGCCGGTACCGAGAACGTCGCCTACGCCGTCGGCCTCGGCGCCGCCGCGCAACGCTGCACCGACGAGCTGGCGGCCGGGGAGCCCCAGCGGCTGGGCGCGCTGCGCGACCGCCTCCACCGCCACCTCGCCGACGGCTTGCCGACACCGGTCATCGTCAACGGACACCCCGAGCAGCGACTGCCGCACACCCTCAACATCTCCACCACCGGACTGCGCGGCGACGACCTCCTCGCCGCGACACCACAGGTGGCTGCCTCCACCGGGTCGGCCTGCCACGCCGGCACCACCGAACCCTCCCCGGTCCTGAGCGCCATGGGGTACGACCCCGCCCGCGCCTTAGCGGCGGTGCGGCTCTCCCTCGGTCGGTGGAGCACCGTCGATGAAATCGACCGCGCCGCCGACCTTGTCACCACGGCCGCCCGCACCGTCCTCACCCGCAACGGCGTCGAGACGAACGACGGGGCACGGTGAACACCACACCCGCCGGTGCGAACCCGACACGGCCGAGCCCGACCGGTTCGGTGCTCGTCCTCGACGGCGGCGACCGGCGCTGCGTACAACTCCTCCTCGAACTACGCCCGCTCACCCTTCAGGCCGCCCCTGGCACCGTCATCCACATCCGCACCACCGACCCGGCCGCACCGCTCGACCTGCCCGCCTGGTGCCACCTCACCGGCCACACCTATCTCGGCCCGGTCCAGAGCAGTCCGACCGGAACCACTACTTCGCCGGCCTACGCCCTTGAGGTCGCCGACGATGCCGTTGCCACCGAACCGGGCCGCCCCTGGCGCCCCTCCCGACTCAGAGGCGCCGCCGCCCCGGCGCCGCCTCGCCTGATCGACGAACCGACAGTCTTGACGCAATGCATCCGTAAGTCGTAGCTTACCGTTCGTGGCTACTTACCAAGCCCGTGAGGGCTGGGAGGCTCTCGGCGACCCCACCCGGCTCGCCATCGTCACCCGCCTGGCCGAGCGGCCCCGCGCCGTCGGCGACCTCGCCGACGAGCTGCCGATCAGCCGACCGGCGGTCTCGCAGCACCTAAAGGTCCTCAAGGACGCCGGACTGGTCGCTGACCACGCCGCCGGCACCCGCCGCGTCTACCGGCTCAACCCGGCCGGCCTGGCGGCGCTGCGTGATCAACTCGAGACGTTCTGGAATCGCGCGCTGGACGGCTACCAGGACGTCGTCGAACAATCCACCGAGGAGAACTCATGACCGAGACAGCGGCCGTCGTAGTACGTCGGCAGATCACGGTGAACGCGCCGCTCGAACGCGCGTTCACCGCATTCACCGAGCGGTTCGGCGACTTCAAGCCGCCGGAACACAACCTGCTCGGCGCGGCGATCGCCGAGTCGGTGTTCGAACCGAAGGTCGGCGGACACATCTACGACCGCGGCGTCGACGGCAGCGAGTGCCGCTGGGCACGTGTCCTGGCCTACGAACCACCCCATCGGGTCGTGTTCAGCTGGGACATCAGCCCGCAGTGGCAGATCGAGACCGAGCCGGACAACACCAGCGAGGTCGAGGTCCGGTTCATCGCCGAAACCCCGGATCGCACCCGGGTCGAGCTGGAACACCGTCACCTCGACCGGCACGGCCCCGGCTGGGAATCCGTGCGCGACGGCGTCGCCCACGACGAGGGATGGCCGCTGTACCTGACCCGCTACGCCGCCCTATTCGCCGAAGGCAGCTGAACACGAACCCAACTCCGGCGGTCCCGCCTTAAGGAACCGCCCACACCGATGGCCCCGTCGAACCGGCGGGGCCATCAGCCTCAGCCTCTCACCAACACAGAGATTTCTTGACTGACTGGGTCGGTCAGTTATAGTCCCAGGCGTGGCTCGCTCGATCCCCGCTGACCGGTTCGCCGCCGTGGTCGCCGCCGCCGCGCGGGTCTTCATCACCCACGGCTACCAGCGCACCCAGCTCCAGGACGTCGCTGACGCCCTCGGCCTGGCCAAAGGCACCCTCTACGGGTACGCGCAGAACAAGGCCGCCCTCTTCGCCGCCGCGGTCCGCTATGCCGACGGCCACCAACCCGTACCCGTGCCCGCCGAGCTGCCGGTCCCGGCGCCCACCGACGGCGAGATCGCCGCGCTCGTCGCGGGCCGGCTCGGCGCCGAGCTCGCCGAACTTCACCTGGTGCGCGCGCTGACCGATCCGGCCGGCGCGGAGCCCACCGACCCGGACGCCGAGCTCGCCGGCATCGTCACCGACCTGTACCGGCGACTCGCGCGGCACCGGGTGGCGATCAAGCTGGTCGACCGATGCGCGCCCGAACTGCCCGACCTGGCACTGGTGTGGTTCGGCACCGGTCGACGCGCACAGATCGACGCGTTGACGCAGTACCTCATCCGCCGGCAGGACACCGGCGCCCTCGCGCTGCCCGGCCCAGCCCCGTTGGTCGCCCGCACCATCGTGGAGCTGGCCGCGCTCTGGGCGGTGCACTGCCATTTCGACCCCGCGCCCCCCACCCTAGGTCGGTCCGACGTGGACCAGGTCGATGACACCGTCGTCGCCCTCATGCTCGCCGAGCTGTTCGTACGCGCCACCACCCCGCACCACCGGTCGACGTGACGGTCTCACCCCAAACCTGACAGAGCACTTCGCCCGCACAGGAGGACCCATGGCAACGGTGTCCCACCCGATCTTCGCCCGCGTCTACCAACGCCTCAGCGTCACCATGGACCGCGCCGGCGGCGCAGAGCACCGCCGGCATCTCGTCGCCGGCCTACACGGGCGGGTAATCGAGGTCGGCGCCGGCAACGGCCGCACCTTCGCCCACTACCCGCCCACCGTCACCGAGGTCGTCGCCGTCGAACCCGAACCACGGCTGCGCGCCGCCGCACGGGCCGCCGCCCGCACCGCGCCGGTACCGGTCCGGGTCGTCGACGGACTCGCCGAAGCACTGCCCGGCACCGACGGCGAGTTCGACGCCGCCGTCGTCGCCCTCGTCCTGTGCACCGTGCCGAACCAGGCCACCGCCCTGACCGAGATCCGCCGGGTCCTGCGACCCGGCGGACAACTGCGCTTCTTCGAACACGTCGCCGCCGTGAAGCCCGGCGCCATCCGCCGCGTTCAACGCATCGCCGACGCCACCCTCTGGCCGAAGCTGTTCGCCGGCTGCCACACCGGCCGCGACACCCCCACCGCCATCGCCGAGGCTGGCTTCGTCGTCCAAGAGCTGCACCGCTTCAAGTTCCCGGCCTCCGGGCCGAGCAGCCCGGCCGCCCCACACATCCGCGGCACCGCCACCCGCCCCGATGAAGGACCCGCCAGATGAGCAGCACCGCCGGATCACACCTGCCGATCACCGTGTACAGCCGACCCGGCTGCCCCTACTGCTACCTGCTCCGCCACGGACTCCGGCGCCGGGGCCTAACCTTCACCGAAATCAACATCTGGACCGACCCCAAAGCCGCAGCGGCAGTCCGCGCCGTCGCCGACGGCAACGAAACCGTGCCCACCGTCCACGTCGCCGACCAATGGCTGATCAACCCTAAGGCAGCCAAGGTCGACCAACTCGCCCGCGGGTAGCCCCAGGCGAGCTGTCCGTCAACCAGACCGTCGCGCATGTGCGCGGCCGTCCTTACCTCGACGTGCCCAAGACCGCCGCCGGGCGGCGCAACATCGCCCTGGACCAGGCGAGCATCGCCGTGCTCCGCCAGCACCGGCGCTGTCAACGGCTGCGGCTGTCTGCGATCGCTAGGACCTGGCGGGGCGGGCGAGCGAGCCGGCTCCGCTGCCGGTGCGGTGGTGGCACCTCACCCCGGCGCAGGTGATGTGAGCGGTGAGGCGCTGGTACAGCTCTGAGCTACTGGAGGTCGGCGGTGGTCATGAGGCGCAGCCGAGGTCGACGCCCTTCTGACGCATCCACGCGGTCGGCTCGACGGTGTTGTCCCATCCGCCTTGGCGTACTTCGAAGTGCAGGTGGGGGCCGGTGGAGTTGCCGGTCGAGCCTTCGGCGCCGATGGGTTGCCCGGCGGTGACGGTGTCGCCGGGCCGCACTGCGGTAGAGGCGAGGTGTGCGTAGTGGGTGCTGACGCCGTCGGGGTGTTCGATCAGTACGGAGATGCCGTAGCCGTCGTAGTCCGTTCCCGCGGATGCCACGGTGCCGGTCGCGGCGGCGGCCACGGTGGTGCCGGCCGCCGCGGCGAGGTCGACGCCGGCGTGCTGGCGTCCCCATCGCGGTCCGAAGCATGAGGTGACCGTGCCCGCGGGCATCGGGTCGACCCATGCGGCTGTCGGTGTTGGTGTCGGCAGGCGGCGGACTGCGACGCCGACCGGGGTGCCGCCGAAACCGGTGACCGTGTCGGCTACGGCGGACGCGGGCGCGGACGCGGGCGCGGTCGTGGTGGTGCGGGCGGCGACCGGTGACGCGGCGCGGGCCGTGCTGTGCGCCGGGAAGATGTCGGCGGCGGCGATCGCGGTGACGACGGTGGCGCCGGTCAGTGTTGTCGTGGCGATGAGGCCGGCCCGGGTGTGGATGGGTGTCGGTGTCTCGGCGCGGTGGCGGCCGGGTCCGGGTGTACGCCGGTGACGGCCGACAGCGGCGGCCTGGGGCGTGCGGGTCCGGTGCATCGACAGGAGCTCCAGTCTCAGATGACGGCTGACTCCTTCCTGTCGGCATGAGGCGTCGGGCGGCGAAGGGCTGCCCCGCAAGGGCACCAGTTCGCACCCATGGTGCTACCGGCAGATCGCGGATCGGTCCCTGGTGGGGTCTGTGGGAGCTGGCGGTGCAGGTCAGCCTGGCCCACGCGCGGTCCATTCCTGGCCTGCGCGCCGCCGGGCAGTCTCCTGCCATGCCGCCCCGGGGGGGCGAGTCCTGAGCCCAGCCCGGCGTCTTGTGGCTTAGGACGCCGGCGGGCGGCGGCGCCGCGCGACGATGACCGCTGCGGCAATGACCGCGGCGACCAGCACCGCACCGACGATCCACCACAGCGGCGAAGTGCCCGACGACTCGTTCGCGGCGGGTTCGGTGCGTGGCGTGCCGACGGCACTGGCGGGTGCCGTGGCCGGCGACGACGACGGAGCGGAGGCGGCCGACGGTGGGACGGACGCCGGTGAAGGGGTGGCCGTCGGGGCGGCGCCCGAGCCGCCGGCGAGTTGCACCGTGGGCGCGGGGTTGTCCGACGCGGAGCCGTCCTCGCCCGGCAGGGCGATCCACCGGTCGGTACGCCCGTCGCTGTAGGACTGCAGCACCTTGAAGGTGACCGAGGCGTAGGTGGGTAGCTGCCGGATGCGGATCTGGTGTTCGGCGCCACGGCCGACGGCCAGCGCGGGCCCGGCGACGGTGTAGCTGTCCTGCTGTTTGGTCAGCTTCCACTTCTTGGGCAGGCTGACCTGGGTGACGTCCTCCGGGGTGATCCCGACCGGAAGGAACACCTGAACCTTGGTCACGCCCGCGGTTTCCGACTCGGCTTCGGCGTGGACCGTGGCCAGCGCGTTCTTGGCGCCGGCGCGCGCCGGGTCGATGGTGATCTCCGTGTGCGCCGAGGCAGGGTGGGCGCCGGGCAGGGCAAGCAGGCACCCGGCAGCCGCCGCGGCGGCGCCACCGGCCACCCGGCGCCATGTCTGACGCACCATAGGGCCACTCCTCGTGATCATGGTCGGTGAGAAGGCGTCCACCGGGGAGTTGTTGCCGGTGGACGCGGAGTTCCCGGCACCTCGGTACGGTACCGAACTGATCACGCCTGCACCTGGCTCCGCCAGCCTGTGGTCGGTGACGCTACCTCCGGTGCCAGCCGGGTGGAATGCGCCGCGGTCGACCGCGGACGCCGCCACGTGAGCGTGCCTTTAGTGGCCGGTGCGCGCGGCGAGCCGGCCGAGTCCGGGCAGGAAACGCCCGACCCGGGCGGCGTAGCGGGTGTATGTCGGGCCGTGCGTGCGGATCAGGTACGGCTCCTCGATGGCGCGGACCTGCAGCTGCACCGACGCGACCAGGACAAGGGTCGCGGCCAGGCAGACGAGGTTGGGCACCATCAGCGCCAACCCCGTGCTGGTCACGACCATGGCCGTGAAGATGGGGTTGCGGGCCAGCGCGAACGCGCCGCCGGTGACCAGCGTGGTGCGCTCGGTCTGGTCGACGCCAATGCGCCACGAGGAACCCATGGCCAGTTGGGCGGCCAGCGTCGCCGCCACCCCGGCACACGCCACGACCAGACCAGCCGCGTGCAGCCAGCCGCGGTCCAGTACGGCGACCGGCTCCAGCCCGGCGAGTCCCGCTGCCGGGCCGGCCGCGCCGAGCAGGAGCGCGGCGATGAACAGCAGTTTCGCCCACCAGCCGAGCGATCCGGGTGGCCCGGCGTGCAGGCGTAGCCCGGTGTCGCCGGTGGCACGCCACTGCGCCAGGCTGCGCCATCCGAACGCGAGTGCGAGACCGGTCAGGTACAGCGCGAGCGCGAGGCCGGCCATCACGCCTGCTTCTCGCAGCAGCCGTCGGCACAGCCGCCGCCGGTGTCACCGGTGTCAGCGGTGAGCGCCGCCGCCGGGGAACAGCAGGCATCGCCGCGCCACGCCTCGCGGCCTTCCTTGACCGCTACGGCGGCGATGACCAGCGCGGCGATCGGGTCGGCCCAGGACCAGCCGAACAGGCTGTTCACCGCGAGACCGACCAGCAGTACCGCCGACAGGTAGGTGCACAGCAGGGTCTGCTTGCTGTCGGCGACCGCTGAACGGGACCCGAGTTCACGGCCGGCGCGGCGCTGCGCGTAGGACAGGCCGGGCATGACCGCCAGCGACACCGCCGCCAGCACGAGGCCGATGCTGGAGTGCTCGGCCTCGGCACCGCCGGCCAGCGCGCGGACCGATTCCACGCTGACATAGGCGGCCAGGGCGAAGAAGGAGACCGCGATGATACGCAGCGCGGTCTTCTCCCGGGTCTCGGGGTCGCGGCCGGCGAACTGCCACGCCACCGCGGCGGCCGAGGACACCTCGATGATCGAGTCGAGGCCGAAGCCGATCAGCGCGGTCGACGACGCGAGGGTGCCGGCGGTGAGGGCCACGGCGGCCTCGATCACGTTGTAGGTGATCGTCGCGGCGACCAGCAGGCGCACCCGGCGCGCCAGCACCTGGCGGCGCGCCGGCGATGGTCCGCCGGGGGTGAGGTGGAGCAGGGGCAGGTTCATCAGCAGCAGCCCTTCGCCTCGGAGTCCGGGCACGCCGCCGGGTCGACGGCCAGGACCAGGCCGAGCAGGTCGCCGAGGGCGTGCGCCAGGCGCGGGTCGGCCAGCTCATAGCGGGTCCGCCGGCCCTGCGGCACGGTGACGACCAGGCCGCAGCCGCGGAGGCAGGACAGGTGGTTCGACACGTTCTGCCGGGTCGTGCCCAGCAGCTCGGCCAGCTCCGCCGGATAGCCCGGCCCGTCGCGCAAGGCCAGCAGCAGCCGTGCCCGGGTCGGATCCGACAGGGCATGACCGAAGCGAGCCAGGACCTGCCCGTGCGTCAACGTCTCCACACCCCAATAGTACATCCAACGCTGTACTAAACAAGGGTGGAGGCGCTTCGATACGTACAGCAAACCCTCAGTCATCGACCAGCCTGATGGTAAAGCAGCCGCTGTATCCTCACGGGGTTCACAGACGCGGGGTCGGCGTGCCTGCCCCCGTGCGATCAGCGAGAGGGTGTTTCATGCCGGCGAACAACGCCAAGGGGCGTCAACGCAATGCCAAACCCGGCACACCGGCGGGCGGCTCGAGCGCGGCGGGCGGCAAGCCCGGGACGCCCGGCAGCGCCAAGGCGAAAGCGAACGCCGGTAAGGCGGCGCGGCAGATCCGCAAGACCGGCATGAGCACCAACCTGAAAGTGACGCTCGGCATCGTCGCCGTCGCCCTGCTCGCGGTGATCGCCATCGTTGTGGTCAACCGCAACGACACCCCCACCTCGCCCGCGGCCGTCGCCTCCACGCTCGTGCGCACCGACAGTCACCGCCTGTCGAGCGCCGCCGACGGCAAGGTCACCGTGGTCGAGTTCCTCGACTTCGAGTGCGAGTCCTGCCTGGCCGCCTACCCCAGCGTGGAGAAGCTACGCGCCGAGTACGGCAACCGCATCACCTACGTGGTCCGGTACTTCCCGATCGCCAGTCACCCCAACGCCTACAACGCCGCGCACGCCGCCGAAGCCGCCGCCCGCCAAGGCAAGTTCGAGCCGTTCTACAAGAAGCTGTTCGACACCGCGACCGGCTGGGGCCACCAGCAGCAGTCCCAGGCCGCCGTCTTCGAAACCTACGCCCAGGAACTCGGCCTGGACCTGGCCCGGTTCAAGACCGACGTGGCCAGCGCCGAGGTCGCCGCCCGGGTCAAAGCCGACGCCGCCGACGGCGAAACACTCGGTGTCCAGGGCACCCCCACCTTCTTCATCAACGGCACCAAATTCGAGGAACGGCCGACCTACGAGACGCTGAAGGCGGCGATCGACAAGTCCCTGACCTCATGAGCGCGGCGCTGACCGGGCACACCGCGAGCAGCGCGGCCGACACCGAGCCCGCTGGCTTACTGTCGAACCGCCTCATCGGCTGGGTACTCACCGTGGGCGGGCTCGTCGGCGCGCTGGCCGCGTTCGTCCTCGCCGTCGAGAAGATGGCCCTGCTGAAGAACCCGGCCTACGTGCCGACGTGTTCGATCAATCCGGTGCTGTCCTGCGGGTCGATCATGACCACCAGCCAGGCCGAGGCGTTCGGCTTCGCCAACCCCCTCATCGGCGTCGCCACCTTCCCCGTCGTGGCCGCCACCGGCGCCGCCCTGCTCGCCCATGCCAGACTCCCTCGCTGGTGGTGGCTCGCCCTGCAGGCCGGGGCGGTGTTCGGCATCGCCTTCGTGCACTGGCTGTTCTTCCAGAGCCTCTACCGCATCGGCGCGCTCTGCCCCTACTGCATGATCGTGTGGGTGGTGATGGTCGTGCTGTTCACCTACCTCACCCTGCACAACCTCGACCGCGGACACCTACCCGCACCCCGCACACTCACCGACACCCTGCTGCGGGTGCACAGCGCCATACCCACCCTGTGGCTGCTGATCCTTGCCGCCGCGATCGGCGTGCAGTTCTGGAACTACTGGCGCACCCTGCTGTAGTCCCTCGGCAGGTCCCGCCGCTTGGACGAGCTCACCGGCCTGGCTACCGTGGTGGGGTGCAGGGTGAAGTGTCAGCCACGAACTGGGTTCTGCGGTGGCTGCTGCTCGCCTGCACCGTGACCGGCCTGGCGGCGATGCACACCCTGGGCCACTCCGGCTCCCACTCCGGCGGTCACCACGGCGCGGGCGTGTCCGACCGGTTCGCCACCGGGCCCGCCGGACGACCCGATGCGCACCGCGCGGACGCGACCGCGGCGCCCACCGCGACCCGCTTCGCGACGGTCAGCGCCATCGTTGCGGGGTTCACCGCGGAGGACGGGTGCACCGGAGGCGGCGGCTGCGCTCATGCCGGGCGGATGCCTGAACCGGGCCGGCCGGACATGTCGGGGTGGAGTGTCTGCCTGGCGGTACTCGCCGGGTTGAGCATCGCGCTGTTGCTGGCGTTAATGCTCATGGGCCGGGCGGCGGCTGCCGGCGGTGAGGCTCCGCGCTCGATGAAGGCCCGGCTCGGTGAGCCTCGGGCGCCGCCGTGGCCGCGGTTCGGGTTGCAGGTGGTGTCGGTATCGGTGATGCGCACGTAGCAGAGCCCGCGCAGGCCCCGGTGTGGTGAGGGGTGCTGTGCGGCTTCTTGCTGCTTGTGAATCGCTGATACCGAAAGGTTTTGTTGATGTCTGATTCCATGCTGCGCCGTGCCGTTCTGGCCGGCGCCGTTGCCACCGTGTTCGCCCTGACCGGCTGCGGCGGCGGTGATCACACCTCGGCCGGGTCGTCCGGCCACGGCTCCACGCCCACCGCGCCGGCGGGCAGTCCGGCACCGGGCGCGGTGTTCAACGACGCCGATGTGGCCTTCGCGCAACACATGATCGTGCATCACCGTCAGGCAGTGGAGATGGCCGCGCTCGCGGACAGCCGCGCCGCGAACGCGCAGGTGAAGAAGCTGGCCGCGACGATCAAGGCGGCGCAGGATCCGGAGGTCGCCACGATGAGCGGCTGGCTGAGCGACTGGGGCAAGCCGGTCCCGGGCGCCGACGCCCACGGCAACGAGCACGAGTCCATGCCCGGGATGATGTCCAAGGCCGACATGACCAAGCTGGCCGACGCTACCGGCGCGGCGTTCGACAAGCAGTTCCTCACCATGATGATCGCCCACCACGAAGGCGCCATCACCATGGCAGGGAAAGAAAGCGCCGAGGGCTCCAACCCGACGGCCAAGGCACTCGCCGCCAAGATCGCCGCCGACCAACAGGCGGAAATCCTCGCGATGAAGGACCTGCTCACCAAGGTGTAATCACCGCAGCTCACAGGACGGCGGCCGGGCACCATTGCCCGGCCGCTCGTCGTTGCGGCGAAGTCAGTGGTGGTACTGGTGCACGACCGCGTGGCCCTTGCCGCGCGAGATCAGCCACCGGTTGATCGGCACGGTAAGCACGAACGCCACCGCGAACGCGAACGCCAGCGAGCCCCAGAACACCATGCTCGCCAGACCCGCCTCCATCGCTCCCGGCACGAGGAGCATGACGGCGTTGTCCAGGATTTCCATGACCGCGATGGAGATGGTGTCCGCCGCCAGAGCGACCTTCAGGGCGGTCCGGAAGTCCACGCCGGCGCGTAGCACCCCGCGCATGGTCAGGGCATAGCCGAACACGAACGCCAACCCGACGGCCAGCGCCACCGTCGGCCAAGCCGGCCAGCCCAGCGCAGTGCCGATGACCATGCCGAGCACCTCACCGATGGCGCAGCCGGTCAAGCAGTGCAGAGTCGCCTGCGCCGCGGTGCGCCACGACGTCCGCCCAACCGCCGACACGTCGCCATCGTGGTGGTGGGAATGACCGGCGGGCTGTTCGCGGTGACCCGCGTGCGGGTGGCCGCCGTGCTCGTGGCCGGTGCGGTGATGGGTGGGGCGGTTCATGGCAAGCCTCCTTCAACGACACCCGAAACGATACCCCCGGGGGGTATCTAAGGGAAGGGGTGGAGACGCTGCCCTCTCGGCGTTCAGCGGCGCGGCCCCCTTGCCGTGCGGCGATGGCCGTAGCGGGTCAGGCCACGCGGTTTGTAGACGGCCAAGACCGTGGCGGCGAACAGCACGAGCAGCCCACCGCCGGAATGCACCACCAGCGACACCCGTGCCCGCCTCCACTGCTCACCGGCCAGGCCGGCACCCGTGACCGCGTCGGCGAGAGCGCCGATCGGGCCCAACTGCGCCAGCAGAACCGCCGTGGCGACCACGATCAAAGCCAGCTTGATCAGCACCCACCAGTGCCGCACCAGCCCCCACGTCGTGCCCAGCGACGACAGCAGCCCGGTCGCCAATGCCGCGATCGCCAAGGGCACGATCACGTACCGGGTCGCCACGTCCATCGCCACATACCCGGCGCGCACGATGACCTCATCGCGGCTACCCAGTGCGCTCACCGCCAAAGCCAGGAACACAGCGACCGCGCCGAGCCAGCCCACCGACATGCACACGTGCGCGACCAGCGCAGCCTTACGCACCCCAGGCCGCATCACCACAGGAAGCCGCCCGGTCCCGAGCCGCCCGGGGCCACCGCGCCTAGCCCGCCTAGATGCCGACCCGGACCGTGATCACCGGCGAGGCCGGTCACCTGCGCCAGCACCACCAGTGCGATCAACGTCGCCACCACGACCCCGATCACCTTCACCCACCGTGGCACGCCCGGCTCGCCACCCGAGCTCGGCCCATCCGGATCAGCCATCCCGCCCCCACACCGCACCAGTCATTTATCGAGACAGTATGTCCACAGCTCGTCATAGTGTCACGAGACCGTCGGTGTGTAGGGTGTCTAGGTGCCGAAGTTGTGGAACGACACCATCGAGGCGCACCGCGCGACGGTCCGCGACGCCATCCTCAACGCCGCCGCCGCGCTGGTTACTGAGCACGGGCTGACCGGTGTCACCATGTCGCGCCTCGCCGAGGCCACCGGTATCGGCCGTGCCACCCTGTATAAATACTTTCCCGACGTCGAAGCGGTCCTGCACGCCTGGCACGAGCGCCAGGTCACCCAGCACCTGACCCACCTCGCAGCGATCCGCGACCAGCCCGGCACCCCGATGGACCGACTCACCGCCGCGCTGAACGCCTATGCCGGCATGACACGGCACCGCCACGACGCAGCCATCACCACGGCGCTACACCGCGCTGCCCACGTCACCGCAGCGCACCAGCAACTCACCACACTGATCGAAGACCTGATCACCGATGCCGTAACCGCTGGACACGTCCGCGCCGACGTTCCCGCCGCCGAACTCGCCGGCTACTGCCTGCACGCGCTGACCGCATCCAGCAGCCTCGACTCCGAGGCAGCGGTCTGCCGCCTGGTCACCGTCACCGTGACCGGCCTGCGCGCAGCTGTCTGACCGCTCAGCCCATCTGAGACGGACCGTCCGGGCGAATGCCGTCGAGTCACCGCCACGCCGAAGCGTCGGCCTCACGCCGCTGTCACCCGCCGGTGCACCGGCAGTTCCGCGCCGGACGGAAGCCACCGGGCATCGCGCACCCGGCGGCCGGTCCGGCACCACCGGGGTCAACCCGCCGCAGCCCGCATGACCCGGCCCGCGCGGCGCGACCCCGCATCACGAGCGGAAGAACAGCAGCTGCCGACGCGCCAAGCTCACGGCGCATCGCAGACACCGGTCCACCAGATGGGCGACCGCGTTTGCTCGCAGTGAGCACATCGTCTTATCCGATTACGGCGGCGATCGATCACTGCTGACATTGCAATTCGCTGAGCCGAGCCCGGGAAGTCTCGCAGCGGGCTGCGCATGCACCAGCCCGCCTCGGCATCCCTATCCTGCAGCTGACGCATACGTCGCGCGGATCGGTCGTAGCGTTACGCATGTCTGCTGGTCGATCCAGGGCGATCTTCCTGGCCGATGTGAGGGCATGCACATCGCCTGCTGTCGGGGTACGGAGAATGCTGTTGCCACAAGGGTTCGAGCATCGTTGTAGGGAGAGTGTTCTAGGCGATCGTCCGCCCGAAATCAGTGGGTGCGCGGCGCGTACATGATGACGGCAACCCCGACAAGGCATACGGCCGCGCCGATGATGTCGTAGCGGTCCGGGCGGAACTTGTCGATGAGCATGCCCCATCCGAGGGAGCCGGCGACGAAGACGCCGCCGTAGGCGGCCAAGACGCGGCCGAAGCTCGGGTCGGGTTGGAACGTGGCGACGAAGCCGTAGGCGCCCAGGGCGAGGATGCCGCCGGCGATCCAGAGCACGCCGCGGTTCTCTCGGTAGCCCTGCCAGACGAGCCAGGCGCCGCCGATCTCGGCGAGCGCGGCGAGGGCGAACAGCAGCAGCGAACGGATGATCGTCATAACGGTGATTGCAGCAGAGCTGCCCTGGCTGGTGCCCGCCGGAGGGGTCCGGTCTGGCACCGTGGCCGGGGTCAGCAGCCGCAGTTCCCGCTCGCGCAGCCACCACCGGCGGCCTCGGCTTTGCGGGCGGTGCTGCGCCGGTGCAGGTACCACATGGTTGCGGCGGCGGCGAGCAACAGCCCGGAGACGGCGAGCAGCGATTTCTCCAGGATTGCTGCGCCGGCGCCGGTGAGGATCCCGGCGGCGATCAGCAACGGCAGCGCGCAGCACGCCGCGCACGCCGCGGCGGCGAGCCCGGCGGTGACCTTGCTGCGCCGGGGTGGTGTGGCGTCCACTTGCGGGGCGACGTGGACATGGCCGGTGGACAGCGGGACGGTGGTGGGCCGGTCGTGTTGCACCGTCATCGGGGGTCTCCCTCGGGGTCGGCGAGTTCGGCGAAGGGCAGCGGGCAGTCGTTGCAGGTGCAGTGGGTGAGGCTGTCGCAGCCGGCCGCCACCACCTGGGCGAGGGCGTCGCGGATGGTGGTCAGGTCGGCGATCTTCCGCTCGACTTCTTCGATCTTGGCGGTGGCGCGGGCTTTCAGATCCGGGGTGGGATGTCCGCGTCGGCCGGTGTCGAGCAGCTCGGCGACCTCGTCGAGGGTGAAGCCGAGCCGTTGCGCGGCTTTGATGACGCCGAGCAGGGTGACGGTGTCGGGTGGATAGGTGCGGTGCCCGCCCAGGCTGCGGTCGGGTTCGGCGATCAGGCCGCGTCGTTCGTAGTAGCGCAGGGTTTGGATGTTCACCCCGGCCCGCTCGGCGACCTCTCCGGTGCGTAGCGCTCGCCCACCGATCTCGATTGGCTCAGGCCGCCGCATCGGCGCGGCTTTCCTCAAATGCCAGCCCGGCCTCGGCCCAGTCGGCCTTGCCGCCTGGGTAGATCCGCACGTCGGTGTAGCCGAGCCGCTCGAACGCGGCGGCGGCCACCTTCGACCGGCCGCATGCCGGCTCGGAGCAGTACACCACCACCGTGCCCGCCAGCTCGGGAGCGAGCCGGGCGGCCAGGTCGTCGGTCAGCTCGCCGGGCACGTTGACCGCCCCCGGAAGGTGTTCGGCGCCGTAGGCCGCCGCCGGTAGCGCCTCCACCAGCGTCGCCGTACCACCATCAAGCAGGGCGCGCAGCTCGTCACGGGCGACCCGCTTCATGAGCGTGCCCCGGCCGGTGCGGCGGTGCCGAATACGGCGGTCACCACGTCCTGCGCCTGCGGCGGGGCGGTCACGGTGAACCGCATCCCGGCCGGGCCCACGCTCAGAGTGAAGGTGAAGAACGAGCAGCAGGCGTACTCCGCGGCGGCCAACCAGGCCAGCTCCACCGCCACCGCCGGGTCGTGCGCGAAGCTCAGCGACACGCCACCGGCGGCGGGCTCCCGCCCAGACGCGCGCCCGAGCACGGCCTGCCACTGGCCGATGCGCCCGTGCATCGCGTCGATCCCGCCGTCGATCGTGCACACGATCTCCGGCCCGCCCACCGCAGCGTCCGTGGCGCCGGTCAGAGCGGCGCGGGCGGCCGGGATCCGCACCGCCGTGACCGCCGCTACGGCGGTCACACACGCACACTCCGCATCGCACGCCCCACCGCTGGCCGAAGGCTGCGCCAGCCGGTGCGCGGCACCCTGCAACCGCGCCACCAGCGCGGTCAGCTCGGTCGCCTCGACCTGCAAACCGGCGGCCACAGGCGACAGGCCCGGCAGGTACCCGCCACTCTCGGTCTGGACCCGGGCGGCCCGCTCGATCTTCTCCACCACCCGCACCTCGGCAGCGGCCAGCCGCACGTCAACGAGGTGCGCCATCCGCTGCTGCACCGCCGCGCAGTCCCCGGCGTCGAAAGGCCGGACCAGGTCGCTCAGGTCGTCACCGCCGATGCCCAACTGCTCGGCCCCGGCGACAAACCGTGTCCGCACCGCCGACCGATCAGTGACGGTCGCTGCCGCCGTGCTGCAGCACGCGCACCCCGCGCCTTGTGCCGCGTCTGCCATGGTGAACCTCCAGGTCATCAGCGTCTCGCTGTCGTGCAGCAACCGTAAGGCTGTACCTGGGTACCGAATGCAAGACAGCGACCAGTGGTCTGGATCACAGGACGCCTGCGTCGTGCATACGGCAGGGCGCTTCTACGTACCGCAGATCATGCAGCTGTTCGCCGGCGGTCGGCAGCTCACCGTCGGAGAGGTCGCCGTCGCCAGCGGGCTCGGGCAATCCACCACCAGCGAACACCTGACCGTCCTGCGCCGCGGCGGCTTGGTCACGGCCACCCGCGACGGCGAACCCGTGCGTGACCGCGCTGAACCGCTGGCGATCGGCGCCCGGTTGGGGGAGTTACAGAGCTCTCTGACATGCTGCTGCCCACGCCGGACCTGGGCGCCGAGCGGCGACAGTTGTCGGCACGGAACGCGGGGACTGCTCTGCCTGGAGCGATCGCTCGGTGAGAAAGTTCTTCAGCCGGACGACGTACATTCGTCCAGCGAGACGGTGACACCGACGGCCCGGCGCGTCGCTGGCCGCGCAGAATGCAGATAGCGCACTAGTGTCCCTTCCCGCCTCGGATCGAGGTGACCGGCATGTCCACCACCATGGACGAAGCTCAGGTGGGTGCGTTCGAAGCCTGGCTCACGCGAAGCCCCGGACGGCCACGAATCCGCGGCCGGCACCAAGGACCGCCCACCGAGCCAGGGTTGCGGTTCGCGTTCTACGGGCGTACGTCCACGGGCCGGTTCCAGGACCTGGCCTCCTCGCGGGAATGGCAACGCGAGAACGCCCTGCGGGCGATCGCCGGTCGCGGCCGTGTGGTCGCCGAGTTCTTCGACGTCGGGTACTCCCGCAGCCTGCCGTGGCACCACCGGCCGCAAGCCGCGGCGTTGCTGCAGGCGGTCACCAACCCGCAGCGCGGGTTCGACGCGGTCGTGATCGGCGAGTTCGAGCGCGCCTTCGCCGCCGATCAGGCCCGCAGCATCATCGCCGAGCTGCACGCCTACGGGGTGAGCGTGTGGCTCGCCGAGTTCGGTGGCCCGGTCAACCTCGGCGACCTCACCCACCAGGCGTTGCTGTCGCTGCTCGGTCACCAGGCCGAGCGCGAGGTGCTCCGCGCCCGCCGCCGCACTACGGCCGCCATGTGTGCGCAAGTCCGCACCCAGGGGCGGCATCTCGGTGGCCGGCCACCCTACGGCTACCGCCTCGCTGATGCGGGTCCGCATCCGAACCCGCAACACGCGCGATGGGGCAGACGCTTGTTGCGACTCGACCCGGATCCGGAAACCGCGCCGCAGGTCCGGTGGATCTTCGCGCAGCGTCTCGCCGGGTACAGCGTCGCCGGGATCGCCCGCACGCTCAACGCGCGGGGTGTGCCGCCGCCCTCGGCGCACGACCGGGCGCGTAATCCGCACCGCAGTGGCGCCGCCTGGACGGTGCGCACAGTTGCGGCGATCCTGGCGAACCCGCGGTACACCGGCCGGCAGGTGTGGCGGCGTCAGCGCATTGACCATCACGAGGTCAGGCCGGGAGACAAGTCGAGCCGACTGCGGGGGAGTAGGCCGACCCGGTGCTGGAATCCTCGGGACCAATGGGAGTTCTCGCCCCTTGGCGCGCATCCGGCTCTGGTCAGTGACGCGGCCTTCCTGCGGGTGCAGCAGGTCAGCGCACTCCCGGCACCGGACGACGCCAGCACGGACCGGTACCAGCTGACCGGTCTGGTGATCTGCGGGCTGTGCGGGCGCCGCGCGGAAGGGCATTGGGCGCATGGCCGGGCCCGGTATCGGTGCCGGCACGGCTACACCAGCGCTAGCGACGCCCAACTCGAGCGAGCGAAGGTGCTGTATGTGCGCCAGGACCAGATCGTGGCGCAGGCCCAGGTCCAGTTTGCGCATCTCATCGGCGGGGACCCGGACGACCTCGGGCCGCTGGACTTGGCCCGGCAGCTGCGGGACGCCGGAATCACCATCGTGTGCACGCCGGTCAGCATCACCCTCGACACCGGCCGCGAGGCCGAACCCGACGAGACATCATTAGCCAACCAAAGCGAGACAGGCGAACTCGTCCTCGCCGGGATGACTATGCCGAGGCAAACAGCGAAAAACCCCCACCAAAACCATCCACTGAACGTGAATGACTTTGGTGGGGGTTAACGTGTCCGAGGGGGGACTTGAACCCCCACGTCCGATAAAGGACACTAGCACCTCAAGCTAGCGCGTCTGCCATTCCGCCACCCGGACCTACCCGCGCAGCCTAACCGGGCCGATTCGCGGTTGGCATCCGCAATCGGTGTGCCCCGGTGGGCCGCACAGGAGAGAACTTTACACGGCCCTCCGCGCCCCTCGCATCCGGGCCACCCCGTCGCGTCATCCGGATTTGGCGGGCTGGCGGTGGCCGTTTCGGAGGTGGCCCGTAGCGAGCCGATGTGCCGCGTGTCGGGGTGCGTGGACCGGCCAGGGGCGCAGCCGTGGCGGGCGGCGGGCCGCTAGATCCTCCACCCAGCCGAGCGTGAACACCGTGATCGTCAGCAGTGACAGGGCGATGCATGTGAACCCGAGATACAGCAGCGCTCCCTGCTTGACGTTCCACAGGCCCAGGCGGTCCCCAGTAATGATCGCTACCGTGATGACGACGTTGTGCCACAGGTAGATCGTCACGGCCCGGTTGTTCAGGGCGGACACCAGCTTGTGCAGCAGTGGCACCCGGTTCAGCCAGGCGAGGCTCGGGTTGAGGCGGAGCAGGGCCAGGACGAAGCCCATCGAGTACAGGGCGTGTGCGAGCGGGAATGGCACCAGGTCGAGGCCGGTGGGGCTGGGGTGTTCGACGACCCAGCCGAGGCCGAGTGCGGCGCAGCCTACGGCGATGCCGGCCACGACGACGGGGCGTAGCTTGCGCAGGTCGCCGTCTCGGTGTGCGAACCCGAGCAGCCAGCAGGGGAGGAACGTGAGCACGTACCCGGCGGTTTGGACGGCGTTGGTGCCGTCGGCGATCCGTTCGCTGTGCAGCGCGGCCAGGATGAGCAGCGGGAATGCGATGGTGAGCAGGCGCTGGCGGCGGTAGAGCTTGAGCAGCAGCGGCGACAAGATCACCAGCCACAGGTAGGTGGCCAGGTACCAGAGCACACCGGCGCCTTCGGCGCCTACGTCTCCGAGGCCGTGGCTGCTGGGGGGTGTGGCCAGGGGTACGACCCAGAGGAGGAAGTCGGGCCAGGCCGGGCGGTGGCCCCAGCCGGCGATCAGCATGAGGGGGACGAGAACGGCGGCCATGACCCACAGGGCCGGCAGTAGGCGGCGAACGCGGCTGCGGATGACTGTCGGTCCGGAGGTTCGGTCGAGGGATCTTGCCATCAGCGAGCCGGCGAGGGCGAACATGACGCCCATCGAGGGGAACAGCAGGGCGAGGATGGCGTAGTGAAAGCCGTGGTACGCCACGACCCGCACGATGGCCATTGCACGGAGAGTGTCGAAGTAGCGGTCTCTGGCGGGCGCTTCAGTGCTTGTTGCGTTCACCACCAGCGCTTCTCCCGCGAACTCGCTCCTGATCCAGGATCACTCACAGTAGCGGGGGTCTGCGCCGCCCGCCCTGGGGCAAACGGGTTGATAGGCCCGGCTATCTGGATGATCCGTCGTCTTCCTGCTGCAGGATGCATTAAGGGTCGCGAGGGCGTGTCAACCCGCCCCGGGTCGCGTCCGACCCGCACCCTCCACATACCCGAGGGCTCAAAGCATCAGCAGGTCCGTACCGAAGACCAGCTCGTTGCGACGATCAAGGCCCGGATTGACCGAGATTCTGTATCACGTTCCTGTTAAAGATTTCAATTGACAACAGGCTGTTTCCTGCCAATAGTAGAACGCGTTACAGCAGCTGAGCTACCGTCGCGGAGGTGTCGCACCGCGACATCGAGACATGCGCGTAAGCCTGTCCTCCAAGGAGCTCCGATGTCCTCAACCCTCAGCCGGCGCCAGATTCTCGCGGGCGCCGCCGCCATCGGCACCGGCATGGCCGTTGGGCCCGTCACCCTCGGCCGCGCCGCGCGGGCCGCTCAACAGTTCGACGTCGTGGTCGTCGGCTGCGGCGCCGCCGGGATGACCGCGGCGCTGCGCCTGGCCAAGCGTGGCCTCAGCGTCGTCGTCGTGGAGAAGGCGCCAACGTTCGGCGGGTCCGCGGCGCGGTCGGGCGCCGGGATCTGGATTCCCAACAACGAGATCATTCTCGCCGCCGGGGTTCCCGACACGCCCGCCAAGGCGGCGACCTACCTCGCCGCGGTGGTGGACGGCGACGTTCCGACCGCCAAGCAGCAGGCGTTCCTCGACAACGGCCCGCCGATGATCTCGTTCGTGATGGGCAACAGCCCGCTGCGGTTCCGGTTCATGGAGGGCTACCCCGACTACTATCCCGAGTTCGCCGGCGGTATGCCGCAGGGTCGTTCGATCGAGCCGGATCTGTTCGACGGCAAGCTGCTGGGTGCGGAGCTCAGCCATCTCAACCCGGCGTACATGCCGACGCCTCCCGGTGTCTCGGTTTTCAGCGCCGATTACAAGTGGCTCGTGCTGTCCCTGGTCAATGCCCGGGGATTCGCCGTCGCGGCCGAGTGCGTCGCGCGGTACGCCGCGGCCGTCCTGCACGGACAGACTCCACTCACGATGGGGCAGGCACTGGCGGCCGGGCTGCGCGCGGGCCTTGCCGGCGCGGGCGTACCCGTCTGGTTGAACGCTCCGTTCGAGGATCTGCGGTTCGACGCGAACGGCCGGGTCACCGGTGTCGTCGTCACCCGCGACGGCTCCTCGACCGTGATCGGCGCGAACCGCGCGGTCATCGTGGCCGCCGGCGGGTTCGAGCACAACCTCGCCATGCGGCTCGCCTACCAGCGGGAGCCGATCGGCACCGAGTGGACGGTCGGCGCCAAGGAGAACACCGGCGACGGCATCCGGGCCGGGCTGCGCGCCGGTGCCGCCACGGACTTTCTCGACGACTCGTGGTGGGGTCCGGCCATCCCGCTGCCCGGCGAGCCGTACTTCTGCCTGGCCGAACGGACTCTGCCCGGCAGCCTCATGGTCAACAGCGCCGGTCTGCGGTTCGTCAACGAGGCGGCGCCCTACAGCGACGTCGTCCATGTCATGTACGACAAGAACGGCATCACGCCGGACATCCCGGCGTGGCTGATCTTCGATCAGAATTACCGCAACAGGTATCTCTTCGGGGATATCGCCCCGCTCCTGCCGTTCCCCGATTCCTGGTACGACGCCGGAGCCGTCTACCGCTCCTCGACCCTCGGGGGGCTGGCCGACAAGATCGGCGTCCCGGCGAGCGCGCTGTCCGCCACCGTCTCCCGGTTCAACGGGTTCGCGCGGACCGGGCGGGACACCGACTTCCACCGCGGCGACAGCGCCTACGACCACTACTACACGGATCCCGCGGTCCGTCCGAACTCCTGCCTCGCGCCGCTGTGGCTGCCGCCGTACTACGCCTGCAAGATCGTCCCGGGTGATCTCGGGACCAAGGGCGGCCTGCGCACCGACGCCCGTGCCCGGGTGTTGCACGCCAGCGGCTCGGTCATTCCCGGCCTGTACGCGGCCGGCAATTCCAGCGCCGCGGTCATGGGGCACAGCTACGCCGGTGCGGGCTCCACCATCGGTCCGGCGATGACCTTCGGGTACATCGCCGCCAACGACATCGCCGACGGCGCCTGACCCTGCCCGCCGCTCGCCGGGGTCGCCTCCGGCGAGCGGCCGCACGATCACACCGCCCGGCGACGTGGGAAGGAACACGATGTACCACCATCCCTCGCCCCGGTCCCGGGCGGTCTCGCGTCGCGGTCTGCTCAAGAGTGGCGCGGCGGCGGCTGTCCTCGGCGCGTTCGGGGGGACGCCCCTTGCCCGGGCCTCGGCGGCCGGCGCCACTCTCGCCGACGGCGACCATGTCCCCGCTCTTGTCATCGGCAGCGGCTACGGCGGCGCGGTCACCGCGCTGCGGTTGACCCAGGCCGGCATCGCCACCAGTGTCGTCGAGATGGGGATGGCCTGGAACACCCCCGGCCCGGACGGCAAAGTCTTCTGCAACATGCTTCGCCCGGACCAGCGTTCGTACTGGCTGCGCACCTCGACCGACCAGCCCCTCGGCTACTTCCTCGGCATCCCGGCCAACAAGCCGATCGGCAAGTACACGGGAGTGCTCGACTCCGAGCGCTTCGCCGGCATCCGCGTCTACCAGGGTCGGGGCGTCGGCGGCGGCTCGCTCGTCAACGGCGGCATGGCGGTGCAGCCCCGGCGCGGCTACTTCGAGGAGGTGCTCCCGTCCGTCGACGCCAAGGCGATGTATGACACCTACTTCCCACGCGCAAACGCCGCCCTCGGCGTCAACTACATCGACCCGGCGTGGTTCGAGGCGGCGGAGTGCTACCGGTTCGCGCGGCTCAGCCGAAACCAGGCCCACGAGTCCGGATACCGCACCACGCTCCTCCCCAACGTCTACGACTTCACCTACATGGAGCGGGAACAGGCCAACACCGTCCCCCGGTCGGCCCTGGCCAGCGAGGTCATCTACGGCAACAACTACGGCAAACGTACGCTGGACCAGACCTACCTGGCGGCCGCGGCGGCGACCGGGCGGCTCTCCGTGACCAGCCAGCACGTCGTCACCGCCGTCAAACCGGCCCCCGCCGGCGGCTACGCCGTGACGATGACGCAGATCGGCACCGGCGGCGAACCGGTGACCACCAAGACGGTCCGCGCCGACCGCGTTTTCTTCGCCGCCGGAAGCATCGGCACCAGCAAACTCCTGGTCGCGATGAAGGCGGCCGGCGCGCTGTCCGGCCTGCCCGACGCGGTCGGTCAGGGCTGGGGCAACAACGGTAACGTCATGGTCGGCCGGGCCAACCACGTCTGGGACACCACCGGCGCCCTGCAGGCCAGCATGCCCGCCATGGGCATCGACAACTGGGCCGACCCCGCCGGACCGGTCTTCGCGGAGATCGCGCCCTTCCCCACCGGCGTCGAGCTGTGGGTCAGCCTGTACCTCGCCATCACCAAGAATCCCCAGCGCGCCAAGTTCGTCTTCAACACCGGCACCGGAGCCGTCGACCTCACCTGGCAGACCGCCCAGAACCAGCCCGCCATCGACGCCGCGAAACGCGTCTTCGACGCCATCAACGCGAGACAACTCACGGTCTATCGCCGCGACCTGTTCGGCGTCGGCAAAATCTGGGGCGACGACTTCACCTATCACCCGCTCGGCGGCTGCATCCTCAACCAGGCGACCGACAACTACGGCCGGCTGCCCGGCTTCCCCGGGCTCTACGTCATGGACGGCTCGCTCATCCCGGGCAACATCGGCGTCAACCCGTTCGTCACCATCACCGCCCTTGCCGAACGCAATATCGAAAAAATCATCACCACAGACCTTTCCTGAGCGTACGAAGCCAGCGAACAAAACGGCGCGGCGGCCACGAAGGGCAGCGCCGCCGCGCCTGCCCCGCTGATGATGCGACGCCTTTGTTCGCGGAACTTGAGAATTTCTGGCGAGACATTGAATACGTACAGCCTGATGACAGGCTCGGCCGCCGCCTCGCGGGGTTGCTGTGACACGAGGTGCGCCATGGTACGGCGCATCCATGCCGTGATCAGCCGATCGGGCAACGGATTCCACCCCCGCACGTCGGCTGCACGCCGGTGCGGGGGATCCGTATCCCGCTGATTGCATCTTCTGGGCTAATGCCGCAAATCCGTACCTTTTGGTGATCTGACGGTTGTCGAAGGGTTGCAGATGCGGCAGGAACCTCGCACGTTCGCGGTGCTGGCGAGTCGACGCACGGACTGGCGCTCACGCCGGTTCGTGACGCTGACGTTGGCGTTGGTGCTTGCCGTGCTGGCCCCGCTCATCGCGGTACCCCCCGCCTCCGCTGCCGGGACCGTCGTGGTGACCAACCCATACGGTCAGGCCGCACCGACCGGCATTGCCTACACCAAGGCGCTGACCGCGACCGGTGGCACCGCCCCGTACACGTGGTCGGCGACGGGACTGCCGCCCGGCCTGGCGCTCAACGCCACCACCGGCGTGCTGTCCGGCACCCCCACCACCGCGGGCAACTACTCGACGAAGGTGACCGCCACCGACACCACCGGCACCGCCGGCATGGTGTCGTTCGGCTTCGCCACCGGCGTGATCGTCACCTACCCGAGCAACCGGGGCAGCAACACCGGCACCCCGATCGCACCGCTGGCCATCAAGGCCGCCGGCGGCACGAGCCCGTATGCGTGGACCGCGACCGGCCTGCCGCCGGGTTTGAGCATCGACCCGGCCACCGGTGTCATCACCGGCACCCCGAGCACCGCGGGCGCCTACCCGGTGCAGGTGACCGCGACCGACACCGTCAAGACCTCCGGCGCGACCGGCTTCACCTGGACCATCGCCACCGGCCCCACCGTCACCGACCCCGGAACCGTGCACGCCACCACCGGCGTCGCCCTGACGACAACCATGACCGCCACCGGCGGCAAGGCCCCGTACTGGTGGGCGGCCACCGGTCTGCCCACCGGCCTGTCCATCAAGTCGAGCACCGGTGTCATCTCCGGCACCCCCACCGCCGCGGCTACCGGGCCGGTGCTGGTTACCGCCACCGACGCCGCGAACATCGCCACCACCATCACGATCCCGTTCACCGTGGCTACCCCTGTGACGGTGACCGACCCCGGTACCCGCGCCGACGCCACCGGCACCCCCACCTCGCTGACCCTCGCCGCCAACGGCGGCGTCGCCCCCTACACCTGGGCGGCCACCGGCCTGCCCGCCGGCCTGTCCCTCAACACCACGACCGGGGTCATCACCGGCACCCCCACCACCGTGGCCGCCAACACCGTCACGGTGACCGCGACCGACACCGGCGCGCGCACCCACACGACCACGTTCACGTGGACCATCACCCCGCCGATTGTGGTGACCAATCCGTATGGCCAGGTCGGCCCGACCGGCGTCGCCTACTCCAAGACCCTGACCGCGAACGGTGGCACCACCCCGTACCGGTGGGCCGCCACCGGCCTGCCCGCCGGCCTCACCCTCGACCCGGCCACCGGCGTCATTGCCGGCACCCCGACGACCGCCGGGAACCACACCGTCAAGGTGACCGTCACCGACAAGCACGGCCTCACCGGCAACCTCACGTTCAGCTTCGCGACCGGGGTCATCGTCACCTTCCCGGGCAGCCGCGGCAGCGGCACCGGCATGCCGATCGCACCGATGACGATCAAAGCCGCCGGCGGCACCGGCACCTACACCTGGACCGCCACCAACCTACCGCCGGGCCTGACCGTCGACCCGGCCACCGGGGTCATCACCGGCACCCCCACCACCAACGGCGTCTACTCGGCGATCGTCACCGCCACCGACACCACCGGCACCTCCGGCGCGACCGGATTCACCTGGACCATCGCCGCCGCCCCCGAACTGACCAACCCCGGCCCGGTGCACGTCACCACCAACGTCGCCGTCTCCCAGCAGCTGACCGCCACCGGCGGCAAAGCCCCCTACACCTGGACCGCCACCGGCCTGCCCGCCGGACTGTCCATCAAGTCCAGCACCGGCCTCATCACCGGCACCGTCACCAGCGCGACCACCACCTCGGTGACGGTCACCGTCACCGACGCCCTGAAGATCACCAATACGGTTAACTTCCCTCTCACGGTGGCCATTCCCGTCCAGGTCAATGCCCCTGACACCCAGACTGATCCAGTCGGCAACACGGCGTCTGTCGCCATCACTGCCACCGGTGGCACCGCCCCGTACGCCTGGACCGCAAGCGGTCTGCCCGCCGGCCTGAGCATCGACCCGGCGACCGGCACCGTCACCGGCACCCCGACCACCGTGGCCACCAGCACGGTCACCGTCACCGCCACCGACAGCGGCAGACGCACCCACGCAGCCACCTTCACCTGGAAGATCGTCGAGGCGCTGAGCGTCCAAACCCCGGACACGGTGGACGCCACCGCCGGAATCGACATCGAAGTCACCGCGAAGGCGTCCGGTGGCGCCGCCCCGTACACCTGGACAGCCACGGGCCTGCCTGCCGGCGTTACCGTCATCAAAACCACCGGCACGATCACCGGCGTCCCCACCACGGCCGGCGACTTCACGGCCACACTGACCGTCACCGACGCCGACGGCCACACCAGCCCCAAGACCGTCGGCTGGCACGTCGCGCAGGCCTTGGCCGTCATCGATCCTGGAGCGCAGAGCGGCACGACCGGCGAGGCAGTGACCTTGACCGTCGTAGCCGGCGGCGGTACCTCCCCCTACACGTGGATGGCGACCGGTCTGCCGGCCGGACTGGCTATCAACCCAACTAGCGGCGTGATCAACGGGATACCGACCTCGGTAACGGCCACCACGGTCACCGTCACCGTCACCGACGCTAACAGCCGTACCAGCACGGTCCACGTCTCGTGGAACGTCGCCGAGCCGCTGATCGCGACCGATCCGGGCGCGCAGCACACCACCGTAGGGGCTGCCGTGTCGCTGGACTTGTCGGCACGGGGCGGCTATGCACCGTACACCTGGACCGTCACCGGTCTCCCTGACGGACTCGCCGTCGACGTAGCCACCGGAGAAATCACGGGCACCCCCACCACAGCCGGAACAACGACCACGACGGCGACCGTCTCCGGCAGGATGGGATACACCGCCGAGGTGTCCTTCGCCTGGATCATTCTCGCTGGGACCGCTGCGGTGGTCGTCGACGATCCTGGCACTAAGTACGCGCAGACCAAATATTACGTTTATGAACCTTTTGTAGCTCGTGGTGGCAGCGCGCCGTACACATGGACCGCCACCGGCCTCCCACTCGGCCTGGCCATCGATACCGCCACCGGCGAGATTACCGGGCGAGCTCCGGAAACTCCGCAGGTAGCCCAGGTCAGCGTTGAAGCCACCGACGCCGCCGGACTCACCAACGACATCTCGTTCACCTGGCATATCGTGCCGCAGTTCTCGATCCACAATCCCGGCGCCCAATCCACCGTGCAGGACACGCCGGTGTCCATCGAGCTCACCGCCAACGGCGGCAAGGGTGACTACACCTGGTCCTCCGTCGGACTCCCGCCCGGCCTGACGCTCGATGCCACGACCGGCAGGATCACCGGCCGGCCAACTACCGTCGGTACCGCCTGGGTGGTGGCGACCGTCGCGGACCCCGGGGCAGCCGACCCGGAAGCTGCTTGGTTCACGTGGGATGTCACCTCCAACAGCGGTGCAGAGCCGATCACAGTCTCCCCTCTCTACGGCTGGACGTCGTACCGGCTCGTCACCGACTTGCCGCAGCTCAGCGCTGAAGGGGGCACCGCCCCGTACACCTGGACCGCGACCGGCTTGCCTGACGGCCTTGCCATCGACGCCAGCACTGGCGTGATCACGGGCGCACCGACCACCTTGGGCACCAACACAACCACGGTGATCGCAACGGACGCCGAGGGACGCAACGGAAGCCACACATTCGGCTGGTCCGTCGAAGAGCGCGGGCTACCCTTCGCCCCAAGGATCTCCTCCTACACGCATCCGCTGAAGGAACAGTCCTACTTGGAGACCACCTTCACCGCGCGATGGTGGGAGGAATGGCTGGTTGACGGCTACAGCCTCGTCGTGGACCAGAGTGCCACCACCGTGCCCGACGACACCGTCGACACCACCACGCCCAGTTACACCACCGTCAAGACCGACGGCACCTGGTATCTGCACGTCCGCGCACACACCGCCACCGGTTGGGGCGAGGCCAGCCATTACCAGTTCACCATCGACACCACCCTGCTGAAAGGTCCGCCCACCGACGTGACCGCCACGGCGGTCGATTCCCAAACCATCGACCTCAGCTGGTCCGAGGTACCGAACGCCGCCGACTACGGCGTCTACCGCAACGGCGAGCTCGTCGCCAAGACCGGCGGCTCCACCACCTTCACCGACCGGCAACTCGACAACGCCACCACGTACTCGTACCAGGTCTTTGCAATCGACGCCGCAGGCACGGAATCAGACCTCGGCGACACCGTCACAGCCACGACGGTCGCCGCGCCGACGAACACCGTCAACTACGCCCGCTGCACCGGCATCGGCGCCGTCTGCGGCTACACCGCAAGTGTCCCCGCCGACCAGGCACACCCCGACGCCGGCGGTATCTCGTTGACCGACGGCGTGCACGGCACGCTCCTCTACGGACCCGCCTGGCAAGGCCGCAACGGAGTCGGCGACTACTCGTTCACAGTCGACCTCGGCGTGAGCCGTTCCATCACCGAGATCAGCACCACCTGGATGCAGATAAAGAACGACGGCCTATTCCTGCCCGCCAACGTCTCCTATGAGATCTCGGAGAACGGGCAGGACTACACCACCGTCGCCTCGATCGACCGGCCCCACGTCTCGGACTCCAACCGAATCAACACCTACCGCGCCATCGCACTCGACCACGCCGCCCGCTACGTCAGAGCCAAGATCGCCGGCGGCAGCGCGTGGACCATGACCGACGAATTCGAAGTGCGCGGCATCCCAGAGACAGGGCGGCCGGTCATGACCGCCGTCAACGTCCAAAACGAGATCGGGCAGCCCGCGAACGCGAGCGTCGCCCTCAGCGGCGGCACCGGCCCCTACACCTGGACCGCCACCGGGCTACCAGACGGCGTCACCATCGACGCGACCACCGGCGTCATCACGGGTATCAGCACCACGCCCACACGCTCCACTGTCACAGTTTCCGTCACCGACGGTTTCGGCAGGTCAGCTACCGCCGCCTTCACTTGGATGACCTACCGAAGCGCCCCAACGACCCCAGTGATGGACGCCGGACGATTCTCCTCGACCGCGCTGTCCGACAACACCCTCAAAACCCGGGACATCGTCGTGATCGGCAATGGTGCTTTCACTCTCGCTGAGGAACAGGACCGCTGGCGATACACCATTATGAGGATCGACAGAACAAGTGGTGCGGTAACCCGGATCACCAACATCGTCTGGGGACATACCGCCAGGCTGATCGGCACTGACGGCACGGACCTTTACGTGGTCGACGACTACAACCTGCACCGCGTCGATCCCCGCACTGGAACGGCCACCAAGGTCATCACGGATTATTCGGCGCTGCCGGACAGGTATTACAGCACAGGAACCATCCTCGGCCACTTTGCTTTCCTCAACACCAAGCTGGGTTTCGCGCGGGTGAATCTGACCAACGGCGAGGTCACCAAAATCGCTCCAATCCAGGCGGAAATCAATTTCGCGGTCGACGCCGATGCGAAATGGAGCATCCGCGGCTACACCCTCTACCGGACCGACCTAGCGACCGGCACGGAATCCACGGTTGCTACCGAACTACCGATGTACACCTCGCCCACCAATATCCTCTCCGTCGGCGACTACCTCTACATCACGACCAACAACTCGCTAACGGGTGATGCCTCGCATCTCATGCGAATCCGCAAATCCGACGGCGACCTCCGCCTTATCGCGAGTGGGCCACTCGGCGGCAACGGAACCAACTGGCTCTACAATGCCACCGGCATCACCACCGACGGCGATGCGCTGGTGATCGTCGACCGTAGCGAGCACGGAGCCTGGCTGCGTAACGTCACTGCAGCAACCCCTCACACCTTTGCGGCGCCGGCCTCCACGCCGGACATCACCACGGGCGAGGTCACGACGATTGTCTCCGCCCCGTCGGACTTCGCGCCCAACGGAGCGGCAATCATCGGCAACAACGCGTTCATCGCCGACCGCCAGACAATCAAGAAGGTCGACCTTAATACCGGAACCGTTACCCTCCTTGCCGGCGAGGCTGAGCGGGGCTGCGTCGATGGCCCGTCAGGATCAATAGCTGGATTCTTCGTGGACGACAGGTGGGACCATAACCGGAGTCCAATGGTCATCAAGGTGATCGGCACCGACGGGACATACGTCTATGTCTCCGACGCATGTGGAATCCGCCGGGTTGATCCGAACACCGGCGCCACCGCCACCATGCCCGGCGGCGGGGGCGGATGGGAAAGCTCCACCATCGCCGGCAACTTCCTCTACACCACCGACTACTACGCCGGTCTTGTCAAAGTCGACCTCACCAGCGGCAAATCCCGGATCATATCGTCCGCCAGGCTCGGAGGAGGGATCGCCGCAGACGACCAAGCAGTCTGGAATGTCAAGTCAGGCGCGCTGTATCGCGTCGACGTAAACACCGGCGTCGAAACGTCCGTCGGTCCGGTCAAGATCCGCAACTCCCCGGTCGCCATGCTGTCCGTTGGCGACTACCTCTACGCCACCACCTACAGCTACCTGACCGGTGGCTCCACGGTCGTCGTCCGCATCTCGAAGGCGACGGGAGCGGTCACCGAAGTCGCCGGACACACCTTCCAACACAAGCCTGGCGACCCCGAATGGGGGCACATCATTGGCGAAAAAGTGGGCCAAAGCGACGGCGAAGGCCGCTCAGCCCGCTTCGAGAACATCACAGGCATCACCACCGACGGCAACGATCTATACATCACCGAGGCCGCCTCGTACCTATACCAGAGCGCGTCCTACGACTGGAGCCACGTGGGCAGCGTACGCCGGGTACGCGGCGCCATACCAACAGCCGGCACCGACCCCGGCCAGGCCGCCGACTGGTGGAAGAAACTCAACCCGGTGCAGCGCGACAACGCCATCAACGACCACCCCGCCCGCATCGGCTGGCTCGACGGCGTACCGACCATCGACCGCGACCGAGCCAACTGGGTCACCCTCGTAAGAGAGGAGGCACGGCTACGCCCACTGTTCCAACAACTGGCGGACCGCCTGTCCGACATGCGTGACATGCGTGAGCAGGGTCGGATCGCGGAGCTGTACCCCGAGGCTGCCAACCCGGTCCTCGAGTATGAGGTCGAGTTCAAAGACAAGGACGAACGTTGGCAGGACACCAACCAGAAACTGGGAGGTATCCACGACATCCGGGCGGCGTTCGGCGTCGGCGGAAGCGAGGCCACGCCGCCGGCTGACCGTCCATGCGTGGGCGTGGAAAGCGAGTCGTCCTGCTACCTGGTCGGCTTCTCGACGCAGCTGAGTGGCAGAGTGATCGTCTCCGTCGGTAACCCTGACGTCGCCGACAACGTCGTCACCTACGTCCCCGGAACTTTTGCGGGTTTGAATGAGGACCAGGACGAGGCCATCCTCCGAGCGGGACGCATGACCGCCGATGCTGCGAACAAGTCCCTGAAGACGACCGCGGCACTGTTGTGGCAGGGCTACGACGCGCCACAGAGCCTCCCGAAGGCGTCACTACCCGGTTACGCCCAGGACGCCGCGCCGCTCCTCCGCCGGTTCCTCGATGGGCTGCGCGTCACCCACACGTCCGGGCGAGCATCTGTCACGTTGATGGGACACAGCTACGGCACCGTCGTCGTCGGGAGGGCAGCAGCCGCAACCGCCCTCAGCGAGGTACTTCCCGAGAGTGTCAACGCCGACCGCATCATCGTCGTTGCAAGCCCCGGTACGACCGTCGACGGGGCCGACGACCTCCGCCTGACCGGATACCACTCCTCCCGGGGACGCGTGTGGGCAACCACGGCCAGCAACGATACGATCCGCGTGGTCTCCGGCCTGGTGCACGGGCGCGACCCGACGCATCTGGACTACAAGGCTCGCGTCTTTGCAAGCGCACCGGGCGGCGAAAACGCGCACAGCGAATACTGGAATCCACGCAATCCGTCGAGAGACAGTTTCGCCTTGATCAGCGTCGGTCTTGCGGACTGTCCATCGGCCGGCCCGGGCGGTGGCATAGTGTCGCCCGATCTTGGCGATACTTGGGACCCGGACGGCGCCAACTGCCAGGTCAAGTTCGACTGACGTCCCGTCATGCGGACGGTCCGTGCCGGGCCTTCGGGCTCGGCAACGGACTGCGCTTTGCCTGAAGGATGGCCGGCCCACACCCGGCGCGCCAACCAGCAGCAGCAGATTATGCATGCCAGCATGACAAGGTCGCCTTCCATGTGAGCGTCTGCAGGTTGCCGGAATATCGCACACAAACCGACCCAATGCACTGCCCTGTCGTTGTACGGACGGTGCCATCACCGCTGTCGAGCCATTCGCTCGCAGGAATTGGGCACCGTTCGTCGAAATACCGCACATGGATCAAGGTCCGACTAGGCTCGACGCAATGACGCAGCCACCCACACCTACCGACGCGCAGGGACAAAGCCCCCCGTCCCATGCCGCCGCAGTAGCAGCCACGGTCGGACTGGCAGCTCTGGCCTGCTGCTCGGCAACAATCTGGCGAGGAGTTCTCACCCTCGGCACCAACTGTCCTGCCGACAGCGAACGATCTACATGCCAGCCTGACCAGTACCAAATTAGCGAGTGGGCACCCCTGTCGGGGGCCTCCATCGGGTTGGCAATAGCGATCACCGGATGCTGGATCTGGCCGAGACGCCATCGTGCCGCCTGGCTGACGATCGGTTACGTCGCGGCGATAGGTGGATTCATCATTGGCTATCCTCAGCAGTAACACATGTGCATGGGCACAAGATCACGTCGCGTAAGCCAGCTCCCTGGTGGCGATCACCGTGTGCTTATCTTGAGTGTTGATCCTCGGACACCAACGTGTGGCACTGGTGCCACGTATACAGCTACTTGATACACGTTGCTTCCGTACTCGCGACGCGGCCGTGGGCCGCCTTTGACGTCGCTACGCTGAGCTTTCTGCGTCCCCATGTGGTGGGGTGGCTCCGTTGACCGCCGGTGGTGAGGCCGCTGGTCCGTCGCGTCCGGCCGGCAGGGTATGGATCCAGTCGGCGAGAAGGTGGCCGTTCCGGCGGGTCATGATCTCGCCGAAGGAGCGGACGAGGTCCACGGCGGTACGCAGTTCAGGGCAGCGTTCGAGGACGGCGCGCAGGCTGGCGGTGTCTTTCTCGGAGACGTTGTCGGGGTGCCGGCAGATCCAGCCGGTGACCTGCCGTGGCGACAATGGTCGTTGCATGATTCGTAGGTCAGGGCGGGCGCGGTGCTGTTCGATGAAGGCCCGGACGATGCCGTAGCCGCCGGTGAATCCTTGAGCGGTGACTTCACGGTGTAGCAGGCTGGCTTTGAGGCAGCCGCTGTCCACGCGCTTGATCAGGTAGGGCTTGAACGGGTTTAGCAGGCTCGGGCGCTGTTCTGCACGGTCATGAGTTCCTGCCACGTGGCGGCGTGGGCGTAGCGGGAGACGGTGTTGTGGCTCCACCCCAGATGGCGGGCGATCTGCCGGAAGCCAGCGCCCTGCGCGATCAGCTCGTGGACTAGGGCATGGTGCGCCTGGCGGCGTTGTGCCATCGCGCCGGCCGGCTTCGGGCCTATTTCGGCATCACCGTCAGCGGGGCCGCCGGGCTGTTCGATCAGGCAGGCTCGGTGTCGTCTCGCTAGGCGATCGACAGCGGTAGCGAGGTTCTGCCAGAGGTGGAACCGGTCAGCGACCTGCACCGCATCAGGCGCTGCGGTCTTGGCCGCCTCGGCATAGGCGCTCGCCCTGTCGCGGCAGATGACCGCCGGAGTCTCGTGACCGTGCAGCCATGCGGTGAGCGGCGCCGCGCCACGCCCGGGAGCAGATCGATCACTCGCCGGGACTCGCAGTCGACCAGGACGGTGCCATCGTTCTGACCTCGCCGGATGGCGAAGTCATCGACTCCCAGAACCGTCACCGGCCTAAGTGCTGGGTCAGGAAGTGCCCTGACCAGCCGCAGGAGACTGTTTCGGCTCGTCCGGATCCCGACCTTCGCGGCCAGCCGGACTCCCGCGCGCGGCCGGCCAGTGCCAGCCCGATCGACGTCAATGTCATCCGTAACGGCTCGCTGCGGCGAGTCCGTCGACGCGTCAGCCCTTCGACCTGCTCGGCGAACGTCTTCGACTCACAGGCGACGTTGTCGCAGAAGAACCTGCGAACCGTCAGGCGCAGCTTCACCAGCTGACCTGCGATCGGAAGATCGGCCAACAGCCGCTGATACCGCGAGTGAACCCGCTCTGACCAAGCCGAACACCGAGAGCACCGTGATCTCGATCCCCGAACCACCGCACACAGACGGACACCGCCGACAGCCTCCGTGATGCCCTCGACCGTCACTTGCTCAAGATGCGGCAGCAGTTTGCCGACGACCTCGTCACACCGTTTCTCAACGACCGATCATGACGAACGTCGATCGCCCATGTAGGGCGGGGCTGAGGAAGAACACTGCTTGTTGACCATGAAGGAGGCGCGGCGACGCCGGAATGACCTTATCGTGAATCTCCGTAGATGCCATTATGATCTTGTGACACGTGACCAGTCTTTTCCGGTGCCATCCACGTTGACCGATCTGGCCGAGATCGTGCACGTCAACTACCTGGACGACCCTTCCTGGCTTGTAGCGGTTCAATTCCGGTTCAGCGAGGGATACCTCCAGGTAGAGGTTAATCCAGATGATGACACCGTCGAGGTCTCCTTCGATCCGCTACATCGGCCGCCGCTCCGCCACTGGGCGTCAGAGTCGGTGTCCAGCTCGATGAACAGCCACTATGCCAACCTCCTCGGCAGCAACTCCGACTGGCAGTGGCTGCTTCGTAACCAGCAACAATACGAGGATGCGTTCCAGATCGAACTAGGCCCGGCCGCTTCAACCACGACGTTTCAGTACCTCGCTATGGCCTCGCACCTATATCTCCGCCACGTCACCGACACAGAAGAGTCACCAACGGCACCGAATCTTCCCCGCATCGAGAACGGCGAGACCTCTCCGGCACCCGACCTCACCGACATCTGACGCCCGCACTTTCGAGATGTTCCGAGCGCGCCCTCCTGAACGCTAAGCAAGATCAATCACGATAGAGGGGACAGAACCGAGAACGGGGTTCTGGCGCGAACTGTGTGATGGACGCCCGACGATGAGTCGTTGTCCGGCTGTGTGACGCCGTCGAGCATCTGCTCCCTCATCTGGCCGACATCGAGATCGAAGAGATGCGCTCCGATGCCGCTGTGCTCCTCACAGCCGCCGTGCGTAGTGGCGTGGGGTCATGTCCTGCATGCTCGAAGTCGTCGTCCCGAGTCCATTCGCGCTACCGACGGACGTTGACCGATGCGCCGACAGCCGGACGGCCGGTAAGGATCCTGCTGAAAGTGCGACGGTTCTTCTGCGACAACCCGCAGTGCCGGAGGAAGACCTTCGTCGAGCAGGTCGACGGGCTGACTCGCCGCTGGTCACGTGTGACCGAAGGGCTTCGGCGGATGTTCACGGCGATCGGACTCGCGCTTGCTGGACGGGCGGGTGCCCGGCTGGCCACCTCTCTGGGCATGCTGACCGGCCGCGATCGGCTCCTTCGGCTGGTCCGCGCGTTACCTGATCCGCCTGTCAGTGACGTCGCGGTGCTCGGCGTCGATGACTTCGCGATCAAGCGTGGCCACAACTACGGCACTGTGCTGATCGACTGCCAGTCGCGCAAGGTCGTAGACGTGCTGGTCGGGCGGGACGCCGAACCGGTGACGGATTGGCTGCAGAAACGCTCAAGCCCAGCGGTGATCTGCCGGGACCGGGCTACCGCATACGCGGAGGCGGCCCGGACTGCGGCGCCGGACGCGGTGCAGGTCGCGGACCGATTTCACCTCTGGCAGAACCTGGCCAGGGCCGTGGAGAAGGCCGTCGCCCGGCATAAGAGCTGCCTCAGCGAACCTGCGGAGACGGCGACCGGTGAGTCCGCCGAGGCGGAGGCTCCCGAGCCGACCGGGGCGATGGCCGAACGCCGCCAAGCCCATCACGCCCTGGTCCACGAACTTCTCGCGCAGGGTGCCGGGTTCCGGCAGATCGCCCGGCATCTCGGCTGGTCACACCACACGGTCTCGAAATACGCCTATGCCGCCACGTGGCAGGAACTGATCGTCGGGCAGAAGCCGCGGCCAAGCCTGGTGGACCCGTTCAAGCCCTACCTAGCGCGCCGAATCGGCGAAGGATGCCTCAACGCCAGCACCCTTTTTCGAGAGATCACCGCGCAGGGCTTCACCGGGAGCTACCCGATCGTCCGCAAGTTCATCGAGCAATACCGCAGCAGGCCCGACCTCGCCAGAGTGCGCCGGCCGCCGTCAGTGCGGCAGGTGACTGGATGGATCTGCCGGCACCCGGACAATCTCGTCAGCCGCGACACCGAGCAGCTCCAGAAAGTCCTGGACCGCTGCCCAGAGCTTCGATCCGCCGTCAATCTCGTCCGCTCCTTCGCCGACATGATGACTCACCGACAAGGCGAACGTCTCACCGCGTGGATCGCTGCAGCCGAACTGGCCGCGCTGCCCGGCATTAGCCGGTTCGCCACCGGCCTGACCGCCGACCTCGCCGCGGTCACCGCAGGGCTGAGCCTTGCGTTCAGCTCCGGACCGGTCGAAGGCAACGTCAACCGCATCAAAATGATCAAACGGCAGATGTACGGCCGAGCCGGATTCGACCTACTTCGAAAAAGGATCCTGCTGGCCTCGTGATCGAGGCGTCCGATCAGTCGCCGCAGAACCACAGGTACAGATGCTGACCCTCCATGACCACGGTCGAGAACCGGCGGACCTCGGCACGAGCGGGTTCAGGCATCAGGTGGGCCGGGAGCTGCTCCAGCTCTGCCAGCAGCAGGGGGATCTGGCGCTGGTTGAAGACGGTATCGAGGTAGGCGCAGAGTCCGGCAAGCATCGGAAAACGCCGCAGGATCGAGATCGATAAGCCCTTGGGTCCACTCGAAACCCTGGGAGCTCGCCACGATCTGGCCAGACTCGCTACGCACCTGAAGGTCGATCACTACGCCACGGTAGCGGCACCCACCCGCACAAGATCAATCACGGTATTCGCGCCAGAACCGAGAACGGGAGCCAGATGTTCGTCACTGTCGGCGCCACCACGCCGGCCGGTCCCGCGCGAGTGTTCGGGAGAACGAGCGCCACTTGTTGACCATGGCCGGAGCCCAGTCGAGGTCACGTCATGGTCATTCAGTAACTCGCTGTAGATGGTCGCTACGATGATGGATGGCGGCTCGGTGCACATTTCTAGCCGATGTGAGGGCACGCTCATCGCGAGGCTCAGCACAGATCCCGTCTAATTCCCTCAGCCCAATTTCGCCCATCAACCGGCGGTATCGCGACGGTCGTCTCCTTGCCGTCGACCAGGATGTCCATCTCGTTATGACTGATCATCGGGGCGTCGCAAGCGACTCGTCCGGCGATCGCCAGCTGTGCAGGCTCCTCGGAGCCGAGCGTCACCGGCGTCCGAGCCGCCGTCTCGAGCGCGTCGCCGGCTGGCGCCTGCGAGTCGTAGTGACCCGGCAGCACTGCCACTACCAGCCGGCCGAACCCGGGGTATTCCGGCGTCGCCGCCGCCTGCACCTGCACCGGGACGTGGTTGAAGTTCGTCAGCTCGACCTGGAGCACAAAGTCTTTGGTGACAGGACTCGTCTGGTAGGCGTATCCGGTTCCGGTCTTCACCAGGCTGGCCACGATCGACGCCGACGGTGCCGGCGTAGGGTCTCCGGCCCGGTTGCGACGGCGCACCTCGCTGACGGCGATCACGACCAGCAGAGTCACCACGAGCACGCCGATCACGAGCCGGCCGCGGCGCCCGGTGAAGAATCCACCGGGCGACTCGCCAGTCGGGCCGTTCTCAAGAATGTCCGTAATGTTCGCAATTTAGCAACGCCTACCGCCTCGCGCTGCTCATACCCACGACGTCAGGCGAATAGGTTCAGCGCACAGGCGGCATGCTCTTGTGCCCGCAGACGACACGCGCGTCCGGCTTGCCGCGCTCGTTACCGAGCGTGAGCGGCGCGCGGGTTCGGCAATGGCTTCTGTCTCGGCTGGGGTGAGCGCGACGCCGTCTGGTCGGTTGGGGAACAGGTCGGGCTCTGGTCCGGCCAGGCTGAGCCGTCCCGGTGACCATCCGGCCATCATCGACAGCCACGGGTCGGCGCCGACCGCCGTGAGGATTCGCGTTGTCGAAGCGACCGGCGTGTACCGCGGCCCACAGGGGCGACCGGCCTTCTGCGAGGACATCGACATGCCGGGCAGCCGCGGCCAGCATTTCCATGACCTCAGGGCAGGCGTACGCGGCCGCGGAATGCAGCATGGGCTGACCGAGGTGGGACAGCGCACAAGGGTCCGACCCGGCGGCGACAACAGTCCAGTGAACGCCCACCCCGCCTGCTCCCGCACCACTCGCGCATCCCGCTGCTCCGTCGTCCCAGCTCCGCCGGCCGTCGCCCAGACTCCGTCCGCAGCTGCCGACATCTGGTCGCGGACGTCGTAGACCGCACGCTCCGCCTCGCCGCCCAGCAACCGGCCCGCGCGCAGCGCCGCGATGTCGTCGCGCACCGCCGGCTCACCGTCGAGTCCGGCGGTGCGAGCCAATTCCTCCAGCGGCCAGCCCAGCGCCTCCCGCCGCTGCGAATCGGGCGCCAACCGCAGAGCGGAGTCGGTGTCCGCGTCCACCAACCGAGACGGCGAGGACGGGTCATCCGGTATCGGCGGCGCCACCCAGCACGTACTGCGGGCTATCGAACCACTCTTCGCTCAGCACAACGCCGGTACGCCGCTCGGTGAAGGCCACTCTGCGGCAGCCCGAGAGCGTCCCGGACCTTCTTGAGATCCGTCACGCTCTGAAGGCTTGAGTCGGCGAATGGCGGTACGGGCGGTCCATCGGCCGCCGTCATGGGCGGGGATCGCGTGCAGCCGGCGACGGCTGGTCGGCTCGAGCGGGCCCACGCCAGCCGACTATGCCTGCAATAAGGAGCAGAAGGGCTGTCATCTCTACCAATGTCGTCACCGCGAGGACCGGCTGCATCATCGCCAGCGTGGGCGTGATGGCGTGCCAACTGAACAAGGCAGTGCGATCCCCGGCATAGAGCGGTAGCGGCACCGCGCCAAGGCTCGCATCCACACTGGGCAGCACGGACACGGCCAGCAGGAACGCACCGGCCGCGGCCAGCCGCCGACCGTGACCGGCCAGCACTACGACCAGCGCCACCGCGGTCAGCCCGAGCACGAGCGGCGGCAGCACCGCAAGGATCACGGCGGTCACCGTGTCGGTCACGTCGATGATGCTCCGAGACTGCACGTGCCTGGCCCGGACCTCGAGCCAGATGTCGATGACGCGAACCACCGCGTACCCGGTCACCGAAAAGCCCGCGAGTACCGCAGCCGCGATCAGCGGCCGCCGGCGGCGCTCGCCGCCGTGCCGCCAGGCCAGCAGAAACAGCGCCACCGCGGCCAGCGGTGCCCAGCAGGCGGAAAGGGCAGACTCGAACCCGGACGGCATGTCGACGCCGGCATCCGATGGCTGCAGCACCCAGACGTAGCCGGAATGACCGGGCCCGCCGGCCGGCAGCGTCCACACTGCATCCACCAGCAACGCCGCGAGGGCGGCCGGGATCGTCCATCGCGGAGCCGGCAATCCGCGCACCAAGGCGAAGGTGAGAAGCAGACCCACGCTCGCCACCTCGGCGTAACGCCATACCGGGACAGCAAGCAGAACGCCCGCGGCATGCACCGCGGCGCATACCGCAGCAGCAGGCAGGAGAAACCGCCAAGAAGGCACGGATCGCATCGTGCCATGGCCTGCCCCGGACCGCCGCCCCGCACACGGTCTACGACCGGGCACGCACCTCGACCCGTCGCAACCTCGTTCACGGCCGAGATGCTGGCCGATCGCACGGCAGCGGCGCTGAAGGCCTTCGCCAACCGCAACCGGGGCCTGATGCGCAGCACCATGCACAACGCCTACCCCCGCTTCCAGGCCCTCTCCGCGACGGCGAATTGTGTCAGACCGATGGAGCACGATCTCGATCATGGAACGTCACGCCGCACTCGTTGCCCTCGCCCACCAGCACCTCCCCACGCGGATCGCCGACCAATGGTTGGGCTTGGCCCGGACCGCCGCGCGGCTGGAGCCGATCGGCGACGACACGACCGGCCCGGTGGTGGGGCACCTTGGCGGCAACCCGCGGCTGCCGGACGGCGTCGAATGGCCGCAATGGCCCGACCACGGTCCCTTGACCTACATCGCCGGCATCGACTGCGCTGCGCTGCCCGCCGCCGACCTGGGCATGCCGTTCCCCGCCGACGGCACACTGTTGTTCTTCTACTTCGACGGCCAACTCGACGACGGCGAGGCCCTCGTCCTTCCCAGTGAGCCGGACAGCCCCGCCGGCGCCCGAGTCCTCCACGTTCCGGCGCACGCAGCCACCACCGAGCAGACCAGTCCTGACGGCATCCGTCCTTACCCGCGCGTCGACGTGACCCTCCGGCTGTGCTCCACGATCGGCGGCACCGACCACCCCCGCATCATCGACACGTTCGACCTCACCGATCACCGCGTCGGTCATCCGTTGCAGGGCGAGGACTTCGACGAGGCCCTCTACGAGTGGCAGGACGACAACGGCAACGGCACGGGCCACCAGATCGGCGGCTACCCCAACGCGGTGCAAGGCCCCGTCGAGTACGAGATCGCTGAGTCGTCCGACGCCGCCCAGTGGCTACTACTCGTCCAGATCGAGTCCGACGGCCGCGCCAACATGATGTGGGGCGACGCCGGCGCGCTGTACTGGCTGATCCGCCGCGACGACCTCGCCGCCGGCCGCTTCGACCAGGCCCGATTCACCTGGCAGTGCTCCTGACGCTAACCGACCACAGGAGTAATCGACGTTACGACCGGCAAGAGCTGGATCTCGTCGTGTTCCGCGGCGGCGCGCCGGGGTGGTGGCCTGCACCGCCTGTTAGGAGCGGTCAGGCCAGCTCGGGGAAGGCCGCTCGGACCCGCCGCAGGTCTGGGGTTGGCCCTGGCCCGCTGGCAAGCGCGACCAAGGCCTCGCAGATTGCCGCCGGATCAGGGCATTACGGTCTTCTCTCCGCCATGGAGCCGGGAAGGAAAGGATCTGGCAACCACGTCCCGGATGCCCCCGCCATTGATCCAGCTCGCCTCCTACTATCAGGACACCGCCCACCAACTCGGATCACAAGGCCAGCCGTCCTAGCCACTGCTGCACGGCGGTTGAGGGATGTCCACCCGAGCCAAAGGGGCCCGCGGGTGGCTGTGCCCGTTCAGCACGACCTGCTCTGCGCCGCTGCTGATGGGACCCCGCACGGGGACCGAGCCAGCGGTGCAAACGCCGAAGAGGATGATGCCGCCTGTCATCCGCACGCTGAGTGTCCCGCCGGGCCGCGACAGGTCAGGTTAGTGGCTTTGAGATCATGTGATCATGCCAGGGTTTCTGAGGATCATTAGGACCACCACTAAGCCCATCCAGGTCAGGGAGGCCGCGTCGGTCGAGCTGCCGAGGGAGGCCGCAGTGATGTGGTCCTTTATGTGGGATCCGGCAAGCTCCATCGAGTTCGATGAGACGGTCGAGACTGGTGTCACACTCCCGGGCACTCCCGCCGCGGAAGTCGGCGAGATTCAGGCTTTCATCAGACGGACAGCGAACGGTCGTGAGGCCAGCCTTATCGAGGTCCTGGAATTGGAACCTTGTCGACGGGCGGTAACGCATAGCCTGACTGCCTGGTGTTCCGAATACCACGTCCTCACGATCGAGCCGCTTGGGCCCGGCTCTTGCCGACTGACGCAAGAGTTCTGGGCCGATCTTCCTGCAGGCATACCTCGTGCCGCGGTGCGAGAGTGGCAGAGCAACTCTAAGCATCGACTGCGCGGCCTGATGGAGCGACTGTCGGAGCTGGCACCTCGAATACCGACCTGATCCCCGCGCCGAGCGACGTCCTCTCGCGGCTGACTAGGGACGTCCGGACACGCTGCCGTCGCCACGCGCCGCGTTGTCAGCGGCAGACGAGTCTGCAATCCAGCGTGGCCGACCCGAATCCCATGATCGACACTTCGGAAAAGTCACTTTCCGGACCCGCCGCACCCCAGCCTAGAACACCCCTCCGCGCGAGGCATTGACACAGAGGTGTCCCTGTAGCGCTCGTCAAGCTGTGGACGCGGCAGTGTCTCCGATCTTCGGGACGGCTGGTGGTTGGTATGGACGACGGTCCCGGACCATGGCGTAGAGCACATCGACGCGGCGTCGTTCGCCAGATCGGCGTCATAGCCGGCCAGCACGCCCAGCCCGGCGACGGCTTCCTCGTCCGGGCCAACCCGGCGCAGCGTGTGCGGCAACGTACGGGCCGCGTCTGCGATGACGAACGCGTCGCGCGCAGCGCCCCGGGTGACCTGGCGGGCACCTCCGATAGCGGCGAGCGCCTGAAGTCGGGCGTAGACCCACGTGCGTCCCATGCCGGTGGCGTCGATGAGTTCCGGGACGGTGAGACGTCCTCGGGAGCTTGACCGAGCGCGGTCGATAGCGCTCGTTCCGGGTCGTCGGTGTTGGTCGCCGACACCTCGAGGGCGCGCGGCTGCTGCTCGATCGTGGCCCGGTATAGCGGGGTCAAGGTCTGGTCTGTGGTTGGCGTAGCGGGCTGCGGTCTCCCGGACGTGGTAGGCGCGGGCGCGGCGCGGATGGTTGTGGCCATCCGCCAGGACGTAGAACTTGCCCGGTGCGTCGAGCGTTCCCTGACATCGATCCCGCAACGCTCGACGCGGCGGTCACCGTGCTCGTCGCGGTCAACGCGCGAGCGACGTCGCTGCTCGGCTCGTAGCCGCCCGCCCACGGCGGTTCAGCCGCGCCACCCGAGTTCGCGGAGCTGCCGCACGACAGTGGCGACGATCTCGTCCTCGGCGGCGTTGCGGTCACCCTTCGGCGTGCTCCCGTCGGTGCCTGTCACGATCGAGACCAGTACCCCACCGCCGTAGATCCAGATTCTTCCGTACGTACTGTCCGCCTCCTCCGGGTCGTAGTCGATCGCGACAGCGACCTCACCGGCGGTCGCGGGTAGTCGGCGAAGGGTGTACGTGCCGTTGGTCTGTACCGGGCTCTCCTCGTTCTCCACCGCGCATCCGCGGTCGGTACGGCGCAGGTAGTCCGCCAGCACGGGCGCGGTGGCCGGGGTGATCGGCTGGAACTCGACGTCGATGTGCAGCGGGTTGCTGCCGGGTGTGCTGCCCAGGTACGACCGGGCGACCTCGGCCAGTGCGGACCGGTCCGGTGGCTGGTAGTAGGGGCGGTCGGGGATCGAGCTGCAGGAGATCTCCGGCAACCCGAAGACGCCGTGGCAGCACTCGGTGGTCGGGTCGCCGGTGACGGTGCCGAAGATCCCGCCGGGTCCTGGCAGCGCGGCGGCCAGGTCGGCCTGCACGTCACGCAGGTAGATCGGGCTGGAGAAGGCGCCGTGCGCGTAGCGGAGCGGGCCGTAGCGTTCCACCTTCTCGGTTTCCGACGGTGTCGTCGGGCCCCAGAGCGTCTCGGTCCGCAGGTATCCGTTCTGGAATCCACGTGGCACCTCCACGTCCTGGACGAGGTAACCGCGCCCACGGTCCTCGTCGGTCACGGCGAACTCGCTGCGCACCTTGGCCGGATGGTCACAGAGCTCGGCGAATTCGCTGGCCCTCCGGGCGCAGTTGCCGACACGACCGATGACGACGTTCACCGTGACCACCTGATCGCCCTGCTCGCCGGCGACGTGAACCGTCCGGCGGCGACCGGTGCCCTCGGGTTCTGCCGGGCGGTCGAACGCGACGCTTTCGTGGAAGTCGACCCGGACCCGCACGGTCGTGCCGGTGAAGCCGGCCGTGTCGCCGGGAAGTCTGCCGTCGACCGACGGGATCGCCAGCGGACCGGTCGACGCGACGGTCCGCCCGGCTGCGATCGCCGTGCGGATCGGATCGTCGGGCCGGGCGGGATCGTGGTCGGCGACGGGCTCCGTACCGGCGCCGGGGACGTATGTCCGTCCGACGAGGCCGATTTTCCCATCGTCGCCGTCCTGCTGTGCGAACTTCTTCCACCGCGGCAGCCGGATCGACGCGCCCGGGGCGAAACGGAAGTTGTCGAACTCGATGTGGTCCCCGTTGGCGGGCCGCGACGTGTGGGAATCGCCCCCGCCGACCAGCGCTATCTTCTTGCCCCGCAACAGCAACGTGTCGACTTGCTGCAGCGCCGCAACGGTCGGCATGTTCCTCTCGTTGACGATCTCCACCGTCCGTACTGCCGCGCTGTCGGTAGCGCTCGCCTCACACCGGCGGCCGGATGATCCGGGTGGCTGTTCGCGTTCGCTGAAGGGCGGCTGATACTCGCCGCTTGTCCAGCAGTACCAGCGGCTGCCCTTGTCCTCGTTGTCCGGATGATTCACCCCGCCCCACGCCGACGCCCGTTCGGCGTTTCGGAGGTAGGCCGTCTCGTCACAGTCGAACACGCTGTCGTCGACCGCGTCGGGGGTGTAGTAGAGCGCGAGGTGACCGGCCGCGACGCCGGTGCAGTTGCCGGGAGCGAATTTGTCCAGCTGCTTGACGACCTGCTCCTGCAGCTTGGTTTCCGGACCGAAGTTGACATTGAGGTGACGCAGGCCGTCGAGCTTGTCGGTCACCTCGCCCGCCGTGCCGAGCTCCTGGCCCATCAGCACCCGGACCTCCGGAAATTCGGCCTGGAGCCGGGCCGCCGCGTCACGGATCAGACGGTACTGGCGGCGTCCCTGGTCACGGTCGATCTTTGGCATCGAGATCGTCCGGCAGTTCCACAGGAAGCACACCTTCGTACCGACGAGAGTGTGCATGCTGAGCCACGGCACGTGCTCGGTCAGGATGATCCATCGCGTGCCGTTGGCCTTCGCCTGTTCCAGCGTCTGGCGGACCAGCAGCTCCGCACAGGCCCGCTCGTCGAGCTTCCCGGGGCAGCGCACATGGGTGCCGATCCCGCTGTCGCCGGCGGCGTGGACGTGGGTGTCGCCGGCGATCCAGTCGGCGCCGGGGTTCGGCGCCGCCCGGACTGCCGGCGCATCGCCGATCACGACCAACGTTGTGGCCAGGACGAGAGCCATGGCGATACGAAACAGGCGCGGCGTGGTGCGGTCCATGGCTCAGTGCACCTCGATGGCGGTGACCAGCACGGCGACCTCATCGGGTGTGCCCACGACGTCGGCGGAGTACCGGCCGGAGCCGGTCTCGAACAGGTACTCGACGCTGCGCAGGTCGACCGGTGTGGCGGTGTAGCGCAGTTCCCAGCCGGGAACCCGGTCCAGCGTCGTCCTGGTGACGGTCACCGCCGTGCCCTGTTTCCTGACCTCGCCCGCCATCCTGGCGACGGTGTCGTCAAGGCGCTCGAACCGGCCCTCCTGCCGGCGAACGGTCAGTACGGCGCTGTGATCCCTGCCCGTCACAACCAGCACCACGTCCTCGAGGTGCCGGCCGGCGTCAGCGTCGAACGTCAGCGTGTCGGCGACGTCGCCGTGCCCGGCCGTCCGGGCCTGTCCGGAGACACGTTCCAGCCCGTCCGGAGCCGTTCCGGCGTCGGTCCAGCCGTCCTGCATACGCACCGTGACCGGTCGGACCGAACCGCCGTCCGGTTCCGGCGTACGGTGGATCATGACCGCCGCCAGGCCTGTGGCACCGACCACGACCGCCATGCACGCGGCAGTGATGATGACGGCGCGTCGCCCGGCCGGGATGCGACGGGTCCGAAGGAAGCTTATCGGGGTCATTGTCCTATTCTTGGCGCCGACCGACGTGAAGGATCACCGCTGCACGGCCGGATCTGCGTCCCGTTCGTGTCGCCGGCACGGCCGGACGTCAGGAACCCGCCGCTGTGCCGGGCGGCGCCGGCAAGCGAACCGGCGGAGCGCACTGGAGTTCGACCGACCCCATTCGAGGCCCGCTCGGCGGCAACGGGTCGTGCTCTTCGGGATGCCTCGACAATGAGCGTTGCGGTCGTGAGGGTAGATCCGGGTGCGGATGAGGTTGTTCCCGCGGGACTCGGTGCCCGGGGGATAGGCGCTGATCTCGTTGCCTGCCGCGGGATGATCAGACCGGCGAGGATGAGCTGACCGGTCTCGCCTGCCTCGGCTGAGGATGTCTGAAGGGCTGCGCGCATGGAATCGGGTCGATACGGCAAAATAAGGCAACGCCGCCCAGATGAAAGATCATGCTGGCGGCAGCGACCGGCTCGGGTGGATCGGGTGGGTCATACTCGGCCGATGAGCGACCTGAAGCGTCGGGCACTGCCCCGAATCCTGGGTTTCGTCAACGGTAGTGCGTTCCTCGTCGGCCTGGTCCTGACGAGCGCCGGCCTCATCCGCCTGTTCTCGGCCTTCCCTCTCGGAGAGGCGTCGTCCCTCACCCTCCGCGATCAGGACCTGCCCCCGGGCCCTCTCGTCAACCTCAGCTGGCTTGGGCTCGGCGCTGCCATCGCACTCGGGGGTACCGCGCTCCTGTTCGCCTCCCGCTGGCTTAGTCGGCGTCTTGAGGCGCACCGCGAAGCGTTCTGACGCTCGTTCTCCCACTGGCAGGCACACACTCGGCGACACCCGAGTGGCTCATGAGCACGCCACAATGAAAGAGCTCGGCAGGTGAAATCCGGGTGGGTTCTCGCCGGAGACCTGCTTGCGTGCAGTTGTGGCGCGCTTGGGCGGGGCAGGATGATGACCGCGTTCCTTTGTCGGCCTCTGCGCGGCGGCCATCGGCGGCATCGGCGCCGTCACACGGCCACGACGCCGGCCGCGATGGCCGCGACCAGCTCCTGGTGATCATGCGCAGTCTGGTCGGCATAGGCAACGGCGAACTCGACCACGGCCTCGTCGAAACGCCGCCTCTTGCCGATGTAACCCGCGATCGCCGTCGCATCGCCAGTACGTGCATGCGAGCGAGCGAGTACGTGCGCGCATCGCTCGGCGAACGGCACGAGATGCGGCGAGATGAGCTCGCCGTTCGGGATCACCTTCATGTCCCGGAACTGGCGCACGTAGAAGTCGAATCCCCGCACGCTCGTCCAGCCGAGGAAGATGTCACTCGCCGCCTGGATGAGCCGCTTGCCGCGGATGACCCGCTGGCCGTGGCCCGGGTACGGGCTCGGGCCTAGAAACTGCTCGTAGACCGATGGCCCGGCCTGCTTGATTTGCAGGAACAGTGGCTCCTTGCCGTTGCGGCCCTGGAGCAGGACCAGGTACACCTGCATCCCGACGCTTCCGACGCCGACCACCTGGCGGACGACGTCGACGAGCGTGAAGCGGTCGAGCAGCTGACGCCGTTCAAAGGGCAGGCTGTCGTGATAGGCCTGTAGCGTCTCCGCGGCGAGCTCGGCCGTGCGGTCACCAGGGACGATCTCGGAGATGTGCACCCGCGTTGGGGGATCGTCGACGATCCGCAGCTGGCCGTCGACCACATGGGTTAGTTTCCGAGCCGCGCCCGCGCTGGTCCGTCGCCGCGCCCGCTTGGTTAAGCGCACCGACATCTGTTCCTGCTCCTCCGGGGCGAACAGCTCGAGCAGCTCGTCGGAGGTGATCACGTCGTACCAGATCGTCAACTCATCGGCGGTTGCGTACTGCGCGATCCGGGCACGGTACGCCTGCGAGGCCGCGCGGACAGCGGCCACTGCAATCCGATCGTCCAGCCCGCTGTCGTGGGCGAGCACAACGAGACTCGCCAGGTAACGCTTGAGGTCCCACTCGAATGGCCCGCGCACTGTCTCGTCGAAATCACGCAGATCGAAGGACAGCTGTCGCTCCGGTGTGGCCCACAGCCCGAAGTTCAGTACATGCGCGTCGCCGCACAACTGCACATCGATACCCGTGTGCGGCGCGGCGGCGAGATCGGCCGCCATCACCGCTGCCGCTCCACGAAAGTAGGTCCACGGCGAGGCCGACATACGCGACATCCGTATAGGCACCAGATCAGGCACACGGGTCTCGTTCTGTGCGAGCACTGTCTCCAGCGCGTCATGGCCGCGCGTCGCGGGATCCCAGTCGCCCAGGCGCCGACGCGGTACCCGGCCGCGAGCCGCACGCCCGCTCGCTCGTCGCTTCCCCATCGGTGTCGCCGATGCGTAAACCGACCGGTGCGCGCGTTCAGCAGTGGGAACCGAAAGGGTCATGGCTCCTCCACGTGGCTGGTCACCGCCTTCGCCATCGCGCAAATTGCGACGGATTCCCTGCCGGAACCTCAAACCGGGTGAGACGGCCACCCCGGGCGCCGAGGCAGCCCTGTCGTCATAGCTGCTGTATCGCGAGGCGCCCAGTCTCCGTCCGCCGGAAGTCTCAGCGTCGGCCGTTGCGCCGGCGGAGCAGAACGACGGTTCCCGCGACCACGAGTAGCAGGGGAAGAATGAGCCCCCACATCAGCAATCCGTTCACCCGGAGACTCCTCACGCTCGGCGGGACCACTCAGAGCAAGCGTTCTGGCTCGTCGACCGCGGCGAATCATCCGCTCCGCGTGAAAGCAGGAATGTATGGCCCGGCGCACGGCGCCGCAGCCAGCTCTCCTCGGGAAGCCCGGTCAGGGTCCCGTTGGCGAGGTAGCGCCGGCCGTGCTGGATCATCATCGACATGGCTGTGCTGGTGGAAATTCATATTCCAATGACCGTCGACGACGAATGGATCGACGATGTCGGGGACTTCATGATCGACCTGGAGGAGGAGCTCGGCCTCGAGGAGCACGACGACGGCGAGGCGTTCGGCGACTTCTACATCTTCTTCATCGCCGGCGCGAGCGAACGGACATTACTGGCGGCGGCGTCCCGGGTAGCGACCCGGGACGGGGTGCCGGCGGGCGCTTTCGCCATGGTGACCGACACCAACGCTCCGCGCTTCGGTCTGGGTCGCCGGGTGAGCCTTCCGGTGCGGTGACCGGTCCGCGCAGCCTGGTAGGGCTGGAGCACACCGGTCGGCGGCAGGAGCACGGCTCTCTGCGCGACTGACGCCGGCCCGGACAGACGGGCCGCCGTCACGGCCTCCATGTCTCGTCGCCCTCGCCACGTTGATCATGGAGGCCGTGGCTCCGTTATCGCTGTCCTGTCCGGCTGCGCCGGTCGCCTGGGTTTTCGAGGTGCTCAGGCCGTGCCACTGGGCCAGGTACCACAGTTTGTCCGGGCGCAGAGCCCGAGCGCCTCGGTGAGGCCCGGCAGGCGCGGTCCACCCTGACGCGTGCACGGCGCTGACGGTGAGCCCACCACAGGACGCCGAGAACGACGATGGCCGACACCAGGACTGTAGGCAGCGGACTGCTGCCGGGTTCGAACGCTGTCGCGGGCGGCGAGCCAGCCTCCCGCGACTGCCGTCGCCGTCGACGCGTAGGTGCGGACCAACTACGGCGGATTCTGACCTCTAGCCGAGCAGCACGGGCAGAGAGACGAGGCCGCGGGCGCGGAACGATGGCCGCCATCTCAGGTCGCTGTCCGGCACGGCCAGGCGCAGCCCGGGGAAGCGGCGCAGCGCCGTACCGATGGCGATCTCCAGCTCGATCCGCGCCAGCGGGGCGGCCACGCAGTAGTGAATGCCGTGACCGAAGGTCAGATGGTTGCCGGCGCGGCCCGGTGCCGCCTCGTCGGGCGCCGGAAACGCCTCCGGGTCGCGGTTGGCCGCGCCCACCACCAGCAGCACGGTCTCCCCGCGTGGCACGACGACCCCGTCGACGTCGACGTCCTCGGTGGTGAAGCGTCGCAGGAGCACGGTGGCGGGCGGGTCGAGGCGCAGCAGCTCCTCGATCGTCGACCCGAGTCGGGTCGGGTCCGTCGGCAGGTCGGGTTGCCGCAGGAGCGTGAGTAGCCCCGTACCGATGGCATGCACGGTGTTCTCATAGCCGGCGAATAGCAGCAGGAAGGCCAGCGACGTCAGCTCGTCCTCGCTGAGGCGGTCTTCGTTCTCGCGCGCGGCGATCAGCGCCGAGAGCAGGTCGTCCGCCGGGTCGGTGCGCTTGGCCGCTAGCAGCTGCCTTAGATAGGCATGGATAGCGCCGACGGCGCGTGCCGCGGCGGACCGGTCGTCGGGCGGCGGGACGAGCATCGTGTCGGTCCAGGACCGGAAGTCCGTCCGGTCGTGTTCGGGAACGCCGAGCAGGTCGCAGATGACCGTCACGGGCAGGGGACCGGCGTAGTCGCGGACGAGATCCGCCTCGCCCTGCCCGGCGATCCTGTCCAGCAGGGCGTCGGCGGTCCGCTGGATCCGGGGGCGGAGCTCCTCCACCCTTCGTGGGGTGAACGCGCGTGACACGAGGGTGCGGATGCGCGTGTGATGCGGCGGATCCATGTTGAGCAGATTGGCGTCCAGGGCCGGCGGCAACGAGAACCCCCGCCAGCTGCCGTTGCCGTTGCTCTTGTCCACCGACAGTCGTGGGTCGGCGAGCAGGCGGCGAACGTCGGCATGTCGAGTGACCAGCCACACCGGCGAACCGTCCGGCAGCTCCGAGCGACAGGCCGGTGCCGTGTCGCGCAGCTGTTGGTAGACCGTGTGCGGATCAGTGAAGAACGCCTCGGAGAACGGGAGTGCGGCTGCGGTCATCCCGCGAGATCCTCCTGGACAGGCGTCGGTTGACAAGAAGGGGCCGGGCATCCACGGGGACAGATGCCCGGCCTGCCCAGATCGAACCACACCCGTCGCCGGGTCCGCCACCCGGCCGCGCGACTCGGGGTCGGTGCCCCGGCGGGCGGCCGTGCCGGTTTGCCGCACTCCATGGTGATGTCGCGCGGGAAATCCTGTTACGACGACAGCGCAAATTGTTGATGGACAGTGTCGGTTAAATAAAGCTTCCCGAAAGCTCGGCGTAAATATCGAAATCCCGAGCTCATCGATGGTTAAAGATTTCTTAAGCGCATTGACGCTGCTCGTTCATGGCCCAAAGACTGGCCCTCGCTCACCAGACGAGCGCATTCCTCTCACTTCGCGACGGCGGGACGGACGGGTTCGACCCGGCCATCGGCGCCGCGAGTATTCGCGCAAGGAGCACCGTTGAAGCACAAAGTCGCGGTAGCGACCGGCATAGCGGCCGTTACCGTCGCGGGATCCATCGCCCTCACCATGGCGCAGGGAAACGCCTCCACCACCCCGATCGGGGCGGCGCCGGCCGACCCGGTTCCGACGGCCGCCGCGACCGCCAAGGCCACGTCGGCGGCATCGGCACTGGTGACGAAGAAGCCGAAGCTCTTCTTCAAGAGTGACCACGACAAGCTCGTCAAGCGGCAGGTGGTCAGCCAGAACGGCCTGCAGTACGTGGCGTACGAGCGCACCTATCGGGGTCTTCCGGTGCACGGCGGCGACGCGGTCGTGGTCACCGACTCCTCCGGGGCGGTGCTCGGCAACTATGTGGCGCAGGACCAGGCACTGTCGACCGGCACCAAGGCCAAGATCTCCGCGGGCGTCGCCGCCAGGGTGGCGCGCAAGCAGCTGGCCACCGTCACGTCGGCGGGCAAGCCCACGCTGACCGTGGTGGCGCAAGGTTCCGGTGTGCTGGCGTACGAAGTGGTGGTCGCCGGCACCAAGCGCACCAGGCAGGGACCGGCACCCAGCAATCTGCACGTCTTCGTGGACGCCGGCACCGGCACGGTGTTGGCCGACCTGACCCGCGACGACGTCCTCGACGCCGCGGGCCGGGGCGCCTACTACGGCAACGTCACCATCGACACGCAGGGCTCGGGCGGCCGCTTCACGATGAGTGACCCCAAGCGCCCGGGTCTGCAGTGCGGCGGGCAGAACGGCGCCGCCTTCACGAGTACGACCGACAGCTGGGGCAACGCGAACGCCACCGACCTGGTGACCGGCTGCGTGGACGCGATGTACGTCGTCGCGAAGGAATGGGACATGCTGCGCGACTGGCTGGGCCGCGACGGCATCGACGGCAACGGCCGCGCCTTTCCGATCCGGCAGGGCCTCGACGACGTCAACGCCTTCTGGAACGGTACGCGGGTCGAGATCGGGCACTCCTCCGACAACCGGCGGCTGCTCAACAGCATCGACGTTCTCGGACACGAGTTCGGGCACGCGATCAACCAGTTCACGCCCGGCGGCTCCAGCCGCGGCAACGAGGCTGGTGGCCTGAACGAGTCCACCGGCGACATCTTCGGCGCGCTGACGGAGTTCTACGCCCGCAACCCCAACGACCCGGGCGACTACACCGTCGGCGAACTGGCCAACCTCGCCGGCGACGGACCGATCCGCGACATGGCCGACCCGTCGAAGATCGGCGACCCGAACTGCTTCTCGAGCAGTATCCCCAACACCGAGGTGCACGCCGCCGCCGGCCCGCAGAACCACTGGTTCTATCTGCTGGCCGAGGGTTCCCGGCCGACCAACGGCCAGCCGTCGAGTCCCACCTGCGACAACAGCACCGTGACGGGCATCGGCATCGAGAAGGCCGGCAAGATCTACATGGCTACGCTGATGCGCAAGACCAGCGGCTGGAACCACGCCAAGGCCCGCGCGGCGTCGGTCGCCGCCGCGGCGCAGCTGTTCGCCAACGGCACCGAGTGCGCCACCGTCAAGGCCGCGTGGAACGCCGTCAGTGTTCCGGCCGGCGCCGGCGAGCCCGCCTGCACCGGCGGGGGCAACCCGACGCCCACCACCCCGCCGACCACGCCCCCGACGCAGTCTCCCGCGGGTGCCTGCCGGGCCGGCTACTCCTCACGCGACAGCGGCGCCCTCTCCGCCGGCAGGACGGTCGTCACCGACTCGTTCACCGCCGGCGGCGGCCCCCACACCGCCTGCCTGTCCGGACCCGCCACGGCCGACTTCGACCTCTACCTCGACAAGAGCGTCGGCGGCCGGTGGAGCACGGTGGCCCGTTCGACCGGCGACACGTCCCGGGAGGCCATCGCCTACACCGGCACGACGGGTACGTACCGGTACCGGGTCGTGTCCTACGCCGGCTCGGGTGACGCCGTCCTCGGCTGGAACGCGCCTGCCGGCGGCTGATCCCCGCTTAAACGATCGAGGAAACCGGGGTGCCTCCGCGCACCCCGGTTTCTGTTGGAGAACGTCCATGACGACGATGATGGGACCCATGGTGCGCACGTCGCGAACATCGGTAGTTCTGACCACGCTGCTTCTGCTCGGCGTCGCCGGGTGTGCGGAGAATGGCGCCGCTTCCGCTGGGGCCTCACCGACGCCCACCGCCGCGGCACCGACATCGCCGGCAAAGGCGTCCGCGATCCCGACGACCTCCGCCGCACCGGATCCGGCTCCGGCGGAGAAGCTGTTTCCGCTCGCCGTCCACCGTCGTGGTGGCTTCGCCGGCGTCGACGACCGCGCCTCGATCGCGGCCGACGGATCGGTGGTCGTGACCCGGCGCGGGCGCGCCGCCGTGCGGACCTCGCTGCCGGCGACCACGATGACGCAGCTGCGCCGACTGCTGGCCGCTCCGGACCTGCGGGGGACACCCTCGGACGCGCCGGCGGTCTGCAACGACGGCTACGAGTACGAGTTCACCAGCCCCTCGGCGACCCTGCTCGTGCACGACTGCGACGTGCCGCAGGGTGCGTCGCTCGACAAGCTGCTGGCCATGACGGCGAAGTTGTTCAACGGCTGATCAGCCGGCGCGGGAGTCGGAGTCGCGGTTGCCGGCGTCCCAGATCGCGCCGAACAGCCGTCGGGCCTGGTCGGCGCTGAGCGCGACGAAGGTGCCGGTCGCGGCGACGAGCACCGTATCCGGCTCCGCGGCGGTGGCGATGGCTCCGGACGCGGTCACCCGCCGGCCGTCGATCGCGCTCACCCTGGCGGTCAGGCGCAGGGGTGTCTGCAGGGGGACCGGTGCCCGGTACGAGGTGTCGAGGCGCACCGTCATGCCCGGGTGCCCGGAGGCGCTCACCGCGTATCCGAGGAGTTGGTCGAGCAGCAGGGCGCTCATGCCGCCGTGGGCGTAGCTCGGCGGCCCTTCGAAGGCCAGTCCCAGCGTGCAGGTGCCGATGGTGAGGTCGCCCGCCTGTTCGATGTGCAGCGGCGGGGCGAGGGCGCTGCCGCTGCCGGTCACCGGGTTGAACATCCGTACGCCGTCGAGCAGGTCGTCGGCGCTGGACACGGTGGAGCGGTCGCGCAGCCGCTGGCCGAGCAGGGCCGCGGCCTGGCGGATGCCCTCGGCCGCGCGGTCGAGGTCGTCGGACGGGACCTCGGTTGCGGTGGCCGTCTCGACCAGGACCCGCATCGCCTCGCCGAGTTCGGCGACGGCCCGCCGCCGCTGCCGCACCCGGGCCGACCCTGCCGCCGCCGTGTGCCCGTCGACGGCGCGCAGCTTGCGGGTGGCGCGGGGGATCACCGCGTCCTGGTGCCAGGCGGCCGAGGGGAAGGGCGCCGGCGGCTCGCCGTGCCGGTCGGCATTGTTCTCGGTCACCGTGTTTCCTCCACCGCTCGAGGTTCAGGACCTGGTTCTACTCTGCCGGGCCCCGGGTTTCCTGATCACAACTAGTGAAGCTCGTCACATTGCTATAACCTGTTCTAGTTCTCTGGGATCACCCTCAAGGAGGAACACGATGCCCAAGGTCAGTGTCTCGGCCGACGCCGCTGCCGATCCGCAGAAGGTCTGGCAGCTGGTGGTGGACCTCCCGCGGGTCGCCGAGTGGAACACGATGCACGAGGGGTTCACCGGCGAGGTCCCGTCGACGCTCGATACGGGAACGACCTACCGCCAGAAGGTGAAGCTGATGGGTATGCCCGCCGAGATGGCCTGGCGGGTCACCGAAGCGCAGCCGGGGGAGCGGCTCGAGCAGTCCGGCGACGGCCCGATGGGCGTCAAGTCGAAGTACCGGATGGTGATCGAGCCGTCCGGAAGCGGGTCGCGGATCACCTACGAGATGGAGTTCATCGGCCCCGCGCTGGCCGGACCCATGGCCGGCATGCTCGAGAAGCAGGCCGGCGCCGCCGCGACGCAGTCGCTGGCGAAGCTGACCGCCCTGCTCGGCTGAAGTTCTCCGCGGCGCCGGGGCGGGAGGGCCCCGGCGCCGCGGCGCGTGCGGAAAGGGCCCCGGCGCGTGGGGAAGGGTCAGCGCAGGAGCAGGCGGGTGGCCAGCTCCAGGTGGTTGACCACGTCGTTCGCCGAGGCCCGTCGGGTCACCCAGGCGACCAGGTTGGACAGCCACACGTCACCGATCACCCGGGCCTTCGCCCGGTCGTCCGGGGTCGGGTCGCCGTCGTGCATGGCGTTGGTGAGCATCTCCTCCATGAGCCGCGCGACGGCGTTGACCTCGGCGCTGGCGGAGGGGTCAGCGAACATGAACGCCCGCGTCATCGCCTCGGTGAGCAGCGGTTCGCGCTGCATCTTGCGGGTCATCCGGGTGAGCACGAACAGGGTCCGCTCGTGCGGTGTGTCGCCCGGAACGGGCTTGCGGTCCAGCTTCTCCTGGATCATCTCGAATTCCAGCACCAGGGCTGAGACCAGGAGATGAATCTTGGAGGGGAAGTAGCGGTACAGCGTGCCGAGCGCGACCTCCGCCCGCTCGGCGACGGTGCGCATCTGGACGGCGTCGTAGCCGCCCTTGGAGGCCAGTGCCAGGGTGGCCTCCAGGATCCGGCGGCGCCGGTCCCGTTGGGCGGCGGAGCCCTGTTGCGCGTCCGCGCCGGCGAGCGCACTGCGGCCGGCGCCGTTACTGGTATTCGTTCTCGACGCTGCCATCCTTGCCTTCCGCGGCGATTTGGACCACGGCTGTGGCCGTGATATGGGCTCTACCAGCGTACCAACGTGGGTGTAGCGATCGGTGCCCGAGGTGGCTGGCGCGGCAAGACTGAAACGTGTTCTACTTGCCGGGTGGGTCCCGACTTCGAACTGGACGAGGCGCAGGACGCGATCGTGCGCCTCGCCGGCGAGGTGCTCGACGACGACGCGGGCACGCCGGAGCGCCTGGGGAAGGCGCTCGGTCAGGCGGGCCTGCTCACCCTCGCCGTCCCGGTGCGGCTCGGCGGTGCGGGGCTGGGCGCCCTGGAAACCGCCCTGGTGATCACCGAGATCTCCCGCCGCGCGGTCACGATCCCGGCGGTGTCCACACTCGGCCTCGGCGTGCTGCCGGTGGTCCGGTGGGCCGGCCCTGATCAGCAACGCGAGCTGCTGGCCGGGGTGGGGGAGGGCCGGGTGCTGACGGCCGCGCTGGCCGAGCCGGGCGATCCGCTGCCGGACGCGCCGCGCGTCACGGCGACCGCGAGCTGGATGGTCACCGGCACGAAGACCGCCGTGCCCGACGCCGAGCAGGCACACCGCATTCTCGTGCCGGTGAGCCTCGCGACCGGCGGGGTCGCGGTCGCGCTGGTCGACCCCCACGCCCCCGGCGTCACGCTGCGGCGCACGGCCACCTCCGCCGGCACCCCGGAATTCACGGTACGGATGGACGAGGTCACCGCGGAGCCGCTCGGTGCCGACGTCGACGGGCGCTGCGTCGCCGACCTGCACCGGTTCGCCGTCGCCGCCGCCTGTGCCGCCGGCGACGGCGCGCTGGCCGGAGCCCTGCGGTTGACCGCGGACCACGTCCACAGCCGCCACCAGTTCGATCGTCCCCTCGCCACCTTCCAGGCCGTCGCCCAACAGATCGCCGACATCTACGTCACCTCGCGCACCCTGCACCTCGCCGTGCTGGCCGCCTGCTGGGGCCTGGACGCCCACCGCCGGACGGACGATGACAGCCAGCCGGATGCCGTCAACCAGGCGGACGAGGATCTCTGGGTCGCCGCGTACTGGCTGACCGGCGAGGCGCCGCCGGCCCTGCGCTCCTGCCACCACCTGCACGGCGGGCTCGGCCTGGCCGTCGACTATCCGCTGCACCGGCACGGCGCCCTGCTGCGCGACCTGGCCCGCCGGCTCGGCGGCGCCGACCACTGCCTGCACCGGCTGGGAGGTCGCGTTGTTCATCGACCTGACTGAGGAGCAGCACGCGCTGCGCGGTCGGCTCCGGGCGTACCTGAAAGATCTGCTGTCGCCGGAGCAGCGCGCCGTGCTGCGCCACGAGCGGCACGGCCCGGTCCACCGTGAGGTGGTCGCCCGGCTGGGCCGCGACGGCTGGCTCGGACTCGGCTTCCCCACCGAGTACGGCGGCAGCGGGCCCGGCCCGGTGGAGCAGCAGATCTTCGTGAACGAGGCGGCCCGCGCCGACGTCCCGCTGCCCGCGGTCACCCTGCAGACCGTGGCACCTACCCTGCTCGCGTTCGGCACGCCGGAACAAAAGGACTTCTTCCTGCCCCGCATCCTCGCCGGCGAGATCCACTTCGCGATCGGCTACACCGAGCCCGAGGCGGGCACCGACCTCGCCGCGCTGCGGACCCGGGCGGTGCGCGACGGCGACGGATATCTGGTCAACGGGCAGAAGACGTTCACCACCGGCGCGCACGACGCCGACTATCTGTGGCTCGCCTGCCGGACCGATCCGGACGCGCCGCGGCACCGGGGCCTGTCCATCCTCATCGTCGACACCCACGATCCGGGTTACTCCTGGACGCCGATCATCACCTGCGACGGGGCGCACCACGTCAACGCGGTCTATCTGAGCGACGTGCGCGTGCCGGACCCGATGCGGGTCGGGCCCGAGAACGGCGGGTGGCGGCTGTTGACCACCCAGCTCAACCACGAGCGGGTGATGCTCGGCCCCGCCGGGCGCCTCGGTGCGCTCTATGCCCGGGTGCATGACTGGGCCCACGCGAATCCCCGCGTGCTTCAGCGGAGCGAGGTGCGCCGGTCGCTCGCCCGGGCGTACGCGTGTCTGCGCGTCAACGAGCTGCTCAACTGGCAGGTCGCCGGCAGTGAGCCGGCCGGGGTGGCGGACGCCTCGGCCACCAAGGTCTTCTCGTCCGAGCAGGTGCTGCGGATCGGCCACGAGCTCGAGGAGATCGTCGGCCGCCACGGCGACCCGGACGACGCCGCGACCGCCGACCTGATGTCCTGGCTTGACCTGCAGGCCAAGCGCAACCTCGTGCTGACCTTCGGCGGCGGGGTCAACGAGATTCAGCGCGAACTGATCGCGTCCGCGGGCCTAGGGCTGCCCCGGGTGCCGAGGTAAGTGGGGTGCGATGGACGAGGAGATCAGAGCCGCCGCCCGGCGCGTCGCCGAGGCCGGCGAGTCCGGCCTGAGGCCGGCCCGCGACCCGGTGAACCTCCCGGCGATCCGCGACTGGCTGGAGGCGATCGGCGACACCAACCCGGTCTACGAGCGCGAGGGCCTGGCACCGCCCGCGATGGTGCAGGTCTGGACGATGCCCGGACTGCGGCCGGCCGCACTGGACCCGGCCGACCCGCTGCGGGCCATGTCGACCGTGCTCGACGAGGCCGGATTCACCTCGGTGGTGGCGACGAACTGCGAGCAGACGTACCACCGCTATCTGCGGGACGGCGAGCGGCCGGAGGTGCGCAGCCGGCTCACCGACGTGACCGGCCCGAAGCGCACCGCGCTGGGTGAGGGCTGGTTCGTCACCACCGAGAGCACCTGGTTCGTGGGCGCCGAACCGGTGGCGAGCATGCGGTTCCGGGTGCTGAAGTTCCGGCCGGGCACCGCGGCGCCGCCCGCCGAGCCGGGAACGGCCCTGCGGCCGGTGATCAGCCCCGACAGCGCCTACTTCTGGGCGGGAACCGCCGTCGGCGAGCTGAGACTGCAACGGTGCGGCGAGTGTGGCGCCCTGCGCCATCCGCCCGGGCCGGCCTGCCCACGGTGCGGTGCCACCAAGCCCGAGTACGCGGTCGCGTCCGGCACCGGCCGCATCCACAGCTTCGTGGTGCACCGCCACCCGCCGCTGCCGGGCCGGCGGCTGCCCGTGGTGGTCGCCCTGGTGGACCTGGAGGAAGGCGTACGCATGGTGGGTGAGCTGCGCGGCGTGGACCCGGCCGACGTCCGCGTCGGCGCCGCGGTGCGGGTCGACTTCGTCCGACTGGACGACGAGGTGACCCTGCCGGCATGGCGGCCCGACTCGCCGGTGGAGACCGTGCTGCCGACCTGGGAGCTGGCGGTGACACCCACCGTCGTGATCAGCACAGCCCTGGCCACCCGCGACTTCCAGGACGTCCACCACGACCGCGACGCGGCCGTGCGGCGCGGGGGCAAGGACATCTTCCTCAACATCCTGACCACCACCGGCCTGGTGCAGCGTTACGTCACCGACTGGGCCGGACCCGAGGTCACCCTGCGCGGCATGGACATCCGGCTCGGCGCGCCGTGCCACGCCTACGACACGCTCACCTTCACCGGGCGGGCGAGGGTCGCCGCCGACGGCGAGCGGGTGGTCAGCGTGAGCGGCCGCACGGCGGGCGGCGAGCACGTCGCCGCGACGGTCCGGGTGGCGTCGTGATCGCCCGCAGCGCCGCCATCGCCGGCATCGGCGCGACCGAGTTCTCCAAGGACTCGGGTCGCAGCGAGCTGCGGCTGGCCGTCGAGGCGGTCCGCGCCGCCCTCGACGACGCCGGCCTGCGACCGAGCGACGTGCAGGGCATGGTGACGTTCACCATGGATGGCAACGCCGAGGTCGCCGTCGCGCGCGAGCTCGGCGTGGGCGAGCTCAGCTTCCTCAGCCGCATCGCGTACGGCGGAGGCGCGGCGTGCGCGGTCGTGCAGCAGGCGGTGCTCGCCGTGGCGGCCGGCCTGGCCGAGGTGGTGGTCTGCTACCGGGCCCTCAACGAACGCTCCGGCCGGCGGTTCGGGCGGGCGCAGGCGCAGGCGGGCACCACCTCCGCGGACGTCGACGCGGGCTGGCACTACCCGATGGGACTGGCGACACCGGCGGCCATGGTGGCCATGGTGGCCCAGCGCTACCTGCACGACTACGGCGCCAGCACGGACGACTTCGGCCGGGTCGCGGTGGCGGCCCGCCGGCACGCCGCCACGAACCCGCACGCCTGGTTCCACGGCCGCCCCATCACCCTCGACGACCACCGGGCGTCGCGGTGGATCGCCGACCCGCTGCGGCTGCTGGACTGCTGCCAGGAGAGCGACGGCGCGGTCGCGCTGGTCGTCACGTCCGCGGAACGCGCCCGCGACCTGCGGCAGCCGCCCGCGGTGGTGTGCGCCGCCGCCCAGGGCAGCGGCCCGGATCAGTACGTGATGACGAGTTACTACCGCGACGAGGTCGCCGCCCTGCCCGAGATGGGTGTGGTGGCCCGCCAGCTCTGGCGGCAGTCCGGGTACACGCCGTCGGACGTGCGCACCGCCGTGCTCTACGACCACTTCACCCCGTACGTGCTGATGCAGTTGGAGGAATTGGGGTTCTGCGGGCGCGGCGAGGCCCGGCACCTGGTCGCCGACGGCGGCATCGAGCTGGGGGGCCGGCTGCCGGTCAACCCGCACGGCGGGCAACTGGGCGAGGCCTACATCCACGGCATGAACGGCATCGCCGAGGCGGTCCGGCAGGTGCGCGGCACCGCGGTCAACCCGGTGCCGGGGGACGGTCCGGTGCTGGTGACGGCCGGCACCGGGGTGCCCACCAGCGGCCTAGTCCTCGCCGGCGACTGAGGGGTTCTCCAGACTTGAGCTGAGCTTGAGGTTGGATGGAGAACGTCTTGAAGCACGCTGCCGATCTCCTCATTACCAGCGAGCCGCAGGGCCGCTGATAACGGGAAGATGAGGGAACATGGGCGTACGAATCCTGGCAGGAACTGGCGCAGCCGCCATTGCCGCCTCGCTGGCCTTGTCGCCGGCACCGGCGGTTGCGGCGGACGCTGCCGCGGCGCTCCCGGCTCCGCAGGGGTTGACGGTGACGCGGGCCGCCGACGACGCCAACAAGATCGTGATGTCCTGGCAGCCCGTCACGGGCGCCGAGTTCTACCGCATCGACACCGTCACGGGCACCACCGAGACCGTCACGTTCGTGCCCGGCAACACCACCAGTTACACCGTCGCCGCGCCCGGTGGGCCGTGCGTCGAGCACAAGATGCGGGTGGCCACCGAAGGGGCCAACGGTCCCGGTGAGTACAGCCCCTTCGCCGTCGCTCGCACGCTGGCCCCCGGCGGCATCATGAACGCCGTGCCGGGTCGCACCGGCACCAACGGCACCACCGGCACGATCAGCTGGGACCAGCCCGCCTGGGCCGGCGAGGGTGGCCTGACCGGCTACCGCATGCAGCTCGTCCGCTACTCCGACAAGGTCGTGCTCTCCGACCAGGTCACCACCGCGACCAGCCACCAGTTCCCGAACCTGGACCCGACCCGCACCTACCTGGTGCAGGTGTCCCCGTTCAACGAGCACGGCACCTGCGCGGACCTGATGGGCAAGTCGCTGATCGACAAGCACAAGCCCGCCAACCCGAGCGACGCCGTCGCCACCCGCCGCCCGAACTCCACCCTGGTCGACGTGACCTGGAAGGCGCCCACCACCGGCGTCAACCCGGACTACTACCTGCTCGTCTACGGAGTCGACAAGCCCAACCAGGCGCAGATCAAGGTCATGGCCCCGGCCACCGCGGGCACCCTCAACCTGGCCCTGGGCAAGAACTGGGTCGTCGACGTCCGGGCCTACAACGTCAACGGCAGCGGCTCCACGCTGCTCAACGTCACCGATCCCACCGCACCCGTGATCGTGCCGCCGGTCGTGACCCCGCCGACCCCGCCGGCCCCCGAGAAGACCCCGCCGACCATCACCGCGGCCCTGACCCGCGGCGCGGACCGTAACGGCTGGCACAACGGCCCCGTCTCGGTCATCTTCACCTGCGTCGACGCCCAGTCCGGCATCGCGGACTGCTCCTCGCCGGTCACCCTGAACGCCGACGGCAGCGACCAGGTCGTCACCGGCACCGTGACCGACAAGGCCGGCAACGTCGCCACCACCAGCATGAAGGTCAGCCTGGACCGCACCGCCCCCACCTACACCACGTCGGTGGACGGCACCAAGAACGACGCCGGCTGGTACCGCGACGCGCCGACCGTCAACTTCGCTTGCGACGACGCCGCATCGGGTGTCGCCGAGTGCCCCGCCCCCGTCAACGTCACCACCGAGGGCGCCGACCAGGCCGTCACCCGCACCGTGACCGACAAGGCCGGCAACACCAACACCGCCAGCGTGAACGTCAGCGTGGACCGCACGGCACCGACCTACTCCACCACGGTGGAAGGCGTCAAGAACGACGCCGGCTGGTACCGCACCGCGCCGACCGTCAACTTCACCTGCGCCGACGCCGCCTCGGGTGTGGCGGAGTGCCCCGCCTCCGTGCAGCTGAGCACCGAGGGTAAGGACCAGAGCGTCACCGGCACCGTGACCGACAAGGCGGGCAACACCGCGGCCGCCGCGGTCAACGGTCTCCACGTCGACACCACCGCACCTACCTACACCACCACGATCGACGGCATCAAGAACGACGCCGGCTGGTACCGCACCGCCCCGAGCGTCAACTTCACCTGCGCCGACACCGTTTCCGGCGTCGCCGAGTGCCCCGCCCCCGTCACCATCACCGACGGCGTCGACCAGGGTGCCGCCGGCACCGTGACCGACAAGGCCGGCAACACCACCGCCGCCAAGGTGAGCGGGCTCAACGTCGACACCGCCGCCCCCGTCGTGCGGATCAAGGGCGTCAGCAACGGCACCAACACGCTGGCCGCGATGCCGACCCCGACCTGCGAGACCGTCGACGCCGTCTCCGGCGTGGCGAAGTCGGCCGCTCTGAGCGTGACCCGGGACCGGGATGGCCACTACACGGCCCTCTGCACCGGTGGCACCGACGCGGCGGGCAACGTCGCGGCCCCCGTGTCCGCCAGCTACACCGTGGCGCCGACCGTCACCGACCTGGTCGCGATGACGCTGCGCTACACCGCCGCCAACAAGGCCAGCAACGGCCTCGAGAAGGACCTGACCAACAAGCTGCAGCACGGGCAGTACGACCTGTACATCAGCAAGGTTCTGAAGGAGCCGACGGACAAGAAGGCCGGCCTCACCGTTACGCAGGCCGCCGAACTGGTCTACTGGGCCCGCCTGCTGGGCTGATCGAACCGCACAGCACGCCGAGCCGGACCCGCCAGGGTCCGGCTCGGCCTTTGTGCGTCGTGGGTCACTTCACCTTCAGCTTCACCGTCGAGCTGGTCGCGCCCGCGTTGTACGCGCTGCCCGGGACCACCGTGCGCAGTTTCCAGGTGCCGCGCTTGAAGGCCCGCGAGAACGAGTACTTCCCGCTCGCCGTCGTCTTCGCGCTCGTGACGGTCACCCAGCGGGAGCCGGACTTGCGTTGCAGGGTGACCTTGACGCCGGCGCGACCGGGCTTGGTCGTACCCGTAATCTTGATCTTCTTGTTGGCCTTGGGCCTGGTGGTGCTCGCCGTGACCGTGACCGCGTAGCGGATCGTGGTCGTGACCGTCGCCGACGTGGCCGGCCACATGCCGCTCGACCCGGCGAACTTGACCCGGTACGCGGTCGTGGTCGCGGGCGCCACTGTGTGTCGCCACCCGCCCTTAGCGTCGGCCTTGACGGTCGCGGCGCGGCTCCAGTTGCGCTGCCCGGCGGGAAGCTGCTCCAGCGTCATCAGCGCACCGGGCGCACCGGCCGCGCCGCCGCGGGTGACCTTGCCGCTGAGCGTGACGCGCTTGCCGTGGTCGACCGCGGTGGGTGCGGCGGTCACCGCGAGCGTGGTCGGCGTCAGGGTGATCGTCTTCTCCGGGCCGGTCCCCTTCGAGGTCGTCGCGCGGACTCCGATGGTGTACGCCTGGCGGACGTTCAGCCCGTCCAGGCGCAGCGAGCGAATCCGCGGAGCCAGCTTGGTCTCGGTGCCGGGGGAGACCCGGACGACGTAGCCGGTGATCCAGGCAGTGTCCGTGGTGAGCTCAGGCATGTCCCATTCCACCAGCGCGGTGCCGTTGCCGACCGTGCTGGTGACACTCCGTGGCTCACCCGGCTGGCGGGCAGTCAGGACCTGCCAGGGCAGTGCCTCCGTCACCTGGTCGCCGTCGGCGTCCGTGGCGGTTATCTCGGCCTTGCCGGAGCCGGCGGTGGTGGCGAACCCCGCGATGTCGGCGACGTAGGTGCCGTCGGTGCGGGACGTGACCGACAGCTCCAGGCCGGCGGGCAGGCCCGTGGCGGTCACCTTGAGGGACTTGTCGGGGTCCTCCTGGTAGTCGGGCACGTCGCGGAAGGTCACGCCGAACCTGCCGAAATCGCTCCCGCCCACGCGCATGATGCGCGCCGGGGTGATCGCGGTGACGACTGGCGGGCCCTTGACCAGCCAGAAGAGGTCCTTCGTGCCGACGTTGCCCTGCGGGTCGGTCGCGAGGACGCTGCCGCCGTACTCGCCCTTGGTCGTGGGTGTGCCGGCGATCAGGCCGGACGCGTCGATCGACAAGCCGGGCGGAAGGTTCGTCGCGGTGAAGGTGACCGCCTGTCCCTGGTGGTCCTTGGCGGAGACCTGCATGCTGAATGGCTTGCCCATGCGCGCGACCGTGGAGAAGCCGGGCTGTGGCAGTGGCAAAATCTCCGGGGCGCCGTACCGCGGATCGGAGCCGTCGACCCCGACCGCGAGCCACGCGGCGTTCACCGTGCGGGTCTCCAGGCTGTCCGCGCCGTACAGGTCGGTCGCGGCCCGCAAAGTCGCGTCGCGGGCGCCGGCGTAGATGGTGCTCGACACCATGTAGACGGTCAGCGCCCGGTACCAGATCCGCGCCGCCCGGTCGTTGCCGATGCCGGTGACCGGCGCCGCGTCGCCGCAGGGCGGGCTGTCGCCCCAGGAGGACTTCCCGCTGCCCACGGCGAGGGTGTAGAAGAACTTGTCGCCGATTCCCGCCGAGTCGTGCTCGTCGAGGTCTTTGGCCGCCGGTGTCCAGCAGGAGACCGACTCGCCGATCCGGCTCGGCTCGTCCATCCGGCGCATGGCGGGGGAGCCGCGCTCGGTCTTCTCGCCGATGAGGTAGTCCGGCGGGTCGGCGGGGTTGTTCGTCGCGAACTCGACCAGCGTGCCGAAGATGTCGCCGTTGGCCTCGCTCAGCCCGCCGGACTCGCCCAGGTTGACCAGGTTGCTGGTCTTGTCATCCAGGCCGTGTGCCATCTCGTGGCCGACGACGTCGAGCGGGGTGTACGGCTTGACCTGTGGGGTGCCGTCGCCGAAGACCAGGCATTCGCAGAACTTGTTCCACGCCGCGTAGTTGGCGTCGATGTCGTGATGGACGTACGCCGTCACACCCTTGCCGTCGTTGCCGATTCCCGCCCGGCCGAAGGTCTTCGACAGGTAGTCCCAGGTGCTGGCCATGCCGTAGTGCACGTCGACGGCCGCGGTGGCGCGGTCGGCCCGGGTGCCGTCGCCCCAGTTGTTGTCCGGGTCGATGAACTCGGCGAAGGTCTCGGGGCGGAAGGTGAAGCGCTTGTTCTGCGCGTCGCGGACAGTGGTGCCGCCACGGTCGGGGTCGACCAGCGTGTACGTGCCGTCGTCCCGCCGGGTGGTGCTCAACGGGACGTCGCCCACGTGCAGCCCGTGCCCGGTGCCCGCCTCGGCGGTGCGCACCTCGTCGTAGGCGCGCCGGACCTCTCCGGTCGTCGCGTCCACGACCACCACGAGCGCGCTCGGCGTCCCTGTCGCGGTCTGCCCGCTGACGGTGACCTCCCAGGCCAGGACCGGGGTTCCGGCGAAGGCGTCGACCACCTTCCGGGCGCTGGTGTCCGTACGGCGGCCGCTGAAGCGCTTCTCGGCGACGGCGATGGCCCGCTTCCGGCTCACCGTCGCGCGGTCCGGCACGTCGATCGCCTTCTTCTGTGCCACGGACGCGCCGACGAACTGGCCGTTCGCGGCCGAGTGGACGACGAAGTCGCCGCCCAGCACGGCAAGGCCTTGATGGGTACGCCGGAAGCGCACGTGGCGCGACCCGCCCGGATCCACCACGGCGTCCACCGCGCGGTACTTCTCGCCGGCCGCGGACCGGACGGCGGGGCCGTTGCGGCGGATCTGCGTCCGCGCGTCGTCGACCGCCCGGGTGCGCGTCACCCCGGGCTTCGCCGCCGCCTTCGCTGTCGTGGGCGTCGTCGCGTGCGATGCCGCCGGTCCGGGTGATGCCGACGTCGGCGACGCGGACGTCGCCTCGGTCCGGTCACCCGGCGAGCGGTCCGGGCCGTACTCCACCGCCACTGCTACCCCGGCCCCGGTCAGGACCAGAAGGGCGGCGAGCATGGCGGGGCCACGGCGAGGTCGTACTGCCATCTGATGTTCCCCCGTTGATCGATGTGCGGGCGGCACGATACCGGACCGACGCGACCGGGCCCATCGATGATCCGGAATGCCGGATATCCGGCACTTATCCTGTGGCGAGATCCACGGCGGCCAGGTAGCCGAAGGTCATGGCGGGTCCGAGCGTGGCGCCGGCGCCGGCGTAGCTGCGGCCCATCACCGCGGCGCTCGTGTTGCCCGCCGCATAGAGCCCGGGGATGGGCGTTTCGTCCTCGCGCAGCACCCTGGCCCGCTCGTCGGTGCGCAGCCCGCCCTTGGTGCCCAGGTCGCCGGGCACGACCTGGAAGGCATAGAAGGGCGGCTTGCGCACCGGCCCCAGGCACGGATTCGGTCGGTTTCGCGGATCGCCGTAGTAGCGGTCGTAGGCGGAGTCGCCACGCCCGAAGTCGTCGTCGCGGCCGCGGGCGGCGAACTCGTTGAACCGGTGCACGGTCGCGGTCAGCCCCTCGACCTCGACGCCGATCCCCGCGGCCAACTCCTCCAGGGTGCCGGCGCGGTGCGCCACGCCGGCGGAGAACCAGCGCCGGGGCAGCGACGTCCGCGGGCCGTGCCCCGCGAACAGGTAGCGGTCCCGGTAGGTCTGGTCGGTGACCAACCAGGCGGGCACGTGTCCCGGAGCGGCGAGCATGGCGTGCACGGCGTCCACATAGGGCGCCGACTCGTTGACGAACCGGCGGCCCGCGGCGTCCACCATCAGGCTGCCGGGCAGGTTGCGCTCGGCGAGGCAGAAGTACGGGCCACGGGTGAGCGGCAGCGACGGCCCCCACCACGCCTCGTCCATCAGGTCGAGCGCGGCACCCAGCCGCCGGCCCGCCTCGATGCCGTCGCCGGTGTTGCCCGCCGCGCCGGTCGTCCATCCGGCTCCGACCGCCTGGTACTGCTTTCGCATCCGCTCGTTGTGCTCGAACCCGCCGCTGGCGAGCAGCACACCTCGACGGGCACGCACCGGGACCGGCCGGTCGGCGGGCCCGACAAGGATTCCGGCGACGCGGTCGTCGTCGACGACCAGCTCCGCCATGGGCGTGCCGAGCCGGACGGGCACCCCGGCCGCGCGCAGACCGATACGCAGTCCGGCGGCGAGTGCCTGCCCCATGGTCAGCCTGCGTCGCCGCCGGAGCCGGGCGACGAGGCCGCCGGTGGCGAGCCGCGCCGCGGTCAGCACCGCCCGCGGGTGGCGGGTGCCGAGCGAGAGCCACCGGTAATCGACCGCGGTCACCGTGACGCCGGCCGGCGCGGCCCGATAGGGCGCGGCGAGCGTGTCCAGGTCGGGTCCGAGCAGGTGGGCGTCCAGCGGTCGCGGCTCGATGGACCGGCCGCCGGCGAGACCGCCGAACGCCTCCGGGTAGTAGTCCGGATAGCCGGGCACCCAGGCGAACGTGAGTGGGGTGTGCGTCCGGACGAGGTCGAGCATGGCCGGACCGTGGGCGAGGAACGCCCGCTGGCGGGACGCCGGCACCTCGGGCCCGGCGACGTGGGTCAGGTAGGCCCGGGTCGCCTCGGGGTCGTCCACGATGCCGGCCTGGCGCAGCACCGCGTTGCCGGGCAGCCAGAGCCCCCCGCCGGAGCGGGCGGTGGAGCCGCCGAACACGTCGGCCTTTTCCACCACGACGACGCTCATCCCGTGGTGGGCGGCGGTGAGCGCCGCCGTCATCCCGGCGGCGCCGCTGCCGACCACGACGACGTCATATTCCCGCTCCGGCATCGACACTAGAACAGGTTATAGTTATCGCCGCGGAGATGCCATCGAGACAGGGAAATCAGCCGATGACCGAGGCGTGGCACGAGACGGCCGACGTGGTGGTCGTGGGATTCGGCGCGGCCGGGGCCTGCGCCGCCGTCGAGGCGGCCGGGGCGGGCGTCCGGGTGCTCGTGCTGGACCGGTTCGCCGGCGGCGGCGCGACCGCGATCTCCGGCGGTGTGGTCTACGCCGGCGGCGGGACGCGGCAGCAACGGCAGGCGGGCGTCGCGGACACCCCGCGGGCGATGGCCGACTACCTGCGTCAGGAGGTGGGCGACGCCGTCTCGGCCGCGACCCTGCGGCGGTTCTGCGAGCAGAGCGCCGACATGCTGGCCTGGCTGGAGGAGCGCGGCGTGCCGTTCGACGCGAGCCTCTGCCCCGACAAGACCTCCTATCCCACCGATCGGCACTACCTCTACCACTCCGGCAGCGAACTCTCGTTCGCCCACCTCGCCCCGCCGGCGGCGCGGGGTCACCGCACGCACGCGCCCGGCGCTTCAGGGCGGGTGTTCCACGCCCGCCTCGCCGAGGCCGCGCGGGCGGCCGGCGCGGTGGTCCGGGTCCAGACCCGGGCGCACCGGTTGATCACCGCCGCCGACGGCGCGGTGATCGGCGTCGAGTGCCGCACCCTGCGAGACGCGCCGGCCTGGGCACGACTCGGCCACCGCGTTCTGCACCGCTGGTCGGTCAAGCCCGGTGTCTACCTGCCCGGCCTCGGCCGCGCACTGCACCGGCCGGTCGCCTGGCTGGAGCAGCGGTATTCCCGAAGCTTGCGGATCGGCGCCCGGCACGGCGTGGTGCTCGCCGCGGGCGGGTTCGTCTTCGACCGCCAGCTGCTCCGCGAGCACGCCCCGGACCACCGCGGCGGCCTGCGGCTGGGCACGCCCGGCGACGACGGCTCGGGCATCCGGTTGGGCACCGGGGTCGGCGCCGCGACCTCCCACCTGGACCGGATCAGCGTCTGGCGCTTCCTCACGCCGCCGTCGGCGCTGGTCGGCGGCCTGCTGGTGGACCGCGCCGGGCGGCGGATCTGCGACGAGTCCCGCTACGGCGCGGCGATCGGCGACGCCGTGCTGCGCTGCCCCGACCGGCGGGCCTGGCTGCTGGTCGACTCGGCGTTGCTGGCCGAGGCCCGCCGCGGGCTGCGCGGGCGGGCATCGTGGTTCCAGTGGCTCCAGGCGTGGTGGCTGCTCGGCGTCGACCGGGTCACGGCGCCGTCGCTCGAGCGGGTCGCCCGGCGGGCCGGGGTGGACGCGGCCGGACTGACGGCCACGGTGGACGCCTACCACGACGCCGCGGCGGCCGGCCGGAGCGACCCCGCCGGCAAACCGTCCGGGTCGGTCCGCCCGCTGCGCCAGCCGCCGTACTCGTTGATCGACGTCTCGATTCGCCCGCGGATGTTCGTGCCCGCACCCATGTTGACCCTCGGCGGCCTGCGGGTCGACGAGGGGACCGGACAGGTGCTGCGAGCGGACGGACGCGGCGTGTCGGGGCTGTTCGCGGCCGGCCGCACCGCGGTCGGCGTCTGCTCGCGCAGCTACGTCAGTGGGCTGTCGCTGGCCGACTGCGTCTTCTCCGGCCGGCGGGCCGGCCGGAGCGCGGCGGCCGAGGACCGGGGAGGTGTGCATGCTCACCGAGGCTGAACGGGTGACGCTGGCCGACCGACTGCACGCGGCCGAGCGCGACCGCGCGCCGATCCCGCCGCTGGTGCTCCAGCACCCGGATCTGACGGCGGCCGAGGCGTACGCGATCCAACTGCACAACGTGCGCCGCCGCGGCGAAACCGTGGTGGGTCACAAGGTCGGCCTGTCGTCGGCGGCGATGCAGCAGATGATGGGCGTCGACGAGCCGGACTACGGCCACCTGCTGGCCAGCATGCGGCTGTCCGAGACGGAGCCGGCGCGGGCGTCGCGCTACTGCTACCCGCGCGTCGAGATCGAGGTCGCCTTCCTGCTCGGCGCCGACCTGCCCGGAGCGGACTGCACCGAAGAGGACGTGCTGGCCGCCACCGAGGCGCTCGCACCGTCCATCGAGCTGATCGACAGCCGCATCGAGGACTGGAAGATCAGCATCGCCGACACCGTCGCCGACAACGCCTCCTCGGCCGGCTTCGTGGTCGGCGCGGCCCGGGTGGCGCCCGACGCCGTGGACGTGCGCGCCATCGACGCGGTCCTCTTTCGCAATGACGAGCCGGTGGCGCGGGGTCGCTCGGACGCCGTGCTCGGCAACCCGGTGACCGCCGTGGCCTGGCTGGCGCGCACGGTCGCCGGCTTCGGGGTGCGGCTGCGCGCCGGGCACCTCGTGCTGCCCGGTGCCTGCGCCCGGGCCGTGGACGTCCACCCGGGCGACGCGTTCCGGGCGGTGTTCACGGGCCTCGGCGAGGTCCGACTGTCCTTTTAGCAGGAGGAGGAGTCCATGGCCACGCTCACGGCCGCCATCGTCGGATCCGGCAACATCGGCACCGACCTGCTCTGCAAGCTGCACCGCTCGCCGCTGGTCGAGCCGCGCTGGATGGTCGGCATCGACGAGGACAGCCCGGGCCTGCGCCGCGCCGCCGAGCTGGGCCTGGCCACGAGCGCGGCCGGCGCGGACTGGCTGCTGGCCCAGGATCCGCTGCCCGACCTGGTCTTCGAGGCCACCTCGGCGGGCGTGCACCGAGCCAACGCGCCGCGCTACGCCCGGGCCGGCATCCGCGCCGTCGACCTCACCCCGGCGGCCGTCGGGCCGCTGGTGGTGCCGGAGGTCAACCTGCGCGCCCACCTGGACGCGCCCAACCTCAACCTGATCACCTGCGGCGGGCAGGCCACCATCCCCATGGTGTACGCGGTCTCCCGGGTCACCCCGGTCAGCTACGCCGAGATCGTCGCGACCGTGGCCTCCCGGTCGGCCGGCCCGGGCACCCGCGCCAACATCGACGAGTTCACCCGCACCACCAGCCGGGCGCTGGAGGTCGTCGGTGGGGCGGCGCGCGGCAAGGCCATCGTCGTGCTCAACCCGGCCGAGCCGCCGCTGATCATGCGGGACACGGTGTTCTGCGCGATCGACCCCGAGGCCGACACCGGCGCGGTGGCCGCCTCGATCGCGGCGATGGTCGCCGACGTGGCCCGTTACGTGCCCGGTTACCGCCTGCTCAACGAGCCGCAGTTCGACCCGCCGTCGCCGGCGACCGGCGGCCGGACCCGGGTCGGGATCTTCGTGGAGATCACCGGCGCCGGCGACCACCTGCCCCGCTACGCCGGCAACCTGGACATCATGACCGCCGCCGCGACCCGGGTGGGCGAGGAACTCGCCCGGGCCACCGTGCCCGCCTAGGAGACCGCATGCTGCCTCGCCCCTTCTCCGCCGACCTGGACGTGCGGATCACCGACTCCGCGCTGCGCGACGGCTCGCACGCCAAGCGCCACCAGTTCACCGCCGCCGAGGTCGCCGCGGTGGTCGCCGCGCTCGACGCGGCCGGCGTGCCGGTGATCGAGGTGACGCACGGCGACGGGCTGGGCGGTTCGTCGTTCACCTACGGCCTCAGCCGGACGCCGGAGCAGGAGCTGATCGAGGTGGCGGTGCGCACGGCGACCCGCGCCAAGATCGCGTTCCTGATGTTGCCCGGGGTCGGGGTCGTCGACGACATCCGGGTGGCGGCCGGCAACGGGGCGAGCGTCTGCCGGATCGCCACCCACTGCACCGAGGCCGACATCGCCGTGCAGCACTTCGGACTGGCCCGCGAGCGCGGGCTGGAGACCGTCGGCTTCCTGATGATGGCCCACTCGCAACCGCCGGAGGCGCTGGCCAAGCAGGCGCGCGTCATGGCCGACGCGGGCTGCCAGTGCGTGTACGTGGTGGACTCGGCGGGAGCGCTCGTCCTCGACCAGGTGGGCGACCGGGTCGCCGCGCTCGTGGCGGAGCTGGGCGACGACGCGCAGGTGGGCTTCCACGGGCACGAGAACCTGGGCCTCGGCGTGGCCAACTCGGTGCTCGCCGTCCGGGCCGGCGCCACCCAGATCGACGGGAGCACCCGGCGCTTCGGCGCGGGCGCCGGCAACACGCCGGTGGAGGCGTTCGTGGGAGTCTGCGACAAGCTCGGCATCCGCACCGGGGTCGACTTCTTCGCCATCGTGGACGCCGCCGAGGACGTGGTGCGCCCGACCATGCCGCAGGAGTGCCTGCTGGACCGGCTGTCCCTGACCATGGGCTACGCCGGGGTCTACTCCAGCTTCCTCACCCACGCCTTCACCCTGTCGCAGCGTTACGGGGTCTCCGGTGCCGAGATTCTGGTCCGGGCGGGGGAGCGGCGGTTGGTCGGCGGCCAGGAGGACCAGCTCATCGACATCGCGGTGCGGCTACGCCAGGAGGCGGATCAGTCGTAGGTGACCACGACCGTGTCGCTGCGGGAGACGGCCTGGCAGGCGAGAATGTAACCCTCGGCGAAGTCTTCCTCCTCCAGCACCTCGTTGTGCACCAGCTCGACCTCACCGTCGAGCAGGCGACAGGCGCAGGAGCCGCAATTGCCCTGCCGGCAGGAGAACGGCGGGTTGAGCCCGGCCGAGATGATCACGTCGAGCAGGCGGGTGCCGGCGGGCCATGGCAGCCGGTGGGTCTGCCCGTCCAGGGTCACCTCGGCGGTCGCGTCCCGGGTGGCGGGCACCGCGGAGTCGAACCGCTCCACCCGGATCCGTTCCGGCGCGACGCCGGCGGTCTCCAGCGCCTGGCGGGCCACGACGACGAACGGTTCCGGTCCGCAGACAAAGGCCTCCCTTTGCGCGTACGGGCTCAGCAACGGCGCCAGATCCTCCCCACGGGGAGCGCCGCGCTCGTGGTCGAGCCAGTGCGTCACCGTGAGCCGGTCGGCGTGCCGTTCGCGCAGCGCCGCCAGCTCCGCGGCGAAGATGACCGAGCCCTCGTCGCGATTGGCGTAGACCAGGGCGAGCCGTCCGCGCCCGTGGGCGAGCACCGACTTGATGATCGCCATCACCGGCGTGATGCCGCTGCCGCCGGCGAGCAGGAGCAGGTCGTCGTCGAGCGAGGCCGGGGTGAACGTTCCGGCGGGCGGCGCGAGATCGAGCTCGGCGCCGGCCCGGACGTGGTCGCAGATCCAGTTCGAGGCCTGCCCGTCGCGGACCCGCTTCACCGTGATCTTCAGGTCGGCGTCGGTGTGCGGCGAGCTGGAGAGCGAGTAGCAGCGGGCGACGGTGCCGCCGCCGCCCGGCACCCGTACGGTCAGGTACTGCCCGGGTTGGTAGCCGAAGGCGCCGGCCAGCGCCGGGGGCACCGACAGCACCAGCGAGTGCGCGTCCGCCGTCTCGGCGATGACCTGGGCGACCCGCAGCCGGTGGAACGACGGCCCGGCGAGGATCCCGCCCATCAGGTCACCTCCAGCCGGCCCTCGCGGACCGCGCGGTCGATGGTGTCACGCAGGTCGGGGCAGGTCGGCACGAGCGCGGCCGGCCGGCCGGCGGCGTGCGCCGTCGCGAGGGCGGCGCACGCGTTCGCGGCACGGACGGTCCACTGCACGCTGGTCTGCTGGGGGCTGCGCTTGCCGGCGCGCACCAGGGCGCCGCAGCGCGCGCACCCGATGTCGGACAGGCCCTCTTCCAGGTACTCCCGCCGCTCGGCGAGCGTGTCGGACGTCACGGCGCCGCCGCTTCTGCCTGGCGTCGCAGGTTCTCGGCCACCTCGGCCTCCCAGGTCTGGACCGCGCGGGTGGTGTCGACTTCGAACTCGTAGCGGGCCACCATGTCCTCCGAGACGTCCTCGACGTCCACGTAGAACTGCTCGTACCACCGGCGGAGCTGGTAGACGGGGCCGTCCTCGACGCACAGCAGCGGGTTGTCGATGCGGCTCTTGTGCTGCCAGATCTCCACGTCCTGCTGGAACCCCACGCCGATGCTGCGGGCGAACTTGGTCGCCGCCTTCTCCGCCTGCGCGGTGCTCAGGCCGGGCAGGCGCTTGACGATCAGGCCCCATTGGAGCATGAACGAGTTGGCCGTGACCGGATAGTGGCAGTTGATCAGCACCGCCTCGACGTCGACGCCGTGGTAGTCGAGGTAGAGATTGTCGATCATGTAGGACGGCCCGTAGTAGGCGGCCTCGGAGCGCAGCCCTCCGCCGCCGGACTGGCTGGCACCGAGCGGCACGTCCGGCCGGGGCCGGGTGGTGAGGAACTGCGCGGCCACCTGGCCCTCCAGCACGTTCTTGAAGAACGTCGGGAAGGCGAAGTGGATGTAGAAGAAGTGCGCCATGTCGACCACGTTGTCGATCACCTCGCGGCAGTTGGCGCCGTCGATAAGGATCGAGTCCCAGGTCCAGGAGCTCCACTCGTCGGAGAAAGCGCCCTCGACGCGCGGGATGGTGATCTCCGGCGGGGGCGGCTTACCCTGCGGATCGTTCCAGACGAACAGCTGGTGATTTTCCTCGAGAGTGGTCCACGCACGGGTTCTGGCGCGCATCGGCACGCGGTGCGCGTAGGGCACCAGGTCGCACCGGCCGTCGCCCCGCCAGCGCCAGTCGTGGAACGGGCAGGCGACCGCGTCTCCCTTGATGGTGCCCATGGTGAGGTCACCGCCCATGTGTCGGCAGTAGCCGTCGAGGACGTGCAGCGCACCGCCGGAGTCGGCGAACACCACCAGCTTCGTGTCGAACGCCTCGATGGCGTGCGGCTGACCGTCCCGGAAGGATTCGGCCAGCCCGAGGCAGTGCCACCCGCGGGCGAATCTCGTCGGCAGCGTGCCGGCGTCGATCGTTCGTGCCCCGTCGCCGTTGCGCATGAGCCGCTCCCCATTTCCGATGGTGGCCGCCAAGGTAGAACGTGTTCTAGTATAGGGACCGTTGAGTTCGTCGGCCAACCCGCTGGAGGGATCCCATGGAGGCAAGCGCCGGCGCGGCGGTATTGACCGCGGTGCGCGACCTGGTGCCCATCCTGCGAGAGCGGGCACAGGAGACGGAGGATCGCCGGGCGCTGCCGGCCGAAACCGTCAAAGCGCTCGCGGAGACCGGCTTCTTCCGGCTGCTGCAGCCGGCCCGGTTCGGCGGGTACGAAGCACACCCACTGACCTTCCTACGAGGCGTGCGCGAGCTGGCCGGCGCATGCGGCTCCACCGGCTGGGTGGCCTCGGTGATCGGCGTCCACAACTGGCAGCTCGCCCTCTTCCCCGACCAGGCGCAGCAGGACGTGTGGGCGGCGGACCCGGGCACGCGGATGTCGTCGTCCTACGCGCCGACCGGCAAGATCCAGGCGGTCGACGGCGGTTACCGGGTGAACGGCCGGTGGAGCTTCTCCTCCGGCTGCGACCACGCCGGCTGGGCGCTGCTCGGCGGCATCATCCCGCCCGGCGACGGCGACACCCCGGCCGACTTCCGCACCTTCCTGCTGCCCGCCACCGATTACACCATCGAGGACGTCTGGCACACCGTGGGCCTGCGCGGCACCGGCAGCAACGACATCGTGGTGACCGACGCCTTCGTCCCGGAATACCGGTCGCTCAGCTTCAACGACACCGCCCGCTGCCTCTGCCCCGGGCAGGAGGTGAACACCGCGCCGCTCTACCGGATCCCGTACGCGTCGATCTTCTCCTACGCCATCACCACCCCCATCATCGGCATGGCCACCGGGGCGTACGACGCGCACGTCAGCTACCTGCGCGAGCGGGTGCGCGCCTCGTACGTCGGGGTGAAGGCGGCCGAGGACCCGCACTCCCAGGTGCGCGTCGCGGTCGCGGCGGCCGACCTGGACGCGGCCTGGCTGGCTCTCGAGGCCGACCTGCGCGAGCTGATGGAGCTGGCCACCGCCGGTGAGAAGCTGCCGATGCGGCTGCGCCTGCGGACCCGCCGCGATCAGGTCCGCGGCACCGAGCTCGCGATCGGCGCGGTGGACCGCCTGTTCGAGAATTCCGGCGGCCGTGCGCTGGCCACCGGCACACCCATCCAGCGGTTCTGGCGCGACGCGCACGCCGGCCGGGTGCATGCGATCAACGACCCCGAGCGGGCGCTGTCACTGTTCGGCAAGGGCGAGTTCGGCCTGCCGATCACGGACGCGATGGTGTGAGGCGGCCATGACGACCAGCAGTGTCTCCGTCGACTTCGCCGGCAGCAGCACGCACGCCGCGGGCCTGCACCTGCACCGGGCGGGCCCGGCCGTGCCCGGCACCGCCCGTCCGGTGGTGCTGCTGCACGGCGGCGGGCCCGGCGCCTCGGCCTGGAGCAACTTCGGGCGGAGCCTGCCCGCCTTCGCGGAGCGTTTCGACACGCTCGCCGTCGATCAACCGGGCTACGGCGGATCGGTGGAGGTGCCGATCGCCGGGCAGTACTTCACCGCCTCCGCCGACGCGCTGCTCGCGGCCCTCGACGAGCTCGGCCTCGACCAGGTCGACCTGATCGGCAACTCGCTGGGCGGCGGCACGGCGGTCCGGTTCGCGCTGCGCTACCCGCGGCGGGCCGGGCGGCTGCTGCTGATGGGCCCGGGCGGGCTGAGCCTCAACGTGCTGTCCGCCGACCCGACCGAGGGCGTCAAGCGGCTCTCCGCCTTCGGTGCGGCGCCGAGCCGGGAGAAGCTGGCCGCGTTCCTGCGTACGCTCGTCTTCGATCCGAAGCTGATCACCGACGAGCTGATCGAGGAGCGGTTCCGGGCGGCCACCGACCCGGCGGCGTTGCGGGCGATGCGCGCGATGGGCGCCTCCTTCACCGATCCGGAGAGCTTCGAAGAGGGGCTGCTCTGGCGCGACGCGCACCGGCTGCGCCACGAGGTGCTGCTGGTGTGGGGCCGCGAGGACCGGGTCAACCCGCTCGACGGCGCCCTGGTGGCGCTCAAGCTGATCCGCCGCGCCCGGCTGCACGTCTTCGGCGGCTGCGGGCACTGGGCGCACCTGGAGAGGTTCGACGAGTTCAACCGTCTGGCGTTCGACTTCCTGGAAGGTGACAGACCGTGAGTCTCATTCGATCCCTCGGATACCTTCGCGTCGAGGCCACCGATGTGGGCGCCTGGCGGGAGTTCGGCGTCGGGGTGCTGGGCATGGTGGAGGGACGGGGTCCGGACCAGGACAACGTCTACCTGCGCATGGACGACCTCGCCGCGCGCATCGTGGTAGTGCCCGGCGAACGGGACCGGCTGACCGCCACCGGCTGGGAGGTCGCCGACCCGGCGGCGCTGGGCCGGCTCACCGCGATCCTCGAGGAGGCCGGCGCCGCGGTCAAACCGGCCGCCGCCGACGAGCTGTCCGACCGCCGCGTGGCCCACCTGGTCAGCGCCGACGACCCGTTCGGCAACCGCCTCGAGTTCTTCTGCGGCGCCGCGCTGGACAACCGACCCGCGCTGAGCCGCTACGGGACGAGGTTCGTCACCGGCGAGCAGGGCATGGGCCACGTGGTGCTGCCGGCCAGCGACGACGCGGCGGCGCTGCGCTTCTACACCGAGGTGCTCGGGTTCCGGCTGCGCGACTCGATGCGGCTCATCCCCGAGACCGTCGGCCTGCCGCCCAGCGACCAGCCGCTGTGGATGCGGTTCCTCGGCTGCGGCCCGCGCCACCACAGTGTCGCGCTCGCCCCGATACCGGCACCGAGCGGCCTCGTGCACCTCATGGTCGAGACCGAGACGATCGACGACGTGGGGCTGGCGATGGACCGCTGCGCCAAGCGCGGCGCACCGCTGGTCTCCACGCTCGGCCGGCACGCCAACGACCAGATGATCTCCTTCTACGTGCGTACGCCCAGCGGCTTCGACATCGAGTACGGCACCGCCGGCTGCACCGTGGACGACGCCACCTGGGTGGCGCGGCAGACCACCGCGCACAGCGTGTGGGGTCACCGCTTCCTGCGTGGTGCCCATTGAGCCCCCGATGACGGTCGCCCCCGATGAGGCGATGGTGGACGCCCGGTCCTTCCGCCGGGCGTTCGGCCACTTCTGCACCGGCGTCGTGGTCATCACGACGGCCGATGACGAGGGCCCGACCGGCTTCTCCTGCCAGGCGTTCGTTCCGCTGTCGCTGGAGCCGCCGCTGGTGATGTTCTGCCCCCAGGCCGGCTCCGACACCTGGCGGCGCATCCGCGGCACCGGCCTGTTCGGCGTCAACGTGCTGGCGGTGGAGCACCGCGACCTGTCCCGGGTCTTCGGCACCCGCGGCGCCGACAAGTTCGCCGGCGTCGGCTGGACGCCGTCCCCGGCCGGCGCACCGATCCTGACCGGCGCGCTGACCTGGGCCGAGTGCCAGGTGGAGGCGGTGCACCCGGGCGGCGACCACGCCATCGTGGTGGGCCGGGTGACGGCGCTGGGCGAATGCCGCGACGGTGCGCCGCTGTTGTTCTATCGCGGGCGTTACACGGGGACGGCGGCGGTGTCGCCGTACGAGTCACCCGAGGTCGTCGACACCCTGCTCGCCTGGCCCCGCCACAACGACTGGATCTGACCTAGTTCCGGTTCTCCTGCTCGAATCGCGGCAACCTGGCAGCGTGGTGGATGGCGAGACGCTCCAGAGTCGGTATGGGGAAATTTTGCCGAACCGGCAAGATTGTTTGTCAATCCCGGCGACGTTGCGGACGCTGAGGGGCATGGACGTCAACCGCGAACACCGGAACGGGGCCGCCTGATGAGTGGACACGGACACCACCACACCGAGGAAGACGCGGCCGCCATGTTCGAGCCGGACAGCTGGGACGAGCGGTATTCCGGCGAGGAGAAGGTCTGGAGCGGAAACCCCAACGCGCAACTGGTCGCCGAGGCGTCCAGGTTGACGCCGGGCACCGCGCTCGACGTCGGCTGCGGCGAGGGCGGCGACGTGATCTGGCTGGCCCGCCAGGGCTGGACGGTCACCGGCGCCGACTTCTCCGCCAACGGCCTGGCCCGCGCCGCCCGGCACGCCGAGCAGGCCGGAGTCGCCGACCGCGTCGACTGGTGGCGGGTCGACGCGCGCAGCTTCGCGGCGGACGGCCGGTCCTACGACCTGGTCACCAGCCACTTCCTGCACCCGCCGGACTCCGGGATGGTGGAGGTGACCCGCCGGCTCGCCGCCGCCGTCGCCCCCGGCGGGCACCTGCTCATCGTCGGCCACGCGCCGCACGAGGTGTTCACCCACCTCAGCGCGAGCCACCGCCAGGCGATGTTCGTCGCCGAGGAACTGGTCCCCGGCCTGCCGGGCGAGTTCGACGCCCTCGTGGTCGAGCAGCGGCCGCGGACGATGACCCGCGACGGCGTGACGGTCGACATCGACGACTCCACGCTGCTCGCCCGCCGCACGCGCTAGAAAGGCCCTCCGCCCCGATGGGTACGCTCGCGGGCGTGAAACGTCGGGGTGTCATGGTCATCGCGGGCGCCGTGGTCACCGCGCTGCTCGGTGTCGGGGTCCAGCTCTATCCGTTGCCGTATGTCGTGCTGGAGCCGGGGCCGACGGTCGACACGCTGGGCCGCTACGGCGGTAAGCAGGTGATCACGGTGACCGGCGGGGAATCCTCCGCCTCCGCGGGCCAGCTGCGGATGACCACCGTGCAGGTGAAGTCCGACGTCGGGCTAGCGGAAGCGGTCGAGGCCTGGTTCGACGGCGACCGGGCGTTGGCCCCGCGCAGCCTGGTCTACCCGATCGGGCAGACCACCGAGCAGGTCGACCGGGAGAACACGGAGCTGTTCGCGTCCTCGCAGAGCAGCGCCGAGATCGTGGCCCTGCGCGAGCTGGGCTATCCGCTCCGGCCGCAGGTGACCGCCGTGACCGCCGGCGGTCCCTCCGCCGACGCGCTCCGCGTCGGTGACGTGATCACGGGTGTCGGCACGCAGGGCGTGGACACCGCGGAGACCTTCGCCGACCTGGCCGGTCGGGTCGCCGCCGGCACTCAGTTGACGATCGCGTACACCCGGGCGGGCCGGGCCGGCAGCGCGACGGTGACCTCGGCGGGCGGCACGGAGGGCATCGGGGTGCGGGTCGAGCAGAAGCAGCAGACGCCGTTCTCCGTCGCGATCGAGGTGGACGAGATCGGCGGACCCAGCGCGGGCCTGATGTTCACCCTGGGCATCATCGACAAGTTGACCCCGGCCGACCTCACCGGCGGGCGGATCATCGCCGGCACCGGGACCATCGACGACGCCGGCGCCGTCGGGCCGATCGGCGGCATCCCGCAGAAGCTCGACGGCGCCAAGGCAGCCGGTGCCCAGCTGTTCCTGGTGCCCGAGGGCAACTGCGACGAGGCGCTCCGCAATGCCGTCCCGGGGCTGGCCATGGCCAAGGTCGCGACGGTCGGCGAGGCGCTGACCGCGATGCGGACGTTCGTGGCCGGAGGTAACCCTACGCCGTGCGCGCCGGCGCGATGACCTCCTTCGACAGGCGGTCGATGTGGCGGGCGGGGGCGCCGAAGAGCTGCGCCGAGGAGTAGGCGCGGCGCACGTACAGGTGGGCGTCGTGTTCCCAGGTGATGGCGATGCCTCCGTGCATCTGGACCATCTCGGCGGCGATCGCCTCAAGGCCCTCCGAGCAGACGACCTTGGCGACCGCGGCCCGCTCGGGGGCGTCGGCGGCGCCGGACACCAGGGCGTCGACGGCGGCGTACGACGCCGAGCGGATGGCCTCCAGCCGCACGTGGGCCTCGGCCAGCCGGTGTTGGAGCGACTGGAAGGTGCCGATCGGGCGGCCGAACTGCTCCCGGACCTGCACGTAGTCGACGGTGACCGCGAGCGCGTGCGCCGCCGCGCCGACCTGCTCGGCGCTGAGCGCCACACACGCCACGTCGCGCAGCTCGCCGAGCGTGGCGTTGTCGCCGAGGCGGCGAGCGGGCGCGTCGTCCAGGTGGAGCACGCCGAGTCGACGGGTCGGGTCCAGCGGGTTCGGCGTGCCGCGGGTGACGCCGGGAGCCACCGCGTCCACCTCGTAGAGTGCCGTCCCGTTGTCGGCGCGGGCGGGGACCAGCAGGGTGTCCGCGCCCGCCAGGTCCAGCACGTGCGCCACCTCGCCGGTGAGTCGACCGGCGGCCGTGGCGGTGCAGGGCAGGTCGTCCGGGTCCCCGCTCCAGGCCACTGTGGCGAGGCGTTCCCCCGCGCAGATGGCGGGCAGCAGCCGTGCGCAGGCGTCCGCGTCGCCGGAGCGCAGCAGCGCCTGGGTGGCCAGCGCGGCGCAGCCGAGCATCGGGCCCGGGGTGAGCGACCTGCCCAGCTCTTCGAGCGCGACGTGCGTCTCCAGCAGGGTGGCGCCGGCGCCGCCGTACGATTCGGGCACGGCCAGGCCGGCGACGCCGATCTCCTTGCACAGCCGGGCCCAGAGGCCGGTGTCGTAGCCGGCGGGCGTGTCGATCGCCGCCCGCGTCGAGGATCCGGCGATCAGGCCGCGCAGTGCGTCGCGCAGCGCCTGGCGTTCCGCGGTCAGTTCCATGGTCACCTCGTCAGCTCCGCCATCACCCGGGCCCGGTGCTGCGAGGGCGTTCCCCACGCCAGCGTCAGCACCCGGACCTTTGTCAGCCAGCGGCCCAGCCCGTGTTCCCGGGTGTAGCCGATGGCGCCGTGCACCTGCAGCGCCGCGCGTGCGGCCTGGTGGGCGGCGTTGCCACAGGCCACCTTCGCCGCCGAGACGTCCCGGGCGGCCGCGTCTGCGCTCTCGACGGCGACCGCGGCGGCGTAGAGCAGGGGCCGGGCGAACTCCAGCCCGACCGCCACGTCGGCGAGCCGGTGCTGGACCGCCTGGAACCGCCCGATCGGACGGCCGAACTGGACCCGCGTCCGGGCATGCGCCACGGCCGCCTCGAGCAGCGCGCAACCGGCGCCGAGCAACTGCGCGGAGGCGGCGAGCACGCCCAGATCGAGCGCACGGGCCACGGCCGTGGCGGTGTCGGGTCCCGCGGCGAGCGTGCCGCCGGGGGACACCTCGAACAGCCGCCGGGTGTAGTCCATCGAGCCGTGCGCCGGGCCGGTCCGGGCCAGCCGGACGGTGTCACCCGCGGCGAGCAGCACCAGGTCGGCGGCGTGCGCGTCGGCCGCGTACGGCAGCCAGGGCGGCGCGGCGAGAGTGGCGACCACCCGCCCGGCGGCCAGCTCGGGCAGCCATTTGTCACCCAGCCGGTCGTCTCCGAGGGCGACGAGCAGGGCCGGGACGGCGGCCAGCGTCTCGGCCACCGGGCCGGGCACCGCGTGGTGGCCCAGCACCTCGGCGGCGATGACGAGGTCGGCCGGCTCCCCGCCCGTGCCACCCCAGCGCTCCGGCACGGCGAGTCCGGCGACCCCGGCGTCGGCCAGCCTCGACCAGAGGGCGCGGCCCGGCGCGGCGTCGCCCCGCGCCCCGCGTTCGACCACCGCCGGCACGTCGGCGGCGCTCAACAGATCGTGCAGGACGGCCGCGAACCGGTCCTGCTCCGCGGACGGCACCAGGTTCATCGCGACACCGCGCGCGAGGTGTCGTGCGAGGCCGGGCGCGGTTCCTCGCGAGGCAGACCCAGCATGCGTTCGGCGACGATGCCCCGGTGGACCTCGTTGGTGCCGGCGTAGATCGGGCCGGCCAGCGCGAACAGATATCCGTCGGTCCAGGCGGCGTCCGTCTCGGCGTGGGCACCGAGCACGTCCAGCGCGGTCTCGTGCAGAGCCACGTCCAGCTCCGACCAGAACAGCTTGGTGGCGCTCGCGGCGAACGGCCCCTTGGGCGCGTCCAGCGCGGCGAAGGTGTGCATGCGGTAGGCCCGCGCGCCGATCCACGCGTCCACCACGCGATCCCGCGTCGCCGAGTCGCCGTGATCGTCAACGCCGTTCCGCCAGAGCGCCACGAGCCGCTCGGCGGCCGCCAGGAACCGGCCCGGGCTGCGCAGCGTCTGCCCGCGCTCGTCGCCGGCGGTGCTCATCGCCACCCGCCAGCCGTCGCCGGGCTCACCGATGACATCCGAGTCCGGCACGAACACGTCGTCCAGGAAGATCTCCGCGAAGCCCGGGTCGCCGTCGAGCTGGCGGATCGGACGAACCGTCACGCCGGGGGCGCGCAGGTCGAACATGACGCTGGTGAGGCCGCGATGGCGCGACGCCTGCGGGTCGGTGCGGAACAGCCCGAACGCCTTGTCCGCCACGGTCGCGCGCGAGCTCCAGGTCTTCTGCCCGGACAGCAGCCATCCGCCGTCCGTACGCCGGCCGCGCGAGCGGATCGCGGCCAGGTCGCTGCCCGCCTCCGGTTCGGACCAGGCCTGCGCCCACACCTCGTCGGCGCGGACCATCGGGGGCAGGATCCGGTCCCGCTGCTCCGCCGTGCCGTGCCGCAGCAGTGTCGGACCGAGGAGGAACAGGCCGTTCTGGCCGATCCGGGCGGGTGCTCCGGCGGCGTGGTACTCCTCCTCGAACAGCAGCGCGTGCAGTGGTGACACGGCCCGCCCGCCGTATTCCACCGGCCAGGACACGACGGCGAGCCCGGCGTCGTCGAGGCGACGCTCCCAGGCGCGGTGGGCGGCGTTGCCCTCCGGTGTGTCCACCGAGGGCAGACGCGTGTCGGGGACGTTGGCCGCCAACCAACCGCGGACCTCGTCCCGGAACGCCAACGCCGCCGCGTCGAACTCGAGATTCACGGCGCCGCCCGCTTCATCGCGGCCGGGTCCGGCGCGGCTCGCTTCGTCGCGGCCGGGTCCGGCGCGGCTCGCTTCGTCGCGGCCGGGTCCGCCGTCTCACGCTTCATCGCGGCCGGGTTGAGGCCGGCGAGCGGGTCGTCGTTGACCTCGACGTTGTGGGCGTGGGCCAGGTGGTGCAGGCCGAAGACGGACTCCATGCCCGCGCGCATGCCCATCTGGTCCTCGCACTGGTTCACCGCGCGCTTGGCCAGCGCCAACCCGAACGCCGGCATCGCCGCGATCCGCTCGGCCAGGGCGAACGTGACCCCCTCCAGCTCGGCGCGGGGCACGACCCGGTTCACCATGCCGATTTCGTACGCCCGCCGCGCGTCGAACCGGTCACCGGTGAACAGCACCTCCCGGGCGAACCGGGGGCCGAGCACCCAGGGATGGGCGAAATACTCCACGCCGGGTATGCCCATCCGCAGCACCGGGTCGGCGAAGAACGCGTCCTCGGCCGCCACGATCAGGTCACACACCCAGGCGAGCATGAGGCCGCCCGCGACGCAGGCGCCCTGCACCATGGCGACCGCTGGTTTGGGCATCTCCCGCCACCGTCGGCACATGCCGAGGTAGACCTCCAACTCGCGGGCGTAGCGTCGATCCGCGCCCGCCTTGGTGGTGTGATCCCACCAGAGCGCGGCCCGCCGGGGGAACGGGGTGTCCGCGTCCCGCTCCGGGGTGCCGATGTCGTGCCCGGCCGAGAAGTGGTCGCCGGCGCCGGCCAGCACGATCACCGCGACCTCGTCGTCGTCCACGGCTCGGGTGAACGCGGCGTCCAGGGCGTACGTCACGGCCGAGTTCTGCGCGTTGCGATACCGGGGACGGTTTACGGTGACCATTGCGGTCCGGCCCCGGCGCTCGTACAGAACGACGTCGGTCAGCTGAGCCTGCTGGTCATGCCCTCCTGGCCCTTGCTCCGCTGCGGTGCGGTCGGTCATGACAGCTCCTCCCGGAGCAGATACTTAAGGACTTTGCCTGAGGCGTTGCGGGGTAGATCAGTGCGCAGCTCGACCGTGCGCGGCACCTTGTAGGCGGCGAGCCGGCCGCGGCAGAAGTCGATGACCTGGGTGCTGGTGAGCTCGTGTCCCGGGCGGGGCACCACGTAGACCTTGCCGACCTCGCCCTTGAGCGGATCGGCCACCCCGATCACCGCCGACTCGGCCACCCCGGGCAGCTCGGCCAGGGTCCGCTCCACCTCGGCCGGGTACACGTTGAAGCCGCCCGAGATGAACATGTCCTTGAGCCGGTCGGTGATGGTGAGGTAGCCGCGTTCGTCCAGCCGGCCGATGTCGCCGGTGTGCAGCCAGCCGTCGGCGTCGATCGCCGCCGCGGTGGCGTCCTTGTCGTCGAGGTAGCCGAGCATGACGTGGGGACCGCGCAGCAGCACCTCGCCGGAGGGTTCGGCGATCGCGACCTCGAACCCGGCGGCGGCCCGCCCGCAGGTGTACGCCACGGTCCGGTCGTCGTCGCCAGGCCGGCACATCGTGGCCACCACCGCCTCGGTCAGTCCGTACGCCGTGAGCACGGTCCGCACGCCCAGTTCCGAGCGCATCCGCGCGATGAGCGCGGGCGGCACGGTGGCCGCCCCGGTGACCGCGAGCCGCAGCGAGGACAGGTCGTGCCGGGGTCGCTCGGGGTGATCGAGCAGGCTGACGTAGAGGGTGGGCGGCCCGGGGAGCACGGTGATCCGCTCGGCGGCGATCAGCGCCATCGCCGCCCCCGCGTCGAAGACCGCCTGGGGCACCACGGTGGCGCCGCTGACCAGGCAGGCGAGCAGGCCGGCCTTGAGCCCGAAGCTGTGGAAGAACGGGTTGACGACCAGGTAGCGGTCGTCGGGGGTGAGGCCACCGATCTCGGCCCACGCGGCCGCCACGCCCAGCGACTGCCGGTGTGCGCTCATCGCGCCCTTGCTGCGCCCGGTGGTGCCCGAGGTGAAGAGGATGTCGCTGACGTCGTCCGGGCTGACGGCCTCGGCGCGGGCGTCGGCCATGTCCTCCGGTACGTCGTCGGCGCGGCGCAGGAAATCCGGCCACTCGAGCACGTCCCGCTCGGGCGGGACCGCGCTGTCGGTGGGCATCCGGACGATGAGGCGGGGGAGGGGGAGGCCGGCCCGGTCGGCGGCGGCGCGCAGCGCGGCGAGCCGGTCCTCGCCGAGGAACGGACCGGTGACGACCAGGCCGCGGGCGTCGGCGCGGTGCAGCACGTCGAGTGCCTCGACGGCGGCGAACCGGGTGTTCACCGGCACCAGGGTGGCGCCGGCATAGCTGGCGCCCAGCGCGGCGATGGCCCAGTGGCGCGTGTTCGGTGCCCAGACGGCGAGGCGGTCACCCGGGCGTAGGCCCTCGGCGATCAGCGCGCGGGCCACCTCGCGCACCCGCTCCAGCAGCTCGGCGAAGCTCAGTCGTGGCGCGCCCGGCTCCACCAGAGCCGGTGCCGGCCCGAACGCGAAGGCCGCGCTCACCACGGCTGCCGGAATGGTCGATTCCACCGTCAACTCCACGGTGACCTCCGGGGGTCCGCCGCCGACGTAGCGAACCCAGGCCGACGTAGCGAACCAAGCAAGTGCTTGGTAGGGTGACTGTACCCGCGGCCCGGGAGGTGGCGCCAGTGGACGGTGACGAGGAGTTCAGGCGCGAGGTTCGCGACTGGCTCGCGGCGAACGTGACGGACGAGCTGCGCGGGGTGGGCGGCCCGGGCCGGGAGAACGAGGCCTATCCGCAGCGGCTCGCCTTCACCCGCCGCCTGGCCGAGGCGGGCTGGACGACCCTCGCCTGGCCCGAGGCGCACGGCGGTCGCGGCGCCCCGCTCGAGCGCCAGATCATCTTTCATGAGGAGTACGCCCGCTCCGGTGCGCCGTCGCGGGTCGACCACATCGGCACCACCATGGTCGGGCCGACCCTCATGGCGCTGGGCACCGAGCGGCAGCGCCGCCGGTTCCTGCCCCGCATCGCCGCGGTCGACGAGCTGTGGTGCCAGGGCTATTCCGAGCCGGGTGCCGGCTCCGACCTGGCCGGCGTCACCACCCGGGCCCGGCTCGACGGCGACCACTGGGTGATCACCGGGCAGAAGGTGTGGACCTCGCTGGCGCAGGTGGCCGACTGGTGTTTCGTGCTGGCCCGCACCGAGCCCCTCGTCGAGGGCGCCCCGCGCCACGCCGGACTGTCCTATCTGCTGGTGCCGATGCACGGCCCCGGTATCACGGTGCGCCCGATCCGACAGATCACCGGCGACAGCGAGTTCAACGAGGTCTTCTTCGACGAGGCGCGCACCGACCGCGACCTCGTGGTCGGCGAGCCCGGACAGGGCTGGCGGGTGGCGATGGCCACGCTCGGCTTCGAGCGGGGCGCGGCCACCGTGGGCCAGCAGATTGGCTTCGAGCGGGACCTGGCGGACCTGGTGGGGCTGGCCCGGCGCACCGGCGCGGCCGCCGACCCGGTGCTGCGCGAGCGGCTCACCCGGGCCTGGATCGACCTGTCCGTGCTGCGGTCGCACACCCTGCGCGCCCTGAGCGAGCCGCCCTCGACGGGAACGGCCTCGGTGATCAAGCTGCTCTGGTCGCGGTGGCGGCAGGGCCTCGGCGAGCTCGCCATGGCGGTGCTCGGGCCGGCCGGCACCGCCGCTGGCCCCGGCGACCAGGACGTCGAACGGTGGTGGCGGCTCTTCCTCTTCAGCCGGGCCGACACGATCTATGGCGGCTCCAACGAGATCCAGCGCACCATCGTGGCCGAACGCGTCCTCGGGCTGCCCCGGCAGGATCGCCGGTGACCACGGTGGACGGGGACGCGGCAGACCCCGCGGATCTTCCGCTACCACCGGCCGGGCACGGACTGCTCGTGGGCAAGGCCGTCGTCATCACCGCGGCGGCCGGCACCGGCATCGGCTCCGCCGTCGCCCAGCGGTGCCTGGCCGAGGGTGCCGAGGTGGTGCTCAGCGACAGTCACGCGCGCCGGCTCGGCGAGGTCCGCGAGCACCTGGCGGCGGCGTACCCGGGGCGGGTCTGGTCGGTGCCGTGCGACGTCACCGACGAGGCCGCCGTGCGGGAGCTGATCTCGACCGCCGTCCTCCATTGCGGACGGATCGACGTGATGGTGAACAACGCCGGTCTGGGCGGCACCCGGGCGGTGGTCGAGATGACCGACGACGAGTGGCAGCGGGTTCTGGACGTCACGCTGACCGGCACGTTCCGCTGCACCCGGGCGGCCTTGCGGCAGTTGATCGCGCAGGGCGGCGGGGGAGCGGTGGTCAACAACGCCTCGGTGCTGGGCTGGCGCGCCCAGGCCGGGCAGGCGCACTACGCCGCCGCCAAGGCCGGCGTGATGGCGTTCACCCGGTGTGTCGCGCTGGACGTGGCCGCGCACGGCATCCGGGTCAACGCGGTGGCGCCCAGCCTGGCGACGCATCCGTTCCTGGCCAAGGTGATGGCCGAGCGGGAGCTGGCCGGCCTCGCGACGCGGGAGGCGTTCGGACGAGCCGCGCAGCCCTGGGAGGTGGCGACGGTGGTGGCGTTTCTGGCCAGCGACTACTCGTCCTACCTCACCGGCGAGGTCATCTCCGTGAGCAATCAACATCCGTGACCCCGGCTCACATCCGTTCGAGCACGCTCGCGGTGGCCATCGCGCCGCCCGCGCACATCGTGACGAGCGCGGTGCTGTGGCCGGTGCGTTCCAGCTCGTGCAGGGCCGAGACGATGAGGCGGGAGCCGGTGCTGCCGACCGGGTGACCGAGCGCGATCGCCCCGCCGTTGACGTTGACGCGGTCGGGGTCCGCGCGGTGGGTGCCCAGCCAGGACAGCGCCACGCTGGCGAACGCCTCGTTCACCTCGAACCGGTCGATGTCGTCGATCTTCATGCCAGTGCGGGCCAGCACCCGCTCGGTGGCCGCGACCGGCCCGTCCAGGTGGTAGTAGGGCTCGGCGCCGACCAGACACTGGGCGAGGAAGCGGGCGCGCGGGCGCAGACCCAGCTCCCGCGCCCGGTCGGCGTCCATGAGCAGCAGGGCGGCGGCGCCGTCGGAGATCTGCGAGGAGGTGCCGGCCGTGTGCAGGCCGCCGTCGAGGACGGGACGCAGGCGGGCCAGACCCGCCGCGGTCGTCTCGCGCAGGCCCTGATCCCGCTCGACGGTCCGGGTCTCGCCGGTGGGGTGGCCGTCCGCGTCCAGCACCGGGGCGTCGACCGGCGTCACCTCCGCCGCGAAGCGCCCCTCCTGCCACGCCCGGGCGGCGTTGGCCTGGGAGCGCACGCCGAACCCGTCGAGGTCGGCCCGGGTCAGTCCACGCCGGGCGGCGACGCGGTCGGCGGCGACGTACTGGTTGGGAAGGTCGATGTCCCAGGACTCGGGCCGGGGCATGCCGGCGTCGACGCCGAGGTTGGCCCGCAGCGGGACCCGGCTCATTGACTCCACCCCGCACGCCACGCCGACCTCGATGGCGTCCGCGGCGATGAGCCCGGCGACGAGGTGGGCGGCATGCTGCGACGACCCGCACTGCGCGTCGATGGTCAGGCATCCCGTCGTGTACGGCAGCCCGGCGTGCAGCCACGCGGTCCGGGTGATGTTGTTGGACTGCTCCCCGCCCTGCGTCACGCAGCCGCCGACCGCCTGTTCGACCAGCGCGGGGTCGAGGCCGGTGCGGGCGAGGACCGCCCGTTGCGCCGCGCCGAGCAGCTCGGCGGCGTGCAGGCCGGCCAGCCAGCCCCCGCGCCGGCCGATCGGCGTCCGGACCGCGCCGACGATCACCGGTACGCCCACGATGGCCTCCCCAGGCAGAGTCGAGATCTAGAACGTGTTCTAACATCGCCGCATCAGAGGTATACCACAGACGACCTCGACGTGTTTCAATCTGGTGGAACCTGTTGCTGGAGGAGGAGCCGTGGCTGAGCCCCGCATCCCCGAGGGTTTCGACTTCACCGATCCGCAGATCTACGTCGACGGCATACCGCACGCGGAGTTCGCGGAGCTGCGGCGCACCGCGCCGGTCTGGTGGGTCCCACAGAAGCGCGGCAGCGCCGGCTTCGACGACGAGGGCTACTGGGCGGTCACCCGGCACGCCGACGTAATGGCCGTGTCGCGCGACAGCGACACGTACTCGAGCTGGGAGAACACGGCCATCGTCCGGTACCAGGCGGATCTGCCCCGCGAGCGCATCGACCTGCAACGGTGTGTGCTGCTTAACATGGACCCACCGCAGCACACGAAGCAGCGCGCCGTCGTCGCGCGCGGCTTCACCCCGCGGGCGATCAACAGCCTGCGGACGGCGCTGTCCGCCCGCGCCGAGCGGATCGTCCGCGAGGCGGTCGGCTCCGACACCGGCGACTTCGTCAGCGAGGTGGCCTGCGAGCTGCCCCTTCAGGCCATCGCCGAGCTGCTCGGCGTGCCGCAGGAGGACCGCCGGCACGTCTTCGACTGGTCGAACGCGATGATCGGCTACGACGACCCGGAATACAGCGGCGGCGCCGACCCCATGGAGCCGGCGGCGGAGTTGCTCGCCTACGCCATGAAGATGGCCGAGGACCGGCAGGCCTGCCCGCGCGACGACATCGTGACCACGCTGGTGAAGGCGGAGATCGACGGCGAGCACCTGTCCACCGACGAGTTCGGCTTCTTCGTGCTGCTGCTGGCGGTGGCCGGCAACGAGACCACCCGCAACGCGATCTCGCACGGCATCATGGCCATGCTCGACCACCCCGATCAGTGGGAGCTGTTCAAGGCCGAGCGGCCGCGGACGGCGGTGGACGAGATCGTCCGCTGGGGCACTCCGGTGAACACCTTCCAGCGCACCGCGACGCGCGACACGGAGCTGGGCGGGCAACAGATCAAGGCGGGCCAGCGGTTGGCGCTCTTCTACGGCTCCGCGAACTTCGACGAGGCGGTCTTCGACCACCCGGAGCGGTTCGACATCACCCGCAGCCCCAACCCGCACCTCGGCTTCGGCGGCAGCGGCGCCCACTTCTGCCTGGGCGCCAACCTGGCCAGGCTCGAGATCGAGCTCATCTTCAACGCCATCGCCGACCACATGCCCGACATCAGCCTGGCGGGGCCGCCCGAGCGGCTGCGTTCCGGCTGGCTGCATAGCATCAAGCACCTGCCGGTCCGCTACCGCTAGAAAAGTCTCACGGCTCGGTCGAGACCACCCACATCGAGAAGAACTGCGAACCGCCACCGTACGCGTGCCCCAGCGCGACGCGTGCCCCGGCGACCTGGTGATCGCCGGCCCGGCCCATCACCTGCATGGCCGCCTCGGCGAAGCGCAGCAGGCCCGAGGCGCCGATCGGGTTGGAGCACAGCACGCCGCCGGACGGGTTCACCGGCAGCCGTCCGCCGATCCGCGTCTCGCCGGCCTCGGTGAGCTTCCAGCCGTGCCCGGCCTCGGCGAAGCCCAGGTTCTCCAGCCACATCGGCTCGAACCAGGAGAACGGCACGTACAGCTCGGCGACGTCCACCTCGTCCAACGGGTCGGCGATCCCGGCCGCGTCCCAGAGCGCCCGGGCCGCCTCGGCGCCCGCCCGGGGGTTCACGTGGTCCTTGCCGGCGAAGAAGGTCGGCTCGGTGCGCATAGCGGTCGCCCGGATCCACGCGACCTGACGGTCGCTCGCCTCGGCGGCCGCCTCGTCGCCGAGGACGACGGCGCAGGCGCCGTCGGAGGAGGGGCAGGTCTCGTCGTAGCGGATCGGGTCCCACAGCATCGCCGAGGCGCGCACCGACTCCAGCGTGATGTCGGGTTGCCGCAGGTGCGCGTACGGGTTGAGCGCCCCGTTGCGGCGATCCTTGACCGCCACGAGCGCGCCGATGTGCTCCGGCGCCGAGCACCGCCGGATGTAGCTGCGGATGTGCGGGGCGAAGTAGCCCCCGGCCCCGGCGCCGATCGGCGCGCTGAACGGCGGCTGGATGGACAGCGCCCACATGGCGTTCGACTCCGACTGCTTCTCGAAGGCGACCGCGAGCACCCGCCGGTGCACGCCGGCGCGGATCAGGCTGGTGGCCACGTTCGCGGTGGCGCCGCCCACCGAGCCGGCCGTGTGCACCCGCAGGAGCGGGCGCCCGGCGGCACCGATCGCGTCGGCCAGGAACAGCTCGGGCATCATCACGCCCTCGAACAGGTCGGGCGCCTTGCCCAGCACGACCGCGTCGATCTGCGACCAGTCGGTGTCCGCGTCCGCCATCGCCCGGTCGATGGCCTCCCGGCACAGCCCGGCCATCGACACGTCGGTGCGCCGGGTGCGGTGGTGGGTCTGCCCGGTGCCCAGTACGGCCGCTCGTCTCATCGCTGCGCCTCCAGCACGCACACCAGATTCTGTTGCAGGGCGGGGCCGCTCGTGGCGTGCGCGGCCGCCCGTCGTGCCCGTCCGGACATCACCTGCGCGGCGGCCGCCCCGATGCGGGACAGGCCGGCCGAGAACATCGGATTGCCGCAGAGCGCCCCGCCGGACGGGTTGATCCGCACCTTGTCGCCCAGCCCGAGCGCCGTACGCAACAACAGCTCCTGATGGGTGAAGGGTGCGTGCAGTTCGGCCACGTCGAGGTCGTCGGGCAGGTCCACGGCGGCGGCCGCGGCGGTCGCCGACGGCACGGTGGTCAGGTCCCGCTCGCCCAGCCCCTGGGGGTCGACGCGGTGCGCGGCGCCGGTGATCCAGGCCGGTCGGTCGTGCTGGCGGCGGGCACGGTCGTCGGCGGCCAGCACCAGCGCCGAGGCGCCGTCGGAGACGGGTGCGCAGTCGTGCGCCCGCAGCGGGTCGGCGAGATAGGGCTCGGCGAGGAGTCGTTCGGCGGTGGTCTGCCCGGCCACCTGGGCGTACGGGTTGGTGGCCGCGTCCGCCCGGCTGCGTGCCGCCACCTCGGCCATGTCCCGTTCGCTGATGAGTCCGGCGTCGAGGGCGAGGCGGGCCTGCAGCGCGGCGATGCTCACCGAGTCGGGCCACAGCGGCGCCGTCGCGTACGGGTCGAGCTGCAGCGCCAGCACCCGGCGCAACCGGCCGGCCGAGGACTTGCCGAAGCCGTAGACCAGCGCGGTCTCCGCCTCGCCGGCGAGGATCTTGACGTAGGCCTCGTAGAACGCCCAGGCCGCGTCCATCTCCACGTGCGACTCGCAGATCGGCGGGAACGCCCCGATGGCGTCGACCGCGTTGACGAACGAGAACGCCCGCCCGGCCAGGTAGTCCGAGGAGCCCGAGCACCAGAAGTCCACGTCCCGCCGGTTCATCTTGGCACCGGCCAGCGCCTCCCGCAGGACCGGCACGAGCGTCTCGACCCCGCTGGTCGTTCCGGCCTCGGGCAGGCACGGGGACTGGGCGAACCCGATGACGGCGACGCGGCGAGTCACAGCTGATCCGCGTAGGACTCGTAGGGCGCCTCGGGCTCGCCGGTCGGCGCGAAGTGCGCGATGTTCTCCGGCGTGGTGGACCACCGCTCGGGTTCCCGCCAGACCGCGGCCACCCGCATGCCCATGCGGACCTGGTCGGCCGGGCAGCCGACGATCAGGTGCGACAGCGGGATGTCAGCGCCGTCCAGCAGGACCTGCGCGACCACGTACGGCGGCTCCAGCCGCTGTCCCGCGAACGGGACGTTGACCACGCAGAACGTGGTGATCGTGCCGCGATCCGCCACCGCCACCTCTTCCTCCGGGGGCACGCCGTCGGCGGGGCAGACCCGCGGCGGCACGTAGACCTTGCGGCAGACCGGGCAGCGCTGGCCGAGCAGCCGTCCTTGCGCCAGCGCCCGCAGGTAGCGGTCCTCTTCCACCGAGGTGGTGTGCCGGTAGTGCAGGCGGATCGGGGTGGTCATCATGGTCACGGGGGTCTCCGTCGCGTCGGCGGGTTCGCCGGGGGAGGCGTCGGGCAGTGCCTCGCCGGGTTCGAAGCACGCGATGTCGCGGATGTGGCCGACCGGGTCGGCGGCCCAGCGGACGCGCACCCGCATCCCGGTATGCATCCGGTCGGGTGAGCCGGCGTCCACGGCGTGCAGCAGGGCCGTGTCCGCCCCGTCGAGCCGGATGAGCGCCCAGCCGAACGGGTGGGTCAGCGGCTGGCCCTCCAGCGGCCGGCTCATCCAGGTCCAAGTGACCACGGTGCCGGTGGGGCGCACCTCCACCAGGTCGGTCACCGGCGCGTGGGTGAGCGGGTCGTACTCCAGCGGGGGGACGTGGACCCGCCCGTCCGAGGTCCGGCCGCCGTAGACGCGGTGGTCGCGCAGGCCGGTCATGAACCGGCCGAGGACCGGACCGAGCGAGCGGGTGTAGTCGAAGGAGATGTCCAGCGGGGCGGACAGCGGCGGCGCCTGCGCGGTATCCACCATCGCAGTGAAACACGTTGCAGTACTGTCCGGCAAGAACGCCGTGCGACAGCGTTCCATAGACTGAAACGCGTTATAGAATCGCGGCATGACGGACATCGGGCTGTGGGCCATCGCGGACCAGTCGTCGCGGCGTGCCGCGATCGTGGACACCGACGGGCGGACGGTGACCTACGGCGAGCTCGCCGGCGAGGCCGACCGGATCGGGCGGGGGCTGCGCGACCTGGGCCTGGAGCCCGGTGATACGGTGGCGGTCCTGCTGCCCAACGGCGCCGACATGCTCGCCGCCTTCTTCGCCGCCTTCCAGACCGGCCTCTATCTCGTGCCGCTGAACTGGCACCTGACCGCCGCGGAGATCGCTTACATCCTGCGGGACAGCGGCGCGCGGGTCTTCATCGCCCACGAGCGCTTCTCCGAGACCGCGGCTGCGGCGGCACGGGAGGCCGCGGTGCCGCCCGGCGGGCGGCTCGCGGTGGGACGGGTTCCCGGCTTCCATCCGCTCGCCGCGCTCGGCGTCGTCGAGACCGGCCGTCCGCAGGGGCGGACGGCCGGCGCGCTGATGGTCTACACCTCGGGCACCTCCGGCCGGTCCAAGGGTGTACGCCGGCCGCTCACCGGCGGCGACCCGGACGACGTGCCGGCGACCTCGACGTGGTTCTTCGGCCTGTTCGGCCTGGAGCCGTTCGGCGATCACGTGCATCTGTGCGGCTCGCCGCTGTACCACACCGCCGTGATGAACTTCGCCGTCATCTCGATCCAGCTCGGGCACACCGTGGTGGTGATGGACCGCTGGGATTCCGAGGAGGCGCTGCGCCTCATCGAGCGCCACCGGGTCACCCACAGCCACATGGTGCCGACCCAGTTCTCCCGGCTGCTCGCACTTGGAGAGAAGGTCCGCACGGCGTACGACCTGTCCTCGATGCGGGTGATGATCCACGGCGCCGCGCCCTGCCCGCAGCATGTCAAGCGGCAGATGCTCGACTGGTGGGGACCCGTGGTGGTGGAGTACTACGCGGCCTCGGAGGGCGGCGGAGCCCTGATCACCGCCGAGGAGTGGCGCGAGCGGCCCGGGTCGGTGGGCCGCGCCTGGCCGGGCTCGCTGATCCGGGTGCTGGACGCCGACGGCAACGACGTGCCGGTCGGTCAGCCCGGGCAGGTCTTCATGCAGATGGGCGACGCCCGCTTCGAGTACCTCGGCGACGCCGAGAAGACCCGGGAGTCCTGGCGCGGTGCCATGTTCACGGTCGGCGACATCGGATATCTGGACGACGAGGGCTACCTGTATCTGTGCGACCGCAAGAGCGATGTGATCATCTCCGGCGGGGTGAACGTGTATCCCGCCGAGATCGAGGGCGAGCTGTCCGGTCATCCGGCGGTCGCCGACGTCGCGGTCTTCGGTGTGCCGCACGAGGAGTGGGGCGAGGAGATCAAGGCGGTGGTGCAGCCGGAGCCGGGCGTGCGGACCGGGGCGGAGCTGACCGCGGAGCTGCTGGCGTACCTGTCCGGCCGGTTGGCCGGGTTCAAGCTGCCGCGCAGCGTCGACTACGTCGACCAGCTCCCGCGCGACCCGAACGGCAAGCTCTACAAGCGGCTGCTGCGGGACCCGTACTGGGCCGGGCGGGACCGGGCGATCTGATCAGTGGCCGTGGAAGCGGGGGGTGCGCTTCTCGGCGAACGCGCGGGGGCCTTCCTTGGCGTCCGCGCTCATGAAGACCGAGGTGCCGATGCGGGACTCCACGGTGAACGCGTCGTTCTCGGTCATCGCTTCGGTCTCCCGCATGGTGCGCAGGATGGCCTGGACCGCGACCGGGCCGTTGGCGGCGATCCGCTCGGCCAGTTCTAGCGCCTTCTCGAGCGCCTGCCCGTCCGGCACGACGTGCCCGATCAGGCCGATGCGCCGGGCCTCTTCCGCGCTGATGTGGCGGCCGGTGAGCAGCAGCTCGGCCGCGACCGTGTACGGAAGCTGCCGCGGCAACCGCACCGCCGAACCGCCCAACGGAAACAGCCCCCAGCAGGCCTCGGAGACGCCGAACCGGGCGCTCGCCCCGGCGACCCGCACGTCGGTTGCGGTGAGGATCTCGGTGCCTCCGGCGACAGCCGGTCCCTCGACGGCGGCCACCAGCGGCTTGGTCAGCCGGCGGCCCTTGAGCAGCGCGTCGATCCTCCAGAGGTCGGTGCCGCCGGCGCGGAAGCCGTCGCCGGGGTGCTCGCGGGTCATGGCCTTCAGATCGGCACCCGCGCAGAAGGCGCCGCCGGCGCCGGTGAGCACGCAGACCCGGATCTCCGGGTCCGCGTCCACCCTGTCCCACGCGCTGCGCATGATGGCGAGCATCTCCGCGGAGAGGGCGTTGCGGGCGCGCGGCCGGTTCATCGTCACGATCAGGACGGGCCCACGCTGCTCGACGAGGGCGTGCGCTTCCTCGGTCACCGGCTCCACGCGGGACTCCTCTCGGCAGGACCTTGCCCCGCACAGTAACACGTTCTAGTTTCTAGAGATGGCGGCCAATATTGCGGATCTGTTCGAACACGCGGTCGACGCCTTCGGAGAGCGGGTCGCCGTGGCCTGCGACGAGCGCGCGACGACCTATGCCGAGCTGGAAGCGAGCGCCAACCGGCTGGCGCATTTCCTGAGTGATCGCGGCGTGCGGCCGGGCGATCACGTCGGCCTGTACGCCGGCAACTCCATCGACGCCGTCGCGGCCATGCTCGCGGTCTACAAACTGCGCGCCGCGGTCGTGAACATCAACTACCGGTATGTCGAGAACGAGTTGCAATTCCTGTTCGAAGACGCCGGGCTGACCGCGCTGATCCACGACCGCAAGTACGCTCCCCGGGTCGCGGCGGTGCTGTCCGCGGCGCCGGGCCCGCACACGGTCGTGGCACTCCCGGACGGCACGGACGCCGACCTCTCCGCGTACGACGGAGTGCACTACTCCGACGCGCTGGTCGCCGGCGACCCCGCCCGCGACTTCCCGGAGCGCTCCGGCGAGGACCTCTACCTGCTCTACACCGGCGGGACCACCGGCTACCCCAAGGGCGTGATCTGGCGTCACGAGGACGTCTGGCGGGTGCTCGGCGGCGGCGTCGACTTCCTGTCGGGCATCCCGGTCGAGGACGAGTGGGCCCAGTCCCAACGCGGCGTCGAGACCGGCGGAATGGTGCGCCTGTGCCTGGCGCCGCTCATCCACGGCAACGCCCAGTGGGCGGCGCTCGCGGCCCTCTTCGGCGGCGACACCGTGGTGATGCTCCCGCACTTCGACGCCGACGCCGCGTGGCGGGCCATCGAACGGCACCGGGTGAACGTGGTGGTCCTCATCGGCGACGCGATGGCCCGCCCCATGATCGAGGCGTACCTGGCCGGCGGCTACGACGGATCGTCGCTGTTCGCGATCTCCTCGAGCGCCGCCCTGTTCTCCCCGGTGGTCAAGCGGCAGTTCCTCGAGACGCTGCCGGACGTGCTGATCACCGACGCCATCGGCTCGTCGGAGACCGGCTTCGCTGGCATGGGCGTGGTCGCCGAGATCGAGGGCGGCGCGGTGGACGGTCCGCGCTTCACGCCCGGTCCCGACACCATCGTGATCGACGAGCACGGCCGGCCCGCCGAGCCCGGCGTCATCGGCCGCCTGGCCCGCGGCGGATACCTCCCGCTGGGCTACCACAAGGACCCGGAGAAGACAGCCGCGCTGCTCACCGAGGTGGACGGCGTGCGCTACGCCGTGCCGGGGGACCTGGCGAGGCTCGAGCCGGACGGCACCATCACGCTGCTCGGACGCGGCAACACCTGCGTCAACACCGGCGGCGAGAAGGTCTTCCCGGAGGAGGTCGAGGGTGCCCTCAAGTCCCACCCCGACGTGTTCGACGCGCTCGTCATCGGCGTGAGCGACGAGCGGCTCGGGCAGCGGGTGGCGGCGCTGGTGCAGCCCCGGCCCGGCCAGCGGCCCGACGCGGCGGAGCTGGACGAGCACCTGCGCAAGCGGATCGCCGGCTACAAGGTGCCCCGCGACGTGTGGTGGGTGGACGAGATCACCCGCACGCTGAGCGGCAAGGCGGACTACCGCTGGGCGCACCGCTACGCCGAGAGCCACCGGGGCGAGGCCGTGAGCCATGCGGACTGACCTGTGCGACCTGCTCGGCGTCGAGTACCCGATCGTCGCCTTCAGCCCCTCGGAACACGTGGTGGCGGCCGTCAGCCGGGCCGGCGGGCTCGGGGTGCTGGGCTGCGTACGCTTCAACGACGCCGCCGACCTGGACGCCACGCTGTCCTGGCTGGACGCCCAACTGGCGGGCCGCCCGTACGGCGTGGACGTGGTGATGCCCGGTCACGTTCCCACCGAGGGCGCCCCGGCGGACCTCGCGACCCTGATCCCGCCGGGACACCGCGACTTCGTCGAACGGACCCTGCTGCGCCTCGGCGTGCCCCCGCTCTCCGGCGCGTCGACCCGTTCCGGCGTGCTCGGGTGGCTGCACTCGGTGGCGCGCTCGCACGTCGAGGTGGCGCTGGCCCACCCGGTACGCCTGATCGCCAACGCGCTCGGCCCGCCGCCGGACGACGTGATCGACCGGGCGCACGAGCGGGGACTGCTGGTGGCCGCGCTGGCCGGACGGGCCGATCATGCCCGCCGTCACGTGGCCGGCGGCGTCGACATCGTCGTGGCACAGGGCTACGAGGCCGGCGGGCACACCGGCGAGATCGCCAGCATGGTGCTGGTGCCGGAGGTGGTCGACGCGGTGGGGGAGGGTGTGCCGGTTCTGGCCGCGGGCGGGATCGGCAGCGGCCAGCAGATCGCCGCCGCGCTGGCCCTCGGCGCGCGGGGGGTGTGGACCGGCTCGGTCTGGCTCGGCACCGAGGAATACCGCAGCCCACCCGCGCTGCGCGAGGCACTGCTGCGGGCGGGCTCCTCGGACACGGTCCGCAGCCGGGCCTACTCCGGCAAGCCGGCCCGGCTGCTGCGCAATCGCTGGACCGAGGCCTGGAGCGAGCCGCAGGCGCCGGAGCCGCTGCCGATGCCGTTGCAGAACATGCTGGTGGCCGACGCGCACTCCCGGCTCATGGAGGCCGGGGATCCGAGCGTCGTGCCGATGCCGGTGGGGCAGATCGTGGGCCGGATGAACCGGGTCCGGCCGGTCGCCGAGGTGCTGGCCGACCTGATCTCCGAGGCGGACGAGACGCTGGACCGCCTGCGGAAACTCGGTTAGCCGGGCGACCGGCCGGACCGGGGGTCAGGGCGCGGTGGTGAAGATCGCGACTCCGTTCGGCGCGACGCTCAGTTCCTTGCCGCTGTCGAAGGTCACGTTGGAGAGGTGCTCGGCAGGCTTGGGGAAGCCGGTGGTCGGGTCGACGACCGGCGTGTTGCCCAGGCTGTAGACGTACTTGTCCAGATCGATCTTGCCGGTCGGCGCGGTGATCGACACCCGGGTCGTGGAGTTGGTGCGGTTGACCAGGACGAACGTCCAGCCCTTGTCGCCCGGGAGCTTAGCCTTGAGCACCCGCACGCCGGTCGGCTGCGGGGGCGCGTACATCTGGGTGCCGGCCGGCAGGTACCGGCTGAGCAGGCTCCAGGTGTAGAACCACGGCCGCAGCGTCTTGGGGTCGATGGGGTCGTAGTGCTCCCACATTCCGCACGAGGTCTTCGCGGCGTACCCGTCGAGGCACCACGCCATGGCGCCGTCCACGCCGGCCCGCGCCTCCTGCACCGCGAGGTCCGCCATGCGTACGGCCTGGGCGGGTTCCTTGGCGAAGTTGTAGTCCTTGTTCGGGTCGTCGCCGGGTGCCTTCATGCCGGTCTCACCGAGGATCACGGATCCGCCGTTGCTGGCCTTCTTGAGCTGCTTCACCGTTTCGGTCAGCGTCGCCTCGGGATATTCCGGCGGCGTGCCGAGGATGTCCACCTCGTGCACGTAGAAGTGGGCTTCGTACTGGGCCACCTCGCGATCCAGCGCGGACTGCAACCACCAGTCCTGGACCTCGCCGCCGCCGCCCGGGAACGTCCAGCCGGGGGAGTGCGAGTCGGTCTTCGAGAGGTCGTTCATCGGGTCGATGGTGGCACCGGTCGCCGTGAACAGGCTGACCGTCGACACGGCCCGCTCGATGCCCGGGACCGGCGGCATCGTCAGCCGCAGGAACCTGGTGCCGTCCGGGAACGCGCGCGGGGTGACATCGACGCGGTGCCATGGGGTGGTGGCGTGGGTCTTGACCGGCGCGGTCTCCTGCAGGTCGACGTTGGTCCAGCTGGTGCCGTTCTTCGAGGCCTGGAACGTCCAGTGGACGCCGCGCGCGTCGGGCGTGCGGTAGAAGCGGGCGGAGAAGCCCGTCAGGTCCGCCTTCTTCCAGACGAGGTGCCGCGCGGTGCCGGCGTTCTCCACCGGCACCGACATGAGGCCCAGGTCGCCCTCGTGGGCGGCGATCGACGCCTGCGCGGTGTCCGGCCCGCCGATCAGGTCGAGCCCCAGGCCGGCGCGGTTGAACGCGACCCGCAGGTTCGCGGTGGCGGTGACCCAGTCCGAGTACTTGAGGCCCTTGTCGTTGTTGGGCTCGTTGATGCCGTTGTAGCGGACGACGTTGGTGAGGCCCTTGTCCTTGCGCAGCTTGCTCATCAGGTCGGCCTGGAGCGTGGCGGCCTCCTGCGTCTTGTAGAACTCCGGGCTGTTCACGCCCCACATGCCGGTCACCACCTTGGTGCCCTGCTGCTTGTAGTGCGCGATGATCCGGTAGGCGTTCTTCATCTGGGGGGTTTCCCAGTCGTAGTCACCGACGTCGCCGGACGGGTTGAACCACGGGCGGTTGAACATGATCCGCACCAGGCCGGGGCTGATGTAGTCCGTCCGCTGGGTCAGCTTGTCGAACTCGGTCTTGGGCCACTCGGTGGCGTTGTCGCCGTCGCCGCCACGGTAGAGCGGGTCCTGGTTGTAGCCGAATCCGAGCCAGTCGCTGTCGACCGCGTCGTCGACCGGGGCAGCATGGGTCGACGCGGTCGGTGCCAGCACGATGCCGGCGAGGGCCACGGCGGCCACCGGCACGGCGAGCGCGCGCCGGAGGGTGCTTCTGTTGCGCATGTGGAGTTCTCCTGCGGGGTGGGCAAAAAACGACGAACCGGGAGCTCGCCAATGGCAGGAAACCCGGTTCGCGTCAGGACTTTACGCGGATACTGTTCGCGTTCGGTAAGGGCTCCACTCCAGACAGGGACGAACGGTCACCGATCAAAAACGACCACGGCCCGGCCCGCCAGCGTGCCGGCCGCGAGCCGGGCGTACGCCTCGTCGATCGCGTCGAACCCGAACTCCTCGACCCGGTTGCGGATCACCCCGGCGCCGGCCAGGGCAATCACCTCACTCGCGTCCGCGATGGTGGAGCCCTGGAAGGTGAAGACCTCGCCGTCGCGCGGCAGCGTGCCGAACCAGGGCGCCGTGAGCCGGCCGCCCGCCGACCCCACCAGCCCGTACGCGCCGCCGGAGCGGACCGCGGCGACGCCCACGGCGATCGTCTCGTCGCTGCCGACGAAGTCGAGCACCGCGTCCGCTCCGGCGTCCCCGATGAGGTGCCGCAGTCGCTCGGCCGTGGAAGCGTCCACACCGTCCAACGTCACCGCCCCGACCGCCTCCGCCAGCGCGCGCCGCTCCGGGTCCGGATCGACGGCGACGACCCGGGCCGCGGTCAACACCCGCAGGAACTGCACCGCGAACGTGCCCAGCCCGCCCACGCCCAGCACCACCACGGTGCCGCCCGCCGTGACGCGCGGCAGCGCCCGCCGCACCGCGTGATAGGCCGTGGCGCCCGCGTCGGTGAGTGGGCCGGCGTGTCTCGGGTCGAGCCCGCCCAGCGGCAGCAGGCCGCGCCGACCGGTCACCAGGACGAAGTCGGCGAGACCGCCGTCGCGCCCGTACCCGCGACCGGCGACGCCGTGCGGGCACCCGTTGTCCAGTCCGCGCACGCAGTGCCAGCAGGTGCCGCAGGAAGCGGACGCGGCCAACGCGACCGCGTCGCCCTCGGCGAGGCCGTCCACGCCCGCGCCGAGCGCGGCCACCCACCCGGCCGTCTCGTGGCCCAGCGTGTACGGCATCGCCCAGCCCAACTTCTCGCCGACCACCTGCGGCATCCGCCGCATCGTGAGATCGGACCGGCACAGCCCGCAGCCGGCGACCCGCACCAGCACCTGCCCGGCGCCCGGTGACGGCACCGGCGCCGTGACCGCTCGCGGAGCGCTACCCCAGCCGGTCATCCGGTACGCCCGCATCATGTCCACGCGCCAAGAGTGAAACACGTTCTTCGTACGGTCAAGGGATGAAATCGAGGCACGTTGACCACAGAATAGAACGCGTTCTAGCATGAGCCGTGCTTACCCAGCCGTTCGCGGAAGCGATCCTCGAGGCGGAAAAGATCATCGATTCGGCCCCGCACCTCGGGGCCGACCAGGACCTGGTCGAGGGATACGACTACCTCGCCGGCAGCATCCGGGCGTCGCTGCAGATGGCGTGGGCCTACGAGCGCGACTTTCCCTATTTCGTCAGGTCCACCGGCCCCTACACGAAGCTGGGCCTGGACAACCCCGACACCCTGTATTTCCACGCCTGGCTGCGCGACGACGCGGAATACGTGGTCACCGGTCGCCGCGGCAGCACGACCGACCTGAGCTTCCAGATCCTCGACGGCGACTACTCGCCGCTCGAGGTCCCGGGCAGCCTCGCCGCGTTCGACGACCGCGCGATCGGCCTCGAGGGCGACGGCTCGTTCCGACTCCGGTTCGGGCCCGACGTGTCGGGCCGCAACGCGTTCCCGCTCGCCAAGCGCTCGGCCATGCTCGTGGTGCGCGAGGTGTTCAACGACTGGGCCGGCGAGCAGCCCGGCATGCTGCGCATCCAGCGCGCCGACCGGATCGGCGTGGCCCCGCCACCACCCACCCACGACGCCCTCGCCAAGCGCTACGGGGTGGCGGGCAAGATCCTGCTCAGCCGGCTGCGCACCTTTCTCGCCTTCGCCGAGCGGTTCTACCTCGGGCTGCCGGTGAACACCCTCACCCCACCCCGCCCGACGCCCGGCGGCCTGGCTACGCAGTATTCCTCGGTCGGGCACTACGAGCTCGACGACGACCGGGCGATGGTGGTCACCGTGCCCGTGTCCGACGCGCCCTACCAGGGCATCCAACTCGGCAGCATGTGGTACGTGTCGCTCGACTACATCAACCACCAGACGAGCCTGACCGTGCCCCAGGCCCACATCGATCCCGACGGCATGATCCGGTACGTGATCAGCGAACGTGACCCGGGCGTGGCGAACTGGTTGGAGTGCACCGGCCATCGCCGGGGCTACGTGCAGCTGCGCTGGCAGCGGCTGTCCCGCCCGCTGACCGCCGAGGACGGGCCGAAGGTGGAGATCGTCGCCGTGGACGACCTGCCCAAGCTGCTGCCGTACCACGAGCCGATCGATCCGGCCGCCTACTCCGAGCGGATCGCCGCCCGGCAGGCCGCGGTCGCGTCCCGGATGCTGGGGTGAGCCAGGTGTTGATGGCGGACAAGGTCGTGCTGGTTTCCGGGGTGGGTCCGGGGCTGGGCTGCGCCCTCGCGGTCCGCGCCGCGCAGGCCGGCGCCGACGTGGTGCTCGCCGCCCGCACGGAGTCCTATCTGGCCGAGGTGGCCGGCAAGGTGACCGCGGCGGGCCGCCGGGCGCTGGCGGTGCCCACCGACATCACCGACGACGCGGCCGCCGAGCGGCTGGTCGAGGCCGCGCTCGCCGAGTTCGGCAGGGTGGACACGCTGGTGAACAACGCCTTCGTGATGCCGCCGATGCGCAGCCTCGGCAAGGTCGACCTGGGCGACCTGCGCGACAGCTTCGAGATCAACGTGCTCGCGGCGCTGCGACTGACCCGGCTGCTGACCCCCGCGCTGGTGGATTCCGGCGGATCGGTGGTGATGATCAACTCCGCGGTGCTGCGGCACTCCCGGCGCCCGTTCGGCCCGTACAAGCTCTCCAAGGCCGGGCTGCTCGCCGTCGCGCAGAACCTGGCCGGCGAGCTCGGCCCGCTCGGGGTGCGGGTCAACTCGGTGGCGCCCGGCTGGATCTGGGCCGACAGCCTGCGAACCTGGTTCGAATACCAGGCCGCCGAGCGTGCGGTGCCGGCCCAGCAGATCTACGACGAGATCGCGGTCACCACCGACCTGCGCCGGCTGCCGGAGCCGGAGGAGGTCGCCGACGCCGTCCTCTTCCTCGCCTCCGACCTCGCCCGCGGCATCACCGGCCAATGCCTCGACGTGAACTGCGGGGAATTCCACCACTGAGCGCGCCGCGAAGGGGCACCGCATGGCAACCACGCGCACCGACGTGGGTACGGTTGACGACCTGCACGCCTCGGCCACCCGGCTCACCGGCCTGGACGACTTCGGCGACGACGACTACGTCGAGGGCCTGCGGGTGCTGCTCGACTCGTACGCGTCGGAGAGTGCCCTCACCCCGGTCGGCAGCAAGGCGACCCGGGCGATGGTGCGCTCCGGGCTGGTGTCCCGGTTGCTCAGCGAGGCGGCCTGGCGGCGGCATCCCGACCACGCGTCGGTCGCCGTCTCCCGACCGATCTTCGTGACCGGCCTGCCCCGGACCGGCACCACGGCCCTGCACCGGCTGCTCGCCGCGGATCCGGCGCACCAGGGCCTCGAGCTCTGGCTCGCCGAAGCGCCTCAGCCCCGGCCACCCCGCCACCTCTGGGAATCCCACCCGGTGTACGCCGCGCTCCAGGGGAGTTACGGGCGGCACCACGAGGCCGATCCGGAGTTCATGGGAATGCACTACACCGCCGCCGACCAGGTCGAGGAATGCTGGCGGCTGCTGTGCCAGTCGATGATGTCGGTCTCCTACGAATGCCTGGCACACATCCCCTCGTATTCCCAGTGGCTGTCGGGGCAGGACTGGACGGCGGCCTACCGGCGGCACCGGCGCAACCTCCAGCTCATCGGCCTGCCCGACCGCGACCGTCGCTGGGTGCTGAAGAATCCCAGCCATCTGTTCGCCCTGGACGCGTTGCTCACCGCCTATCCCGACGCCGTGGTGATCCAGACCCATCGGGCGCCGCGCACCGCGATCGCGTCGGTGTGCAGCCTGAACGCCCGGGCCGCGCGAGGCTGGTCCGAGCGGTTCTCCGGCGATACGGTCGGGCGCGACCAGCTCGAGCTGTGGTCGCGGGGCGCGCGGCGGTTCCTGGCCGACCGGGCGCGACACAGCCCGGAGCACTTCGTCGACGTCGACTACGACGACTTCGTCTCGGATCCGCTCGCGACCGTGGCGGCGATCTACGACAGGCTGGGCCTCCGGCTGACCGCGCAGGCACGGTTTGCCATGGAGGTGCTGCACGCGCGGAGCGGCTCCGGGGCCCGCCGCCCCGCGCACACCTACGAGCTCGCGGATTTCGGGCTGACCGCCGCCGAGGTCGACGAGGCATTCGGTGAATACCTCGCCGTCCATGGCGTCAGCTAGATCCAACTAGGTCATTGTCCCTGCGCTGTCGGGATCGGCTGCAACTCAGTGACAGCGTCGAAGAAGTCAGCGGCGAACCCGTGGCAGTCGTTGCTGCCCTCCTGGTACGGCCCCCTTCGTGCGCGGACAGTGTCGTACAGGGCTGCTACCTGGCCGGCCGTGATTCCTACCAGAGCGCGGTAACGATGCCGCATTCCGTCGCGACGGTCGAGGTTCGCCTGATAGATGATCCGGTATCCGGTCGACGTGAGGTCGAATTTGGCGAACTCGGCGCCGATCGTGACCCAGACCTCCCAATGTGTCCGGCCGTTCCCTTCTCCGTACAACTCCACAAAAGTGGCGGGATCCGAACCGGCCGCCGGATTTCCGCGGATGTTACTGGCTCCGGCGTTGGCCGCGTTCACCGCGTCGTCGGTTTCAAAGACGTCGTCGTCGTCGTCCGTCTCCGTCACCGCGGCTGCGCTGTACACGCTCCGCGGCGGCAGCGCGTCCGCGCCGTCATTCGCCGCGAGTCTCTCGAAGAAGTCTGGATGCTCGGCTAAGAACTTCTTGATCCCGGGCTCGTCATTCGCCTCAGTGAGCTCGTCCCACAGTGCAATGAGCTCGGCGTCGCTGAACGTCGCCGCAGAGGAGCTGGAGGAGCTGGCGGAGCTGGCGGAGCTGGCGGTCGAATGCGCGAGAAGGTTCTCGTGGAGCTCCTCGGCCCGGTCGGATTCTCGCAATGCCTCCAGCAGCTGTGCCGCCGCGTTGTTCGGTTGTGACATGTCATTTGCCCCCGGTCGTCTGGAGGAAGGTCTCGACTATCTCGGCGATCGCGGTGTCGCTGAGATCGTCGAATCCGGGAACGAGCGTCGCGATGTTCGGGATGCTCTTGCGGATCAGCTCCCGTTGCGAGTTGGTCGCCCGTTCCCGCGCCATTCGCTGGAGCACCTGTTCATGGCTGAACCACACGTCGGTGCAGCCGGTCGTCTCGTCGCCCGGTGTGGTGGCGTCGGCGAATTCGTAGACGCCGCCGGGGCCGACGCGGTAGAACATCGCCCAGTTCTCGTCCCATTCGGGCGGTGCGGCGTCGGCTGGTGTCGGCGAGTCCGCCGTGGACTCGTGCCGCTGGGCCGCGTACAGGTCGGCCCAGGTCTGGTCACGCCAGGTGGCGGTGGACTCGTCGTACCACTCGTAGACCTGCTGGGTGCGGTCGAGGCGGTAGTGGAGCCCGTAGGCGTCGTCGTAGGCGGGCTCGTCGTACCGGTCGGTCTCGGCGTCGGCGGCCCGCTGCTCCCACTCCTGGACGACGGGCAGAAACCAGTCGATGAGCTTTCCGGGGTCCGCGTCCGGGCGGGTGAGGTCGGCGAACTCGAACTCGCGCGCACTGTCGCCGGCGAACCAGCCGGACAGAGACTCGCTGTAGGCATCGACCCACTCGGTCCGCTGCGGCCAGCCCGTATCGCCCTGGAACACCAGCGCCGCCAGTCTTTCGACCAGCGGCGCGGCATCGGGCCGCTCGGACTGTGACAGCCAGCCCATGAGTTGCTCGACGCTCTCTCTTTGTACCGCCACGCCCCGACCCCTACCACTCGGCATTCGCGTCCTGCGGCACCACCTTGGGTGAATACCGCCCGCGTCAGCCGGCGCGAAAGGGCAGACAACCGGGCACACCGCGGGGACGGGTCGGCGCGGCCAGTCGAGGGTTCTAGCTCATCCGGCCGATGACCTCGTCCGCGAACCGGCGCAGGCTGTCCTTCTTGGCGGTCGCCGAGGCGTCGAGGCTGATGCCCTCCGCGAGCCAGGGCATCACGATCGCGTCGGTGACCCCCGCGTCGGCCTGCCGGCGGAAGCCGTCGAGCCCCGGGGCGTCGACGCACACCGCCTGGATCTCGAAGGGCTCGTTCTCGCGGCCGAACTCGGCGCGCAGGCGCGACAGGCGCTCGATGATCGCCCGTAGGTCGTCGAGGCGGATCATCGCGGAGGTCCAGCCGTCGCCGGCGCGGGCCGCGCGGCGCAGCGCCGGCTCGGCGTGGCCGCCCACATAGATCGGGACCGGCTCGGTCGGCGCGGGGCTGATCTGCAGGCGGCCGAAGTCGAAGTGCTTGCCGTGGTACTCCACCATGCCGCCGCCGAGGATGAGCCGCAGCACTTCGATCGCCTCGTCGGCCCGGCCCGCGCGCTCCTCGAAGGGAGCGCCGCACCACAGCGACTCCTCCGGGTTCCAGCCGAGTCCGACGCCGAGCCCGAAGCGGTTGCCGATCAGGTTCGCCACCGAGCCCACCTGGCGGGCCAGCAGCACCGGATTGCGCGGGCCGAGCTTGAGGACCTGGGTGTAGAAGCGGATCCGCTCGGTGACCGCGCCCAGCGCCGCGGCGGTGACCATCGGGTCGGCCCAGGGCGTGTCGGCGGTCCAGAACCGCCGACCATCCGAGGTGTACGGGTAGGCGGCGTTCACGTGCTCGCCGTAGAAGATCGAGTCGGGCAGCGCGATCGACGAGAAGCCGCACTCCTCGGCGGTGGTGGCGAGTTCGGTGAGTTGGTCCAGCGGATTCAGCGCGATTCCGAGGGAGAACTTCATTCGAAAACTGTAACGCGTTCTACCGACGACCGTAAGGTGTCGCCGAGGACCAGCAGCTGCGCCGTGGCGCCGCCGAGCAGGAACTCGTGGTACTTGGCGGCGAGGAAATACCGGTGCAGCGGATACTCCACGTCGATGCCGACTCCGCCGTGGACGTGCACCGCCGTGTGCAGTACCCGGTGCCCCGCCTCCGCGGCCCAGAATCCGGCCGCGGCCACCTCGGCGCTCGCGGGCGAATGCTCGGACAGCCGCCAGGCGGCCTGCCAGAGCATGACCCGCAGCGCCTCGACGTCGATGTAGGCGTCGGCCAGTCGCTGCGCCACGGCCTGGAACGACCCGATCGGCCGTTCGAACTGCACCCGGGTACGGGCGTACTCCGCCGTCAGCTCCAGCGCCCGCTCCACCACGCCGAGCTGCGCGGCGCAGATGCCGACCGTCGCGTACGCGGTCAGCCAGGCCCCCGCCGCCTCGTCCGCGATCCGGCGGTCGCCGGGCACGACCGTGCCGCTGAGCCGCAGCAGACCCGACCCGGGGCTGCCGGCCACCTGTTGTTCCTCCACGTTCACGCCGGGATCGTCCGACCGGACCAGGAAAACCCCCGCCTGCCCCGCCGGCACCAGCAGGAGCCGGGCCTCGGTGGCCACCGGAACGGCCGGAACGGTGCCGTCCAGGCGCCATCCCGAGCCGGGAGCCCGCTCCGCCCGCACCGGGCCGGGCGCGGCGGTGAGCACGACCTCGCCGCGGCTCGCCGGCAGCGCCCACTCGGCCACCTGTTCGTCGGTGCCGAACCGGGCCAGCGTGCCGGCCGCCACCACGATGGACGGCAGATAGGGCACGGCGGCCGCCGCCCGGCCCAGCTCGACCAGGACGGCGCATTGCTCGAGCAGTCCGTATCCCTCGCCGCCCGCCCGCTTGGGCAGCGCGGCGGCGAGCACGCCGGCCTCGGCCAGCGCCGGCCACAGCGGACGACCGGAGGCCGCCAGGTCGCGGGTCAGGACGGCCAGGTCCCGTGCCTCGTCGCTGGAGGAGAAATCCACAACAGCACCCCTATCGGCGTACGGGCAGGCCGAGCGGGCCGGCCGCGATGATGTCCCGCTGCACCTCGTTCGTGCCGCCGCCGAAGGTGAGGATCAGCGAGGAGCGGTGCATGCGCTCGATCCGGCCCTGCAGCAGGGCGCCGGGTGAGCCGGCCCGGACCGTGGCGGCCGGCCCGAGCACGTCCATGAGCAGGCGGTACGCCTCGACGGCCAGCTCGGTGCCGTACACCTTGCTGGCCGAGGCCCCGGCCGCGGCGGGTGTGTCGTCGCTGCCGGACGCGATCCGCCAGTTGAACAGCTTCAGCACCTCGGTGCGGGCGTGCACCCGGGCCAGGTGCAACCGGACCCACTCCTGGTCGAGCACGCGCCGGCCGTCGGGCAGCCGGGTCCGGCCGGCCCAGTCGGCGACCTCGCGCAGCGCCCGGCGCAGCGGTGCGGCCGAGGTGAGCACCACCCGCTCGTGGTTGAGCTGGTTGGTGATCAGCTTCCAGCCCCGGTGCTCCTCGCCCACCAGCGCGGACGCCGGGACGCGTACGTCCTCGTAGTAGGTCGCGCTGGTGGTCGGCCCGGCGACCGTGCGCACCGGGGTCCAGGAGAAGCCGGGCGCGTTCGTGGGAACGATGAGGATGGACAGGCCTTTGTGCCGGGGCGCGTCCGGATCGGTCCGGCAGGCGAGCCAGACGTAGTCGGCGTACTGGATGAGGCTGGTCCACATCTTCTGGCCGGTGATGACGTAGTCGTCGCCGTCCCGGACCGCCCTGGTGCGCAGCGCCGCGAGGTCGGTGCCGGCGTCCGGCTCCGAATAGCCGATCGAGAAGTGGACCTCGCCGGCGGCGATCCGCGGCAGCAGCTCGGCGCGCTGTTCGGGCGTGCCGTGGCGCATGATCGTCGGACCGACCGTGTAGATGGTCAGGAACGGCACCGGGACCCCGGCCATGGCGGCCTCGTCGGCGAAGACGAGCTGCTCCATCCGCGACCGTCCGCCGCCGCCGTGCTCCACGGGCCAGCCGAGCGCGAGCCAGCCGTCGTGACCCAGCTGCCGGACCACTGTCCGGTACGCGTCGCCGTTGCCGTACTCGCCGTTCTCGTCGGTCAGCGCCGTGCGCAGCGACGGCGTCATCAGGTCGGCGAAATACGCCCGAAGCTGCCGGCGCAGCTGCACGTGCGCCGCCGTGTATCCCACGTGCATGCCTGGCCCCGATCCCCTAGAGTAGAACAAGTTCTAGTAGAGACGATGCGGCGGAGGGCGTCAACCATGGAGGCGTTTCTGGTCGGTGCTGTCCGCACCCCCGTCGGTCGCCGAGGCGGCGCGCTGGCGGCGGTGCACCCCGCGGATCTGGGCGGTCACGTGATCGCCGCGCTGGTGGGACGCACCGGGGTCGACCCGGGCGCCGTCGACGACGTGATCTTCGGTTGTGTGGACACGCTCGGCCCCCAGTCCGGCGACATCGCCCGCACCAGCTGGCTCGCTGCGGGCCTGCCCGAGCACGTGCCCGGAGTGACGGTCGACCGGCAGTGCGGCTCCGCCCAGCAGGCGGTGCACTTCGCCGCGCAGGCGGTGCTGAGCGGCACGGCCGACCTGGTGGTCGCCGGTGGCCTGCAGAGCATGAGCCAGGTGCCGATCGGCAGCGCCATGGCCCCGCACGGGCCCTTCGCCGGCTCGGCCGGCTGGGCCGCCCGCTACGGCGACCAGGAGATCTCTCAGTTCCGCAGCGCCGACGAGATCGCCGCCAAGTGGGGCCTGAGCCGCGCCGACCTCGAGGAATACGCGCTGGGCAGCCATCGGCGGGCGATCCGCGCGATCGACGAGGAGCGGTTCCACGCTGAGATCGCGCCGCTGGGGGCGTGCGACACCGACGAAGGCCCGCGCCGGGACACCTCGGCCGCGCGGATGGCCGCGCTCGAGCCGCTGCGTCCCGACGGCGTCACCACGGCGGCCACCTCCAGCCAGCTCGCCGACGGCGCCGCCGCCCTGCTCGTCGCCTCCACCGCCGCGGTGCACAGGCACGGGCTGCGCCCCCGCGCCCGGATCCGTCACCTGTCCGCCCGGGGTGGCGACCCCATCCTGATGCTCACCGCACCGTTCGAGGCCACGAACCACGCGCTGCGCCGCGCCGGTCTGACGGTCGCCGACATCGACCTGTTCGAGGTCAACGAGGCGTTCGCCGCGGTGGTGCTGGCCTGGCTGGCGGAGACGGGCGCCGACCCCGAGCGGGTCAACGTCAACGGCGGCGCGATCGCGCTGGGCCATCCGCTCGGCGGCACCGGTGCCCGGCTGCTCACCTCCCTGCTGCACGAGCTGGAGCGCACCGACGGGCGCTACGGGCTGCTGACCATGTGCGAGGGCGGCGGCCAAGCCAACGTCACCATCATCGAGCGGTGCTGAGCGCCGCAAGCCGGTCGTCCGCCTCCTTCATGATCCGGTCGATGAGTTCGGCACAGGACGGCAGGTCGTGGATGAGCCCGGTCACCTGACCGGCCGGCATCACCCCGGACTCGGGCCGGCCCCGCGCCATCGACGTCCGCAGCAGCGCCGGGGTGTTCGCCGACATGACGGTCTGCGCCCAGGTCAGCTCGCGGCCGCGTCGAGAGGCCCGCGCCGTCCGCAGCATCGCGGGCCAGGACAGCCCGGTCTGTCGGCGGAACGCGCCGGCGTGGCGGATCGACCGGACGAGGCCGGCGACCCGCCCGGAGTGTTCGAGAGCCTCGACGAACGGCGTGCGCAGCACCCGGTGCGGCACCCCGTCGACCCGGGTGGTGACCACCGTGTCGGTGACCGAGGCCTCCAGATAGTGGCGCTTGACCGCCGCGCCGACCGGGCTGTCCGAGGTGAGCAGGAACCGGGTGCCCATGGCGATGCCGGCCGCGCCGTACGCCAGCGCGGCCACCAGCCCCCGACCGTCGAAGAAGCCGCCGGCCGCGACCACGGGCACCTCGACGGCGTCGACCACCTGGGGAAGCAGCAGGGTGGTGGGCACCGGCCCGGTGTGCCCGCCGCCCTCGCCGCCCTGCACCAGCACCGCGTCGACCCCCCAGCCGGTCACCTTCTCGGCGTGCCGGAGGGCGCCGACCGAGGGCATCGTCAGCACGCCCCCGTCGGCGCACCGGCGGAGGAGGTCGCGTTGGGGCGCGAGGGCGAAGGACGCCAGCCGCACCCGCTCGCGGACCAGCAGGTCGATCCGCTCCACGGCGTCGGGGAGGTCGGCGCGGACGTTCACCCCGAACGGCGCGTCGGTGCGCCGCCGCACCTCGCGGATGGTCGCCCGCAGCTCGTCGAGGCTCATCGCGGCCGAGGCGATGATGCCGAACCCGCCGGCGCCCGAGGTGGCGGCGACCAGCGGGGCCCCGGACACGAACCCCATGCCGGTCTGCACGATCGGGTGCCGGCAGCCGAGCAGGTCGGTCAGGCGCGTCCTCATGGGAGCTCCTTCTCCCGCAACCCCCGCGGGTCCAGACGGTCCCGGATCAGCGTGAGCTCGTCCGGGGTGGGCGACCGGGTCTGCGACACCTCGGCCGCGACGGCCAGCGGAAAGCCGGTGGCCCGGACGACCTCGTCCGTGGTCACGCCGGGATGCACCGAGCGCAACCGCATCGACCTGTCCGGAGTGGCGAAGTCCAGAACCGCGAGATCGGTGACCACCGTACGGATCTCGTGGAACCGGTTGCCCGGCGCGCCGAGCGTGGCCGCCCGGTCGTAGCCGACGCCGCTCACCATGTCGACGCTCGACACGAAGGTCCGTGGCGAGTGCCGCGGCACCCAGTAGCTCACGACGTGGTTGATCGTGTTGCCGGGCGCCCCTCGCACGCCGAGAAGCTGGGCGGACGGGCGGGCCCAGTCGCCGATGCAGGAGATGTTCTGATTGCCGTAGCGGTCGAGCTGGCTCGCACCCATCATCGCGTGCCGCCTGCCCGACGCCACCACCTGGAACACCGCCCGGTAGGGCAGCCAGCCCTCCACGGTGTCGCCGCGCACGAGGGTCGCCTCACCGTCGCTCAGGACAAGCTCGGGGGAGAAGGTGAGCTGCGCCAGCCGCGCGCCGAGCCGGGGGATGAGCGCCATCGGACCGGCGAGGATCGCGCCGTCGCCACGCCAGGCCTCCGCGCACGCGACCACGCAGACCTCCGCGCGCGTCGGCTCACTCATCGGGCCCGCACCGCCTTCTGATAGTCGGCCTCGTCGCCGTCCAGATAGGTCTTCCGGAACCTGTCCCAATCCGGCCGGCTGGCCGCGGCGGCCGCGTACTCCCGCTGGAACGCCTCGTCCCGGCCGTAGTCGGGCACGCAGCTGGTGAAGTGCGCGCCGTTCGGGGTGGGCACCACGCCGTCCACCATCATCCGGTTGACCAGCAGACCCTGCGGCGGCCCGCCGTCCACCAGCTCGGTCGTGCCCACCAGGCGCTCGCAGGACAGGTAGCGGCGCCGCGCGGCCAGGCAGAACAGATCGTCGAAGTAGGGATCCGGCCCGAGATACCGGCCGTTGCCGTGGTCGTCGGCCCGGTTCAGGTGGATCAGCGCGGCATCCAGCGGCAGCGCCGGCACGGCGATCAATTCCTCACAATCCGGGTACGGTGAGCGGACGGTCCGCAGCTCGGGACCGAAGCGCATCACGTCGGAGCCCAGCCCGGCCCGCGTCGGCAGGAACGGCAGCCGGTTCGCGGCGGCCAGCAGTCCCCAGTAGAGCATTCCCTCGTCGAGCTCGGTAAGCGCCACCGTGCCCTCCTGCCGCGCCCGCCGGAAGTGCGGCTCCAGCGGGATGCTGTCCAGCGAGACGAAGCCGGTGACGACCCGGCGCACGCAGCCCTCCGCGATCAGCAGCCCGACGTCCGGCCCGCCGAAGCTGACCACGGTCAGGTCGGTCAGGCCCGCCCGGGTGATCGCGCGGACCAGGGCCATCGGCTTGCGCCGCGACCCCCAGCCGCCGATCCCGATCGTCATCCCGGAGCACAGCTCGCCGACCACCTCCGCGACCGACATCACCGTGCCCACGCCTCACCGCCCCTCGACGAAGCGCTGCCGGGCGTGGTCGCCGGCGCCGCTCAGGTTCAGCTCGAAGGTGAAACCCTGCTCGAAGCGGTAGGACCGCTTGACGTCGATCGGATCGATGCCGTTGAGGGACTCCTTGGCCCGCCGGATCACCACCGGATCCTTGGCGGCGATCTCCTCGGCCACCTCGCGAGCCGCCTTGCGCAGCTCGGTCGTGGGCACCACCGAGAGCACCGTGCCGAAGCGGTGCAGGTCGTGGGCGGACACCGTCCGGCAGGTGTAGACCATCGTCCGCATCAGCGGGGCCGGCACCAGGCGAGAGAGATGGGTGGCCGCCCCGAGCGCGCCCCGGTCCACCTCGGGCAGACCGAAGACGGCGTCCTCGGCCGCGACGATCAGATCGGCGTTGCCGGCCAGCCCGATCCCGCCGCCGAGGCAGAAGCCGTGCACCGCGGCGATCACCGGCACCGGGCACTCGTAGACCGCGGCGAACGCCGCGGCGCAGCCACGGTTGGCGGCCAGCAGGGCCTCATGCCCCGGTGTCCGCTGCATTTCCTTGATGTCCACCCCGGCGCAGAAGCCCCGCCCCTCGGCCGCCAGCACCACCACGCGAGTGTCCGCGTCGGCGCCGGCCGCGGTAAGGGCCTCGGCGAGCTGCAGCCAGCCGGCCGACGGCAACGCGTTCACCGGCGGAAAATCGATGGTCACCTCGGTAACGGCGCCGGATCTCAGGTGTACGCCCACCTCGGCAGCCTAACCTAGCGCTTGCTTGGTGGTCTACGCTCGACGGATGGACCCCCTGAACCTCGCCGGCCGCGGCGTGATCGTCACCGGTGGGACGCGGGGCATCGGCGCCGCGATCGCCGCCGCCTTCCTGACCGCCGGCGCCCGGGTGCTGGTCTGCGGCCGCCACGACCCGGCCGAGCTTCCGCGGGCGCCCGACGCTGGCGGCGCGCTGGCGGGCGGTTCGCCGCGGGCGGATGGGGCTGCGAACGGTTCGCCGCGGGCGGATGAGACTGCGGGCCGTTCGCCGCGGCCCGATGGCGCCGCGGGTGGCTTGTCGGGGGCGTCCGGGGCGGCGGGTGGCTTGTCGGGGGTGTCCGGGGTCGCGGGTGGCTTGTCGGGGGCATCCGGGGCGGCGGATGGCTTGCCGCGGGCGGGTGGGGCGGTGGCTGAGTTCGTGCGGGCCGATGTGCGCGACCCCGAGCAGGCCGCCGCCCTCGTCGCCGCGGCCGTCGAGCGGTTCGGCAGGCTCGACGTGCTGGTGAACAACGCCGGGGGAGCGCCGCCCGCCCCGGCCGACTCCGCCTCGCCCCGCCTGCACGCGAAGATCGTCGAGCTCAACCTGATCGCGCCGCTGCACGTTTCCCAGGCGGCATACGCGGTCATGCGGGAGCAGCCGGCCGGTGGGCTCATTCTCATGGTGGGCAGCGTCAGTGGGGCACGCCCGTCGCCCGGCGCCGCCGCGTACGGCGCGGCCAAGGCGGGGCTGCACCATCTGGCCACCAGCCTGGCCGTGGAATGGGCGCCGAAGGTGCGGGTGAACAGCCTGGTGGTCGGGCCGGTGGCCACCGACTCGGCGGGACCGCGGGTGGATCCGCAAGCGGTGGCGCGCACCGTGCCGCTGGGCCGGCCCGCGCTGCCGGCCGAGGTCGCCGACGCCTGCCTGCTACTCGCCTCGCCGCTGGCCGGCTATGTGAGCGGGGCGACCCTGGCCGTGCACGGTGGCGGCGAATGGCCCGCCTATCTAGCCGACCAGCGGGTCGCGGCGTACCCTCCGCAGAAGTAGAACGTGTTTCAATCCCTGTCTGCCGGAGGTGTCTCATGGTTCTCTCGATCAAGTCGAGACGGGACGAGGTCGGCCTGACCGCCGGCGAGCTGCTCATCGACGGGACGTGGCGCCCGGCGGCCGACGGTCGCACGTGGACCCACCTGCACCCGGCCACGGGGGAGCACGTCGGCGAGTTCGCGGTGGCCGCGACCGCCGACGTCGACGCCGCCGTGCGCAGCGCCCGCCGCGCGTTCGACGAGGGACCCTGGTCCCGCTCCCGGGCCAAGGAACGGATCCGGGTCCTGCGCCGGACCGCCGATCTGATCCGCACGCACAGCCACGAGCTGGACACCCTCCTGGCGCTGGACAACAGCATGCCGCTCACCTTCGGTCAGGCGTACGCGATGTCGACCGAGTGTGTGGCCGACGTCTTCGACCATCACGCCGGATGGATCGACAAGCTGGGTGGCGAGACGCTTCCGGCGTACCAGGGTGGCGAGCACCTGGTGATGACCATGCGGGAGCCGGTCGGGGTGGTCGCCGCCGTGATTCCGTGGAACGCGCCGCTGCTGCTGGCCGCGCAGAAGCTCGCGCCGGCCCTGGCCGTCGGCTGCACGGTGGTGCTCAAGCCGTCGGAGTACGCGACGTTCGCGGTGCTGCGGCTGGTCCGGCTGATCGAGGAGGCCGGCCTGCCGACCGGTGTGCTCAACGTGGTGACCGGCCCCGGCGAGCCGACCGGCGACGCGCTGATCAACCACCCGCTGATCGACAAGATCACCTTCACCGGCAGCCGGACCATCGGCCGCCGGGTGCTGGCCGCCGCGGCGGACGGGACGAAGCGGGTCAGCCTCGAACTCGGCGGCAAGAGCCCGTCGATCGTCTTCCCCGACACCGAGGTGTACTCGGCCGCGGCCCTCACGATGGGCACGGTGACGCTGGGCCTGTCCGGTCAGGCGTGTGTGGCGCACAGCCGGGCGCTGGTCCACCGCGACGTCTACGACGAGTTCCTCGCCGTCGCCGAGGGCATGGCCGGCCTGACCAACTACGGTGATCCGTTCGACCCGGAGACCACCGCCGCGCCGATGATCAACGAGCGTCAGCTGCAGCGCGTCCTCGGTTACATCGAGCGCGGCCAGCAGGATGGCGCGCGGCTGGTCTGCGGAGGTGACCGGCCCAACGGCGAGCTCGCGGCCGGCAACTTCGTGAACCCGACCGTCTTCGCCGACGTCACCAACGACGCCGTCATCGCGCAGGAGGAGATCTTCGGGCCGGTGCTGGCCGTGGTGCCGTTCACCGAGGAGGACGAGGCGATCCGGCTGGCCAACGACACCTCGTACGGGCTGGCCGCCTCCGTCTGGACCAAGGACGTCAAGCGGGCCATGCGGTTGGCCCGCGCGGTCCGGGCCGGCACGGTGGGAATCAACGGCTACCAGCTGGAGCCGCACGTGGCCTTCGGCGGCTTCGGTCAGTCCGGGCTGGGACGCGAGGGCGGCCGGGGCAGCATCGAGGCCTACACCGAGGTGAAGACCGTGCTGCTGCCCACCACCGACGAACTCATGTGAGCAGCCGCCGGTGGTCCCAGCTGACCGTCCGGCGGGGCTCGACCAGATAGGCCACGCGCTTGGTGGCCGCGCGCGCCACGTACCCCTCGAGAATCGCTGTTTCGCCCGGTGGGCCGCTCGGCCCGCCGGGCATCCGGGCCGCGACCAGCCGGCCGATCTCCGTCACCCCGGCCAGGTCGTCGATTTGCCGCACCACGCCGGTCACCTGCACGCCGCGCAGCTCGAAGTAGTCGTCGCCGTCCTCGACCAGGCAGGTCAGGCGGGGATCGCGCGTCAGGTTGCGGGCCTTCTGCGAGTCGCGGTAGGTCCAGAAGGCGATCTGGGCGTCGCGCATCCCGTAGAACATGGTGACCAGATGCGGCGTACCGTCCGGATTGATCGTGGCCAGCTGAAGCTTGCGCCCGGCGGCCAGCAGGGCCGCCACCTGCTCGGCCGGCATCCGCACCGCGGCGCGCTGGTTCACGAGTCGGTCTCGCCGAAGGTGCCCGGCGCCAGCGGCAGCGTCTCCTCGCAGACGAAACCCGGCTCCGGCGGATAGTCGGCGAACATCGGTGCCAGCGCGGCGTCCAGTTCGGCCGCCGACCACTGCCCGTCCGCGGCGTGGAACGTCGCCCGGACCGTGGGCGGCCCGAGCACCGCCACCACATCGCTGTGCACCACGAAGACCTCGCCGGTGATGCGCGCGCCGGCCGGTCCGGCCAGGACCGTCACCAGCGGCGCGACCCGCTCCGGGGCCATCGGGTCCGGACCCTGCGGCGCCGGGCCCATCAGGTCGCCGGTCATTGCGGTGCGGGCGCGCGGGCAGATGGCATTGGCGCGTACGCCGTACCGGCCACAGCCGCGCGCGGTGGCCACGGTCAGCGCCACGATGCCACCCTTGGCGGCCGCGTAGTTGGGCTGGCCGGCCGAGCCGAGCAGGAACGCCTCGGACGACGTGTTGACGATCCGGGCGTACACCGGGCCGCCGGTCGCCTTGCTGCGCTCCCGCCAGTAGGCCGTGGCGAACCGGGTGGTGACGAAGTGCCCGCGCAGGTGCACCCGAATCACCGCGTCCCACTCCTGCTCGGACATCGAGAAGACCATGCGGTCGCGGAGCACGCCGGCGTTGTTGACCAGGATGTCCAGCCCGCCGAACGACTCGACGGCCTGGCGCACCAGGGCCTGGCCGGTCGACCACTCGGCGACGTCGCCGGGGCAGACCACCGCCTCGCCGCCGGCCGCCCGGATCTTCTCGGCCACCCCGTCGAGGGCCGCGCCGGGCAGGTCGTTGAGCACCAGCCGGGCGCCCGCCGCGGCGAGCGCGGCGGCCTCGGTCGCGCCGAGACCGTTGCCCGCGCCGGTGACGACGGCGACGCGGCCGGACAGCGAGAGTTCGTCGGTCATTGGATCCCTTCCGTGGATACTCCGGCCTTCAGGTTGGCGAGGAAACGGAACCCCTGCGGAGCAGGGCAGGGAAAGCCGATCCGCCGCCAAGGCGGAGGGGTGTCTGCCCACGCGGCGCCGTAACGTTCACTAACAAGATTGCTACCTTGTGAGCCATGTCCAGGGCCGTGAAGCGGGCGTTCAAATACCGCTTCTACCCGACCCCGGAGCAAGCCGCCGAGCTTGCCCGCACGTTCGGCTGCGTCCGGCTGGTCTACAACATGGCCCTCGCTGCCCGAACCGAGGCATGGACGCTGCGCCAGGAACGGGTCAACTACCACGCCACCAGCGCGATGCTCACGGCGTGGAAGAAGACCGAGGAGTTGGCGTTCCTCAACGAGGTCTCCTCCGTACCGCTGCAGCAGGCGCTGCGGCACCTGCAAGTCGCGTACACCAACTTCTTCGCCAAGCGGGCCGAGTACCCGATCTTCAAGAGCAAGAAGCGTTCGCGCCGCTCGGCGGAGCACACCACCAGCGCGTTCCGCTGGCGCGACGGACGGCTCACCCTCGCCAAGATGGATGCGCCGCTCGACATCGTGTGGTCGAGGCCGCTGCCCGACGGTGCGGCACCGTCCATGGTGACCGTGTCCCAGGACGCGGCGGGCCGCTGGTTCGTCTCGCTGCTCTGCGACGATCGGATCGGGTCGGCCCCGGCCACGGGTGTGGTCGGCATCGATGCCGACCTGGGCAGCCTGCTCGCGCTGTCCACCGGGGAGAAGGTCACCAACCCGAAGCACGAGCGCCGCGACCGGGCCGCGCTCGCCCACGCCCAGCGGAACATGGCGAAGAAGGAGAAGGGCTCCGCGAACCGGGCCAAGGCTCGGCTCAAGGTTGCCCGCGTGCACGCCCGGATCACCGACCGTCGCAGGGATCACCTGCACAAACTGACCACTCGGCTCGTTCGTGAGAACCAAACGATCGTGATCGAGGATCTGACCGTACGCAACATGGTCAAGAACCACAGCCTGGCCCGCGCCATCAGCGACGCGGCCTGGCGGCAGTTCCGCACCATGCTCGAGTACAAGGCCGGCTGGCGCGGCCGCAACCTCGTGGTTGTGGACCGCTGGTTCCCGTCGTCCAAGCTGTGCTCGACCTGTGGTGCCCTCGCTGAGCGGATGCCGCTGACCGTACGGACATGGACCTGCCGGTGCGGCACCATCCACGACCGCGACGTCAACGCGGCCCGCAACATCCTCGCGGAGGGGCTCTCCGTGATTGCCTGTGGAGGCGGTATAAGACCCCAACGGACGGACGTCCGGACGGGGCGGTCGTCGGCGAAGCAGGAACCCCCTGGGGCGACCCAGGGAATCCCCGTCCTTTAGGGCGGGGAGAACTGTCAAGTCAGTACCCCGGTCCGCTGAGGAGGCCGCCGTCCGCGACGAACTCGGCACCCGTGCTGTAGGAGGACTCGTCCGACGCGAGGAACGCGACCAGACGGGAAATCTCGATCGACTCGGCGAAGCGGGCGATCGGCAGGGACTTGAGAAAGTCTCCCGGCTCGACCCCGGTCATGCTTTCGCCCGCGGCCACCGCCATCGCGGTCATCACCCCGCCGGGATGCACCGAGTTGACCCGGATGCCGAGCGGCCCGAGCTCCTGCGCCGCCGACTTGGTGATTCCGCGTACGCCGAACTTGCTGGCGCTGTATGCCGACAGGCCGGCCGCACCGACCAGGCCCTCGATCGACGAGACGTTGACGATCGACCCGCCGCCGGCCGCGGTCATCGGCGCCACGACGTGATGGACGCCCAGCCAGCAACCCACCAGGTTGACCTCGATCACCCGCCGGAGCTCGTCCGGCGGCATCTCGCCGATCGGCGCGTGCCGGAAGATGCCGGCGTTGTTGACCAGGACGTCGAGCCGGCCGAACGCTTCCACTGTGGTGTTCACCGCGGTGGCCCAGTCGGCCTCGCTGGTCACGTCGTGGTGCACGAACCTGCACGTCTGCGCGCCGAGCCCGTCGGCGACGGCCCGCCCCCGCTCGTCGAGCACATCGCCGATCACCACCCGCGCGCCCTCGGCGGCGAAGTGCCGGGCATGGGACTTGCCCATGCCCCGCGCGCCGCCGGTGATGAGTGCCACCTTGCCGTCCAGGCGCCCCACCGGACCTCCTCAGGTCACAACCAAACGCTTGCTTGGTAGCGTAACAGGGAGGGACGCGATCGGTGGTGATCACTTTCGATGCTTAGGGGTGCGTGGTGATTCCGTCGAAGAGCAGGCGTAGGAGGCCGTCGGCGATCTGGTCGCTGTTCCAGCCCGATCCCTGTCCCTGCCGCCAGAAGGTGGGAATCCAGAGGATGTCGCGCAGCAGCCGATAGGTCAGGCGGGCGTCCAGGTCGGCGCGGAACTGCCCGGTCTCCTTGCCCCGCTCGAGCTGCCGCACCCAGGTCTTCTCGATCTCCTTCATCGCCTTGCGCAGGTATGCGAACCGCGGCTGGCCGCTGAAATAGCTCCAGTCGTTCTCCAGCATGGCGAGGGCGGCCCGGTGCCGATTCAGCGTCGCGGCGCTGGAGCGGACGATCGACTCGATCGCGGCACGCGGGTCGTCGGTCTCGCTCACCGCGGCGCGGTAGCCGACGAGCACGTCGTCGAGGAACGCGCTCAGGATCTCGTCGCCGATCGACTCCTTGGAGTCGAAGTGGTGGTAGAGGCTGCCGGAGAGGATGCCGGCCGCGTCGGCGATCTCGCGGACCGTGGTGGCCCGGAAGCCCTTTTCGGCGAAGAGGTCGCCGGCGAGCTGGATCAGATGCGCGCGGCGCTCCGAGGGCAGCGCGGCCTTCTTGGAGGTCGTCACCTGGGTCATTATGGCGACCATGGGTCGCGGTTGCCCAATCGCTTGCTCGGTCGGGTGTCGCCCGTTAGCGTAGAACGCGTTCTACTTTTCTCCAGGAGGCGTGATGCGGGCGGCTGTTCTCCACGGGATCGGCGACGAGAAGTTCGACATCCGCGACGACGTGACCGTGCTCGGGCCCGGCCCCGGCGAAGTGCGGATCCGGGTACGGGCGGCGGGCGTCTGCCACTCCGACCTGTCGGCCCGCGACGGGCGCCTGCCCCAGCCGGTGCCGGCGGTGCTCGGGCACGAGGCGGCCGGCGACGTGGTCGAGGTCGGCGTGGGGATCGAGGACCTGGCGCCCGGTGACCGGGTGACCGTGAACTGGCTACCGGCCTGCGGCACCTGTTCCTACTGCCGCCGCGGCGAGCCACACCTGTGCATGACCCACGTGATGGCCGGATACGCCGCGCCGCGCTTCATGGTCGGCGACACCCCGGCCTTCGCGATGGCCGGCTGCGGCGCGTTCGCGAGTGAGATCGTCGTGCCCCGCTCGGGCGCCGTGAAGATCGCTTCGGATGTTCCGTACGAGGTGGCAGCCCTGGTCGGCTGCGGGGTGATGACCGGGGTGGGCGCGGTCGTCAACACGGCCGCCGTCCGCCCGGGAGACACGGTGGTGATCATCGGCTGCGGTGGCGTGGGCATCGCGGCCATCCAGGGCGCCCGGCTCGCCGGCGCGGCCCTGATCGTCGCGGCCGACACCGTGCCGGCCAAGCACGACGTGGCACGGCGGTTCGGCGCGACCCACGCGGTCACCCCGGACCAGCTCAGTGACCTGTCCGTCGAGCTCACCGGAGGCGAGGGCTTCGATTACGCGTTCGACGTCGTGGCCGTGCCGCAGACCTTGCGAACCGCGTGGAGCGCGGCACGCCGGGGCGGCACCGTGGTCGTCGTCGGCGCCGGAAGCGCCGAGCACCAGGTCGAGTTCACCCCGTTCGAGCTGCTGTTCGAAGGCAAGCGCATCATCCCGTCGCTGTACGGCTCCGCCGACCCGCCGCGCGACTTCGACCGCCTCCTCGCCCTCTGGCGCGCCGGCCGGCTCGACATCGAGGGAATGGTGAGCCACCGGCTGCAGCTCGACCAGCTCGACGACGCTCTCGACTCGCTCGGCCGTGGCGACGTGATCCGACAGGTGATCGTCCACGACACGGACCTCTGAGCCCGGCATGCGCCTGGGAATCCAGCTCGGCTACAGCGGCGAGGGCTTCGCCGCCGCCGTCGAGGAGGTCGTCGAGTACGAGGCCGCCGGCGCGGAGATCGTCGTCGTGCCGGAGGCGTACAGTTTCGACGCGGTCAGCCAGCTCGGCTACCTCGCGGCCCGGACCAGGCGGATGACCCTCGCCTCCGGGGTCATGCAGCTCTACACCCGCACCCCGACGCTCACCGCCATGACCGCGGCCGGCATCGACTACGTCTCCGGCGGCCGTTTCTCGCTCGGCCTGGGCGCCTCCGGCCCGCAGGTCGTCGAGGGCTTCCACGGGGTCGCCTACGACGCGCCGCTCGCCCGTACCCGGGAGGTGGTGGAGATCTGCCGACGCGTCTGGCGTCGGGAAACGCTGGTCTTCGAGGGAGAGAAATACCGGATTCCGTTGCCAACGGAGCAGGGGACCGGCCTCGGTAAGCCGCTCAAGCTGATCAACCGGCCGGTGCGGGACCGCATCCCGATTCTGCTGGCCGCGATGGGTCCGCGCAACGTCGCCCTGGCCGCCGAGATCGCCGAGGGCTGGCAGGCACTCTTCCTCGCCCCACGCGCCGCTGCCAAGGTCTTCGGCGAGCCACTCGCCGAGGGCCTAGCACGGCGTTCCCCCGAGTTGGGCCCGCTCGACGTGATGGTCCCCGTCCCGTTCGCCGTGGCCGAACCCACGCCGGCCCTGCTCGAACGCCACCGCGCGCAGCTCGCGCTCTACATCGGCGGGATGGGAGCCCGCGGCCGGAACTTCTCGAACGACCTCGTCCGCCGCTACGGCTATCCGGGAGAGGCCGAGCGTATCCAGGAGCTTTTCCTCAGCGGCCGCCGGGCCGAAGCGGCCGCCGCCGTGCCCGACGACCTGATCCGGGACACCGCGTTGGTCGCCCCGGCCGGCGAGCTCCGCAACCGGGTGGCCGAGTTCGCCGCGGCCGGGGTCACCACCCTGCTGGTGTCCCCGCTCGCGCCGACCCGGGCCGAGCGGGTCAAGGACGTCGCCGAACTCCGGCGCCTCCTCGACGAGCCGAACGCCCCGAGCTGATCGCCACTGCGTACCCGGGCTCATGGAAGGGCTCCCCGGGACCGGTCGCGGCGACCGCCGGCGTGTTCGCCGCACCAACGTCGACGACATCATCGGGCGTCACCGGCCTGGGATGAGGGCTGGCTTCCAGGTCGTCGCTCGCGCCGTCCACCGATCGTGGGGCAGGCGGCGGAATCGCGGATCGGCGCCGGCCGCAACGGCATGATGGGCGGGACGCGAGGGGGCGGACGATGACTGATGGCGGCTCGGCCGAGGATCCTTGGCAGCTGAGGACCCCGCCCGGCAAGGGTGAGTATCTGATGTGGCGCGACGAGCGGGCCGACCCGCCCGCGCTGGTCTGCCAGGTCGGCGCCACCCAGCTGAGATACCACCTGCGCGCCGTCGAGGACCTGCACGCCATGCTCGTGGCACACGGCGACTGGATGCCGCTCGGCGGTGCCGACGAACAGAAACCCGCCGCCGACGGCACGGTCGAGGCCTGGGCCCGCGCCGCGGACAACCCGGTCGGCGGATGGTACGGCCTGCGCAAGGGCTACCGCGGCCGCTTCGGCCACTACCTGCCGCCACTGCTCGAGAAGCTGGGACTGGCCGAGGTCACACACGACGCCCGCAACAACCGGATGCGCGCGATCTGACCGACACCACCGTTGCGGCAGCCCGACTAGTCACCTAGGTCGGATCGCCGTGTAGCGCCTCGCGGATCGACTCCAGGTCGTGAATACGGGTGGGCGGCTGGCCGCGACCGGTGCCGTGCCACAGCTCCGCCGTCCCGGTCGCCAACAGCACCGCGCGTAGGGGGTCGTGCCGGCTGAACTTGGCGTACATCGCGTCGCGCATCACCGCACTCTTGCGCTCGTCCCACCGGCGCAACTGGGCGTCGTCCAGCACCACGAGCTTGCGGTGTCTGCGCGCCGCCAAGCCATCGCCGCGGGCCAGCTCTGTGCCGCTCTCCAACGAGAACCGCTCGGCCACTTCCGGATCCACCAGCGCGATCTTCGCCGCCTGGAACGCGTGCTCGACCGTGCGATAGGTGCGCGCGCCCAGCGTGATTTCCGCGGGCCAGAAGTTCGACAGCATCCGTCGCCAGTGCCGCTCACCGGCCAGAGCGGCATAAGCGGGCCGTGTCAGCGACCCGCTCGTGAACCCCTCGCCCAGGGGGCATGTCGGCCGAGCCGGAGAAGAAGTAGAGGCGATCCGTCGTCATGCCGGCACACTACGGCTCGGGTACGACAAATCCGCCGCCGCGGACGCGTCGAGTTGGCCGCAGGAGTGGGCCCCGGCGCGATCGTCGGGTCTTCGTCAGCCGCGCTCGGTCTGCTGGAGCGGTCCCCGCAGCCAGCGCTCCGCGGCTGCGTGGCCGGACAGGCGGACGATGGAGAGTTCCGGACGCCTAGCCACGAGCTGTTCGATACGCACCGCTGTCCGGGAATGGGTGTTCCACGCCCATCGCACGATGTGCTCCGGGTCGGTGAGCACGGTGCGCAGCGGCGGTTCGACATTGCCGTTCCAGAGCTGTTGGCGTCGCAGACGGCGGACGAGGGTACGCCGGATCAACTGGCGCATGACGGTCTTCCTCGGCAGGTCCAGCCACACCAGCAGGTCGGCGAGGTCGGCGAGGTGTGCGCGGACCGCCCGGTACTGCCACTCGGTCACCCAGGAGGGCGCTGCGCTGAACAGCCGTACGTCTTCCTCAAAGGAGGGGCGTTTCGTCCAGGACGGCCCATGGTAGAGGCTGTCGAGCTCCACATGCGGGACCCGCAGCGAGGCGGCGATCCGCGAGGCGAGGGTCGTCTTCCCGGAGCCGGAGGTGCCGGCAACCAGCACCCGCCGGGGTCTGCGGGGGAGGAGATCACCGGGACCCAGCAGGGGCATGACGATCAGGGTAGTGGCCCGGATGTCGGTGCGATGGCTCCGCGAGGTGTTCGCCGAGGCCGAAGTGCGCCATGAGGACTTGCCCTGGTACTGCCGGAGCGAAGCCGCAGATCAGGTGACAATCGGTGGATGAGTGAGGCCACGCAGCACGACCAGTCGGCTGCCCACAGCAACGGGCTCCCGGTATGGCGACGGATCTTGCTCATCGCGGTGCGGGTGGTGATCGGCTGCGGCAGCGTCTTCCTCGGCTTGTATTTGGGCACCAGGAGCGCTTTCGAGTACGCGGCGCGGTGGAACGTGCTGCTTTGCGCTGGAGTAGTGATCATCGGTGGGGTGATCGTGCTGGCGCGGGTGAGGCAACGGCTGCCCCCGAGCCGTAAGCACTGGATCGCTGGCACGGCGGTCGCTGTGATCGGGCTGCTCGTCAGCGCTTTCACCCCCGTGTCGCAGACCTGTTGCGAGACGGTGTGGATCATCAGCCTGGGACTGCCGCTGCCGTGGACGACCGGCCACGGCGACACCTGGGCGCAAGCGTTCGACGAGGCTTGGCGCGGCACCTCGGTCTCGGAGCCGGTGTCCGCGATCGCGAACGTGATCTTCTGGGGATATGCGGGAATGATCGCCACGTTAGGGCTTGGTGTAAATCGGAGAGCGAAGCACCGCAGCGTCGACGCCCGGCCGTAACCTTCTCGGCCCTGGCGCGGGCTACGGCCTCAGGCTTCCAGTCGGTGGAGAGGCTTCCGTACTCTTCGTCATCGATTTCGACGGCCTCCCGCGCGAACGAATTTGCCAGCGTAGGTGAGAATCCCGCCATGTCATACGACCTAGCCGTCTGGGAAGGCGAGCGGCCGGAGAGCGACCTCGCCGCTGCGACCGAGTTTGAGCGTCTGCGCCACCGATACCTCGAATCGGACGAACCTGTCACGCCCACCGCGCGCGTAGCCGCATACGTGACGGCTCTGCTGGAGCGGTTCCCGGACATCGACACGGATGCCGGCGGCGACAGTCCTTGGTCGACCGGATCGCTGATGGAATCGGCGCGCGGGCCGCTGGTGTACTTCCCGATGGTGTGGAGCCGATCCGCCGATGTCTCGGCGTGGGCGGCCAACCTGGCCGATGAGCACCAACTGCACTGTTACGACCCGCAGCTGGAGCAGCTGCGAACGCCATGTGGCAGGCCTTGGCGGTTCGAGCTCACATCAGCAGGAGGTTCGTCGTATCGCGATCCGGATCCCGATCTCGTCCGCAGAGTGGTGACGCGGCTGTCCGGGGACGACTTCTTCGCCGTGCTCATCCGGTCCGACGATTGGTACGTCCAGGTCGGATACGGAGAACGGGCGGGCACACGGCCCGGCTGGTATGCGCTCGAGCGCCAGGACGGTACGCCCGACGAGCACTACCGGGCGGAAGTCACGAACAGCGAGGAAGTCGTCCGAGCCTTCGAGGGTTTCCTGCGGGACGACCCCGACCTCCCGCGCCGGTTCCCTTGGCAGCACTACGCCCTGTGAGGCCGACCGCACCATAGTACGGTTGACGATATGTATCGGCGGGCGTAGGTTGTCGATCATGCAAGAGCCGACTTTTCTGATCCTCACCGCGCTGGCCGCGGAGCCGTTGCACGGTTACGGGCTCATCCGGGCCGTGGCCGACCTGTCGGACGGTGACGTTCGACTGCGCGCCGGAACGCTCTACGGCGCCCTTGACCGCCTTGCCGAGCAGGGCCTCATCGAGATTGAACGCACCGAGGAAGTCGAGGGGCGGTTGCGGCGCTACTACCGGCTCACCGACGGCGGCGCCGCGGCACTCACCGAGCAGAGCGCTCGGCTGCGGCGGAACGCCGCGGCGGCCGAGACGCAACTGCGGCGCCGGCTGGCTCCGGGCATGTCGTTCAGCGCCATGGTGGAGGCGGCCGCATGACCCCGGCTTCCTGGTCCACGTCGAACACGTCCCTCGAGAGCTGGTACCGCCGGCTGCTGCTGGCCTACCCCGGCCACTACCGGCGGCAGCACGGCGCCGAGATCCTCACCACTCTGATGGAGACGACCGAGCCGGGTCGTCAACGCCCGCACCGCGCCGAGATGAAGGACCTGCTTCTCGGCGGCCTGCGCCAACGGTTCCGGTTGCCGAGCGGACGACCGGCGGCTCTGCTGGCCGCGGTGCTCGCGACGCTGGCGTTCGGCGCGTTCGGGGCGGCGGCCGGGTCGTGGCTGGGTGAGCGCACCTTCACCGCCTTGCCGTCGACAGCTGAGGTGGACCGGCTCTCGGACGTCATCGCCGGAGAGCTCGAAGGAGCGCCGAACAAGCTGACCGCCGGCCCGGTGCTGTCGTCCTCGACGGCCGAGATCGTCGGAGGCGCCACCGGCGCGATCACCACGCCCGGCTGGACCATGGAGCAGGCCCTGGCGCGGGTCACCAAGCAGGGATGGGAGATACGCTCCAGCAAGCCGGCCGTGGCCACAGATATCGGCTGCACCGGCGAGTACGTCGCCGAGCGCACCAACGGCCTCGTTCTGCAGGTCGACGAATGCCGCAGTGCGGACGGCGTCGTCGTCAAGACGTTGATCTTCGCCGCGCGGAGCAGCGCCTACCTGCCGTTGACCGTGGCTGGGGCGATCGTCGGCACCCTCCTCGGATGGCTGCTGGCCGCCGGTGTCTCGTACCGTATGCGGAATCTGTCGTCCCCGCGCCGTGCGGTGATCACCCTCCTGACCGGGGCGGGTCTGGCCGCCGCCGCGCTGCCGGTGGTCGCCTTCGCCGCGAACACCCGGCTGCTGCTGAGCCACCTCGACGAGCCGAACGGCCGCGTGTACGTCCTGCACGCACCGCTCAAGCCGGTCTGGTACTTCAGCTTCGGCCCCCACCACATGATCGCGGTAGCGGCCTGCGCCTCGCTGCTGTGCGCGCTCGCGGCGGTAGCGCTCAGCCGTGGACGGGCGACCGCGCACGCGGATCGGGCAACTCTGGTCGGCTGACTGCCGGCTCGCTCGACGGCCGGACCGGCGCCGGTCCGGCCGTCGAGCGCCGTGGTCACCGAGGCGGGTGATTCGCCCGCGTCTGGCGGATTGTTGACGCAAGTGATTGCGCACCGTACGCGAGGCGTGACAGGGTCGGTGGACCACCTGTGCAGAAAGCTGACCGCCATGTCTCTTGCCGCCGTCGCTGTCACCGTGATCCTGCCCGTCACCCGGCCCGACGTGGCCCAGACCTTCTACAGCGACGTCCTCGGACTTCCCTTCCGCGGCAAGGCGGCGGACGGCAACCTGCTGTTCGACATCGGCTCCGGTGCGACGCTGGCCCTGATGGAGAAGCCGGCCGGCGCCCAGGCCGAGCACACGGCGATGAGCTTCGAGGTCTCCGACATCGTGGCGTCGATCAAGGACCTGGAAAGCCGGGGCGCGGTGTTCGCCGACTACGATCTGCCCGGGCTCAAGACCGTGGACCACGTCTGTGTGCTGGGCTCCGAGAAGGCCGCCTGGTTCGAGGACCCCGACGGCAACATCCTCTGCCTGCACGAGGTGATCCCCGCCTGACGCCCGAGGCGGGCGCTACCCGCTTTCCTGTGCCAGCGGCGGGATCCAGTGGTACTCCACGAAGTACCAGAAGTCCGTGGCGTTCGGGTCGGCTCGCAGGACGCGCGCCTGGCTTTCGTACCCGACGATTGCCTCGCGTTCGGTCCGGAACCGCTTTTCGATCTCCACCGACCGTACCCGCGGCGGCAGCGGCACCGGTACGGCTACTTTCAGCTGCGCACACCTCAGCGCTACCAGAACACCCTGGTCGGGATGCTCCCGGCGGTAGTCGGCCTGCTCCGCGGCGACTCGGGCGACCGCTTCCCGGCCCGTCTCGGCCCACCTCCACTGCGCCAACTGCTCGCTGACGGCCGGCACGAGGAACGCCGCCACGCCCAGGGCGGCGCCACCGACGGTGGGCGGTGCGGTCAACGCCCTCGGCGCCCGGCCGACGATGCCCCGCTCGCGCAGTGCGCGGCTGACGGGGGCGGGATCCCCGAAATGCAGAACCTCCCGCACCACGTTCGCCGGCGGCGGCAGTCCGTTGCGGGCGTTGCGGGCCGCCGCGTCCACGGCCGCGCGCGCCTCGGCGATGCGCGGCGCGCGGTCGAACCAGGGCTGGCTCAGGCGGTCCCGCAGGCGCTCGATGTTGATCTGCCAGTTCTTGTCGATCGCGGTGGCCTCCTTCACGACACCGGGCGACGACTTCTCCTCGGGGATGCGCAGCTCGAACGGCCCGTCGAGGGGGACGGCGACCCCGTCGAAGCCGCGTTCGTTCCACCGGTGCCCCTGCGGGGAACTGCCGCTCGGTCCGGTGAGGAAGACCCACCCGGCCGAGGCGGGGAACCGATGGAATCCCATCTCCTGCTCGCTGGCCCGGGCGCCCGCCTCGTAGCTGTTGACGGGGAACGGCACCCACCGGCCGGCGTTCGCGTCGAAGTAGGCGGACGGCTCGGGCGGCCGGCCGGGTAGCGGCCGCCGGCCCGCCGCCGGGCCGAGCAGCGCGGCGTCGGTGCCGTCCAGCGCCCGGTCGGTCAGCAGGGCCGGTGCTGCCTGCGACGCGTCCCGCCGAGTCATCGGACGTCCTTCGGGTCGGCGGCGGCCGAGCTGGTGACCAACGCCAGGCTCTCGGTCTCCGGCGCCGGGTAGACGTCCGTGAACACCGCCGCCGCCGCGGCGTCGGTGCGGGTCACCACGTCGACCGCGAGCTGGTCCCTGGCCAGCGCCACGCGCTGACGTTCGTTGTCCAGCCGGCGCGCCTCCAAGGCCTCTTCCTGCAATCCGGCGGAGTAGCTGTCGAGGGCCTCACCGGTGCCGAGCAGCGCCTCGCACATCAGACCGTCGAAACGGGTGACCGTCTTGGCCGCGGCGAGAATGACGCCGGGAACCACGAACTGGCTGCCGGTGGCCGGGTCGACGTACGTGGAAATCTTGTTTCTGGGCACCCGCAGGTAGCTGCCGTTCGGTAGCGGGGCACCGGACGCGTCCACGAGGGTGCGCTCCTCCACCATCCGGTGCGGCTCGTCCTGGTAGTCGAAGACGTTGGCGAGGATCTCCACGATGGTCCGGCGCACCTCCTCCCGGTGCTCCTCCTTCAGGACCGTCCGCAGCAGGCCGTCGAGCTGCGACAACGTCGCCTCGCGGTAGGTGAAGGCGACGGTCTCCCCGTCGTCTGCCTTGACCGTGTCGCCGCGCAGGTAACCGACCCGCACGTCGACGAGGGACAACACGGTGTGGCACTCCTGCAGGGTCTCGTAGAAGACCACGTTCATCGTACGGCTGACGTTGATGTTCTCGATCTGGCTCTCACTGCTGAACTCCTCGCTCTCTTCCCGCTTCATCTCGCGAGTGGTCTTGACCTCCTGCTCACGTTTGGCCGACGCCTTCGCCGCGTGTTTCTGCACGGCGGTGGTGATGTTCTTGGCCAGTTCCTCGCGCGAGGCGTTGGTCGCCGCGGTGGCTCCGCCGCTGACGCTGGCGCTGGCGAACCCCCACTGGGCGCCGATCTTCGCCTCGATGTTCCAGCTGGAGTTCTCCTGCACCGCGTGCTTGTTCGACTGCTCCGCGGTCAGCGTGTTCTCGAAGTCGGCCTGACTCTCCTCGGTGTGCGAGTCGAGGATGCTCGACGACGCCACGCTGGACTCGCTGCTGCGCCGGAAGCTCTTGACCACCACCTTGACCTTGTCGCCCGGCCCGAGGGGCAGCACCTTGCACGGCCGGCCGCGCCCGTGCGCACCGGCGAGGATGGAAAGCCGGCACTTCTCCACCAGGAACAGCCGCTCCATCACCGGCGGGCGCACCGCAGCGGCGACGGTGTCGACGTGGACGGTGTCCTCCTGGCTGAGCTGGGCGGCGTCCACGGCGCGCGCCACGATGACATGCCGGCCGAGACCGGCGAGCGTGGCATCGGCGGCCCACCGGTTCCACGACCCGTCCACCTGCCGGACCTTCACCGGCGTGCCATCCACGGTGACCTCGACCGCCGCCACACCCTGTCCGGCGTCGGCGGAGGTGCCGGTGATCGAGACCGGCACACGGCCGTCGGCGGCCACCAGAGTCGAGTCGCGGATCGGCGTCAGCACCGCCACCGACGGCGGGTCGGTGTCCGGTGGCGGCTTGTCCGGTCCGGCCGGTCGCTGCCGCAACGCGGTCGTGATGTCCAGCGTCCGCTCCCGGTAGACCCTGCCGGCGACGATCGCCTGGACGGTGACCCGCACGGCGCCGGCGGTGGTCCACAGCGTCGACGCGGACCATGACGTCGTGCCGGTCGCGGTTACCGGGTCAGCGTCGCCGAAGCGTACGTCGACACGCTCGATCGAGCCGGTGCCCGCGACCACCTGGGCGGTGCCGGCCAGCGTCACGGTCACTCCGTTCCACGGCCCCTCGAACCGGTGGGCGGCGGCCGGCTCGGTGATCCGTAGTTCGACCACCAGCGGTTGGTGCGGTTCGCTGGGCGGATCGGCGGTGTCCCAGTTCGGATCCCTCATGACTGCTCTTCCTTCTTCTCGGCACCGGCACCGGCGGCGGTGGCGATGAACCACGACGTCGGCAGGCGGAGCTCGATGATGTTCTGGCCGCTGTAGGTCTGCTGCGGCACGTTGCCGCTCAGCTGCGGGTTGCCGGCGGCGGATGCCGTCGCGTCGCGGGCGTCGCGCTTCGATCGGGGCATGGTGTGTCATCTCCCGTACGTGGTATGGGCCGTTCGGCCGCGTCGTCGCCTCAGGCGAGCTTCAGCACCTGGCCCTGGCGGATGTGGTCCGGATCGGTGATGGCGTTCAACCGGCACAACGTGTTGACCGTGGTCTTGTACCGGCGCGCGATGGCGCCCAACGTCTCGCCCGCGGCGACCCGGTGGGTCGTCGGCCGGGGCCGTGGCCGTCCGCCCCACCGCTGTTGCCACGTCGTCAGCGACTCCGCGCGCAGGATGGACAGCACCGCCTCGATCGCCCGTTCATCGTTGACGAAGGCCCGGCGCACGCTGATGTGGATGTGCCACAGGTGCGACCGGTCGGAGCTGGCCGCCCGGGACCGGACGAAGTCCCAGCCCTCGACGCTGTGATCCCAGTCGGTGTTGCCGTAGAACTCGCGCATCGCGTAGGTGCGGGGGTCCCGCAGGCGACCGGCGTCGAGCAGCCGCTTGCTGTATTTCGCGATGGTGGCGTACCGGCCGTCCTGGGCGTCGGGGAAGGTCCAGTCGATGGCGGCGGCCTCGTCGCCCGGCCCCCGGCGGTCGCGGGGGAGTCGGATCGAATAGTCCCGCCAGAGCCGCCGGGCCTTCAACCGGTCGCGGGTGTTGTGATACCCGGGCTTGTCGGCATAGATGCCGCCCAGCCGGGACGCGGGTTCGAGCTGATCCAGCCCGCGCCACAGCTTCTTCTCGATCAGGGTAGCCACGGCACTGTTCCTTCCTCGTTGTAGTGGATGAATAACAGTCTGTGACGGCGTCGGCGTCGTTGGATCAGGGAGATCCCTAGTGCGCGTGGAGATGAGCCCGATGGGCGACGAGCTGGTGGTTCGCGGAGACGAGATCACCGTGGTGGAGCAGTTGGTGGACCGGGCGGTCACCGGCCCGAGCGCGGCACTGCTGCTCCTGGGAGAGCCCGGGGTCGGTAAGACGACGCTGCTCGACGACCTGGCAAGCCGCTCCGCGGGACGCCTGCGGGTCCTGCGGTGCACGGGGGTGCAGGCCGAAGCGGAACTGGCGCACTCCGGGCTCAGCGAGATCGTGTACCCCCTCCGGCACCTGCTCGACCGGCTGCCGGATCGATACCGGGACGCGGCCCGCGGCGTACTGGGGATAGCCGCGCCGGAGGTCGTCGACCGCCTCACGATCGGCGCCGCCACCCTCACGTTGCTCGCCGAGGCCGCCGAACTGGAGCCGCTGCTCGTACTCGTCGACGACGCCCACTGGATCGACGGGGTCAGCGCCGCCGCCCTGCTGTTCGCGGCCCGCCGACTGCGAGCCGAACGGATCGCGATGGTCTTCGCCGTCCGTACCGGCGCGCGAAGCATCTTCCACGATGCCGGCCTGGACACGCTCACGGTGCAGGGACTGGATCGCGGGCAGGTGGCGGTGCTGGCCCGGCACCTGCTGGGCGCGGAGGTCCCCGACCACGTCACCGACCGGCTGTGGCACCAGACCGCCGGGAACCCGTTGGCAGTGACGGAGATCTGCCGGTACGCGAACAGCGTGGGCGACCTCGCGGACCTGACGCCGCTGCCGGTCGGTGAACGGCTCGCCGCGAGCTACCGGAACACCCTCAACGCGCTGGCCGACGAGGCCCGGCTGGCGGTCACCGTCGCCGCGGCCAGCTTCACCGACGAGCTCGCCGTCGTGGTATCGGCGCTGCGGCACCTGGGCTGTGGAGAGGATGCCGTAGCGCTGGCCGAGGGGGCCGCCGTCCTCGTCCGGAGGGAAGGCCGGCTGCGGTTCCGTCACCCGCTGCTGCGTTCGGTGGCGTACCACGACACGGCACCGGCGGCGCGGTGCGCCGCGCATCGCGCGCTCGCCCAGGCACTGGCCCCGGAGACCGACTTCGTCCATCGTGGCCAACGCGCCTGGCACCTGGCCGCGGCCGCCTCGACGCGGGACGCCGCGGCCTCCGCCGCCCTCGCGGACATCGCGCGGGAGAGCCAGCAGCGGGGGAGTCTGTCGGCGGCGGCGAGCGCGTACGAACGTGCCGCCGCCGTGGCACCGCGGGTGGCGGACGCTGCCCGGCTGCTCACCGCGGCGGCGGCGGCCAGAGTTCTCGCGGGCGAGGGCGACCCCGCCGACGAACTCCTCGACCGGGCCGCGGCCGCCACCGACGACCCCGCCGTACTCATGGAAATCGACCAGCTGCGCGGGCAGCTGGCGCTCGTCCGGCAGCCGCCGCGCCAACTTCATGACCAGTTCGTCGCGGCGGCAACCCAGCTGGCCACGCAGGCACCCGCACAGGCCGCCACGTTGCTCATCGCGGCCACGGGTGCCGCCTGCATGGGCGGCGAGGTGATCCTGGCGCAGCGCACCGCCGACCGGGCACGCGCGGCCACGGCCGCGCTTGGCGGCCCGGTCGCCGGCGCCGCCGCCGTCCTGCAGGCTCAGGCTCGGATGCTGGCCGGGCGGTCCGAGCAGGCGCGGGAGGCCCTGGCTTCCTGCCGGGAGTTCCTGGCCACCGCCGACCCGATCGACGTCGGCACCGAGGTGTTCTCGTTCGCGGCGATGTCGCTGATGTGGCTGGAGGACCACGACAGCGCCCGGGCGTTGCTCGCCTACGCCACCGACCGGGTCCGGGCGGCCGGCGCCCTGGAACGGATGCCGCTGCTGCTCGGCGTCGCCAGCGAACTCCAGCTGCGTACCGGCCGCTGGAACGAGGCGTACGTGACGGCCTCCCAGGCCACCGCGATCGGCCGAGAGCTGCACATCCGGCTGCCCACCGCGTACGCGATCAGCACGATGGCGCGCATCGACGCCGCTCGCGGAAACCGCCGCGAATGCGCCAACGCCGTCGGGGAGATCCGGCACCTGCTGCACGACCTCGGGGCGGAACTCGTTGCGCCGTACGCTGATCTGGCTGCCGGCATGGCCGACCTCAGCGACGGAACAGCCCGGGACGCTGCCGGGCGCCTGCAGCGGACCGCCCGCCATCTCACGACGATCGGCGTCCGGGAGCCCACCGTCCTGCAGCACCACCCCGACCTGGTCGACGCGCTCCTGGCCGCCGGTGACCGGCCCGGCGCCGAGTCGGCCGCCGCCGAACTGCACGACTGGCTCAGGGACGCCCCGTCGAACTGGGGACGGGCCGTCGCGATGCGCTGCACCGCCATCCTGGCCGCCCCGGCCGACGCCGACGAATACCATCTCGAGGCGTTGCGGCTGCACGAGAAACTGACGGATCCGTTCGCCCAGGCCAGGATGCACCTGGCGTACGGGGTGCACCTGCGTCGCACCCGCCGCCGCCGGCCCGCCAGGGACCACCTCCAGGCGGCGCTGGACGCCTTCGAGACGCTGCACGCCGGCCCGTGGCAGGACCGGACCCGCCACGAGCTGCGCGCCACCGGCGTGGGCACCAGCCGGCGCGCCGGGCACACCGCCGAGCTGACCGCCCAGGAGAACCAGATCGCCCTGGCGGTAGCGGAAGGACACAGCAACCGGGAGGTCGCCGCCGCCCTGTTCCTGTCGGTCAAGACCATCGAGTACCACCTCGGCCACATCTACGCGAAACTCGGCATCACCTCGCGGGTGGAGCTGGTCCGCCGACTGTCCTGACTCGAAAATGGATCGACGGGGCGATGGGCGTCCGCCACGATCGGCCAATGCCAGAACGATTTCCGCAAGTACGGGCCGTGTTCGAGGAGAATCTGGCGACCGGCGAGGACGTGGGCGCGTCGTTCTGCGTGACCGTGGACGGCGAGACGGTCGTCGACCTCTGGGGCGGATTCGCCGACGAGGGCCGGACGAGACCCTGGCGCGAGGACACGATCGTCGGGGTCTACTCCACCACCAAGACCATGACCGCACTGACGGCGCTGCTGGTCGCGGACCGCGGTGAACTCGACTTCGCGGCGCCGGTGGCGCGCTACTGGCCAGAGTTCGCCGCCGGCGGCAAGCAGGATGTCACGGTCGCGCAGCTGATGAGTCACTCGGCGGGGCTGTGCGGCTGGCGAGAGCCGATTACCAGGGAAGACCTCTACGACTGGGAGAAGGCGACCGCGTTGTTGGCCGCCCAAGAGCCGTACTGGACACCCGGGACGAGGTCGGGCTATCACGCCATGACCCAGGGCTACCTCGTCGGTGAGGTGATCCGACGGATCACCGGGCGGTCGCTGGGGACGGTGTTTCGCGACGAGATCGCCGCGCCGCTGGGCGCGGACTTCCACATAGGCCTGCCCGCGTCCGAGGACGCACGCGTCGCCGACCTGATCGCACCCGCAGGCCCGGCTCCGATGGGCGGCGAGGGCAGCAGCGAGCTGCAGGTGAACGTCGCCACCAACCCGGAGCTGGACGTCCAGGTCACCCGGACCCGGGCATGGCGCGGCGCGGAGATCCCCGCGGTCGGCGGCATCGGCAACGCGCGCGCCGTGGCCGAGATCCACGCGATTCTGGCCAACGCCGGTACGGTCAAGGGACGGCGTTTCCTGTCCGAGGCTGGGTGTCGACGGGCGCTGGAACAGCAGGTGGAGGGCACTGATCTGGTTCTGGGCGTACCGATGAGGTTCGGTCTGGGATTCGCGTTGGACTCAGGGCTGTTGCCGAATCCGAACACGCTGTACTGGGGCGGCTACGGAGGCTCGCTGGCCATCATCGACATGGACGCGCGCACCACCATCGCCTACGCCATGAACAAGATGTCCGGCACGACGACCGGAGACTTCCGCGCCTTCAGCCTCGCCACGGCATTCTGGGAAGCGTCGTCGACTTGATTCGGGGCCACGCTGGTGCGTACGCCCTTGCGCCGCGCGTTGTTGGCCCCTGAGTGTGACGATGTGCACCCTCGCCGTCGCGTAGCTCCAGCTGTACCCGCCCGTGGGTGACGACGCCGAACGCCTGGCGCCACCGCGCAGCGCGAGTGTCCACACCGGGACTACTCCGTGCCGTCCGCGGGTAGGCGATCCGGCAGTCCGAGCCGAGGGAACTGGTCGGCGTGGAAGGTGACGATCTCGCTGATCGCCCCGTCGGTGACGCGCAGGACGTCGATCGTCAGCGGCAGGTACGCGCCCTCCCGCTCCTGCCAGAGGTAGAAGGCCACGGCGGGCTGGCGGTTCGCGGAGGTGGGAACGCCGCGCAGGCCCTTCATGCCCTCGAAGCCGTCCTCGATCCAGTTGTTCACGACCGTGTCACGTCCGACGTGGAAGCCCGGCGTGGGTGGCATCGAGAACCGGACGTCATCGCGCAGCATCGAGGCGAGCGTCGGGATGTCCGTCGCCACGCTGGCGTCGGTGAAGCGGCGTACCAGGTCGCGTGTCCCGGAGTCCTCCTTACCGCCGCTCCAGTCCTGTCGCTTGGCGGGCAGGTGTTCCCGCATGCCGGCGCGGGCCCGCTGCAGCGCGCTGTTCACGGAGTTGACGGAGTCACCGAGGAGCTCCGCGACGTCCTTCGCCGGCCAGCCGAGCACGTCCCGCAGGATCAGCACGGCCCGCGGGCGCGGCGCGAGGTGCTGGACCGCGACCAGGTACGCCAGCTCGATCGTCTCCCGCGCGACGGCGACGGTCTCCGGATCGTCCGCGGCGCCCGCGGGCAGCTCGTCGAGCAACCGGTCCGGGTACGGCTGCAGCCACAGCACCTCACCGCCGGTCGCGGGCTCCGGGCGGCACTTGGCGAGCAGGTCCAGGCAGGCGTTGGTGGCGATCCGGTACAGCCAGGCCCGGAACGTCGACCGCCCCTCGAAGGTCTCCCGGCGCCGCCAGGCGCGCAGGAACGTCTCCTGCACGGTGTCCTCGGCGTCCTCGAACGATCCGAGCATCCGGTAGCAGTGCACGTGCAGCTCCCGCCGGTGCCGCTCCGCCAGCCCCGAGAACGCCGGCTCGTCGACCTCGCCCAAACCGCTCACGCCCAGCTCCTCCAACCGCGTGTCCGCACTCATCACGTCATCCTTCCGCCTCGTCGTGCCCGGTCGTAGATATGACGGGTACGGCCGCGACAACTCATCACCAGGACCCGGGACGGGACTCTCAGCCCAGCGGCCAACGAGGACGCGGGGGTGTGTGCCCGGCGTGAGCGGGGTAGCGCGCCAAATGATCTTTCTGTGATCATGTCTTGCCCGCGACGGCTGTGATGCCCGAGCGGGGTAACGGGGAGCTGGCGGCTCAGGCCGCCGCGCAGAAAGTGATGGGAGTCACCGCATGGCAACGAAGAACGACGGGGTGGGGCGCAGCCGCCGGGGACTGATCGCCGGATCGTTGGCGGGAGCCGGAGTGGCCGCGGGCGGGATGATCTTCGGCCAGCCTGCCGCCGCTCTGGCCGGGACGACCGGGCTTGTCGTGATCACGCCGAGCGGTGACGAGACCGGCGCCACCGACCGTGCGGCCATCCAAGAGGCGCTGCAGGGCGTGGGCCGCCAGGCGCTCCTGGGCACCGGCACGTTCTACATCGACAAGCCGATCGTCATGTATTCCAACCAGCGACTGTTCGGATCGGGTGCTCAGGCCACCAAGATCGTTCAGAAGGGCGCCGGTCACGGCATCATGTCCGTGAGCACCGCGTCGGTCAACTACGTGACCATCTCCGGCCTCACCCTCATGGCCGATCAGAAGGTCGCCGGCAGTTCCGGCATCTACCTGGTGCCCAGCACGACGACGGACGTCGAAAGCTTCACCGGCATCTCGAACATCACCATCGAGGACTGCGTCGTCCGGGACTGGGGCGACTGCGGCGTCTACCTCTCCGCGGCGATCGCGTCGAGGATCACCCGGGTCCAGACGGTCAAGAACGGCGGCAACGGGTTCTACGTCACGAAGACGAGGCTGGAGAACAAGGTGGCGGCCGCCACCTCCCTCGCCTTCGAGGCCTGTTACGCCCTCAACAACGCCAAGAACGGCTACGAGCTCGACAACGTGAGCTACTCCACGCTGAACGCGTGCGCCAACGACGGCGGGCAGCGGGGCTACGCCCTCTACACCTGCGGGTCCGTCACGCTCACCAGCTGTGCCGCCGAGGTGTACACGGTCGAGGGCTTTCTCATCGGGGCCAGCAAGAGCTGCAGCCTGTTCGGGGCGTACACCTTCGGTGGCAGCAAGGTCGGCATCCACATCACCGGCACGACCGTCAACCAGACGATCGGCGGCGCCGTCCAGGCTCAGCCCGGCGCCGAGACGACGAATTTCATCCTCGCCGAGGCCGGAAGCTCGGTGGTGGTCTGGGGCGTCACGCGGCCCGGCACCACCGGCAGCAGCACCAACAAGTTCGCTGGGAAGGTGACCAACCTCGACGGTTCCGCCTGACCGGCGAGGATGGGGAAGTGCTCGGCCCGCCGGCTCGTTCCGGCGGGCCGTGCGATCGCTGCGGCGGGCTTATGCCGCAGTGGTAGCGGTGAGCCAGTTAGTGAGCCCGGCCTCGGTGTCAGGCCCGTGAGCCGGCTCATGCCGCGGTGGTAGCGGTGAGCCAGTTAGTGAGCCCGGCGACGGTGTCAGGCGCGAGGGCCGGCTCGGCCCGCCGGAACAGAGCGGTGAAGTCAGCGTGCTCCTCGGCGGTGAGATCGAGGTGGGGAAGCAGCTTGTAAGGCCGGGCCGCTTCGGTGGCGTCAAGGGCGAGGCGGGCGACGTCGGTCCGGCCGCGCAGGGCCAGCCGCGGGTCCGGGTCGGCGGCGGCGATGAGTCCGGCGCGAAGACAGGTTCGGGCGGGTCCTGGGGTGAGCAGGCGGTAGCCAGCTCGGCGTAGCGCGGCACGGGGGTCGGCGAGCAGCTCCCAGGGCAGGTCGGCGGGGACGGTATTCGCGATCGGTCGCAGGGCCGCGACCGCCTCACGGACCACCACCGCCGACGGATCGCGCAGCAGCGGCACTATGCGGGCGGCGTCGACGGCGTCGAGGTGACGCAGCGCCCGTACCGTGGCGGCACGGACCTTGGCCTGGGGGTGGCTCAGCAGGGGGTGCAGGAGCGGCGCGTCGTTGCTCGAGGCGGTCTCGGCGAAGCCGGCGATCACCGGCGCGGTCGGTGCGGTGAGCACGGCATCGCGATACTTCGCGAGGGCGTCGACGCCGGTGCGGCGGGCGGCGTCGCGGGCCAGGGCCCGCGCCAACGAGGCCGGGTCGTCGAGGTGCGTCACCACGTCCGCGTCGCTGCCGGTACGGACGAGTCCGGTCAGCGCCACGATCCGCACCTCCGGGCGCCGGCTGCCGGCCAGCCGGTGCAGCACGGTTTGGCGGCGTCGCCAGACGGCGTCGCGGCAGGCCGCCTCGGCGGCCCGGGCTCGGATCCGCACGTCTGGACCCGACTCGGCCAGGTCGATCAACTCCTCCGGGGACCACCAATTCCAGCTCAGCCCCAGGTCGCACACGAAGCGCCGGGACGCCGGGTGCGGCAGTGCGGCAAGGGTCCGGCGCTGCGCGGGCGACGCGGTCGAGAGTGCGGCAAGGGTCCGGCGCTGCGCGGGCGACGCGGTCGAGAGTGCGGCAAGGGTCCGGCGCAGCGCGGGCGACGCGGTCGAGAGGGCGGCCGTCGCCTGCGCCGCCGCGAACGTGCCGCGCCACCGCTGGTCGATCGCCGTTGTCACGCCGAGCATGGCGGGCAGGTAGGTGTCCGGGTCGTCGGCGAGTAACAGCGCCAGGCCGGCCCGGGCTCGGTCACGCACGGGACGGACCCAGTCGCTGGTGCGGAGCACCAGGAAGGGCATCAACTCCACCGTGGGAGCGGCCAGCATCGCCACGACCGCACGCTCACGGACGTGCCCGTCACCGTGAGTGCTTGCCAGGGCAACCGCGACCGGTGCGTTGACTGCGCCGGCCGCCGCGCGGGCGGCGCACTGCTCGGCCAGCGGAGTCTGACGCACCTCGTACCACCAGGCGGGCCGAGCGTGATCGTCCAACCTCACCATGGCTCGCGGCCGGCTCGTCAACTCCTTCAAAGCGGCGCGGCCACGTGCGACGTCGCCGGTAGTGGCGAGCTGCGCGAGCAGCTCCGCGAGGTGTGCCGCCTGCTCCCACCCACCATGCGAGGCCGCCTCGACGGCTTCGCGGATCGCGGGGAGCGCCGGGGGCTCCTCCGGCGCGGCGACGGGCTGACGGCTATGCCGTCGAAATCTGATCACGCCGCCATCGTGCCCCAGCCACAACCAATCTGACGTGCGATTTTCCGGCCGATGGCCGACGGCCGACGGCCGACGGGGTGAGGGACGAGGGGCGAGGGACGAGGGGCGAGGAGTGCGGGGCGGCATGCGGCATGCGGCATGCGGGGCAGGGGTGCGGGGCGAGGGGCGAGGGATGCGGGGCGGCGTGCGGGGCGAGGGGTCGCGGGGCGAGGGGCGGCGTGCGGCATGCGGGGCAGGGGTGCAGGGCGCGGGGCGAGGGATGCGGGGCGAGGGGCGCGGTGTGCGGGGCGAGGGATGCGGGGCGAGGGATGCGGGGCGAGGGGTGCGGGGCGGCCCGTGGCCTGGAACTCGCCCGCTCCTACCGGCTTGACGATGTGTCGGCGAGTGTGTGGTGGAGCCCGCAAAATGCTCCGGGCTCCACCACGGTTCTCGCGTCGCCCAGGGTCACTCGACCGGGAACGAGTTGAGCGTCAGGTTGTAGTCCTGTGTGGCGCCGGCGCTCTTCGCGGCGCACGCGTGGAACAGCATGTTGCTCGTCGGTCGGATTGTCTCGTCGACGAAACGGGCGTTGGTCTGGAAGACGAGCGTCGGAGCGCTCTGTGACGACACCGAGAAGACCTGCCAGGTGAGGTTCGACGAGCCGTTGGTGAAGCCGGAGATCTGGACTCCCGGCGTGTTGCCGTTGGGGTCGGTCGTCGGTGACAGGGGGCCGACGCACACGGTGCTGCCCCGGACGATCGTTCCGAAGGAGTGGTGCGAGATCAGCGTGGCGGCGAACCGCGCGGACGCCGGAGCCGCGCTGCCGGACAGGGCGCCGACGGCAACGGTCACGACGGCCATTGACGAGGTCAGTATCAGGCGGTTCTTGTTCATGGTGGTGCCTCCCCATACCTCCGAACTGGTTCTCCTCGCCGGGGGACATCCGGTGCAAGCCTCCCAGAACCGCACCATGAACGGAGGCGGGCGAAACGACGTGGGTTGTCGTTATCCGCCTATTCAGACCCGTTTCCCGGGAACGCCGACCGGTCGGCGTTCCCGGGGAATCGCGGATCAGGCTTCGCGGTGGCCCAGGGCGCTGTCGGGGATCCAGGAGCCGTGGATGCCGGCGGGTACGCGGCGGGGGAGGTGGACGGTGGCGACCCGGTCCAGGCCGGCGGCGTCCAGGACCAGCAGCTGCGAGACGTCCTGCTTGAGGTCGGAGATGACGGTGAGGAGGTAGCCGTCGTCTTCGTTGGTGGCGCCGGCGGCGGGGACGAAGACGGCTTCGCTGGGTAGGCGGGCGTCGCCGACCTGGTGGATGCGGCGGGCGCCGGTGGTGCGGTCGTATTTGACGATGCCGTAGCCGCCGAATCCCTGGTGGTCCGGGAAGGACACCGCGTACTGGTAGCGGTGCTCGGCTCCCAGGTAGTCCTCGTTGAGGGTGGGGAATTCGACGGCGAGGTCGTCGATGATTTGTTCGTCGACGGTGCCGTCGGTGAGGTCGATGACCCAGCGGCGGGTGTAGGAGCGGGTGTTGGGTTCGGTGCCGCGTGCGGGTGCGCCGATCCACCAGTTCCAGGAGAGTTGGAAGCCTTCGCGGTCGACGGTGGGGCCTTCGAGCACGATGCGGCCTTGGCCGTCCTCGTAGGCGTTGGCGACGTGCAGCATGTTGCCGGGTTCGATGGTGAACCAGCGGATGGCGTGGGTGTCGTCGTGGCCGCGGGGCATGACGCCGATGCGCGACGGCTGCTTGTCGCTCCAGCTGTAGGGGATCCCGGAGTGCTCGGCGGGGTCGAACGTGACGTTGCCCTCGATGAACACCACATGGCGGCGGGTGATCGCGAAGTCGTGCTTGAGGGAAGCGGTCGCTCCTGGGATCTCGGTGCTGTGGATGATCTCGCCCTTGGCGTCGGCGACGTGATAGACGAGGAACGGCGGGAATGGCGAGGAGCCGAAGAAGTGGAGCTCCCCGGTTGCCGGGTCTTCCTTGGGGTGCGCGGTCATGGCGGTGCGCAGCTTGCCGCCGAAGTCGTAGGCGCCGACCGTCTCCAGCTCCGGGGTGAGCTCGAAGGGGTAGTTCGCCTCACAGAGCGCGAGCAGCCGGCCGGCGTGCTCGATGACGTGGGTGCCGGCGGTGCTCGCGGTCAGGTCCGGGCCGTGGTCGGTGAGGTAGGGGGCGCCGTCGAGGGCGGGGGTGTGGACCCAGCGGTTGCGGTACCACTCGGCGCGCCCGTCACGCAGGCGGATGCCGTGGACCATGCCGCTGCCCTTGAACCAGTGGGTGGGGGTGACGCCGGGTTTGGGGTTGTGGCTGTTGCGGATGAAACGGCCGGTGAGCTCGGGGGGCAGGGTGCCCTCGACGGCGAGGTCGACGCCGGTGATCTCGTCGACGACCGGGGTGTAGTGACCGGTCAGGTAGGGCTTGCTGGTCATCTTCTCTCCTAGGGGTGTGGCGGATCAGCGGGAAACGGTGGTCGCGATCGGGCGGCGCGGCACCGCCGGTTGGGGGTGTGGCGGATCAGCGGGAAGCGGTGGTCGCGATCGGGCGGCGCGGCGCCGCCGGTTGGGGGTGTGGGTGGATCAGCGGGAAACGGCGGTCGCGACCGGATGGCGCGCCCCCGTGTCGCGGGTCGGGCGGGTGCCGCGGGTGAGCGGGACCGCCAGGAGCGCGGTGAGGGTCAGGATCGCGGCGGAGACCGCGAAGGCGGTCTGGTAGCCGGCCGTGAGGGCGGCGAGCGGGGGCTGGCCGGAGGAGTGGCTGGTGACGGAACCGGCCAGGGTGGCCAGGGCGGCCAGGCCGATGGCGCCGCCGACCTGGCGGGTGGTGTTCACCAGTCCGCCCGCCAGCCCGGCGTCCTGCGTCGGCACCCCCTCCACGGCGAGCGCGGTGAGCTGGACGAAGGCGACGCTGAGGCCGAGTCCGACCAGGATGCTCGGGCCCAGGACATCGACGAGGTAGCTGCCGTCGGTGCGCATGCCCGATAGCCAGAGCAGGCCGGCGGCCTCGGTGAGCAGGGCCAGTACGACGGTCGCGGTGCCGCCGATACGCCGGGCGACCGCGGGTGCCAGGGCGGCGCCGAGCATGTTGGCCACGGCGAGGGGGAGCTGGCCCGCGCCGGTGGCCAGAGGGCTCATCCCGAGGACCTGCTGCTGGTAGAGCGGCAGGAAGAAGAACAGGGCGATCCATACGGATCCCAGCAGTGCCATCAGCAGGTTGCCGGCGGCGACCCGGCCGGTGGTGAACAGCCGTGGTGGGATCAGGGCGTCCGGCCGGCGACGCTCGATCGCGGCGAAAGCCGCGAGCAGCGCGGCCGCTCCGATGAGAGCGCCCACCACCCGGGTGTCGGTCCAGCCGGCGCCGCGTGCGGTGGTCAGTCCCCAGACCAGGCAGGTCAGGGCGAGGGTGACGGTGGCGGTGCCCCACAGATCGAACCCGCCGTCCTTCTGGCCGGCGGTCTGCGGCACGAGCGCCACCACGGCGAGAAGAACCAGCACCGCCAGGAGGGCGACGGAGTGGAAGATCCAGGGCCAGCCCCACGCCTGGGTGAGCACACCGCCGAGCAGGACGCCGCCCGCTCCTCCCGCGCCGGAGACCGCGCCCCATACCCCCAAGGCCCGGCCCCGGCCGGCACCGGAGGGGAACAAGCCCATGGTCAGGGCGAGCGCGGCCGGAGCGATGGTGGCAGCGCCGAGGCCCTGGACGGCACGGGCGGCGATCAGCACGCCCGGGGTGGTGGCCAGTCCCGCCGCCAGCGAGGATCCCGCGAACAGCGCGAGGCCGGCGAGCAGCACCCGGCGGCGGCCCAGCAGATCGGCCGCCCGTCCGCCGGCCAGCAGCAGTGCTCCGAACGCCAGACCGTAGGCGTTGACCACCCAGGTGATGTCACCATCCGACAGGCCGACCCCGGCGCGGATCTGCGGCAGCGCCACATTCACGATCGAGGTCGCCAGCATGACGGTGAACTGTGCCGCAGCGAGCGCCGTGAGCACAGCGCCCGGCGAGGAGGAACGCGTACGTCCGAAGTTCATGACGCACAGCCTCACGCCGGAAGGTGACCACTCTCCAGGGGCGGCGACTGTCCAGTCCTGTCCGCCCCTGTCCACCCGGGCTACGGGATGCCGTGGAGCTCCCACTGCCACAGCGCGTCGCAGAGCAGGTCAAGGCCCTGACGGAGGTGGCGACGGTACGTGCCGTAGGGAAGGCCGAGGCGGCGGGCGGCGGCCTCCTGGGTCGGCGCACCGGAAAGGTAGCCGGCCGTGAGGGCGTCGCGGGCCCGCACTCCACGGGGGTCGGAGGCGAGATTGTCGATGGCCTGCTGCAGCAGGGCGCGCAGTTCCCTGACGGGATCGGCGAGGTCGGCCGCCAGGCGTACGCGCATCAGGGCGCAGGCGGCGAAGGCGCCGGCGTCACGCCAGTACACGAGGGCTTCGCGGACGGCCTGGTCGAACGCCGTGCGCGACACGGCGGACGGCCCGGACTCCACCGGCACGTCGGTGGCCGAGATGAAACGGCGAAGCCAGGACTCCACGGAGACCTGGCGCCAGTCGACGCTGAACACTCCGTACGTGTGTGCGCCGACCCGAGGCCGCGCACCGGTGTCCGAGAGGGTGCCGCTGACCCGTTCGGACCACGTCTCGGCGTCGCGCCAGACGGCGAAGCCGTATGCGCGACCCGGGGCTCGGGCGGCCTCCGCCTGTGCCCGGGAACTGCTCAGGTCGATGACCCGCGAGGGCACCTGGTATCGCTCGGGGTAGATCGTGAAGCGGCTGACGCCGATGTGCTCGCCGGGCTTCACCGGCGCGGTGGCTTCGGTGTGCGCCCAGGCCGCCGCGACGACGGGATCGGTGTCGAGGTCCTCGGCGTCGGGCGGGGCCGACAGGGCGAGCCGGGCGGTGAAAGCCACGGTCCGGCCCGTGCTCACGAGCCGGTAGACGCTGAAGGCGCTCGGTTGGCGCCGCACCCAGTAGCGGACGATCTCCGCGGATTCGGGCCCCTCGGTCTCCTCGGCCATCCGCACGATGACATCGATGTCATCGTCATGGAGAGGGCGGTCGTGGACCTCGTCCTCGCGGGACCAGGTCCGCAGCCGGGTGAGACTCCGCATCTCCCGGAAGAGATAGAAGAGCTCGTCGGTGACGGTCCAGACCCGCTCCTCCGGCGCCTCGCGCAGGATGCGCAGGTATTCCTCCACCAACCGCTCCCGGATGGACACGAAGGCGTGGGGTGCGCGCCAGCGCAGGTCAGCGGCCAGTGTCTCGCGCGCGGCGTCGTGCGGGTGCAGCCCCCGGTGCGTGGACTCCATGAAGGGCAGATCCCGCAGCCAGGAGAAGAGCAGGTGGGCGTCCTCGTCCGGCAGGACCGCGGTGAGCAGTTCCTCGGAGGTCGAGTGCGCCTGTGCTGCCACCTCGAGGGCGCGGCGGTGGGCCGCGGTGGGCACCTCACCGATCAGTCCGGCCAGCAGGTTGCGCAGGATGTCGGCCGAGGGCGTCCAGATGTCGTCCCGGCTCCAGCCTTGCGCGGCCGCGGCGGTCGCCAGGGCGAGGGCCAGCGGATTGCCACCGGCGAAGCCGAGCACCCGGTCGCGCAGCTCGGGGCGGATCCGCGCCGCGGCCAGCAGGCCGCGGGCCTGCTCGTCGGAGAACGGCTCGAGTTCGCTGACGTGCAGGAGCCCGGCCCAGGCGTGGTCGGCGACCCACTGGGCCTGTGGCGGAACGCGGCCGGCCAGGACGACCAGCGCACCGGCGGCGGCGCGGGGGAGGAACCGCTGCCACAGCCAGCTCTCCAACCACTGGCAGTGCTCGAACGAGTCCACGAACAGCACCGAGTCGGGAACATCGAGGAAAGCGGCCGCGGCGCGCTCGAAGTCGGCCGGGTCCCGGCCGATGAAGCGGCCGTCCAGCTCGACGAACACGCGACCCGCGGAGCTGGCCTGGTCCGCCAGCCGCCGCAGCAGCGCCGACTTGCCGATGCCGCCCGGCCCGAACACGTAGAACACGAACGGTGCCTGAGGATCTGCGCTCAGTGCCTCCGCGAAGCGACCGAGCTCCTCCTCCCTGCCGATGAACGCACGCGCCCGTGCGCTGCTCAGTCTCTCGCCCAGCGACAGCATCAGCTGACGGATCCCAGGTTCCGGTCGTCGGAGTGGCCGCTGACCAGGAGAGTGGTCTCCTCGATGCGGCGGAAGCGCCCATCGTCGGCGACCTCGCCGAAGAGGTACACCTCGGTCTGGGAGGTGCGTCCATTGTGCTGGGTGATCGTGACCGTGTGACGGTCGGCGTAGCGCGGCCCGTCGCGGAACTCGTCGTGGACCTCGAGGTGCCCGCTGCGCACCAGGGTGCGCAGGTGGGCGATGTGCCGGGCGAAGCCGGCGCGGTCGCTCCACACGCCGTTGGTGCGCTGGCGGTAATCGGGGGAGAAGTGCCGGTCGATGGCCTCGGCGAGGTCGGGCACCGGGTCGAACAGGAGGTCGTTGAGGGCGCGGGTGATGTCGGTCGGCGTCATTTGCCGTTTTCAACTCCAGCGGTCGGGGTGAAATCCAGGAGCAGCGAGGCGGGGCCGCGAGTGTACAAACCTACTTCCTGGTAATGGAAACCGTCGCCGTAACGGACCTGGTCGAACAGGGACAGAAGCATCGCGGCGACGGTCTCGATCTCGGCGCGGGCGAAGGCCGCTCCGACGCACTGGTGCAGCCCGGTGCCGAAGGACAGGTGCTGGGCGGCGGCGGTGAACGAGCGGGCGGTGGCCAGATCCGAGCGGTGGATGTCGAAGGTGTCCGGCGCGGCGAAGGCCTCGGGGTCGCGGTTGGCCGCGCCGATCATGCAGAAGATGATGGTTCCCGCGGGGACGGTGGTGCCGGCGAGCACGGCGTCCCGCTCCGCCTGGCGGGGGATGAGCTGGACCGGCGGGGTGTAGCGCAGCGTCTCGGCGATCGCGGCCGCCAGCAGCGACGGGTCCTGGCGGACCTGAGCCAGTTGCTCGGGATGGTCGATCAGGTGCTTGAAGAGCAGGGCGAGGGTCTTGTCGGCGGGCTCGGCGGCGGCGATCAAGACGTTGAGGACCAGGGCGGTGACGTCACGGTCGCTCATAGCGACGCCGTCGTACTCGGCGGTGCACAGTGCCGAGATGAGGTCGTCTCCCGGTCGGCGGCGCCGCTCCTCGATGATCGGGACGAGGTAGGCCTCGAGCTGGTCGGCGCAGTCCAGGCAGTGCCGGCGGCGCTCGGGGGTGAGGGCGATGGTGGTGATGAACTCGGCAACCCCGCTGTACCAAACGGCGACCTGCTGCCAGTCCTTCTTGTCCAGACCCAGGGCGTCAAGCGCCACGTAGAGGGCGAGAGGCTTGCCGAAGTCGTTGATGAGGTCCACCCGGCCCCGCGTGAGGAACGGCGCGATGAGCTCGGTGGCGTTGGCGTGGATGGCGCGTACCTGATCCTGCAGGACCTGGCCGGTGAAGCCTCTGACGATGACCTTTCGTTTGGCGGTGTGCTCGGCTCCGGTCATCTGGGCGAGCACCCGGCCGCGCATCACCGGCTCGGCACGCGCCTGCAACATCTCGGTGCTGAACGCCTCGTGGTCGGTCAGCACCCGCTTCACGTCGTGGTAGCGGGAGACGAAGTAGCTGTCGACCGAGGGTTCGTAGTGCACCGGACTCTGTTCCCGGAGCGCCGCGAAGTACCGGTAGGGGTCGGCGGCGAAGTCCTCGGAGAGCACGCTGAAGCCTGAGTTGATCAAGGGCATGGCGGAGATCTTCTCAGGGGAGCCGGGCGGAAGAGAAGAGCGAACGGTGGGGGGCTTCAGTCACCCAAAGTGACATGAGCGGCGGCCAACGCCGCGGCGAGCTGGGTTGACCAGGCCCGGACCACGCGGGCGCGGCGGTGCGAGTCGTCGGTCAGCACGTCGGCCAGGGCGAGTCCCCGGGCCAGGTCCAGGGTCGCCTGGATGAGGCCGCGCATGGCCGGGTCGGAGTCGTTCACCCGCAGCAGGCGTACGGCCCGCCGGTGCACGCCGCGGGCGAAGCGGCGTTCGAGCGGGACCACCGCGGAGCGCAGTTCGGGGTCGGCGGCCGCCACGGTCCAGACCTGGAGCGCCGCTCGGAACAATTCACCGCCGATGGCGTCGACCAGGCCCGTCACGACGATGTGGACCCGCTCCGGGCCGGAGTCGTCCGGGTCGGGCAGTGCGTCGAGCAGGGCCGCCCGCTCCTCGAACATGTGCTCCAGCGCGGCGAGGATGAGGGCTTCGCGGGTACGGAAATGGTGTTGCACCGCGCCGCGGCTGATCCCGGCCTCGGCGGCGATGAAGCCGACGGTCGAGACCTCCCAGCCGTGCCCGGCCAGGCACCGGATCGTGGTCTCCAGCAGGCGTTGCCGGGTCGCCCGCGAGCGGTCCTGTTTGGGATCAGTCATCCCGGCCCGCCACCACCGCGAGGGTGGTGCCCTGCCCGACCTGCTGACCGAGGGCGACCGGCAGCTCCGTCACCGTGCCGTCCGCGGGCGCCCGCACCACGTGTTCCATCTTCATCGCCTCCAGCCACAGCAACGGCTGGTCGGCCGCGACGGTGTCGCCGACCTTGACGTCCACGCGCACCACCGTGCCGGGCATGGGCGCCGTCAGCGCTCCCGCCGGAAGCTGTGCGGACGGATCGGTGAAACGGGGCACCCGGCGAAGCTCCACCGCGCCCCGCGGTCCGTCGACCACGACGCGGTCGTCGAAGCGGCCCACCGTCCAGCCGCGAACCACGCCGTCGACGTCCAGCACGACCGCGCCGGCGTCGGCCTCGACCAGGGCGAGTCCGTCCATGCCGGCGACCTCGAGGCCGTCGCGGCCGAAGCGGTAGGACACCTCGAACTCCCGGTCGCCGACGGCGTAGACGCGGCTGCGGTAGCCGACCGGGATGTTGCGGAATCCACTGGTGACGCCGCGCAGCAACGGGCCCCGCCCGGCGGCGGCGTCGGCCAGGGCCGCGACCACCGCGCCGAGGGCCGGGTCGAGCCCCGCCGTCGCGGTGAGCGACGCCGGCGGATGAGCCGCGTAGAAGCTGGTGTCGGCGGTGCCGTCCAAAAACCGCGGGTGGAGCAGGCTGGCGACCAGCAGGTCGCGGTTGGTGGTCACTCCGTGGATGCGGGTACGGCGCAGAGCGGCGGCGAGCTGCCGGGCCGCGGCGTCACGGGTGGGCGCGTACGCGATGACCTTCGCGAGCATGGCGTCGTAGTGGGTGCCGACGACGCTGCCGTTCTCGACGCCCGAGTCGAGGCGGATGCCGTCCGGCCCGGTACGGCCGAACCGCGCCGTCACCTCGGGAACGTCGAAGGTGACCACGGTGCCCGTCTGCGGCCGCCAGTCGTCGGCGGGGCTTTCGGCGTACAGTCGGGCCTCGATGGCGTGGCCGCTCATCGCCGGCTCCGGACCGCTGAGCGCGACCCCGGCGGCGATGTCGAGCTGAAGGCCGACCAGGTCGGTGCCGGTGACGCATTCGGTGACCGGATGCTCGACCTGCAGGCGGGTGTTCATCTCGAGGAACCAGAAGTCGCCGCCCGCGTCCGCGAGGAACTCGACGGTCCCGGCACCGCGGTAACCGACCGCGGCCGCGGCGTCGCGCCCCGCGGCGAGCAGGCGCTTGCGCAGATCGCCGCCGACGCGGTCGACGAGCGGCGAGGGCGCCTCCTCGATGACCTTCTGGTGGCGGCGTTGCAGCGAGCACTCGCGTTCGCCCAGGGCCCAGACCGTGCCGTGGGCGTCGGCCATGACCTGCACCTCGACGTGGTGTCCGGCGTCGAGGTAGCGCTCGCAGAAGACGGTGGGGTCACCGAACGCGGCGCCGGCCTCCCGGGCGGCGGACGCCACGGCGTCGCTCAGCTCGGCGAGGGTCCGCACGATCCGCATGCCCCGGCCGCCGCCGCCGGCCGACGCCTTGACCAGGACCGGCAGGTCCTTCTCGGTGATGGCGTCCGGTTCGAGCAGGTCGAGCACGGGTACGCCGGCCTCGGCCATCCGGGCCTTGGACGCGACCTTCGAACCCATCACCTCGATCGTGTCCGGGTCGGGGCCGATCCAGATCAGCCCGGCCTCGATGACCGCCCGGGCGAAGTCGGCGTTCTCGGAGAGGAACCCGTATCCGGGGTGGATGGCGTCGGCGCCGGCACGCCGGGCCGCCTCGATGACGAGGTCGCCGCGCAGGTACGTCTCGGCCGGCGTGGCGCCGGGCAGGCGCACCGCGCTGTCGGCCTCGCGCACGTGCGGGCTGCCGGCGTCGGCGTCGGAGAAGACGGCGACGGTGGCCAGGCCGCGCCGGCGGCAGGTGGCGAAGACCCGGCGGGCGATCTCGCCGCGGTTGGCGACCAGCACGCTGGTGATCGTCATAGTGGCCTCATCCGTCATCGTTGCCTCACATCCGGAAGACGCCGAAGGAGCCGGTGCCCTCGACCGGCGCGGTGTGGATCGCGGAGAGGGCGACGCCGAGGACGTCGCGGGTGTCGCGGGGGTCGATGATGCCGTCGTCGTAGATGAGCCCGGACAGCACCGCCGGCATCGCCTCCGCGGAGATCTGCTGCTCGATCATGTGGCGGACCACCTGCGCGCCCTCTTCGTCGAACGGCTTGCCCTGCGCCAGCGCGGACGCCCGCGACACCATGTAGGTGACGTCGGCGAGCTGCTGGGCGCCCATCACCGCGGAACGCGCGCTCGGCCAGGCGAAGACGAACCGGGGGTCGTAGGCGCGGCCGCACATGCCGTAGTGGCCGGCACCGTAGGAGTTGCCGATGAGCAGCGAGATGTGCGGGACGGTCGAGTTCGACACCGCGTTGATCATCATGGCGCCGTGTTTGATGATGCCGCCCTGCTCGTACTCCCGGCCGACCATGTAGCCGGTCGTGTTGTGCAGGAACAGCAGGGGAGTGCGCGACTGGTTGGCGAGCTGGATGAACTGGGCCGCCTTCTGGGCCTCGGCGCTGAACAGCACGCCGCGGGCGTTGGCCAGGATGCCGATCGGGAAGCCGTGCAGTTGCGCCCAGCCGGTCACCAGCGAGTCGCCGTACCGGGGTTTGACCTCGTCGAAGTCGCTGTCGTCGACGATCCGGGCGATGACCTCGCGGGGGTCGAACGGCGACTTCGGGTCGGGCGGCACGATCGACAGCAGGTCGCCGGCCGCGTAGCGAGGCGGCCTCGGCGTGGCCGTCGCCGGGCCGGCGGCCTTGCGCCAGTTCAGGCGGGCCACGATCCGTCGCCCGATCCGGATGGCGTCCTGCTCGTCGAGGGCGTAGTGGTCGGCGAGGCCGGACACGCGGGCGTGCATGTCGGCGCCGCCGAGCGACTCGTCGTCGGACTCCTCGCCGGTGGCGGCCTTGACCAGCGGCGGGCCGGCGAGGAACACCTTGGACCGCTTCTCGATCATCACCACGTGGTCGCTCATGCCGGGCAGGTAGGCGCCGCCGGCCGTGGAGTTGCCGAAGACCAGCGAGATGGTCGGAATGCCTTTGGCGGAAAGGCGGGTGAGGTTGCGGAAGACCGCGCCGCCCGGGATGAAGACTTCCTTCTGGGTGGGCAGGTCCGCGCCGCCCGACTCGACCAACGCGATGACCGGCAGCCGGTTCTGCTCCGCGATCTCGTGCATCCGCAGCGTCTTGCGCAGCGACCACGGATTGCTCGCGCCGCCCTTGACCGTGGGGTCGTTGGCGATCAGCAGGCACTCCACGCCGCTGACGACGCCGATCCCGGCGACGACGCTGCCGCCCACGGTGAACGGCGAGCCGTAACCCGCCAGGGCGGCCAGCTCCAGGAAGGGCGAGTCCTCGTCGAGCAGCAGCTCGATCCGCTCCCGGGCGGTGAGCTTTCCCCGGGAGTGGTGCCGGGCGACCGCCTTCTCGCCGCCGCCGGCCACCGCCTTGGCGGTCTCGGCCGCGAGCTCGTCGAGCGAGGCGAGCATGGCCTTCCGGGCGGCCTGGGACTCCTCGGTGCCGGTGTCCAGAGTGGATCGCAGAACCGTCACCGTGCCCCCTCGGCGAGCAGCGACTCGGGAATCTCCACGTGCCGCGACCGCAGCCATTCGCCGAGGCCCTTGGCCTGCGGGTCGAACCGCGCGTGATATGCCACGCCCAGGCCGAGTAACCCCTCGACGACGACGTTCACGGCCCGGATGGCCGGCAGTCGGGTGATGCGCACCGGCAGGTCGGCGGCCTCCGGCAGCAGCTCGCGGACCGTCTCCTCGGTGATCAGAGACACCAGCCACGGGTACGCCGCGTCGTCGCGCACCCAGAGACCCACGTTGGCGTCGCCGCCCTTGTCGCCCGAGCGCGCCCCGGCCAGCGTGCCCAGCGGCAGCCGTCGGGTCGGGATGCCGCCCGACGCCGGCTCGACGGCCGGGCCGGGATGCGGCCGCAGCGCCTGAGTCAGCGCCGGCGGATCGATCGCCACCACGCTGCCGTCGTCCAGCACGACCTCGTGCCGCGCCTCGGCCTGGGGGACGAACCCCGCGGTGAAGACACCGTACGGGTGGGCGCGCCCCGGCGGCGTCGTGCTGAAGAAGCCCGGGTACGAGCCCAGCGCCAGCTCGACAGCCGCACTGGTGAACGCCCGTCCCGCCACCTTCTCGCTCGGGTCGCGGGCGACGACGGTCAGCAGCGCCGACGCCTGCTGCTGGGTCGGCGCGTCCGTGGTGTCGAGCCGCGCCAGGTTCCAGGTCAACTCGGCCGGGGCGGTGCCGCGGGCGGCGGCCTCGAACTGGCCGCGGAACAGCGCGGCCTTGGCCTCGACGTCGAGGCCGGTCAGCACCACGGTCATCTCGTTGCGGTAGCCGCCGATCGAGGTGCGGCAGACCTTGAGATCCGGCGGTGGGGGCTCACCCCGTACGCCGGTGATCTCGACCCGGTCGGGGCCGTCCTGCCGTAGCGACACCGTGTCGAGGCGGGTGGTGACGTCGGGGCCGGCGTAGCGCGCGTCGTCCACCTCGTACACGAGCTGGGCCGTGACCGTGCCGACGGTGACCGCGCCGCCGGTGCCGGCGTGCTTGGTGATGACGCTGGAGCCGTCCCGGCGGATCTCCGCGATCGGGAATCCCGGGTGGCCCAGATCCGCGATCTCGGTGAAGAACGCGTAGTTGCCCCCGGTGGCCTGGGTGCCGCACTCGATGACGTGGCCGGCCACCGTGGCGCCGGCGAGCGCGTCGAGGTCGGTGCGCTCCCAGCCGAAGTGTGCGATCGCCGGCCCGACGGTCAGCGCGGCGTCGGTGACCCGCCCGGTGACGACGACGTCGGCGCCGGCGGTGAGAGCCCGGGCGATCCCGAAGGCGCCGAGATAGGCGTGCGCGCCGAGCGGCTGGCCGAGGCCGAGGTCGCCGGCCCGGGCGGTGAGGTCGTCGCCGCGCACGAGGGCGACCCGGGCGTCCAGATCCAGTTCGCGGATCGCCGCCACGAGGCCCGGCGGGTTGACCCCGCCGGCGTTGGCGACGATGCGCACGCCGCGGTCGAGCGCCAGCTTCAGGCAGTCCTTCAGCTGGACGAGGAAGGTGCGGGCGTAGCCGGTGGCCGGGTCGGCCATCCGGTCCCGGCCCAGGATGAGCATGGTGAGCTCGGCGAGGTAGTCCCCGGTGAGCACATCGAGCTCACCGCCCTCGAGCATCTCGCGCATCGCCGCGAGCCGGTCCCCGTAGAACCCGGAGCAGTTACCGACGCGCAGCGTCTCGGCGGCTGTCATGCCGTGAGATTGGCACAGCCGAGAAAAACAAGCAAGCGTGCTTGTTTTCGTCGGGTCGGCTTCGCTAGCGTCTGGGCATGCGCCTGAACGAGGACCACCGCGCCTTCGCCGCCAGCGTCCGCCGCTTCGTCGACACCGAGATCAATCCGTATGTCGACGAGTGGGAGACGGCCGGCCGGGCGCCGCTGCACGACCTGTTCCCCAAGGCCGCCAAGCTCGGCCTGCTCGGCCTGGAATACGAGCCGGAATACGGCGGCGAGGGTGCCGACCACAGCTTCCAGATGGTCGCCGCGGAGGAATACGGCCGGATCCACGCCGGGGGCGTCGGCATGGCCCTCGGCGTCCAGGCCATGATGGCGACCCCATCGTTGCACGACTACGGGTCCGACGAGCTCAAACGCCAATACCTCACGCCCACCGTCGCCGGCACCGCGGTCGCCGCGATCGCCGTCACCGAGCCGGACACCGGCTCCGACGTGGCCCGCCTGCGCACCCGCGCCGTCCGCGACGGCGACGACTGGGTCATCACCGGCCGCAAGTTCTACATCACCAACGGCGCCCAGGCCGACTGGCTCTGCCTGCTCGCCCGCACCTCCGACGAGGGCGGCTACCAGGGCATGTCGCAGATCGTCGTGCCCACCGACCTCCCCGGCTTCAGCGTCGCCCGCACCTTCGACAAACTCGGCCACCGCTGCTCCGACACCGCCGAACTGGTGCTGGACGAGGTGCGCGTCCCGGTCACCAACACCATCGGCCGGGTCGGCCGCGGCTTCCAGCAGCAGATGCAGCAGTTCGTCACCGAGCGGATGTTCGCCGCCTACACCGCCGTCGGCGCCTGCCAGTACGCCCTCGACCGCACCCGCCAGTTCGCCCACGACCGCACGGTCTTCGGCCGGCCGCTCGCCGACCGGCAGTACGTGGCCTTCCGCCTCACCGAGCTGCAGGCCGAGGTGGACCTGCTGCGCAGCCACAACCTGATCACCTGCGAGACCCGGATGGCGGGCGAGGACATCACCCGCCTGGCGACCGTGGCCAAGCTCAAGGCGGGCCGCTTGCAGCGTGAGGTGGCCGACTGGTGCCTGCAGTTCCACGGCGGCATGGGCTATCTCGAGGAAACCTGGACGGCCCGCATGCTCCGCGACGCGCGGCTGGTTTCGATCGGCGCGGGAGCGGACGAGGTGATGCTCCAGGTCCTCGCCCGCCTCGACGGCCTGCCCGCCTAGTTATCGCGGCCACCTTCCCGCGGCTCGATGTCAAGAACGATCATTTTGTCTTGCCGGTAGGAATCCAGGTCCGGCAGGTTCCAGGACTCTCCCTGTCGGATCTGGTGGAACCGGAACGTTGCGTTCGTGTCGTTGGCACCGACGATGCAGGACCGCCGGGACCGTGACGGCGAAGAAGATCATGCCGTTCGCGGCCCGCGGGAGACACGGCGCGACGAGCTGGACGAGTGACGGCCCGAGGGGAGGAGACGGTCATGGACCGGCTCATCGCCCCCATCATGTACCGCATCCTCTTCTGCCCGGACGGGCTCGACGCCGAGCACCTACGCGATCTCGTGAGGGAAGCCATCGCCTGAGAAACGTCTAGTAGCCCGTGATCTCCTGCATGGTTCCGTCCGGCCCCATGCGGAACCTGCGGGGCGGTCCCATGGCCCGCAGCGCCCGCCGTATGGCGGCCTCGCGGGCCGCCGAGATTCTCCTGGATGCCGCCGTCCGGAGACAGGCTCAGCGACCGCACGAGCGTGCCGTCCTCCCACACCGCGAAGCACAGCCAGTCGGAGACGGAGTGCATCCCGTGCATCACGATGCGCCTGCCGGCTCCGGCCCGCAGAAGATGAGCGGGTAGCTCGGACGGGCGGTCGAGGACGAGCCGGAGATCGCAGAACAGCTCCACCCCGGGCAGGACTGTCGCGTACGTCGTGTCGTCGGGCGGATGGACCCAGTCCGCGAGAGTGCCGTCATCGATCGGTTCCACGTCGTAGCCAGGGTGCAGGCGGCGTACCGATGCCTCGACCTGAGCCCGGTCCGACCGTGTCGCCCGCCGCAACGCCTGCCGCGGATCGCCCTTGGCGAACGCCAGCAGTGCCGTTTTCGCTCCCATGGTTCCTCCCGCCCCCGAACGATCGAGGCAACCTACCGCGTGTTCAGGCTCTGGTGGCGTCCTCCGGCGAGCTGGTGCGCGGCAGTCGCGGGGGCGGGTCGGCCCAGAGGAAGCGGGGGCGGGCGTACGGCTGGCGGACGAACATCCGGAGCCGTTCCACCACCAGCCGCCGCTCCTCGTCGCAGGTGCCGCCTGCCGCGATGGCGTCGGCCAGCGCGCTCAGCTGGGGCCGCGGCAACAGTCCGTGGTAGCCGCCCAGGTCCAGCCGGACCGGCTTGCGGCCGGGCGCCGAGGCGACGAGAAGGATCCCGGAACTGTTGTATCCGCTGTCATCCGGCGGTGCCTCGCCATGTACCCGCGCCACGGACAGGTCGACGGACCGGGTCCGGAACGGACCCCGCACGGTGAGCACCGTGCCGTCGAGGGTCGCGCCCGCCCGGATGGCGTGCAGTATCAGCACGACGGGCAGCACCGGCGCGGCCACGGTGTAGAAGACCGCCCAGAACCACGCTTGGACCGCACCTATCACGCTGGTCCCGTCCTCGAACGAGACCGTCCACAGCCACGGGATGACCTCGAAGGCTCCTTGGTAGCCAATCCGTATACCGGCGGGGAGCAATGCGGCGAGAACGGCGCCGTATGCGACCCTGGCTCCTCGGCCGAACGGGGCGTCCTTGGACAGCCGGAGGGTCGACACGAGCCAGACGGTAGTACAGCGACGCGAGAGCGGCCGGATCGGCTACGAGGGACCACCGAGTGCTTCAGTGATGCGCGCGATGCCGAACTCGTAGGCCTGGTCGATGTCCCCGCCGAGGTTGAAGGCGCCGGCCAGCTCCATGCTGATGAACCCGTTGGCCCAGGCCGTGATCGTGCGGGCGGCTTCCAGCTGGTGCTCTTCTCCGGCGAGGGTCGCGGCCAGCCGCAGCACCGGGGCGACCGCCTGGGTCAGGGACTCGGCGCTGGGCCGGGCGACGCCGGGGCCGGGCGCGAAGATCAGCTGGTAGCCGGCCGGGCGGGCGTGTGCGAATGCGCGGAGGGTCCGGGCCACCTCGGCCAGGTCCCGGCGCGGATCGGCGCTGGTGCCGACCGTCGCGAGCTGGTCGCCGAGGTCGCGGATCGTGGCTTCGGTGATGAGGCCGACGAGGTCATCGCGGTTGCGTACTCGTTTGTAGAGCGACGGCGGGCGCACGCCCACCTGGTCGGCGACGGCCTGCATGGTCAGGCGGGCGAGGCCCGCCGATTCCAGGATGTCGCGTCCGGCCTGGACGATCTCGTCGAGCGAGGTCCGATCGGGCGTCGGCATGTCACTTCCTCCTGAGCGGGCGGGCACGATGGCTATTGACATTAGCCATGATGGCTACGTAGCCTAGCCATCATGATGGTAGCGACAGCACAGCGGACGCCGCGATGAGACTCGGCCCGCACCTGCACCGCATCGGCAACGACATCGTGGCCGCCTATCTCGTCGATGCCGCCGACGGAGTGACCGTCATCGACGCCGGGCTTCCCGGGCACTGGCGCGAGCTGAACGCGGAGCTCGCGAGCATGGGCCGGGCGGTGGACGACATCCGGGGCGTGGTTCTCACCCACGGCGACAGTGACCATCTCGGCTTCGCCGAGCGGCTCAGGCGCGATCACGGTGTGGCGGTGTTCGTCCACGAGGCGGATGCCGCCCGCGCACGCGGCGAGGGCAAGCCGAAGGCTTCGTGGGGGAGCATGAGGCTCGGCGCGACGGCCGGCTTCCTCTGGTATGCGATCCGCAAGGGCGGGATGCGCACCACCTATCTCACCGAGGTGGTCGGCATGGCCGACGGCCAGGTGCTCGACCTGCCCGGCGCGCCGCGCGTCATCGGACTTCCCGGCCATTCGCCCGGCAGCGTCGCCATTCACGTGCCGACGGCCGACGCGTTCTTCGTCGGCGACGCGTTGACCACGCGCCACGTGCTGACCGGACAGTGTGGCCCGCAGCCCGCGCCCTTCACCGACGACGCGCGGCAAGCCTTGGCGTCGCTCGACCGTCTCGACGGCCTTCAGGCGACCTGGCTGCTTCCCGGCCACGGCACGCCGTGGTCCGGCGGCGTCGCCGAGGCGGTGCGTGCGATCAGGACCGCCGCCAGAGCCTGACGTCACCCGATCAGGGTCGACCGATGCGGATTCCCGCGTCGCCGTGCACCATCAAGACTGACGGGCTCGGCAGCGATGGGCTGGTGACCTACATGCTCGCGGGACGCCACGTCTCCCACAGCTACGCCTGCCTCAGCATCGCGACGTACATCCGAACGGAACTCAGCGACCGCACCGCCGGAGGGCTCGGCTGGGGGGCGGTCAGGCAAACGCGAGACAGTTGCGGCCGGCGCGTTTGGCCGTGTAGAGGTTGCCGTCCGCGCGGTCGTAGAGGTCGCGTCCCGACTCTCCGGGCCGCCAGGTCGCCAGGCCCATGCTCAGCGTCACGTGCAGCCCCGGTGCGATCGCGGTCCAGTCGCGGGCCTCGATGACCTGACGGATGCGTTCCGCGACCTTGCGGCCCTCGTGTTCCCCCGTGGCCAGGAACAGGGCGAACTCGTCGCCGCCGAAGCGGACGGCGTCCTCGTCGCTGCGGCAGTGGGCTCGGAGCACCGCGGCGATCTCGGTCAGGACCCGGTCGCCCACGCCGTGGGAGAACGAGTCGTTGATGTCCTTGAACCGGTCCACGTCGATCAGCAGCAGGGTGCTGCCGGGGCCGTCCGTCGCGGCCATGCGGCGGTCGAACTGGCGCCGGTTGCCGAGCCCGGTGAGGGCGTCCGACGCCGCCGCGCGGTCCGCGGTGCTGCGGGCCGCCTCGAGTTCGACGCGACGGTACGCCTGCTGGAGCATGGTGCGCCGGTCCAGGCGCAGCTGCCACAGCATCCGGATGTGCTCGTTCAGCGCCGCGAGGACCGTGCTGGTGGCTTCCCCGGGACAGTCCATCGCGGCGGTCACCGCCAGCTCGTACTGGAAGATCAGCCGCTGCGCCGGGCGTACGGACAGCTCGTCGGCGGCCAGGAACTCGCGGCGGGCCTCGCGCAGCCGGCCCGCCGAGCGCAGGGCAAGTCCGTGGGCGAGGTGCAGCAGCCGGGCCTCGTGGTCCTGCCCGTCGCGCCGCATCGGCAGCAGAAGCTCGTCGACGGTGGCCAGGGCCTCGGCGCAGCGGCCCACCTTGGCGTGGCCGACGGCCAGCAGCGCCGCGCCCAGCGGCGAGTCGGCGCGAGCGTTCCAGCTGCTCAGCAGCGCCACGCTCTTGTCGACCAGGACCGCGGCCTCCTCCGCGCGGTGCACCTGCTCCAGGCGCATCGCCCACTCCAGGAGCAGTTCGGCGTACTGCACGTCGGACGAGGACTGGAACAGGTCGTCCAGCGAGTCGAACGCCTCCATGCCGCGCAGCATGGCGGTCTCGGCGAGCTCGAAGAGGTCCGCGACCTTGGCCGCCTCGCACAGCGAGCCCATCGCCGAGAAGTACCGCACGCTCTTGCGGGGTGCGACGTCCAGCATCACCATGGCGTTGGCCAGGTGGTGCAGGCCGTCGTCCATGCGCCCGGCCTGGATCAGCATCCGGGCGGTGTCCGCGACGATCTTGGCGTCGGTGCTGCGGGGACCGGTGACCGGACCCTGCTCGGCGACCAGTTCCTCGCCGATGCGCAGGGCCTCGTCGGTGCGGCCCAGGAAGCTGAGTGCGTACATGCGGCCGAGCCGGGCGGCGCGGCGGGAGCGTTCGTCGCCGAGGATGCGCAGGATCGCCTCGGCCCGGTCGGCGGCGAGCAGCGCCTCCGTGTGGTGGCCGCGCATCTCCAGGTCGTAGACGTGCAAGGCCATTTCCGCGTACGGACCGTACGGGGTGACCACCGCGGGCAATCGATCGGACGCCATGACCCTTCCTCCCCCTGTCGGCCGCTGTCAGCCATCTTTCGGCCGCCAGGGGAGGGTACGTAAGCGTTCCTAATCGGCGAGGAGCTGCTCCGGACGCCGACCCCTTCTGCTCCCGGACGGCACCCGACGGCACCCAGGATGGTGCTTCCAGCACCCTGCCCTGGCGAGAAGGCGGCCGAATGACAGCTCAGCAGCGAGTCCGGGATCCGTTCCCGGCTGCTCTGGCCGGCGCCCGGGCGTGGTGGTGGTTCCTGCTCGGCGGCATTCCGATCCTGCTCTCCGGCGTCTGGCTGCCGCCGGTCGGCCAGCAGGCCGTCTACGTGCTGCTCGCCACCGCCGCCGTCGCCGCCGTGGTCATCGGCATCCGGGCACACCGCCCGGCGCGCCGGCTGCCGTGGTGGCTGCTGGCGGCGGGCCTGGCCTGCGGAGGCGTCAGCGATCTGTCCTGGGGCATCGGTTTCTTCCTGGACATGCCGCCGTCCGGGGTGACCGTCGTCGACGCGATCTACTACGGGATGTACCTGCTGCTCGCCGCGGCACTCGCCGCGTTGGCGGCCCGGGGCCGAGGCTCCGCGCTGGTCGGGATGGCCGAGGCCGGAATCGTCGGGTGCACCGCCGCGGTGCTCGCCTGGGTGTTCCTGGTGGACCCGCTCCTCGAGGGTTGGACCCGCTGGACGCTGAGCTACGGCGCGCTGGCGTACCCGATGCTCGACCTGGTCCTGCTGACGATGGCCGTCCGCCTGGCCGTGACCGCCGGCGCGCTGACCCGCGCCCACTGCCTGATCCTGTGCGCCACCGGCACGCTGATGGTCGCCGACGTCGGCTACTTCGTCTCGTACGCCTCGGGCGGGTCGTGGTCCGGCACGAGCACCAGCGTCGCCTGCTGGATGTTCTTCAACCTGCTGTGCGGCGCGGCCGCGTTGCACCCCTCGATGGCCTCCGGCAACGGGGCGGCCGCGATCGGGCGCTACTGGCGTTCGCCGCTGCGGATGACCGCCCTCTACGCCGTGGTGGTGCTGATCGGGCCGGCGGTCACCGCGTACGCGATCTGGATGGACCACGGGCGGGGCGAGTTCGCCGCCGCCGACGTCGTCCTGCCGCTGATCGCCACCGCCGCCACCGCGGTCCTGCTGGTCATCCGGCTCTCACACACCAGCACTCTGGTCAACCGGCGGGCCGCGGACCTGCAGACCGCGCTGACCGACCAGGCGTCGATGCAGGACCAGATGACCCACCTGGCGTTGCACGACGCCCTGACCGGCCTGCCGAACCGCCTGCACCTCGACCGCCTGATCCAGACCGCGGTGGCCGACGGGCGGCCGGGCTGCCTGTTCATCGTCGACCTGGACGGCTTCCAGCACGTCAACGACAGCTTCGGGCATCACATCGGTGACGCCCTGCTCTACGAGGTGGCGGGCCGGCTGCGGTCGGAGATAGCCCAGGCGGGCACGCTGGCGCGCCTCGGCGGCGACGAGTTCGCGGTGCTGCTGCACGACGGCGACCCGTTGGCCGCCGCGGCGCACGCTCAGACGGTCCTGACGACGCTGCGGCTGCCGGTCGAGGTCACGGGCCACCGCCTGCACGTCACCGCGAGCATCGGCCTCCGCCTTCTCGAGGGTGCCGAGAACAGCGCCGAGGTGCTCAGCGACGCCGACCTCGCCCTCTACGCCGCGAAGGCCGCCGGCAAAGACCGGGTTATCACGTACGACGTCATGCTCCGCGAGCGCCAGAACCAGCGGATCGCCGTGGTGGACCGCCTGCGCACCGCCATCGGCACCGAGGCCATCGTGGTGCACTACCAGCCGATCGTGTCACTGAGCACGGGCCAGTTCACCGCGGTGGAGGCCCTGGTCCGCTGGGTGCCGCCGGGCCAGACCCCGATCGGCCCGGACGACTTCATCCCCGCCGCCGAGGACAGCGGGCTCATCGTGCCGCTCGGCGAACAGGTGCTGCGCCAGGCCTGCCGAGACGCCGCAGCCTGGTACCACGAGTACGGCACCAAGCTGACCGTCAACGTCTCACCCCGACAGCTCGCCGAACCCGACTTCGCCGCCCGGGTACGCCGCGCGCTCAGCGACGCCGGCCTGCCCGCGTCCGCGCTGATCCTGGAGATCACCGAGGGAGTGCTGGTGGCGGCCGGCGCCCAGGCGGAGCAGTGCATCGCCCACCTGGGCGACCTGCGCCGCGCGGGCGTGCAGGTGGCCGTGGACGACTTCGGCACCGGCTACTCGTCGCTGGCGTACCTGCGGGACCTGCCCATCGACATCCTGAAGATCGACCGCTCGTTCATGCCGGACGCCGCCACCGGCGACGCGGCGCAGCAGGTGGCGTTGGTCCGTACGATCGTGGACCTGGCGCACACGCTGCGGCTGACCGCGGTGGCCGAGGGCGTCGAGACCCTCGAGCAGACGGCGGTGCTGCGCACCCTCGGCTGCGACAAGGGCCAGGGTTTCCACTACGGCCGCCCGGTATCCGCCGACCGCACGGCCGAGGTGCTCGCCGAGGCGCTCGGCGTCCCGGTCCAGCCCTGACCGGAGCGGGTCACTTCTCGGTGGGTGTCCCGGCCAGGGCGTCGTCGATCAGCCTCTCCGCCCGCTCCACCGTCAGACCTAGGTAGGCCGCGATGTGCGACGCCAGGTTGTTGCGCGCCAGAAACAGCAGGCCGCGTTCCTCGAACGCCAAGCCCGCACGGCGCTGGCGATGGGTGAGCGTCCGAACCACCTCGGCCACCTTCGCCGACTCGTGGGACACCGGACCGTCATAGTCGTCCGGCGCCACCCCTAGCCTGATCATGAGATCCTGCTCGCCCCACGAGGCCGAGGGCTCCCCAGGGTCGGGCGCCGCCAGGACCCGGAGGACACCCTCGACGCCATCCGGCCCCACGACGCCGCGAAGGTCTGCCAACGACGAGCTGTCGGCGGGCATCGTGACCGTCACGTAGGACAGGGGCAGGACCACGAACTCCCGCTCGACCCCGCCGACCCGCCTGGTGACGATCTCGCGCACCGCGCCCGCCCCCTGCCCGGCGCAGGCCACCAAGTCGCCGACCTTGTAACCCATCGATCTTCCCTCCACCCGGTTGTGCGGAGATCTCAACCTAGGCAGTGTGGCCTCCCGTTCCGAGGCCTCCGGGCGCTCGGGGACCGGCTTCGAACCTCACCCGATCGTCGCCCGTACATACCCCGTACATACACTGCGGCCATGAACCCTCGTGCTGCGATGAGCGCCGCGTTCCACCCCCGTTAGGTGGCCGCGCCCGCGGCCCCGGGAGGGGAGCAACCATGTCCCGTACGGACAAGGACGGTCCGTACCACGGGCGGACCGGCCTGCGACTTCTCGTCGGCGGCAGGGGTCCGTCGCGCCGGTTCATCGTCGACACGTGGACCAGCAGGCAGCGTCAGGCAGCGAGGATCGCATGCCGCGCCGCCGCCAAGGAACACCGTGGCGACGGCACCGTCGACACCATCCCCACCGTCCGGCAGCACCGGCACGACGCACAGTGGCATTGGTGGTGACCCGACGATGAAGAACCGATCTCGCGCCGTCCTCGCGCTTTGCGGGCTCGGGGTGCTGTGCGTGCTGGCGTCTCTCATCCTGTACGCCTGGCTGCATCTGATGCCGCCCTCGGCCGACCTGGACTGGGCGCGTCGCACCATCAGTCAGTACGCGTTGCTGCCGAACGGGTGGATCTTCGATGCCGCGACCCTGTCGCTGGCGGCGGGATCCCTGGCGGTCGTCGTCGCCCTACGGCACGCCGGACTGGTGCGACCGGGTGCCGTAGTGGCACTGATGGCCTGGGTCGCCGGGCTGGTCGGCGTGGTCTGGTTCGAGAAACACAACTGGGCGGTGGGGCCGTCGTTGGGCGGCGACATCCACCGCTTGGCGGGCCTGGTCGCGTTTCTGAGCCTGCCGACGGGCGCTCTGCTCGCCGCGATGCCCTGGCTGCGCGGGAGCAACGAGGTGCGCGCCGCCCCCGCCCGGTCGGTGGCGCTCGGCGGCGTGCTGTCGTTGCTGTGTTTCGCGCCGATCCTCTGGGCGTTGGTGTCCGAGCCGTGGACCGGGGTCCGCTGGTGGCGGGCCATTCCGCTGGGTGGGGTGGAGCGTCTGCTGGGTGTGGCCGAGGTCGTCACGGTGCTGCTGCTGGCCTGGTGGGCCGCGCGGGCGGTTCGATCCGAGTCGGGGGAATGAGGCCTTTGGCCATGTTGCGGCCGGTCTCGAGGAAACCCAACTGCTCGTAGAGGGCCCGTGCGCCGGTGTTGTGGGCGAAGACGTGCAGACCGATTCTGCTCAGCGAGTTGTCGTGGCACCAGCGTTCGGCGGCCAGCATGATCGCGCGGCCGTAGCCCTGACGGCGCACGTCGGGTTCGACGGCGACGTTGTAGACGAACGCGGTGTCGTGGGTGACTTTGACCCAGAGGAAACCGACCCGGCGGTCGTCGTCGTAGGCGTACCAGAAATGGTGGTCAGGGGTGGCGAACTCGTCGGGGAGCAGCTGGGCGTAGGTGTCGGCGGCGGTGCGGGCCGCGTCCCGCGCCGACTGGCCCGACGCGGCGACGCTCCGCGCGTAGTGCTCCTCGGCCTCGGCTCGCCACGGCTTGTACTGCTCCTCGGTCATCGGCTCCAGCCGTACGTCCGTCATGACCGACAACCTACTGAGCGGAAAAGGGGTCGCGGGCGCCGGCGTGCGCCGGCACGATACGGCGATGGCCGGCGTACCCGAAGGATTCACGTTCCGTCTCCGCAAGAACGGGGAGGTGGAGGTGCTGCACCTTGCCCGCGTCGCCGTGGTGTTGCGCGGCGCGGCCGCGGCCCGGTTCCTGGTCGACGTGGACCACGGCGATCCGCAGGAACTGATGGCCCGGCTGACCGGCAACTACCGGCGCGGCAACGAGCGGACGGCGCGCGACCATCCCCGCAACCGGGGGCGGTGACCTCACGCCGGGGCGGCGTCCGGTTCCTCGTCGGTCAGCACCTGGTGGAGGTTTGTCACCTCGAGCACCATGCGGACCATCGGCCCGGGCTTGCGCACCGTGAGGGTGATTCCCCGGGCGTTCGCCGCCCGGTGCGCGGCGACCAACATGCCCAGGCCGGACGAGTCGAGGAAGGTCACCGCGCTCATGTCGACGTCGAGGCGGGCGCAGTCGCGGCGGTCGACGACCTGATGCAACACCTGGCGCAGCACCGCGGCATTGTCGACGTCCACGTCGCCCTCGGGTGCGACGACGATGGTGTCGCCGTCACGCTCGATGGTGCAGTCGAAGGGCATGCTCGTATTCCTCCCCGGGTTCCGTTCCCGGCGGCTACCCGGCCGGGCCCTTCGCCAAACCCGGATCAGGTGAGTTCCGCAACTGTTCGTGCAGTGCCTGCATGAGTTCGGCCCCGGTGAACGGCTTCTCCAGCAGGTGGACGTCCGCGGCCAGGGTGCCGTGCGTGGTGAGCACCGGCTGGGCGTACCCGGACATGAAGACCACCCGGGTGCCGGGCCGGGCCGCCGAGACCGCCTCGGCGATGTCCTTGCCGAGCATGCCCGGCATGATCACGTCGGTGAGCAGGACGTCGATCGGACCGTCGTGGTCGGTGCAGATCCGCAGCGCCTCGTGCCCGTTGGCGGCGGTCAGCACGGTGTAGCCGCCGCGGCGCAGGATGCGCTCGGTGACGTCGCGCAGCGCGTCCTCGTCCTCCACGACCAGGACGGTGGCGCCGTGCCCGCTCAGCTCGGGTGGCGCCTGCGCGGGCCGGTTCTGCGGCACGGCCGCGTCGGTGACCGGCAGCAGGATGGTGATGGTGGTGCCGAAGCCCGGCTCGGAGTAGATCTGCACGGTGCCGCCGGCCTGGGTGATGATGCCGTAGACGGTGGCCAGCCCGAGGCCGGTGCCCTCGCCGCTGGGTTTGGTGGTGAAGAACGGGTCGAAGGCCTTGGCGATGACGTCGCGGGGCATGCCGGTGCCGGTGTCGGAGACCCGGATCCGCACGAAGGGCCCGGGTTCGAGGCCCGAGTGCACCGCCGGGTGGTCCTGGTCGAGGTCGACCTCGGCGGTGTCGATCGTGAGGTGACCGCCCGCGGGCATGGCGTCGCGGGCGTTGACGGCCAGGTTCACCAGGACCTGTTCGAGCTGGCCGGGGTCGGCCATGACCGGCGGCAGCGGCGCCGTCGTCGCCTTCAGCGCGATGTGTTCGCCGAGCGAGCGCCGCAGCATCTGCGTCACCTCGGTGACGACCGTGCTGACGTCGAGCGGCCGCGGCCGGATGACCTCCCGGCGGGCGAAGGCGAGAAGCTGGTGGGTGAGGTCGCTGCCGCGTCGGGCGGCGCGGGCGATCTGCTCGGCGTCGCTGGCCAGGGGAGTGTCGGGAGCGTCCTCGACGATGAAGGACGCGTAGTTGAGGATCACGGCGAGCAGGTTGTTGAAGTCGTGGGCGACACCGCCGGCGAGCTGACCGAGGCTTTCGAGACGTTCGGCCCGTTGCATCCGTGCCTCGGTCCGGCGCTGTTCGGCCTCCTCGCGCAGCGCGAGCTGCTCTGCCTCGGCGGCGAGCCGGTCGGTGATGTCGCGGACGGCGGCGACCACGATGACCCCGTCGCCGGTGTCCAGCGCGCTGCACGAGATCTCGACCGGGAGCCGGTCGCCGTCGCTGCGCCGCGCCGTACGCGTGGCCCACCGCGGCGCCGGCTGGCCGGCCACGTCGCCGAACACTTCGGTGTCCAGCGGCGTCGAGTCACCGCCGGTGCGCAGCATCGCGGCGGCCGGTGGCAGCCCGTCGGGCAGCAGCCGGTGCACGGCCATCGTGGTCAGGTCGTAGCGCGGATGGCCGAACAGCCGTTCCGCCTCGGCGTTGACCAGCACCACGTTGCCCGCGTCGTCGACGCCGAGCAGCGCGTCGGGGGCCGCGTCGAGCACGGCCTGCACCCGGGCCTCCGCGTGTTCGCGCTCGCTGATGTCGCGGGCGGTGCTTGTCATGCCGACGATCGTGCCGGTGCCGTCGCGCAGCGGAGAGACCAGCACGGACACGGTGATCGCGGTGCCGTCGGCGTGCAGGCGCGAGGTGCGGTATCGATCCATCCGGCCGCCGATGCGTACGAGGGCGAGGATCTCCGCCTCGTCGCGCCGCCGGTCCTCCGGGATGATCCGGTCGATCGGGTGACCGATCATCTTGTCGGCGAGGTGGCCGTAGAGCAGCTCCGCCCCCGGGTTCCAGCTCAGCACCACGCCGTCGAGATCGGTGGTGACGATAGCGTCGTGTGACGACTGCACGATCGAGGCGAGCAGCGTCCGTGCCTGCTCGGCCTCGCGGTGCGCCGTGTCGTCGCGGAGCACGGACGTCACCAGCATGTCGCCGTTCGGCGCCGTGACCGCGGCCAGCGACACCTCGACCGGGAACACCTGGCCGTCGCGGCGCCGGCCGCGCAGGGGCAGCCGCCGCAGCGGCGGATGCTCGCTGGCGAGATAGCCCTCGCGCTGGGCGGGGTGCCCCGGGCGCACCTCGTCGGGCACGAGCGCGTCGATGGACTCGCCGAGCAGGCTTCCGGTGGGATAGCCGAACATCTCGTGGGCCCGCTGGTTCGCCAGCGTGATCGTCCCGTCCTCCCGGCTGACGATCACCGCGTCGGGTGCCTCGTCCACCAGCTGGTCGGTCAGCGACCCGTGCGTCCGCACCATCCCTCGTTCCCCAGCGTCCCCGCGCGTCACCGTCCGGTTGTCGTCTGCGGGACCCGCCCTCCTCAACGTAAAGTCAGGGACACCCCCGGTGCCCCCCGTTCAGCGAAGAAACCCGCCGGGAAGGGAATCATGGTCAACGACGCGTACCCGATCGACATCGACCCGAACCGGCCCAGCATGGCGCGCGTCTACGACGCGCTGCTCGGCGGCAGCCACCACTTCGCCTCGGACCGGGCCGTCGCGGAGCGGGCCGTCGAGCTCGTGCCCTTGTTGCCGAAGGTCATGCGGGCGAACCGGGCGTTCCTGCACCGCGCCGTGCGGTTCGCGGTGTCGCGGGGCATTCGGCAGTTCCTCGATCTGGGCTCCGGGATCCCGACCGAGGGCAACGTGCACGAGGTGGTCCGCGACCTGGTGCCGGGCGGACGGGTCGCCTACGTGGACCTGGATCCCAGCGCGGTGCTGCACGCGCGGGCGATCATCGGCGACGACCCGGACACAGTCATGATCCACGGCGACCTGCAACGGCCCGAGCAGATCCTCGCCGACCCGCTGCTGCGCGAGGTGATCGACATCGCCGCGCCGGTCTGCGTCCTGATGATCGCCGTGCTGCACTTCGTGCCGGACAGCGCCGAGCTGACGGCGGCGATGCGGCACTACCACGCGGCGGTGGCGCCCGACAGTCTGCTGGCGGTGACCCACGCGACCGGCGGCCCGCGACCCGAGGAGGTCGAACGCGTGTCGGACCTCTACAACCGCACCGGTACGCCGATGGTGCTGCGCCAGCCGCAACGGCTCCGCGAGCTGCTGGAGGGCTGGGAGCCGGTCGAACCCGGTCTCGTGTACGGACCCGAGTGGCGCCCGGAACCCAGCGACGAGTGGGAGGGCGAACCGGCCGACTCCATGATGCTGGCGGCGGTCGCGGTCAAGCCGTGACCGCCGCCAGCGCAGGTCTTACGGCCGCATCTCGTACGCCCCGCAGAGCGCCACGACCCGCTCCCACACCGCGGCGGCGCGCATCTGGTCGATGACCGGGCGGCGGACGTGGGCCAGGGCCCAGGCGGCCTGCTCCTCGGTGGTGGCCGCCTTGCCGTGCAGCTCCGTCGCGTACGCCGAGAAGTCGCGCACGAGGATCGCGAAGATCTCGTCGAGGACCTCGGCCTCGAGGCCGGTCGCCTCGGCCTGCTCGCAGATGAGCTGGCCGTACACGATCAGGGCGAAGAGCTGTCCCAGCGAGAGCAGGAAGTCCAGGTCCCGCTGCTGTGCCTCGTCGGGGGCGTGGGTGGCCAGCAGGGCGCAGAACCCGTCGGCCTGCTCGCGGAAGACGGCGACGTTCGGCAGCTCGGCGTACTTGTCGTAGGCGGCCCGCCAGTCGTGGAACTGGATCTTGCCCAGGCCCCGGGCCGGCCCCTGCCGGAAGAGGAACTCGTCGTCGGCCGCGTCGTGCCGGGTCGGCACCGGCGCGAACTCGGCCGGGCGGAACAGGTAGTTGGGCATGAACTTGAGGATCAGCGCGAGGTTGACGTGCACGGTGCCCTCGAGCTTGGGCAGGCCCCGGATGTCCTTGGCGGCCTTCTCGAAGTAGGTGTCGGCCTCGAAGCCCTTGGCCGCGATGACGTCCCAGAGCAGGTCGATGACCTTCTCGCCCTCGGTGGTGACCTTCATCTTGGTCATCGGGTTGAAGAGCAGGTAACGGCGGTCGTCGGGGCCGGCGGACCGGAAGTAGTCGACCGCGCGGTCGCTGAACAGCTTCATCGCGACGAGCCGCGCGTACGCGTCCATCAGCTCGCGGCGTACGTGCAGGAAGTCGGTGACCGGCTTTCCGTAGAGCATCCGGCGGTGGGCGTGGGTGACCGCCTCGTACATGGCGTGCTCGCAGATGCCGATGGCGGCGGTGCAGAGGTTGAACTTGCCGACGTTGACGGTGTTGAGCGCGGCGTCGAACGCGGCCGGCCCGGTGTGCAGCACGTCCCGCTGGCGCACCGGGTAGTCCTCGAGGCGGAACTCGCTGACGTACATCTGCGCGTTCACGACGTTCTTGACGAGGTGGTAGTTCTCGTGCCGGCTGTCGGCGGCGAAGAACACGTAGCCCTCGGGGCCCTCGATGTCGGCGCGACGCCCGAAGACCGACACGAGGCCGGCGACGTTGCCGTTGCCGATGTAGTACTTGGGGCCGGTGGCGCGGAAGCCGCCCTCGCCGTCCGGCGTCAGGATCATGTCGGTCGCGTAGATGTCGGCGCCGTGGGTGCGCTCCGACAGGCCGAACGCCATGACGTGCCCGTCGTCGAGCAGCCGGGCCGCGTGGGCGCGGGCCTCGGCGTTGGCGCTCTGCCAGACCGGGCCGAGGCCGAGGACGGTGACCTGCCAGACGTACCAGTAGCCGAGGCCGTAGAACCCGAGGATCTCGCTGAGGGCCGCGTTGCGGGCGGTGTCCCAGCGCTTGTCGCCGTCGCCGTCGGCGGCCGGGGTGAGGAAGGTGGCGAAGAGACCTTCCTTGGCCGCGAATTCGAGGAAGTCGGCATACCACTCGCGATCGATGTACGTGTCGATCAGCGCCTTCTTGCCCCGGCTCTCGAAGAAGTCGACGGTGGCCCGCAGCAGCCGCCGCGACTCGGCGTCGAGGTGCGCCGGGTCGTAGGAGTGCGGGTTGAGCAGCAATGGGTCGGCCATGGCGGTCCCTTCTAGGTCAGCGGCCGAGGCCGCGCAGTGTGTCGAGAACGTCGTCGAGCCACGCGAGGACCATCCGCTCGTACGCGATGCCGCCCCGGAGAACGACGTGTTGCAAGCGGTGCTGGTCGTCCTGTGCTCCGGGGTCGGGGAAGTCGCGGCGTTCGCCGGTCAGGTAGCGGGCGAGGGTCGCCTCGTGGGTGGCGCGGTAGCGCTCGACCTCGGCGACGAGCGCGGTGCGCCCGGCGGCGTCGGTGAACGCGGCGCCGCGGATCTTCACGGCGAGCTCGTGCCGGACGGCCTCCGGCTGCACCGGGTCGCGCAACCAGGTGGCCAGCACGTCCCGGCCGGCCTCGACCACGGAGTAGGAGCGCTTGTCCGGGCGGCCGCCCACGACCTCCTCAGCGATGATCCAGCCGTCGGTCTCCATGCGCCGCAGCACCCGGTAGATCTGCTGGTGGGTCGCGGTCCAGAAGCGGCCGATGGACCGCTCGAAGCGCCGGGCCAGTTCGTATCCGGACCCGGGCTGCTCCAGCAGGGAGACCAGGATCGCGTGCTCCAACGCCACGAGGGCATCATCCTATGCAACTCGTTGCATAGCAAGCTGCGCGTCTCCAGATCCCGGCTTGAGCCACGGCTGAGGTGCACGCGGAATCCTCGAACAGTCGGTTTCCGGCACGAGGAGGGAGGGGGAAGCGGACGTGGTCGAGACATGCGTGCGGGCGCTGAGCCTGCTCCGTCGCGGTGGCCGGGCGCTGCACCGCCGCCGGATCGCGCTCCTGACCTCCCTGCTGCTCCTTCCGCCGATGCTGTTCGGCACGTCTGGCGCCGCGTTCACCGCCACCACCGTCGCCGGCGGCAGCTCCTTCGCGGCGGCCGCCAGCTTCCCGGGCTACCCGCAGACGGTCATCGGCGACGCTCCGGCGCTGTATCACCGGCAGGAGGAGGCGGTCGCCTCCGGCCTCAACACCGTGGCGGCGGACGGGTCGGGCGCCGGTCGCCCCGGCACCTACTCGGGCGCGACCAACGGCCCGAGCCTGGTGTGGCCGTTCGAGGAGGGCTCCGGCACCGTCACGGCCGACGCCTCCGGCGCCGTGAACCAGGGCAGCCTGACCGGCGCGACGTGGCACAAGCCCGGCCGGATGGGCGCCGCCGCGGTCGGCCTCGACGGCGTGGGCGCCTCCGTCCAGTCCGCCCGGCCGGGAGTCGCCACCGCGAACAGCTTCACGGTGATGACCTGGGTCTACCTGACCGACGCGTCGCAGAATCGGTACGCGCTGGGCCAGGAGGGCACCAAGCAGAGCGTCTTCGGCATCCACTCCTTCGTCACCGGCGCCGGAGCCTGCTCCTGCTGGTCCGTGCGGTACGTCGACGACACCGACGCCGGCACGGGGATCCGGATCAACTCCAACACGCCGGTCGCTCTGAACACCTGGGTCCACCTGACCATGGCCCGCGACGCCACCAACGGCAGGGTCAACCTGTGGGTCAACGGCGAGTGGGAGAAGGCCGGCACGTTCTCGCCCACCGTGAACGCCACCGGACCGCTCAGCGTGGGGCGGGTCAAGACTCCCAGTGGCTTGTCCAACTACTGGAAGGGTGCCGTCGACGAGGTCCGCACCTACGGCCGGGTGTTGACCGACTTCGAGATCAGGAGCCTGTACCAGGACGCCGCCCCCGGGCACTGGGGCATGAACGAGGCGCCCGGTGAGACCGCCGCGGCCGACGTGCTCGGCCGCTCGGCGGCCCTGGGCGGCGACGCCACCTTCGCTCCCGGCCACTACGGCAACGCGCTCCATCTGGACGGCACCAACGACTACGCGCTGACCTCCGGGATGTCGATCGACACCAACAAGGACTACTCCGTCGCCGCCTGGCTCTATCTCACGGACGCCTCGATCGACCGGCACGCGGTCGCCGCGGAGGGCAACCTCCAGACCGCCTTCGCCATCCAGGCCAACGCCACCACGCGCACCTGGCGGGTGCGGTTCGCCTCCGACGACTCGCCGACCGCCGTCGGCGGAGGCCTGCAGGGCACGTCCACGGTGCAGACGGGTCAGTGGACCCACGTGGCCTTTGTCCGCAGCGGGAGCACGGGTCAGCTCTACGTCAACGGCGTGAAGGAGGACGACCGGGCACTGTCGGCCTCCTGGGACGCCAACGCGCGGCTCAGCATCGGCCGTCAGCTCAACAACGGCACCGTGCAGGGCCTCTGGAAGGGCGCCGTCGACGAGGTACGCCTCTACCAGCGTCCGCTTGCCGCGGTCCAGGTCACCCGGATCTACAAGGACAAGGACATCCAGTACGGCGCGGGCATGACGGGCGGCCTCCAGGGTCCGTCCGGCTCCGCCGTGGCCTTCGGCGGCTGGATCGCCGCCTACAACAACACGGCGTTCGCCGACGCGGGCTCCTGCACGGTGGAGGCGTGGTTCCGCGCCGGCCTCGGTGGCGGGGGACAGTTCATCGGCTTCAGCTCCAGCCAGACCTCCTCGACCACCTCGGACCGGGTGCTCTACCTCGACTCCGGCGGGCGCCTCAGCTTCGGCGTCGGCACCGCCACCATCCGCAGCGCCGCCGCGTACGACGACACCGAGTGGCACCACGCCGCCGCCAGCGTCGGACCCGCGGGCCTGCGACTCTGGGTGGACGGCGTCCGGGTGGCCACGGACACCTCGGTCACCTCAGGGCCGGCGTTCAGCGGGTACTGGCGGTGGGGCGGCGCGCTGCTCTCCGGCCGGCCGAACCGTCCCGCCAACGACTACTTCGTCGGCACCCTGGACGAGGTGGCGGTCTACCCGAGCCAGCTCAGCGACCAGCAGATCGCGTGGCACCACGGCGCCGGCCGCTGACCCTCACGACCGGCTGCCGCCGAGGAAGGCGGCCATCGCGAGCAGCACCCCCGCCGCCGCGACGAACGCCGCTCCGCCGTTGCGCACCGCGCCGGCGAGGCTGGCGCCGTCCCACCGGGTCAGGATTCCCGCCAGCACGGCGGCCAGCGAGGCCGCCAGCGTCACGATGGTCAGGATCGCCCACCGGGGGACCTGCGGCGTCTTGTCGTCGTTCACGGTCGGACCTCTTTCACGGGATGAGCGGTTGTCGTAATCGATAATCGATGGCCTCATGGCCGGGCCTTGGCGCCGCGGCGGAGCCGCAGCTGCGCCAACCTGGTCAGCGAGGCGACCAGCACGCCCGCCGCGAGGCTGGCCCCGACCACCCTGGCGCCGAGGGCGCCGGTGGTGGTGATCTGCTGGATCGCCATGCCGGTCGAGGACAGCACCGCGGCGACCCCCACGGCCCGGTTGCCGCGGACCAGGGAGGCGACGACGTCGCGCGCCGCGTCCCGCCACGCCGAGGACCTGATCCTGACGGCGCCGGCGAGGTGACCGGCGGCCATCGTCAGCTTCGCGCCGCCGCGGGTGACCTCGTCCAGATCCGCGAGCCAGACATCCCGGAAGCCCGCGCGGTGCGCGGTGCCGCTGCCGACGATCGCCACGGCCAGGCAGCTGATGCCGGTCGCCCACCGGCCGGCCGCGCTCGACGCCCGCGACACGTCGGTGGTGAGCCCCCACACGGTGCCGGCGAACGGGGCCGTGGCACGCATGAGGAGCCAGACGGATTCGGTGAGGGCGCCCGCCAGGACGCCGATGAGGAGACTGGCCACCAGGGGAGGGGGCTGCTCCCACAGGCGCTCGGCGATGAGCAGTTCGCCGAACAGGGTCATCGCCAGCACCGTGGCTCGGCGCCGACCGTAGCGGCTACCCGTTGCCCGGATCGCGACCATGGTGCCGGAGGCGCCGAGCCCGACCAGAAGCCCGGCCAGCCAGAGGGAACCGGCGACGGCGTTGCGCGGTTGCGCGCTCTCCACGAAGGTCAGCATCCAGCCGAGCCCGACCGCCGCGATCCATCCGTGGCCGCCCAGCCGCGCCCAGCGCCGCCACCGGCTCGTCGCGGCCGGCACGAGCGCGACGCCCGCACCGTCCACCGCGAAGCGCGATCGCGCGGAGATCGGCGGCAGTGAATCCCGGGTCCATGCCGTCCGCGCCGCGCCGCGGCGGCGCCGGCGCAGTGCGGACACCGCGCCCGCTCCCGCACTGCCGGCGAGCGCCGCGACCGTTCCGACGAGCGCCGCCCAGACCGTCATGGCCCGCGGATTCAGGGTCACCACCCGCTGTCCCGCCACCACCGGCACTTCCACCCCGACGAAGGAGTGCCCGTAGTGGTCGAAGCATCCCGGCCCGACCCGACCCTCGCCGGTGGCCACGCCGGCCCGGGCGCATCGCGTGGACAGGGCACGCATCGCGGCCTCGTTCCGGCCGTACTCCTCGGCGTCGTAGCGATGCGGACAGCCGAAGCGGTGTGGGACCGCGACCGGCTTGGTCGGAGACCACACGTCCACCCAGACCCTGCACACGGTGTCGACCGACGCGGACGAGACGACGACCTGGTCCCGGTCCGCGTAGGCCAGGTAGCCCGTTGCCGTGGCGGACAGCATGAGCATCAGCGCACCCGAGACCGGTCCCGCTGTCCTCCACAGCGACCGGCCACCGAGGAACGCGCCCGCGCCGACCGCGGCACAGCCCGCCGCGATCCACAGGAAGGTGGTCCACACGACCCCCGCGGCGGAGGGGAGGACCACCCAGGCGAGCAGCCCCGCGGCGTACCAGCCCAGGAACCGCCATCGGTGCGTCAGCACGCGCGCGACCTCACTCCTCGTTCAGGGCGTGGCCGGGCGCCAGCGCAACGTCCGTTCCGTTCGGGCCTTCCTGGCCGCCTGGTACTCCCGGACACCCAGACCGGTGACGGCGTAGAACCGGCGGGGCTTGCCACCGTGGGGATTGGCGTCCTCCCAGTAGGCCTCCACCCAGCCGAGTTCGTGCAGGCGGTCGAGGAGGGGATAGACCGTTCCCGGTCCGTATCCGGTCTGCTCGCACAGGCGCAGGCCCCACGGAGGGTCGTCCCTCGGCGCGTCGATGAGCGCGTCGATCACCGCGATCAGCGATGCGGTGACTCTGGGTACCCTCGTGGCCACGGAGACGACGGTAGGTGCGGGCGCCGCGCACGGGCAAGCTCATCCGACTACCGAACTCGATAATCACCCGGGAGGGGAGTCGGCACGGTCGCCATGAATCTCCGACGGTACGGGCCTAGCATGATCACATGCCTCAAGCGCTGAGTTCCGCGAAGACCCGCGCCGCCCTGCGAACATCGGCGCGCGTCTCGCTGCAGATGCTGCTCGTTCTGCTCATGACGGCCGTGGCCCTGTGGCTGCTGGGCTGGATGTGGTCGGTCATCTGGCCGCTCGTGGTCGCGCTGCTGATCACGACGCTGACCTGGCCGCCGGTCCGGTACCTGCGCATGTACGGTTGGCCCGCCGCGCTGGCCGCATCCCTGGTCACCGTGGTGTTCCTGCTGGTCGCGGCCGGCATCGTGGTGCTCATCGTGGTGCCGGTGGCGGCGCAGTCCGGTGAGCTGGCCGACAAGGTGGTCGACGGCATCCAGCAGCTGCGGTCGTGGGCGGCCGGGCCGCCGCTGCGGATCGGCGACGACCAGGTGACCTCCGCCTTCGACGCCGCGGTGGCCCGCATCCAGGGCAGCGTCGGCAGCATCGTCTCGGCCACCGTGACCGGGGTCGGCACCGTGGTCAACGGCCTGGTCACCACCGTGCTCGCGCTGTTCTTGATGTTCTTCTTCCTCAAGGACGGAGCGCGGTTCCTGCCGTGGCTCGAGCGGCAGTTGCCGGGCCGGCTCGCCACCGACGTTCCCATCGTGGCCGCCCGCGCGTGGGACACCCTCGGCGCGTTCGTCCGCTCGCAGGCGTTCGTCGGCCTGCTGGACGCCGTCTTCATCGGCCTCGGACTGTGGATCGTGGGGGTTCCGCTCGTGCTGCCGCTGGCGGTGCTGACGTTCGTCTCGGCGTTCGTGCCGATCGTCGGCGCGCTGTTCGCGGGCTTCATCGCGGTACTCATCGCGCTGGTCACCAACGGCTGGACGGACGCGCTGATCGTGTTGGCGATCATCGTCGTGGTGCAGCAGCTCGAGGGCAACGTGTTCCAGCCCATCGTGCAGAGCCGCGGTCTGGGCCTGCACGCGGCGGTGGTCCTGCTGGCGGTGACCCTCGGCGGCAGTCTGGCGGGCATCGTCGGCAGCCTGCTGGCCGTGCCGGTCGCGGCGCTGGTCGCGGTGCTGTGGAACTACCTGCGCGAGCAGCTCAGCGACCCGGTCGAGACCGCACGCGCGCCCGAAGAACCGGAACCGGAATCGGCCCCGGAGCCGGCCTAACCGAGGTCCAGGACGTAGGACTCGCCGTCGCGGCGGAAGCCCAGCCGGTCGTAGTAGGGCGCGAGCATGCCCGGCGGGCTGACGACGGTGCGGCACCCCCGCTTCGTGAACAGGTCACTGCGCCGGTACACGAACTCCCCGGGCGTGAAATCGCGGTACCGCTGGGTGACGTAGTCCAGCTCCACCTGCGCCCGGTCGCCGGCGACGCGGAACAGCACCACCCCGACGATCTCGTCGCCGTTGAGCACGAGGAACGCGCACCGGTCCTCTCCGCCCTCCACCCGAAAGCCCGGGTTGAAGCTGCGGATGTCGTCGTGGTGCTGCTGCAGCACGTGCGTCAGGACCTCGTCGCCGGACCGGACCTCGGCCACCCGGTAGGCCCGCTCGTCGTGCCGGCTCATCATCATCCGGGCCAGGTACCACACGTTGATGACGGCGAGCACGGCGTTGAGCCCGACCATCGGCCAGACCTCGAGGGCCAGGTTGAAGCCGATGAGCACCAGGCAGCCGACCAGGTTCAGCGCCCGCAGGCGCAGCAGCCTGCTCTGCAGCAGAGACCACACGAGCAGCGCGGAACCGGTCCACCCGATCACATCCAGCCAGGTCACCCGGTCAGCCTAGGTGATCAGACCGGTCCACCCGGGCGCTTCGGCCGTGCGGCGCCCGCGGTGATCACCGCAGGCCGGATCCGGGTGAGGTGGCGTGCCGGTGCGCGGACACGGCCACCGCCGCCGGCACCGTGAACCGGATGCACGTCCCGCGCCCGTCGGGGCCGGGCTCGGCGGCGATGGTGCCGCCGTGGCGCTCCACGATCCGGCGGCAGATGCCCAGGCCGAGGCCCGTTCCGGCGTAACCCGCGGTGCGGTGGGCGCGGTGGAAGTTGTCGAACACCCGGCTGTGCTGCCCGCCGGGGATGCCGATGCCGTTGTCGCGGACCCGCACCTCGACGTAGTCGTCCCCGGCGTCGGCCGCGGTGATGGTGAGTTCGGCGGTGACGCCCGGCGCGACGTACTTGACGGCGTTGCTGATCAGGTTGTCGAGAACCTGGCGGATCAGCACGGGGTCGGCGTGCACGTCGGGCAGGTCGTCGACGTGGAAGCGCGGCACCGGGCCGCCGGCGCTCTGCGCCTGGTCGGCGCGGGCGGTGGCGATCTCGGACACCAGCGCGGGCAGGGAGACGTCGGTCGGTGCGAGGGCGGCGTCGCGGGCGGTCGTGTACGCCAGCAGATCGTTGATGAGGTTCCGCATGCGGCCACCCGCGCGCCGTACCCGCTGCAACCCGTCGACCGCGTCGGCGACGGCGGGGTGCTCGGGCGCGTCCTCGAGGGCGACGAGCACCGCGTCGGACCAGCCCTCGACGGTGGCCAGGGGGTTGAGCAGGTCGTGTGCCACAACACCGGCGAAGGAGGCCAGTTCGTCGCGGTGCCGGCGGTCGGCGGTGACGTCGCTGAAGATGCTCAGCGCGCAGGGCCGCCCGTCGATGAGGTGCGGCAGCCGGGTGGCGGTCACGTGGATGACGCACCCCTCGGGCAGGTGGGAGTTGCGCACGACGATGTCCATGCTGTGCGGTTCCCCGGTCCGCAGCGACACTCGGAAGGGCAGTTCCTCGTTGCTCAGCGGCGTGCCGTCGGGATGGAACAGGCCGTAGAAGCTGCTGTCCGCCATCCGGTCGTCGGTGCTCACCGCGCCGCCCAGAAGCCGGGCGCTGGCGGCGTTGCGCAGGATCAGCCGGCCGTCCTCGTCGAGAACCGCGAGGCCCTCGGCCATGCTGTCGACGATGGTGCTGAGCGTGGCCGCCTGGTCGGCCGCGGCCCGTTCGGAGGCGCGCAAATCGGCGAGTAGGCGGGCCCGTTCGTCGCGGCCGAGGGCCAGGGAGAGTCCGACGATGGCGACCATGCCGACGAACGCCTGCGCGATCAGGGCGCGGCCGGCGTTGTCGTCGACGGTGGCGAAGGGGCCGTCGCCGTGCAGGGTGAACAGCACGGCCACCGAGCCGAAGAACAGATCATGCAGGACCACGAATCCGGTACGCAGGCGCACCCCCGCCCAGACGGTCATCGCCAGCAGCGGGAAGGCCAGCGGGAGCCCGTGATCGGCGCCGAAGGCGACGTAGTACATGAGCACGGACGCCACCACGACGGCGGTGTATTCGAGCGCGCGCTGCCAGGTGAGGGTCGCGAGGCGGGCACGCACCCTGGTGCGCGGGTCGGCCCCCGCTCCGACGCGGAGCCGGTGCACCAGGTGGCCCAGGCGCAGGCCCACCGCGCCGATCAGCAGGATGCTGACGGTGTTGCGGGTCTGCCACACCGCCGTCGCGGGCCACGAGTAGGCGCCGTTGACGATCCAGCCGGCGGTCGGACCGATCAGCGCGCCGGCGGCCGAGGCCAGGAACGCCGACCCGATCAAGCGCCACAGTTCGGCCAGTCGGGCCATCGGCTGATCTCCGCCGCCGCCCCACAGGTGCGGCAGCCAGCGGCGGAACAGGAAGACGAACAGCCCCGCCTGGACCAGGTTGGCGACGACGTAGAAGGCGGCCAGCGTCGGCGGTGCCCCGGTCGCCGTGTTCACCGTGAACGTCACCACGGACAGGGCCAGCACGTCGCACAGCCGCCAGCGGGAGGCGTACTGGGCGAGGAACCACAGTGCCGAGACGCCGGCGGCCGGCCACACCAGGCTGAGGTTGGTGCCGTCCATGATCGTCTGTCGGCCCAGCCAGGTGGCGGCGAGATACAGCGCCGCGAAGCCGAGCGTCCTGAGCAGGGACGTCGTGGGCGTCACCGCGGCGTCCCCGGGTTGGCGAGCATCTCCTCGACGGCGCCGCACAGCGAGGCGGGAGTGAACGGCTTGGCGACGTACCGCGCGTCGTAGTCCGCGGTCTTGGTCCGCACGTCGGCGCCCCAGAGCACGGTCAGGAACAACGCCGGCAGCCGCGGGTGCGCCGCCCGCAACCGTTCCAGCAGTTCGAAGCCGTCGACGCCGGGCATGTCGACGTCCAGCACGGCGGCGTCGGGAGCGCCGTGCAACGCGACCTCGGCGAGGGCGGTCGTCGCCTCGTGGGCGCAGAGCACCTCGTGGCCGGCGCGAACGAGGTGCCGGGCGATCAGGGCGCAGATGTCCGGTTCGTTGTCGACCACCAGCAGCCGCGCCATCGTCAGCGACCCCCTTCCCCGTGTCCTATCGGCAGCGGGGGCGGCGACGCTGAGCCCGCCTCGGCCGGGCGCGGCGGACCCGGGCGGCGTTCCGCCACCCTCCTCAGCTCTGCAATTGCACGCCGCCGTTGCCGAATAATGGACAGATGCATTGACGGACGCCATAGTGCTATGTCAGAAAAATGCGATGGAGAATGGTTTTTGAACACCTTTCCCGATCAGCTCCGGCGGTGGCAGCGGGAGCTGCGCTCGCAGTTCCCGCTGATCGTCGCGAACCCCGAGGTCGCCTACCTCGACAGCGCCGCCACCTCGCAGAAGCCGCAGGCGGTCCTGGACGCCGTCGTGAGCTATCTGACCACCGGCAACGCCGACGCCGCCCGCGGCACGTACCCGTGGGCGAACCGCACCACCGCGCGCGTCGAGCTGGCTCGCGACCGGTTGCGCCGCTTCGTGGACGACCCACGGCCGCAGGCCTCCGGGGTGCATTTCGTCGGCGGAACGACCGACGGGCTGCGCGCCGTCGCCCGCGACTGGCTGGCGCCGCAGCTGCGGGACGGCGACGAGATCATCGTGCCGTTCGCCGACCACGCGGCCAACGGCGGCGCCTGGCTGGAGGCGGCGGAGCTGCTGCGCCGCCAGGGCGCCCACGTCCGGGTCACGCCGATGCCGTACGACGAGGCCCACGACTACGACACCGCCCGGCTCGCCGAACTCGTCAGCAACCGGACCCGGCTCATCGCGGCCACCCACGTGCACCACGTCTACGGCACCGAGATGGTCGTCCACCGCCTGCGCGCGGTGGCCGGATCGGACATCCCGATCTGCCTCGACGCCGCCCAGGGCGTCGGGCATCTGCCGCTGTCCATGACCGAGCTCGACGTGGACTTCGTCGTGTTCTCCGGGCACAAGGCGATGGCGCTGCCGGGCATCGGCGCGATCTGGGCACGCAACGCGCGGGGTCCGGCGTACGTGCCCGCCGGCTGGACCGGCTCGCCGAACACCACCGGCGTCATCAGTCTGGCGGCGGCGTTCGACTGGCTGGACGGCGCCGGTCTGGGTCGCGTCGCCCACTGGACCACTGCGCTCGGCGCGCGGCTCACCGAAGGCCTCAGGACGCTGCCGAGCTACGAGCTGCTCGGCCGACGCCAGAGCCTGGGCATCGTCGCGTTCCGCCACCGCGCCATCGACTCCCACGATCTGGGGTTCATCCTGGCCAGCGAGGGGCTCCTGGTGCGTGCGGACGGTCACTGCCAGGGAGACCAGGGCGAGAAGACGGCATCCGTACGGGTGAGCCCGCACGTCTACAACACCCCCGAGGAGGTGGACCGGCTGCTGGCGGTCCTGGCCGGCCTGGACCGCTCGTGGTGACCGTCGTGGCTCAGCCGACGGCGACTATCGTCGCGGTCGCGTTGTCGTCGCCGGTCGTCAACGTATCGTCCAGCAGCGTTCGCACCGCCGTGGCCGGGTCGGTCGTGGCCTGGAGCACCTCGGCCAGGCGCCGGTAGCCGACCTGGTCGGACACGCCGTCCGTGCAGATCAGGAAGAGGTCGCCGGCCCGCAGGGCGACGTGGAGCAGGTCCGGCTCGGGCTCGGCGGGATGCCCGGCATAGCGGGTGAGCCGGTAGCGGGCGGCGCGGGCCTGTGCGGAGTCCGCCGCGTACCAGCCGTGCAGCACGCCGAGCCAGGCGAGGGTGTGGTCCACGGTGAGCAGCTCGAGCAGGCCGTCGCGAAGCCGGTACGCCCGCGAGTCGCCCAACTGCACCAGCCACGCCGCGCCATCGTCTCCACTGGAGTCGCCGACGAACGCGGTCAGCGTGCACCCGGTCAGATCCGGCAGGCCGTGGCCCGCCGCACGGACGGCGCGCTGCACGTCGGCCACCGCGGCACGGAGCCCTTCCGGTCCGGAGACGGCCGCGCTCCGCCGGACGAACACGTCCACCGCGGTGCGCCCGGCGGCCGCGCTGCCCGGACCGTCGCCCATCCCGTCGGCGACGACAGCGAGCGGCCGCGTCGGGTCCAGGTGCCACACGTCGTAGTTCTCGCTGTACCGGTTGCCGACGACGCTGCCCCCGGCCGCGGTCAACCGTCGTCCCGCGACAGTCCAGTCCGCGGTGCTGATATCCACCCTCATCGCCTCCGACCCGTCAGCCTAGCGACCAGGCTGGCGGCATCGCGCGGCGCGCATGCGCGTATACCGCGGACGCCAGCGGGTATGCCGGCGCGCGACGGTGCGCAACCCTCGACGGAAGGACACTTCGATGACTATCGCCACGCCACGGCGGAGCGGCGGCGAGATCGCCGTGCCGGGAATCGTGCTGGGTGTCGGCCTGGGCGGTTTCCTCGACGGCATCCTGTTGCATCAGCTCCTGCAGTGGCATCACATGCTGACCAGCACCGACACGGACAACGTGGGCATCCGCTACTACCCGGCCGACACCGTGCCGGGCTTGGAGATGAACACCGTCTGGGATGGACTGTTCCACCTCGTCACCTGGCTGGCGGTGCTCGTCGGGCTCGGCCTGTTGTACTCCCGGGTCACCAGCGGCCGCGGCGGGGTGTGGGGCTCGCGGGCCCTGTGGGGCTGGATCCTCGTCGGCTGGGGCATGTTCAACCTCGTCGAAGGCGTCGTGGACCACCACATCCTCGGCATCCACCACGTCCACCCCGGGCCGGGCCGACTCTGGTGGGACCTCGGCTTCCTGGCCCTCGGCGCCGCCCTCGTCGCGGCCGGCTGGCTGACGCAACGCGGCGCCGCCTTCCACGACGAGCCCACCGGCCGCCGATGAACCACACCCATGCCCCCGGCGGCGGTCTCGTGTTCCTGGCCGTCGCCGTCGCCGCGGTCGGCTACGAGGCCGCGGCGACGCTCGGCCGTCGGCCCTGGCCCTGGTGGCGTGTCGGCTTCTTCCTCACCGGCTGCGCGCTTCTCGCCGCCGGGACGACCCCGGAAGCCTTACCCTGGCCCGCCGGGGACTTCCGCGGCCACATGCTGCAACACCTGCTCATCGGCATGTTCGCGCCGCTCGCTCTCGCGCTGGGCGCACCGGTGACGCTGCTGCTGCGGACCCTCCCGCTCGGCGCCGGCCGCACGGTCGGCCGGCTGCTCCGCAACCGGACCCTGCACGCCGTCGCCAACCCGGTCACGGCGCTGCTGCTCAACCTGGGCGGGCTGGTCGCCCTCTACTTCACGCCCCTGTACGCGGCGACGACCCGTGAACCCGCCCTGCACACGCTCGTCCACCTGCACTTCCTGCTGTCCGGCTACCTGTTCGCCTGGGTCGTCGCCGGCACCGACCCGGCGCCGAACCGCCCCGGCGTCCCCGCCCGGCTGGTGGTGCTCGGCGTCGCCATCGCGTTCCACGCGGTGCTGTCCCAGCTCATGTACGCCGGTGCCATCGTCGCCCTGCCCGTGCCGGCGGCCGAACGGCGGGGCGCGGCCGAGCTCATGTACTACGGCGGCGACATCGCCGAACTGCTCCTCGCCGTCGCCCTCGTCACCGGATGGCGCCCACGCCGATACGCCGCTGTTCTCAGGGTTCAGGTGCCGCAGAACGTGCGATAGGCGCCGAAGTCCGGTGGGGCGGGCGCGGCGTAGCGCGCCAGCTCGGGCCGCTCGTCGTACGGGTGGGTCACGGCGTCCAGCAGCCGGGTGACCGGCTCCAGGTCGTCGTCGACCGCGGCGGCGAGGGCCTCCTCGACGAGATGGTTGCGGGGGATGTAGGCGGGGTTGACCCGGTCCATCGCGGCGGTGTCCGGGCCCAGGGCGCGCCAGCGGGCGATCCAGTCGTTCAGGCCCTCGTCGTCGTGGATGACGGTTCGGGGCAGCGTACGGAAGAAGGAGGTGTAGTCGATGCCCTTCTCCCGCAGCAGCGCGAGCAGTTCGTCGACGAGCGGAGCGGCGGCCTCCGGGGAGAGGCCGAGCTTGGCGCCCATGCCGGCCGACCATTCGGCGTGGTAGCGGCGGCGGAAGCCACCCAGCGCCTCCACCGCGACCGCGACCGCCTGCTCCTCGTCGTCGTGCAGGATCGGCAGCATGGCTTCGGCGAGGCGGGCGAGGTTCCATTCGGCGATGGCCGGCTGGTTGCCGTAGGCGTACCGGCCGGCGTGGTCGATCGAGCTGTAAACGGCGCCCGGGTCGTAGGCGTCCAGGAAGGCGCACGGTCCATAGTCGATGGTCTCGCCGGAGATCGTCATGTTGTCGGTGTTCATGACCCCGTGCACGAAACCTACGAGCATCCACCGGGCGATCAGCGCCGCCTGCGCCGCGACCACCGCTTCGAACAGGGCGGGATAGGAGGCGACGCTGTGGTGCCGTGCGATCGCGTGATCGGCGAGGCGGCGTAGCAGGTCCGCGTCTCCGGTCGCCCGGGCGTACTGGAAGCTGCCGACCCGCAGGTGGCTGGCGGCGACGCGGGCGAGCACGGCTCCGGGCAGCGGGGTCTCGCGGCGGACCGTGCGGCCGGTGCCGACCACGGCGAGCGAGCGGGTGGTGGGGATGCCGAGGGCGTGCATGGCCTCGCTGACGACGTACTCGCGCAGCATGGGGCCGACGACGGCCCGGCCGTCGCCGCCGCGCGCGAACGGCGTCCGCCCGGAGCCCTTGAGGTGCAGGTCGCGCAGGACCCCGTCGGGGCGGGTGAGCTCGCCGAGCAGGAGCGCGCGGCCGTCGCCGAGCCTCTGGACGAACCCGCCGAACTGGTGACCGGCGTAACCCTGCGCCACCGGGGTGGCGTCCTCGGGGACGGCGGTGCCCGCGAGCAGGCCCAGGCCGTCGCCGCGCAGCCAGGCGGGGTCGAGGCCCAACTCGGCGGCCAGCGGCTCGTTGAGGACGAGCAGCCGCGGGCCGGGAGCTTCCTCGGCCTGCCAGGTGACGGCCAGCTCCGGAAGCTCCCGGGCGAAGCGGTTGCCGAGAGTCACGGTCGGTGTCGATGCGATGCCCACCCCGTCGAGGGTACGCCGGTACTACCGCTGCAGGTGCTTGCGCAGCCAGGGGGTCAGCATCGGCAGGACGGTGCTGGCCCGCGTCGCGCTCATGTGGTCGGCGTCCGGCACGAGTTCCACCGTCCAGCCCTGGGCCTCGAGCTCGTCGCGGTGCCGGCGCAGCGGTTCGGCGATGGCGACGCGGGCGTCGTCCCAGCGGGGGCCGTAGGCGATGGTGTCGTCGGCGCCGGCGAAGGCGAGCCGCGGAAGGCGCAGGCTCTCCAGCGCGGCCGCCTCGTCGAAGTCCTGGAGGGATTCGTAGAGGGTGACGTACTGCTGGGTCTGGTCGGGGGTGCGGGTGAATTCGACGGAATCCCAGTCGCCGGGCCGGGGCTCGGTCGCGGGGGCGGGCCCCCGGTCGCGGTGCTCGAGGGCCATGCGGTGGGCGACGCGGGTGACGGCGAGCATGGTCGCGTAGGGGCCGCCCAGCGGCGGGAAACCGCCCATGACCAGGGCCGAGAGTCGGTCGGTGCGGATCGCGAGCTGCAACCCGGTCAGGGCGAGCCAGGAGTAACCGTAGTAGGCGAACCGCCGCACGCCGGCGGCGTCGGCGATGGCGAGCAGGTCGCTCGCGGCGGCCGCGGCGGTGAGCGTCCGCGGCTTGGGGCGGTGGGTGAGATGGTCCTCGTAGTCGGCGGCGACGACCTGGAAGCCGGCGTCGGCGAGGCTGGTGGCGAGGGTGTGGCCGAGGTGCGGGTCGGCGCCCCAGGCGCGCATCTGCTCGGCGGCCTCGTCCTCTGCACGAGCCGTGCCGAGGGGCAGCAGAACCGCCGGGCCATCGCCGAGGACCGTCACGTCGAGAGCTGAGCCGTCGTGGAGTCGTGCGATAGTCATGAAAACACTATACGCTGTAAGCGGTATGATGACGAACCCGAACCGTGACGCCGATGCCCACGTCCGCCGGCTCTGGCGGCATCGCGGCACCACGCTGCCCACGCCCCGCCGGGGTCCCCGGCAACAGCTCGACCTGGACGACATCCTCGACACCGGCATCGCGATCGCGGACGCCGAGGGCCTCGCCGCGGTGTCGACCCGCGCCGTCGCCGCGGCGTTCGGCAAGAGCGCCATGGCGCTTTACCCGTACGTGGGCACGAAAGAGAATTTGCTGTCCCTGATGCAGGACCAGGCCTCGGCGATGCCCGCCTGGGAAGACCCCGGCACCACCCTGGCGGAGGCGCTGTCGGCGTGGGCCCTGGCGCTGCACGGGGTGTATCTGGCGCACCCGTGGCTGACCGAGCGCCCGTGGTCACAGGCCACCCAGGGCCCCCACGAGCAGGACTGGATGGAACGCCTGCTGCGCATTCTCGAAGACTGGGCGGTAGCGCCGCGGGCTCGGCCGCCGGCGGTGACCATGCTGTACGCGACCGTTCGGGCCACAGCCGGGACCGATGCGGCCTACCGGCGGATGAGTGGGGACGGGGCGGGGGAGTGGCTGGAGGTGGCGCGGGCGACGAGGCAGCGGATTCCGGACCTGGCCGACCGCTATCCACTCTCGACGAGCCTCGCGCCCCTCACGCCCCAATGGCAGGACGCTCCCCGGGCTGCCCTCATCGCCGGCGTCCACCTGGTGGCCCGGGCGCTCGCTACCGGATGACCGCGGGCGACCAGGCGTTGGGAATGAACACCCGGGGGGTGCCTCCGCCCGCGGCGTCCGTCACCCAGACGTCGGTCGTGCTGTGCTGCACGGAACCGGTACGCAGCCCGTAGAGCACGTGCGCGTCGTCCAGCCATTCGGCCTGGTCGTCGACGCTGCGGGTCTCGGCCAGCACGGTCTCCTGGCCGGTGCGCAGGTCGTAGACGGCGAGCCGCCACTGGCCGTCCGGCAGGTCGCCGTGCTTCTTGAAGGCGATCCGCGTCTTGTCGGGTGACAGCGACGGGCACTCCACGTCATCGCGCAGGGCGGTGAGGGTACGCGCCGACACGCTGCCCCGGACGAGCCAGGTCTTTCCGGCCGTCGCGGCGGTGGCGTAGAAGTTGTCGTCGTCGGCGAAGGTGACGCCCCAGAAGTTGCGGTCCGCGCTCTTGATGACGCGGCCGTCGACGAGCAGCGTGAAGCTCTCGAGGTTGAGCCCCGGCCCGCCGCCGGTGGCGGGGGTGATCGTCGTGCGCGTGGAGAACTCGCCGGGGTTGTTGTAGGAGTCGCCGTACACGAACGCGGTGGTGGCGATCTGGGCCGAGCTGCGGGACAGCCGGGTCCTGCTGGACAGCCCCGGCGTCTCGAACAGGTCCTGTGCGGTCGACCAGTCGGCGTTGAGGACGCGCACCTGGTAGCTGCGCGCGTTGAGTGTCGTCTGCGCGGCGAGGCAGACCGCGTTCTGGCGGGTGGCGTACACCCGGTCGCAGACGGCCGGGGTGATCGCGCGCGGCCCGTCGGCCCCGTCGATCGCCACCACGGCGACGTGGCCCTCGGCGGGTCCGGCGGCGGCGTTGCGGAACACCACGTGGGGCCGCGCGGTAATGGCCGCGAGGTCGGCGCCGGTGGCCGTCTGGTCGGTGCCCGGGACCTCGCGGACGCGATCGCCGTAGGCGTCGGCCACGTAGGCGACCGAGCCGCCCATGGCCAGCGCCATGACCGTGAGGAAGACGAGCGTGCGGACGCGGCGGGCTCGTGACTGCTCGGGGTTCACGCGGTGACCTCCGCCGGCCGGGTCTCGTCGAGGGTGCCGCCGGACCCGCGGCCGGCCAGGAGCCAGGCGGCGGCCGGCAACGCGGCGCCGAGGAGAACGGCGAACACCACCAGTCCCACTCCCGGTCCGGCGGCCGCCCACAGCGCACCGAACGCCACCGAGGAAGCGAACCGCGCCACGACCACGACCGTCTGCGCGGCGGCGATGCCGCTGGCACGGGCCTCGGGCGCCACCAACGGGCTCACCATCGCCGGCAGCACACCGTCGGTGGCCGCGTAGAAGGTGCCCAGCAGCGCGAGGCTGACGACGACCGCGGTCCAGGTGTGCACGGGCCCGCCGGCGACAAGGTAGACGCTGAGCAGCGCGACATGGCCGCCGATGAGGACGCGCCCCCGCCCGACGCGGTCCGCGAGGCGGCCCATCGGCACGGCGAGGAGCAGGTATACGGCGTTGGTGCCGACGTAGAGCAGGGGGAACAGCGAGGCGTCCAGGTCCGTGCGCTGCTGCAGCGACAGGTACAGGAAGCCGTCGCCGACGGTGACGAGGCCGAGCAGGGCGCAGGCGACGACGGGCCGCCGCAGCCGGCGGCTGGTCAGCTCCTTCATGATCCCGCGAGCGCGTAGCCGCGCCGCGGGCAGCGCGCGCCGCGCCGGCACGAACAGGACGAGGACGGCCACGCCGACCGCCGCCACCGCGAACGAGACGACGAAGACCGAGTCGTAGCTTCCCGGCACCGCCGCGAGCAGGCCGAAGGCGACCAGGGGCCCCAGCGCCGCGCCTAGGGTGTCCAGCGCCCGGTGCACGCCGAACGAACGTCCCAGCGTCTCCGGCCGGGACGCGGCGGCGATCATGGCGTCGCGCGGCGCGGTACGCAGGCCCTTGCCGAGCCGGTCGGCCGTCACGACCGCGGTGATGGCGAGGAATGCCTGCGCGGGCAGCATCGCCAGCCGGCTCACCGCCGACACGCCGTATCCGACGACGGCGATCCATTTCGCCGCGCCGGTGCGGTCGCTGGCATAGCCTCCGAGCATGCGCACCAGTGCGCTGACGCCCTGGTAGGCGCCGTCGACGAAGCCGTACGCGACGTAGCCGAGCCCGAGCTCGGCGGTCAGATACAGCGGGAGCACGGCGGCGACCATCTCCGAGGAGACGTCCGTGAGCATGCTGACGATGCCGAGCAGCACCACCGTCGTCGCCACCCGGCGGACGGGGACGGTCGGGCCGACGGGCCCCTCCGCCGCCGCGGCGGGACGATCACGCACCGATACATACACGAGGGGAAGCCTGACGGCGGCCGGGGGCTGACCGGTGGCCCGCGCGTTGCGCTCCGGGTGCCGCCCGGCGGGCGCCGGGACACCCCAACGGCACCCGGGCCGCACCCTCGACGCTCCCCAGGGCGAGAAAGCTGTTCGAGTGATGTCTGGACAAACTCCCCGCCGTCGCCGCGGGCGCACGAGCTTCGTGCTCGGGCTCCTGGTCGTCGTGCTGCTACCCGCCGGAGCGTTCGCCGCCGCGGGCCTCTCCGCGGACGGACCACCCGGCCGCCTCGCCGCGCCGCAGCAGCTGGCGAAGGGCGAGGGTGAGCTCATCGCCGCCGTCGGCGATATCGCCTGTGCGCCGACGAACGCCGTGTACCGGGGCGGTGAGGGCAGCCCGGCCGGCTGCCGCGAGAACAACGTGGCCGACCTGCTTGCCGGGCAGCGCCTCTCCGCCTTCCTGCCGTTGGGCGATCTGCAGTACGAGAACGGCACGCCGGAGGAGTTCGCCAACGTCTACGACCAGTTCTTCGGCCCCTACAAGGCCATCACGAAGCCGGTGCCGGGCAACCACGAGTACAAGACGGTGAACGGCAAGGGCTACTACGACTACTTCGGGTCCATCGCCCAGGAGACCACGCCGTACCAGGTTCCGGGCAGCTACAGCTACGACGTCGGAAGCTGGCACCTCATCGCCATCAACTCGAACCACTGCAGCCCGGCGAAGCCCTGCGACGACGCCAGCGCCACGATGCGCTGGCTGAAGGCGGACCTGGCGGCCCACCCCAACAAGTGCGCGCTGGCCTACTGGCACCACCCGCTGTGGTCGGCCGGTTCCCATGGCGAGTACGCCCCCATGGCCCCGGTCTGGAACGCCCTGGTCGACGGTGGCGTCGACGTGGCCCTGCTGGCCCACGACCACAACTATCAGCGCTTCGCGCCCATCGGGCGGGCCACCCCTGTCAACGACGACAAGATGGTCCCGCCGGTCGCCGTCCCGGAGTCGCAGGGCATGCGCTCGTTCATCGTCGGCACCGGTGGCGCCAACAACTACGCCGTGGCCAACGACACCACCCGTCCCGAGCTCGCGGGCACCATCGAGTCCCGGTACGCGGGCAGCTCCGTCGCCCTGTTCGGTCTTCTGTTCCTGCGCCTTGGTGAAGGGAGGTACGAATGGAACTTCACTCAGGCCGCCCCGGCCCCCGTCACGTTCGCCGACACCGGCGTCGGCACCTGCCGCTGATCGCCAGCCCCGCTCGGCGGCTGATCGCCGCGTTCGTCGCTTCACTCGTCGCGCTCGGTCTGATCGGTGTGGCCACGAACGCGGCGGTGGCCGCGACGCGGATCGCGCCGCCCACCGCCTTCAAGGCGGTCGCCGCCAGCGGCAAGGTCACCTTGTCCTGGACGGCGCCGCGTGGCGCCGCCGGCGTCGACATCGTCCGTGACGGCATCGTCGTCGCGAAGAAGGTCCGTACCTCCCGGTGGTCCTCCACCAGCGTCCGCAACGGCGTCACGTACCGGTTCGTGGTGCGCAGCGTCGATTCCCAGGGCCGCCGGTCGAAGGACAGCGCGGCGCGCACGGTCACCCCGCTGGCCGCGCCGCCGCGTCTGATCGGCGTGCGGTTCCGTAACCAGAACGGCCAGGTCACCGTGACCTGGGACCGGCCGACGTCGACGCTGGCCGCCACGGTCCGTGCGGTGGTCAACGGCGTGCCCAAGGCGTCCGTCGCCGCCACCGCCGGCGTGCTGGTCGTCACCGGGCTGACCAACGACGACTCGTACCTGCTCAACCTGGAGACCGTGAACCGCAACGGCACGCCCTCCGCGCCGGTGCGGCTGACTGTCGCGCCCACCGCGACGGAGCAGGCCAGCGCGGTGGGTTTCACCGCCGTCGCCGCCGACGCGCGGGTGTCCCTGAGCTGGCAGCCGGTCGCCGGAGCGCAGCGCTATCTGCTCTACCGCGACTCCTCCCACCTCGTGACCCTCAGCGCACCGACGACCAAGACCACCGACTTGCGGCTGAGCAACGGCGCGACCTATCGCTACCAGGTGCGGGTCGTCGTGTCCGGGCAGTATTCCGCCCGTTCGGCGATCCAGGCCGCTACGCCGTTGGGGGCGCCGGCCGCTCCCGGGCCGGTGAGCGCCCGCGGCCGCGATGGGCGGGTGCTCCTGTCGTGGCCGGCGCCGGTGGACCCCGTCGCCGCGTACGACCTGATGCGCGACGGCGTCAAGATCGCTGACGTGTCGGGTTCCGCCGTGGCGTACGAGGACGCGAGTCTGACCAACGGGACCAGCTACCGGTACAGCCTGCTGCCGTACAACGCCAATGGTGCCGCCGGCCCGCGCAGCGCCGAGGTCGTCGCTGTGCCCGTCGCCGCGCCGAGCGCTCCCGCCCCTCCCGCGGCCGCCGCCGGCGACGACAAGGTCACCCTGCACTGGTCGAGCGGTGGCACCGGCCGATGGTTGCTGCAGCGCGACGGCGTCGCTCTGGGCGGTGTGCTGACGGAGAACAACTTCGTCGACACCTCGGCCGTCAACGGCGTCACGTACAACTACGCCCTCATCGCCGTCGGCCTCGACGACCAGCAGTCCGCCCCCTCCTCGTCGGTGTCGTCCACGCCACGGCCGATCCCGCCGTCCCGGCCCACCGGCGTCCAGGCGGTCGGGGGCAACGCCGAGGTCACGCTGACCTGGAACACGCCCACGCCGGCACCCGCCGGCTACCGGGTGTACCGCGACGGCGTGAAGCTCACCGACGCGGCCGGTTCCCCGGTGCGCGACACGTCCCTCAGCAACGGCGTCACCTATCGGTACACGGTCACGGCGATCGATTCGCGGGGCACGGAGTCCTCGCTCTCGACCGCCGTCACCGCCACCCCTTCCGCGCCCCCGCAGACGCCGCTGCTCAGCGTCGAGGAGCGGCACGAGGAGGCCGTGCTGCACTTCGAGCCGGCGCCGGGACGGACCGCGTCCAGCTGGCGGATCCTCCGCGACGGCGTGGAGATCGCCACGAGCACGGGCACGGACACCGAACTCACCGACCGGGAACTGACCGACGGTCAGGCGTACCAGTTCCAGGTGCAGGCCGTCTACGCCGACGGCACCACCTCGCCGCTGTCCCCGGCGGCGGTCGCGGTGCCCCGCGCCCCGTGGCGGTCGGTCGCCGTCGGCGGAGACTTCGCGTGCGGCGTCCATGTCGATGGCGGCGCCCGCTGCTGGGGAGCCAACGACACCCGTCAGCTCGGCGACGGGTCGGCGGTCGCCAGCGCGAACGGTCCCGTCATCGTGGCGGGCCCGGCCGGAGTGACCCGTGTGGCCGCCGGCGAGAACCACGCCTGCGCCATCGACGGCGGCGGCTTCCTGTGGTGCTGGGGTGCCCTCCTGGGCGACCCCGCGCGATTCGGTAAGCCGGCCAAGGTGTCCGGTCTGACCGGCGTCACCGCTGTCGCCGCGGGCGGTGCCACCACCTGCGCCGTGACCGCCGGCTCGGTGTGGTGTCTCGGCGACGGCGCCGACGGCCAGCTCGGCGGAGCGGCGACGAGCGCCGCCCCGGTCCGCGTGACCCTGCCCGCCTCCGCGGTCGACGTCACCGTCGGCGACCACCACGCCTGCGCCGTGCTGACCGACGCGACCGTCGCCTGCTGGGGCGCCGACGACCTCGGCCAGCGGTCCGGGACGCCGTCCCAGGCTCACAGCCCGGTGCGGGTCGCGGGTCTCGCCGGCGTGTCGGCGGTCTCCGCCGGCACCGACCACACCTGTGTCCTGCTCGGCACCGCGGTGTCCTGCTTCGGTGCCGGTGACGACGGCCAGCTCGGCCGGGAGGTCACGGGATCGGCCGGCCCCGCGCCGGTCGACGTTCCCGCCGCCACCGGTGTCAGCGCGGGCGACCACTACACCTGCGTGACCCTGCTGTCGGGCCAGGCCCGCTGCTTCGGCGTGGGCGAGGAGGGCCAGCTCGGCGACAGTGCGGGCCTCGACCGCACCTCGCCCGTGGCGGTGCTCAACCTCGACACCGCCACCTCGGTCATCGCCGGTGGGGGCGCCACGACCTGCGCGCTGACCCGCGACGGCTCGCTGTGGTGTTTCGGCGACAACGTCGCCGGACAGCACGGCTCCGGCGACGACGGCCGGATGTCGCAACCCAGCGCGCCCATCGTCGGCCTCGCCGGCACCACCAAGATCGCCATGGGTACGGACGCGAGCTGCGCCATCCGCGACACCGCGGTGTGGTGCTGGGGCGTCAACCGCCTCGGCGCCGCCGGCAGCGAGCCGGGGATCGCCCGGCCCGGCCCGGTCCAGGTGCCCCTGCCCGCCGGCGTCGTGCCACGGATGATCGCCGTCGGCACGGAGACCGCCTGCGTGGCCACCGTCGCCAACGAGATGTACTGCTGGGGCGCCAACGACGCCGGCCAGGCGGGTCAACCCGCGTCGGCGACGATCGGCGTCTCCAAGGTCGCCATCACCCTGGTCAGCGAGATCGCGGTCGGCGACAAGGCGACGTGCGCCCGCAAGAACGGCGGCACCCTGTGGTGCTTCGGCAGGTCGGACCTGATCGGTGCCGGCCTGACCGGCCAGGATCCGCACCCCGCGCCGGCCCAGGTCCGCGGCGCCGACGGCGTCGTCCTGTCCGGATTGTCGCAGATCGCCGTCGGCTACCGGCACGCCTGCACCGCGGAGAACTACGTGACGACCACGCCGACGTCAGGAGCGGTGTGGTGCTTCGGCGAGAACGGTGACGGCCAGCTCGGCGCCGTCGGCCCGGGCACGCTGGCCCAGAAGATCCCGAACCTCGCCGGAGTGATCAACCTCGGCGCGGGCCGCGCGCACAGCTGCGCCGTCTCGCTGCTGCCGACCCGGGCCCTGTGGTGCTTCGGCGCCAACAACGCCGGCCAGCTCGGCCTCGGCGACACCACCGCGCGCAGCGCGCCGACCGTGCTGCCGACGATGATCGCCTCGCGGATCGCCGCCTTCGGCGACGTCACCTGTGTGAAGAGCTCCAACGCCCAGGGCTGGTGCTTCGGCGAGGGATCCGCCGGACAGGTCGGCAACGGGCTCCTCCGCGCCACCGAACCGAACGCTCAGGTCACCTACGACAGCGCCGGGATCATGCTGGCGGCGATGTACGCCACCAACGGCAAGACGAGCTGCGCGGCGCTGACCAGCGGCGCGGTGACCTGCTGGGGGCTGCGCACGCTGACCTCCTTCGGAGAAGGGGCCACCCTGGGTTATCCCAGCAAACCCGTGCTCGACTGACCCGCTCAGCCCACCACCGCGGTGAACGCGGCGGTGTGGACCCGGCCGGCGACCTGGAAGTCGAAGAACATCCGGTACCGGCCGGGTCCCGGCGGGGCGAGCCAGAACTTCACCGCCCCGCCGGCCAACTGCGGCTCCGGGTGCACATGGACATAGCCCACGTCGCCCTCCCGCATCACCACCAGGTGACCGAACGTGCCCAGGTACGGCTCCAGCGGAGCCGGCTGACCACCGGGACCCGTCACGGTCATCAGCAGCGGCTGGGAAGTGTCCGTGCGCGGCGTGCCGGTGTAACGCACCGTGAAACCGTCGGTCGTCGCGGCGGTCGCCGCCGCGGGGAGGGCCATGGGCCGGTACGTGCCGGCCACCGTCAGGTCGACGCCCAGAGTCGCGGCGACCTGCTGGCCACCGACGATGGCGGTGAAGTCGGCGATCGCGCGGTAGCTGCCGGGCTCGGCCAGCGTCAGGTCGACGCCCCAGGTGCCGTCCGGGGCCATGGTCGGATGCAGATGCTGATATCCGGTCAGGTCCCGCCGGACCACGACCAGGTGCAGCAGCTTGTCGTGCACCGTGGTGTACGTCGTGACCGGCGCGCCGCCCGCGGCGGTGACGCGGAAAGCGAACGGCTGCCGCCGCCCCGCCCGGAACGTGGCGCTCCGCGGTGCCAGGGTGAGCCCGGAGGCGCTGAGCGCGAGCCCGCCGACGGGCTGCACAGAGGTGGTCGAACCGTCGGTGGCGTGGACGTGCGCGGCACCGCCGCCGGCCTGCGCCCCCGGCGGTGCCGGCGAACCCGCCATGTACTCGACGTAGCTCGCGCCGGCCGGCACGGACGGCGTAGGCGCCGGCTGATCGGCGGAAGCGGTGACCCGGCCGACGCCGAAGCCGGCGAGGACGGCCACGCCCAGGGCCGCGCCGTAGAGGAAACCGGGCCGGTCCGCGCTCGCCGCCGGAGCCCCCGGGTCGGACTCGTCCCGCACCGGGGCCGCCCACTCAGGGCCGCTCCGCACGCTCTCCGCCGCCGGCTTTCCCTCGCCCACCGGCTTTTCCTCGGCTTTGGCGTGCTCCCGCCCGAGTTCGCCGGCGACGGTCCACGCGTGCTTCATATACGCAGAGTAGCCGTCCTGATCTCCTGCGGAGTGGCGTCTCAGCTTCCGCTCGGTGTCGGCTTTTCCCAGATCGACACGTGCTGAGGGCTGTCGCCGGTGAACGGAGCACGCTGCCAGTCGGCCCACCGATGCCGCAGCTGGAGACCGGCAAGCCGGGCCATCAGGTCGAGCTCAGCGGGCCACACATAGCGGAACGGAATGCTGCGATGCTCGGACCGCTCACCGGAGAGGGACAGATAGTTCGAGGTCAGCGCCTGACTGGCGACATCGTAGACATCGTACGACCACCGCGACGGCGTGGCCGGATAGGCGCGGATGGTCTGCCCGGGCGGCAGCAGGCGCAACTCCGGCACCATGACCTCGACGACGAAACAGCCGCCGGGCCGCAGGTGAGCGGCGACGTTGCGGAAACAGGCGACCTGCTCCTCCTGGCTGACCAGATTCATGATGGTGTTGAAGACCAGATAGGCCACCGTGAAGGAGCCCCCCACGCTGGCCGTCGCGAAGTCGCCGATCGTGACCTCGATCTTGTCGCCGCCCGGCTTGTCCCGCATCCGCGCCACCATGGCGCGAGACAGGTCGATGCCGTGCACGGTCACGCCGCGACCCGTCAGCGGCAACGCCACCCGGCCCGTGCCGATGCCGAGCTCCAACGCCGGACCGGTGCCCGCGAGCTGTGCCAGAACATCCACAGTGGCGTGGATGAGCTCCGGCCGGAACATCCCCGACGAGGGATCGTCGTAGCGCGCGGCCACCTGCTCATCGAAGTACCCGTCCGAATGCTCCACCGCCGGGACGGTAGCGGAATAGGCATGCCCACGCTTCTCCATTAAGCGTCCGGGCCCTACCCGAGGTGAAGCTTGGCGAGCAGTTCCCGTTGGGCGTGGAGGTAGTCGACCGGGTAAACCGGGGGCTTTTCCCGGGTAGCTCGGCTTGACTGTGCTGGTGATCAAATTGCAGGCCGTCGTAGAGGTTCCGGCTTTCGACGCTGAGCCGCCGCCCCCGTGGCCGGTCGCGCGGATGACCGCGCGGTCGTGGCTCGCGCTCGGGACCGACTCCACCGATGAGCAGGTCGGACTCTTCGTGGCCGCTTTGGCTCATCCGCTCGATGTCGCCGCTCCAGGCGGACGTGACGAGGTCGTGGACACACTGCTCGCCCAGGAGGTCCTTGTCGTGCCGGGTGGCCTGCGGCCGGTCGACACGGTCACCGGGATGGCGGTGGTGCCGGGCTGCTGCGCGGGCTTGGAGGATTGGCGAGAGTGGGCGCAGGTCATCGCTGGTGGAACGCCGTGGCTCGGCCATGACCCGGGGCCCGAGATCGAGGTCGTTGGCGACGAGCTGCGCGTGTGGCAGCACGGAGGTCCGGACCGTCAGCAAAGTCGGTCCGCGGATGCGAACGTTGTTGTGCCTCGGCTGGCACTGCCCGGTCTGCTCACGGATGTGCAGCGAGACTTGGCCGGGTTCCTCGCCGCACTCGAGGCGTGGACGATACGGATGGGTTTGGAGGAACGCGGAAGGGCTCTCGTGCGGGCCGTCGACCGGAACTTCGCGATTACGGCGCCTTTGGACCTGCCCGCAGGTTGAGCGCACAAGTCCACCGCGAACGAGCGGCACGTCGTCAGCGCTGCGATCACCCAGCACCAGGTCTTGCGGATAGACACTGGTCGGCCGCACCTCGCCGCCGGACTCGTCGACCACTACGTATGTCGGCAGGTTCGAAGGTCGAGGAGGCCGGGGATGAGAAATGTGTACGTGGTCACGCATCCAGAGGCGACGCGGCACTGGAGCGCATCCTGCGGTCGCAGGTGGAGAACCAAATCGTGGTGACGCACGGGGGCACGGCGACGTTCATCGTCGCGGCGTGGATCGGCATGCCCATCGACGCGGCCGGCTTCGTCAGCTTCCGCTTCTCGTCCGGCGGTATCACGTCCCTGCGTGAGGACGACTTCTTCCGCAACCGGGGAATCGTTCAACTCAACGACACGTCCCACCTGACCTGACACAGGCGGCGGCGGGGCAGGAGCCAGAGGTCAGGCGGCAAGCTAACTTGATCTTTAACCTCTGACGGGTCGGGTGGGACCCTGGTCCATCATGGGGAAAGCCCCTGGTCGATGATCTTCTTGTCTAGGGAAGAACGTCGATAGCCAAGGGCTGTTCTGGTGACCAGTGTGCATGACGGGTCTCTGCGGGAGGCGTGCGGGGACCTGGCCGGGTTCCGTCGGGCGTTCTACGGCTGTCTGACCGCGCGGTCGGATGCGTTGTTCGAGCTGGCCGATGCGGTGTTGTGCGCCGACGGGCCGGTGCGGTCGCTGGTGGAGTTGGCGCTGGTTGATGAGCATCGACGGGGGCACGGCTCGTTGTATGCCGCGCTGGCCCGAGGCCGGGTCGACGTCGAGCGGCTGCGCGGCGTGCTGGCGAGCGTGCCGCTGCCCCGGGCGGCCGATGGTCGCATGGTCCTGGCAGTGGACATCACCTGCTGGCTGCGCCCGGACGCGAACACCTCGCCGGCGCGGATTCTGTGCCACACCTACGGGCGGGGCAAGGACCAGCACGTGATGGTTCCCGGCTGGCCGTATTCGATTGTGGTGGCGTTGGAGCCGGGCCGCAGCTCGTGGACCGCGCCGCTGGACGCGGTGCGGCTGGTGCCGGGCGAGGACGCGGCTACCGTCACCGCCGGGCAGTTGCGTCAGCTCGGGCAGCGGCTGATCGCGGCCGGGCAGTGGCACCCTGGCGACCCGCAGATGCTGGTGGTCGCTGACGCCGGTTACGACACACCCCGCCTGGCCTGGCTGCTGCGGGACCTGCCGGTGCAGGTGCTGGGGCGGATGCGCTGCGACCGGGTGCTGCGCCGGCCGGCCCCGCCCCGGCTGCCCGGCACGAACGGCCGGCCGCCCCGCCACGGCGGCGAGTTCATCTTCGGCGACCCCGGCAGCTGGGACGAGCCCGACGCGGCCACCGGGTCCGAGACCCGCCTCTACGGCACCGCCACGGTTCGAGCCTGGAACCGGCTGCATCCGCGGCTAACGCACCGCAGCGCCTGGATCGACGGCGCCAACAAGCTGCCCGTCATCGAGGGCACTGTCATCCGCCTCGACGTGGCCCGGCTGCCCAGCGGCGCCGTCCCTAAGCCGGTCTGGCTGTGGTACTCCGGCAACGACACCACCGCCGGCGACGTCGACCGACTCTGGCAGGCGTTCCTGCGCCGGTTCGACATCGAACACATGTTCCGGCTGTTCAAGCAGACCCTCGGCTGGACTACCCCGAAGATCCGCACACCCGAGCAGGCCGACCGTTGGACCTGGCTCATCCTCGCCGTCTACACCCAGCTGCGTCTGGCCCGCGGTCTGGCCGCCGACCTACGCCGCCCGTGGGAGAAGACCGCGCCGCCCGACCGGCTCTCACCCGCCCGGGTCCGTCGCGGGTTTCGGCACCTCCGCGCGAAGACCAGCAGCCTGGCCAGCGCACCGAAACCCTGCCGCCCCGGCCCGGGCAGACCACCCGGCCGACGCAACAACCGATCCACACCCCGCCACGACGTGCACATCAGCCCCAACGCCCGGAAGAAACCCAAGACCGCCGGCAACCCCCGCCCACGCCGAACAGGTTAAAGATCAAGTTAGAGCGCCGTTCTCCCACACCGCGAAGCACAGCCAATCAGAGACCGAGTGCATCCCGTGCATGATGATCCGCCGGTCACCTCCAGCACGAAGCAGACGGGCAGGCATCTGCGACGGGCGATCGCAGACAAGCCGACGATCGCAGAACAACTCGGCCCCGGCCAGCACAGTCGCGTAGCTGGTGTCATCCGGCGGATAGGTATCGTCACCGAGCACACCGTCGGCAATCGGTGTCACGTCATAGCCGGGGTGTATTTCACGTACGAGCGCGAGGACCTCCGCGGCGTCGGCTTCAGCCGCTCCCCGCAGCGCAGAACGCAAATCACCCTTGGTGAGAGCAAGCAGTGCGGTCTTCGCGCCCATTGAACCTTCGTCTCCCGCCCGATGATCACGCAGACTACCAACCAACATCCTCCGGGACGGAGACTGTGAGCTCGGCGTGCTCGTACCGAAACGCCGAGCCATCCGATCTTCCGCACACGCTCGGGGCGTCCGATCAGGCCGCGGTGCGGATGTCCGATAGGGGAACGATCAGTGGGACGCCGCCGGCGCATCCGTTCCGACGCGCCGAACAGCAGCACTGTCGTCTCAGATAGGTGGTCCGGACGACTGTCCGGTGATCGGGGGCTAAACGGTACGATCGGCCAGTGGGAGAACTGATCGGCTACGCCCGATGCTCAACCGTCCTGCAAGATCTCACCGCTCAGCGCGAGATCCTCACCTCCCTCGGCGTCCCCGCCGAGCGCATCTATCTAGACAAGGGACTGACCGGTACCAATCGCGCCCGTCCCGGCCTCGACCAAGCCCTCGCAGCCGTACGCGCCGGCGACACGCTCGTCGTGCCCAAGCTCGACCGGCTCGCACGGTCGGTCCCCGACGCCCGCGACATCGGTGACGCCCTGGTCACCCGCGGCGTACGCCTGTCGCTAGGGGGAAGCATCTACGATCCGGCCGACCCGATGTCGAAGATGTTCTTCAACATGCTGGCCGTGTTCGCCGAGTTCGAAGCGGACCTGCTGAAGATGCGCACCCGTGAGGGTATGGCCGTGGCACGTTCCAAGGGCAGACTGAAAGGCAAAAAGCCCAAGCTGACCGCTAGGCAGCAAACCGAGCTGGTCCGGATGCGCGCTAGCGGCGAGTACTCGATCGCCGACCTGATGGAGATGTTCTCTGTCGGCCGGGCGACGGTCTACCGCGTTCTGGACCGCGCCGGTCACGGCCGCGCTGGTGACGCGGCGTGAGCCGCCGCGATACCCGGCTCGATCGGGACATCGCCGCGATGTTGGCGGCCAGGGCCTTCACCGAGATCCGACGCCTGGCCGGGAACCTCCAGCGCCGGCCGGAAGACAGCACCCTTGATGAGAATCTGGATCGCATCAGGTTCCTGTCCAATCTGTGCCACAACTTGCCGGGAATCACCCGGCCCAGTACCTGGCGTCCGTCGCGCCGGGGAACCTCCGGCAGCAGCCGTGAGCAGGCGATGGACAAACGGCCGATGAGCTGGACCTGGAATACCGCCGGCCCGGACGGGCAGGCATGGATGCTGCGCCACATCGAGCAGGCAGGCCTCACCTGGACGCCACCACCGCCGCTACCGGCCAACCGCAAGGGTCCGTTGCCGATGACGCTGCGGCAGCAGGTCGGTGTACTGCTGGGCCGCTGGCCGGTCCGAGCGCCGGTCGGGCGCCAGCCGCTGCCTACGGAGGCAAACGTTCTCAAAGCCCTCAACACCGCCGCGGTCTGCGCCCTGTACGAAGAAGCCGGACGCCTGCGACTCGGCCTCGGCAAAGGCGGACCATGGCTGCCGGCCCACCTGGATCCCGACGCCGTCCACTACATCGTCCCCGATCCGGCGGACTACTACTGGCCCGGCAGACCGAATGCCGAAGGCGGCCAGATCCGCTGGTGGCAGTGCACCATGCTGCTGCGGATGTACGACGGCGAGCAGGTCAGCGGCATGCTCGCCGTACTCCCTGAGACCTTCGCAGTATTGCCCTCGACCGTGCCGCGAAGAGAACAACTGCGACTTGTTCACCGCGCTCGCGCCATCGAACGTGACACCTACCTCTGGAGCCGCGATCACGAGGCCGACTGCAGCCCACGTCTCTGCGGCTTCCTTCCCGAAAGCGCTGACGAGCCTCCGCCGGGCCAGTGAAGGGAGTATGGCCAGCCGGCAACGGCCGCCGCTGTATCAGAGCGTTACGCCCAAGATCAGCGCCGTTTGGATCTGGTGGCAAGTTCCTTACCTGCACCCCGACTGGTCGAGAGCGGCGATGGACGGCAGCCACATCGACGCGAAAAAGGGGGTACCGGGACAGGCCCGTCGCCGGTCAACCGCGGCAAGCCCGGCTCCAAGCACCACCTGATCTGCGACGGCAACGGCACCCCGATCTACGTACTCACCTCCGGCGCGAACGTGCCCGACATCAGCCGCGCCCTGGACCTGCTAGATGGCTACCGGCCGATCGCCGGGCGCCCGGGCCGGCCGCGACGCCGATTCGTGACGCTGCTGGCCGATAAGGCCTATAGCAGTGCAGACTTCCGCCGGGCCTGCCGCGAGCGCGGCACCGAGCCGATCATCCCCAGACCCAAGACGCCAGGGATCAAAGGCTTGGGCAAGCTGCGCTACGTCGTCGAGCAAACCTTCGCGCTACTGCATCAGTTCCGCCGCCTCGCCGTGCGCTGGGAACGCCGCCTCGACATCCACGACGGCCTTGTCAGCCTCGCCTGTGTCCTGATCTGCTGGCGACGCCTGGTCCGCTGGACGAACGGCAGCTACGAAGCGGTGTAGATCTTCCGGCCGGCGTCTGGGTCGATCACCGAATCCACCTCGCTTGTCCAGAACAGGTCCACTGCGGCGCCCTCACGGCCAGGGCTGATATTCGTCGTCACGTGAGCCCACTGGTCGCCGAGGTCGTAGCCCCACGCGATGTCGTACACGACCAGGCGACGACCGTCCTGAAGCATCACCACGGTCTCCACGCCATCACGATCGCGAAGCAGCTTCACCAGATCCTCATCTAATACCGGTGGCTGGGCCATGAGTACACGCTACCGAGACTCCCGCCAGGGCTTCCCAAGATCGTGATAGGGCCTTTTAGAGGGCATCTGATCCCGGAGGGCCGGGCCTGACCTGGATTGGCAGTGTTCAGTCGCGCCAGGTTTGGGTGGATTCTCCGGTCAGCCGGCGGGACATTGTGTTAGCCATGGCCCAGAGGATCATGGCGCGTGATCGTTGTGGGAGGGACTCGTAGTCGCGGGCGAGCCGGCGGTGTTGCATCAGCCAGCCGAAAGTTCGCTCGACCACCCGCCGGCGCGGCAACGCGCGGAAGCCCTTCTCCGCCGGGCGGCGGGTGACCATCTCGACATCGATGCCATGTCGAGCTCCGCGCCGCCACACGGTGG